>NZ_JAWOTH010000001.1:473984-883066 GCF_033338745.1 Vibrio sp. Vb1026
CTGTTTTAGCTTTTCTTCTACAACCGATAGGTTTTTCTTCGCGGCTTCAAAGTTAGGCTTTTCCTCTAGCAGCTTTTTATACAAATCAGCCGCATCTTCTAATTGACCATTTTGAGCGAGCGAGTTGGCGAGGTTATAGCGGCCGTTAAGGGAGGCATCATGAGAAAATGCTTCGATAGCGGCTTCGTAGTCACCTTTTTGATAACTGGCGGCTCCTTTCCAGCTTGGGTTTGTAAATAGGTTTTGCGCCTGTTCATACTCACCTTGCTTGTAGAGTTCCGCTCCTTGTTGGTCGGCATTTAAGAACGGATTAGCTTCTGCATGCGGTGCCCACGTTACTGGGACTACAGTCGCAACTACCATCCAAATCAGGCCGCGTCGAAACAGTAAAGCCGCAGGAAGAAGTAACAACGGCAGTAACCAAAAGCCACTGTTGAGACGAGAATCAGTTTTAACTTCTTCGCTTTGGGTCGCAGAAAGCTGGCTACCAATGTTATTAGTAAAGGCCGCGATATTTTCAACATCACGGTTGGTGTGCTGAATAGGAATAAATAGACCGCCAGTTTTATTCGCTAGCGTCTGTAGGTTTTTCAGGTTTGTTTTCGCTACGACGGTTGTGCCTTGTGCCGTTTTTAGCAGAGAGCCATCGGGCAGCGCGATAGGCGCACCGTTAGGAGTCCCGACGGCAAGAACAGAAATGCGAAACTTTGTACCTTGGACTAAATCTAACGCGCGAGACAGCTCTGACGTATCAAGATCATCCGCTAACACGATGATATCGCCTTGTTGCGTGCCGGCTTGAGAAAACTGGTTGATCGCAAGTTCAATCGCGGCAGGCAGGTTTGCTCCTTGAAAAGGCATCAGCTCTGGTGACAAATTTTCGATAATCCCCGCAAGCGTGCTGGAATCAGTTGTCAGTGGACTTAAGTTATAGGCATCGCCAGCGTAAGCAATAAGTCCAGTGGCTCCCTCTTTCCATTTAGGCAGCAAATCGAGCGCCTTATAACGTGTTTGTGCTAGCCGATTGGGTTTGATGTCTGTAGCAAACATAGAGCGAGACATATCAAGCACCAAGATACGGTTTTGGTTTAACTCAAAGCTTGGTCGAGCATTGGACCGCCAGCTTGGCCCCGCTAATGAAATGCAAGTTATTGCCCAAGCTAAACCCCATAGAGTGAAGTAATGCTTAGACTGCGTGTTTTGTCCGAGCATCCGCGATAGGTGAGGGGCAATCAGTGTGGACTTTTGGGCTCTAAATTTGTGATTAAGCAAGAGTGCAATAGGGATCACGATGAGCCCCAAAAGCCAATAAGGATTGAGGAAAATAAACTCAGCCATGTTTTCTCCTTAATAGGAATAACAATACCGATAATACAAATGCAGCGCTTAATGGATATGGAAACCATTCAGACTGTGGGCGCCAAGTTTGTGTGTCGCTAGATACGGGTTCTAGCTGGTTGATGGTGTCATAAATCTTTTCGAGCTCTTCCGTATCTCGCGCTCGAAAATATTGTCCACCTGTCACCTCTGCCACTTTAGTCAGTGTTTGTTCATCTAAGTCGGCTGCGGTGTTGACTTTGCGAGTCATGAAAAACTCTTTCACCATCATTTCACCAGCGCCCACGCCCACGGTGTAAATAGTGGCGTTGTATTTTTTCGCAATTTCCGCTGCTTCTAGCGGCTCGAGGACCCCTGCAGTATTGCTGCCGTCACTGAGCAAAATCATGACTCGTTGGGGAGCATCACTGTCTACAAAGGTTTTTGTGCCTAACCCAATACCATCACCAATGGCGGTTCGTTGACCAACCAAGCCGATGACGGTTTGATTAATCTGTTGCATGACGCTTTTGCGGTCTGCAGTGAGTGGTGTTTGCAAATAAGCATGGTCGCCAAACAAAACAACTCCGAGACGGTCACCTTTTCTCTTTGCTACGAAATCAGATAGAACTTGTTTGACTGCTGTGAGGCGATCGATATATTCGCCGTTGAGTTCCATGTCTTCCTGCTGCATCGAACCGGACAGATCGACGACTAACATCAAGTCCCGATATTTGGGTTGGAATTCAACGGGATCACCAAACCAAACTGGACGTGCACAAGCGACGACAAGAAAGCCCCAGATCGCGATTGAAAGCGCTTTTTGCAGCGCTTGCTTAGGCTTGCTGCGATTCTCATTGGTTGGTAAGTACGCCAATTTGATCTCGGCTTGTTGAGATTCTTGTGGCAGGAACTTGTATACCAGCCAGGGGATGGGCAACAAAAACAGTGCCCACCACCAGACAAATTCAATGTTTAGCCATTGGGCAAGATCGGTTATGAGTGTTTGCTCAGTCACGGTTATTTGCCTTTTTCTTTGGTGGCAAAGCGTAGGTTATCCAAAAGACACAATCGTCTACCAAGCTTTGATGATGCCCTTGGGAGGAATTCTGATACAACGCTTCTTGCCACTGATGTTGTTTGTCTACGAATCGACTCTCTTTGGTATGGCTATCGAGAAATTCATACCAAGCGATTCCGGTTAATGGTGCGATCTCTTCACGCGGAAAGTAACTCAATGCTGCCTGGCGCAATATTTCCAGAGCAGAAGAGGGGGTATGAGGCGCGGTAGGTTGAGTTAAAAGTGTTAATGCTGTCTTTTTTGCGCGTAAGTGTTTTTTACGCCATCTCACATAAAGACAAATGCCGAAAACGAAGAGCAAGGTGGCTGCAAGCACCACCCACCATCCCCAAGCGAGCGGAAACCAATCCGGTGCGTTTGGCAAAATCAAAGGTTCAAGGTCTAGGCTTTGGTTGTTTGTTGTCATTATTATTACTGCTTAATAAATACTGCTTGTCAGTTTGTTAGCTTAATTGTGAAATTAAGGGCCAGCCACTTGATAGCGTGTTAAATGGAATTGCTATCGAATGGCACTGCTGCTTAATGGTTTCTTGATGTTGGGTAAAGTGGCTTTCGAGTTCTCTTCGTTGTCCTTTAGAGCCAAAGTTAAACCATTGACTATGCAGCCCATCCGAAGCTTTCACTTGACCTCTAAAGTCTGTTTCGCCTCTTTCTAACGGATCATAAAATTGAACAGCCCTTACGCTATTGTGTTGTTTGAGTCGACGTAGTTGTGCCAGTTCCGTTGGTATTACGTGGGCAAAATCACTGAGCATAATCAATTCGCTACCTTTTGGGGTGAGCGTATGAAGTGTCTCCAATACTTGTGCATACGGCAGTGTACGAGTGTCGTTGCTTGCAGTACGAGTTACTTGCGCATTATGTATGTCGACTATGGCGTTAAGAATCCGCAGCCCTTGTCTTTGTAAAGAAGAGGGGCGAAATTCAAGACATTGATGTCCGTCATCAATCACTGCGCCGATGCGATTTTTTTTAGCTAGAGTTAGCCAAATTAGAACACTGGCAAAGTGGGCCAATTGAACGGATTTGAGTACATACTTAGATCCAAAATGTAGACTAGAACTTAGATCAAGATAAAGAATGACCGCTTGCTCTTTATCTTCTGCAAACAACTTCGTATGTGCTTTACCGGTCCTAGCGGTGACTCGCCAATCAATGCTGCGAATATCGTCGCCAGGTTGATATTGGCGCACCTCCATAAAATCCATACCTCGCCCTTTTTGGCGACTGGTATGGTTACCACTCATCTGCGACCAGAGACTCTGTGCTGGTGGTAACCAACGTACAGATTGAGTGCGATATTGGAGCAGCTCTTCAAGGGTTAATGTCACCCCATTCGCATGAGGTGGTAATGAATGTGTAGCGGACATATCACTCACTCGTTTATGCACTGCCAACAAGGTTTAGCAGTTTATCGATGACCTGGTTTGCCGTAATGCCTTCAGCTTGAGCGTGGTAACTCAATAATAAACGGTGGCGCAGTACCGGATAAGCCATGGTTTGAACATCTTCCGGAGAGACAAAATCACGACCAGCAAGCCAAGCGTGCGCACGTGCACAGCGATCAAGAGCGATGGTAGCACGCGGACTCACACCCATTGACAACCACTTGTCCAACTCAGTGTCATATTTGTTGGCTTGACGTGTCGCCATAACTAAACGGACGATGTACTGCTCTATCGTTTCCGCCATATGAATATCCAACACTTCTTTACGTGCGGTGAATATATCTTGTTGGCTTAACATTGGGCGTTCAACCTTTGCTTCGCCTTTTGCTTCTCCGCGGTTAATACGCAAGATAGATAGCTCATGCTCCGCATCTGGGTATTCCACTTCTAAATGCAATAAAAAGCGGTCTAGCTGCGCTTCAGGAAGGGGGTAGGTCCCTTCTTGCTCTATCGGGTTTTGAGTTGCCATAACCAAAAACAACTCTGGCAGCGGGTAGGTATGACGACCTGCTGTGACTTGTTTCTCTGCCATTGCTTCAAGCATTGCCGCTTGTACTTTGGCCGGTGCACGGTTTATCTCATCCGCAAGAATAAGCGAGTTGAAGATAGGACCTGACTGGAAAGTGAATTCTCCGGTTTCGGGACGGAAGATATCGGTGCCGGTTAAATCGGCTGGCAGCAAGTCAGGGGTGAACTGAATGCGGTGGAAGTCGCCTTCAACACAGTCTGAGAGTGATTTTACTGCACGGGTTTTTGCTAACCCAGGAGGGCCTTCAACTAAAATATGCCCATCCGCAAGAAGCGCAACAAGCAGTTGCTTTACCAGATCTTGCTGTCCGATGATCTGCGACTCTAAGTATTGCTGAAGAGTTTCGAAGTTAGATTTATGCATGCTTTGGACTCTCGGTATCCATGTGATTTTCGTGTTGAGTATTGGTCATTTTCCATGTGAAAAAAGTTCCAATGCTCTATTGCAATTTATCTTTTCAATATTGGGACGCTACAGAGAATTGCAAGTACGTGCTATCTCTGAAAGTGCTTATTTGACAGTGTGTTACATTTATTTTTCATAATATAATGAGAAATGCCTCTAGTTTTGTACATATGAGCCGATAAAGATTCCGTGGTGTGCGTGTCATGAGATATGCACCTGATTCCCCTTGTGGGGCCAATAACAAGTGATTCTTTTAAAAGGTCCGAATATGTTGAAACTTCATTCCTTGAGCATCAAACAGAAGGTTGTACTTGGCATTACGTTTGCTGTTCTAGCATCAACAATGATTGTTGGTGTTATGGCTCAGCGTCATGCGAGAGATGTATTGAGCCATCGTCTTATTGACATCGAGCTACCTGCGATGTTGCAGCAAATCAATACCGAAATTGACCGCGAAGTTGTCGAAATGCAACAAGCGGCAAAACAGCTGGCTACAAACGAATTTATTGTTGAAGCCCTATCTAATACAGACCGTGATCCGTCAGTAGAAGTTCAGTTGGTTCAGCAGCTCAATAATGTTAAATCACAGTATGGTCTTAATGATGCGTCGGTAGCGAATCGTCAAACGGCATATTACTGGAACCAAAACGGATTCTTACGTCAACTTAACCGAACGCAAGATGCTTGGTTCTTTGGATTTACGTCGTCTGGTCAAGAAACGTCCGTGAGTGTGTTCCAAGAGGCAAATGGCGAAGTGAAAATGTTTGCCAATTTCCAAGATCTTAATGGTACATCAATGTCAGGTCTCTCTAAATCTATGGGAGACATGATTACTTTGCTCAACGGGTTTAAAATTGAAGATACGGGTTACGTGTTCCTCACTAATGAACAAGGCCAGATTCAAATACACCGTCAACGAGGTAAGAACCAAACTTCTATCACTAAACTATTTGGTAGTGACGCAAGTGCGCTGTTGAACAAAAATAGCTTCAACCTAATTAATGTGGAGTTTGAAGGGCAGGATACTTTTATTTCTAGTTTGTATGTTCCTTCAATGAACTGGTTTGTTATTGGCGTGGTTCCCGTTGATGAAGTATTCGCTGACCTGAATGCGACAGCTAAAAAAATGCTGTTTACGACCATCATTGTTGCCGTTGTATTCATCCTCATGGGCGTATGGTTAGCAAACAGCATTACGAAACCAATCCGACTGATTGCCGATCGTTTTACCGACCTTGGGCAAGGTGAAGGCGATTTGGCGCAGCGTATTGAAATTAAGGGTAATGATGAAATTGCTCAGCTTTCAAAAGGCTTTAATGGATTTATTGAGAAGATTCATGCCACGATGAAAGAGGTTGCTTTAACCAGTGGCTCATTAAGTCAAGCGGCAGAAAGTGTGTCAACGAAAGCAACATCCACACACGACAACAGCCAAGAGCAGCGTGATCAAACCATTCAAGTAGTTGCAGCTATCAACCAAATGGGTGCGACCATCAGTGAAATTGCATCGAACGCTGCTACCGCTGCTGATACGGCAAATCAGGCTTCAGATAACACTCAAACTGGTCGAGAAGTTGTGATGAAAGCAAAAGAGGTGATCAGCCGCCTAGCCGATGATGTTGAAACAACCAATATTGTTGTTACGCAGTTGGCATCGACAACCAAAGATATTGGCTCGATTCTGGGTGTAATTCGTGACATCTCTGAGCAAACGAATTTACTTGCGCTAAACGCTGCAATTGAGGCTGCTCGTGCTGGTGAGCAGGGACGTGGTTTTGCGGTTGTTGCTGATGAGGTAAGAAACCTAGCTTCACGCACGGCTGATTCTACAGAAGAGATTCAGCGCATGATCAATCAGCTTCAAAGTGACGCACAAGACGCGGTAAGTGCTATGGAAGCGGGCAAAGCGGTCACCATAGAAGGGGTTACTTCTACCGATGAAGCAGTCGAGGTATTAATCAGTATTTCTGAACGAATCACCGACATCTCTGATCGTAATACACAGGTTGCAACGGCGACGGAAGAGCAATCCACGGTGGTGCATACCATTAATCAAAATATCGAAGAAATCAACGCGATAAATGAAATGACAACCGCGACAGCAGAAGAGTTGGCGGATGCAAGTCGCGATCTTCAAGCGCTCTCTTCTCGTTTGGACAAGATGGTTGGTAGCTTCAAGTTATAGAGTTGGATAGAATAGGCGAAGTTTAAAAGTTCAATCATTAATTTTAGGTAAGTACTATGAATGACTTCGAAAAAGAACTAGAGCAAATTTCTCAAGAAACCGCTCAGGAGCCAGAAGTAAAACTGCCGTCGCTAGAAGAGCAAAAAGCGATCGTCGCTGAGCTGAAAAAGCTGGAAGCGGAAGGTAAGCTGACGCCAGAAGTGTTAGAACAACACTTTGGTAAGTTTAACCAAAAAAACGCAGTTCCAATCCACTAAGTTAGGTGGTGTTTTGCCTCTAACGTGCGTGATTAAATCACCTGCTCAAACACAAAAAGGGAGTTTATACTCCCTTTTTTAATGTCTGAAAAATGCTAATACCTCTCATATACTTGCCACTTAAAAATTATTGACACTTCAATGAGTTATTAATTAGTACTAGTGATTTTCATACTTGACAATACTACCGCTCTATCTAAATCTATTGCGTATTTCAATAAAAACGACCAAGGGAATGCGATCAGGATGGAGCAGCAAAAAAAAAGAAACGTTATTTTAATCACGGAGGGAAGTCTACAGTCATCTCTGTTGAAAGATGTATTGGAGACCAAACTCGGTATTAGTGTTGCTCTAATCACGCCAGATAATCTGATTCACGGAGTGTTACATGAATCTCTTGCATCAGCCATTATTGTTGATTGCAGCGTGATCACGGATGAAATTTTTCGCCGTTATGCGGAGTTTAAAGCGGCCAAGCAGAAAGACACGCTTGAAATCTTAATTAATTGTGAGCAATCCATATCGACAGAAGATCTCTTTGCTTGGCGTACTTTGGCCGGTATTTTCTATACCTCTGATGATATAAAAACGTTGCAAGTTGGTATTGGTAAGGTGCTTCAAGGAGATATGTGGTTCAGCCGTAAGTTTTCTCAGCAGTACATTACTTACCTTCGTCGACATTGCAAACCTATAAATAAGAATGTTTCCGCTATTCTGACCAAACGAGAGCAACAAATAATTACCTTTCTTTCCATGGGGGCGTCCAATCAACAAATCGCTGAACAATTATTTGTCAGCGAGAATACGGTAAAAACGCATTTACATAATATTTTCAAGAAGATTGATGTGAAAAATAGAGTTCAAGCACTTATTTGGGCAAAGGAAAATATTTCAGACAACTCGTTAATGGTGTAATGCTATTGCAATATTAGGTTGCCTAATTTAGTAAACTCTTAATAATTTCTGTGACCTGAATGTGTTAAAAGTGTTTCTTTTATGAGAAACACTTTTTTTGATTCTCTTTTTAATAACTTTAGAATTTAAAAAAGTAGCAAATAACTTTACTCTGTGAACTAGCACTTACATATCAAACTAAGTGCTGACGATTAACTACTAATTTAAGAATGTTAAGTCACTGAAAGTATGAGAAACATTATGGAACAGTATATGGAAAAGCCTGAAATCCTAATGCTCACTCAACAAAGTTTACAGAGTGAAAACTTTAAGGAAATGCTTTCTAAAAATACAGAAACTAAAATAACGATCATTGATACTAAAAACCCTAGCTATCATGAACTCATTCCGGAACGCTACTTTTTGCTTGTTGATTTTTCAGTTGAGATTCCTTCCGAAACTTTAGTTTATTTAAAAGATAGTAATAAAGTGCTAGGAACCATAATGCTTAATCTAGGTTATGACTTAGACACAGAAGAACTCGCTTCTTGGCCTCATGTAAAAGGTATATTTGGTCCAGGAGATTCAATGGACAAGGTTTGTCAGGGATTAAAAGCAATAATAAAAGGGGATAACTGGCTGTCTCGAAGATTACTTGATCAGCTAGTAAATTATTATCGAGGTAGAGAAGCAAATAGCATTATCGAACCTGCTATTGAGGTTGAGCTTACTCGGCGTGAAGTTCAGGTTTTAAAAATGTTGAAAGAAGGTGGTTCAAATATGGAAATCGCTGATTCTTTATTTATCAGCGAGCATACTATTAAATCACATCTATACAATATTTTTAGAAAGTTAGAAGTAAAGAACCGTACGCAAGCTACAAGTTGGGCTAAGAGAAACCTGTAGTACTAGTATTAACTTGCTGTAATAAAAAGAAAATACTCTATAAAGTACTAAATTTTATATTTATTATTAAAATGTCAGTCTGAAATATCATCCCATATTCAAACTTATTCCTATTCAGTTGACTATTAGACTTCTCATGTCGTGACGAATCTAGTCAGACGTGGAACAGAAGGTCTATTCAATTAATAAGCTAAGAGGGAATAAAAATGAGCGCAAGTGACAATGACACGTATTTAGGCGATGCAGGTGTAAATAACCAATTTGCTGATTTCGATGGCGGCGATGATTTGTTTATCGGTTTTGGTGGTAATGACTCGTTTGTTGGCGGTGGCGGTAATGATTATGTGATCGGCGGCGACGGCGATGATCGCCTAACTGGTGGTGCTGGAGATGACATCCTTAGGGCTGGTACAGGAAACGACTACCTCGGCGGTGGTACCGGTAATGACTTGCTGTTGGGTTTGCTGGGCGACAATAAATTAAATGGTGGTGTCGGTGAAGATATTCTTGTTGCTGGTTCTGGTGACAACGTTTTAGTTGGCGGCAGCAATGGCGATAAGTTTGTGTTCACGGATAAGTTTGGTGGCCATGGCGAAGCCAAAGTTGTTGACTTCACCATTGGTGAAGACTCTTTGCACATCATTAGCGACTCTGTCACAGACTTTGGTGATTTAAGCTTTAGCTACGATGCAGTTGGGAATGCAGTGTTTACCGATGGGGCTGATCTAACAGTGAAACTTATTGGCGTGACTGAAACTGACATCAACACCTATGGTGCTGATCTGTTCGTAATCTAAACGACTGAAAATAACTCTGGATGGGAATTAGTTTGCGTGGCTCTGCCATGCTGAGGTGAACTAATCGGACACTCTAGAGCGATTTGAGGTTACCTTAAGTTAGGCGCTAGTATTTCTGGCGCCTACAATTTTCACATTAAACGGAAGTAGTCGTGCAAAAAACGGTTTTCAAAGAAGTGAAACAAAAACTATGCACGCTTGCGGGCTTGCTGATCGTTTTTAGCCTTTTTATCAACTTATTGGTTCTCTCGATTCCGCTGTACATGCTTCAAGTGTACAACCGAGTGATATCCTCCTACTCAATCGATACTTTATTCTTGCTCACTGTCATCGTAATTGTCGCGCTGTTAACCATGTCCATCATCGACATTGCACGAGCACAAATGAGTAAATCTTTTGGTTATTGGATGGACACAAAACTCTCCGCTTTCATGCTCAAGCGCACGATTCAATATCAATCACATACTGGGAAGAGTTATACCTCGCAAACTCTGAGAGACATTCAGAACATCAAAAGCTTTTTGAGCAGTCAAGCACCTTATCCACTGTTGGATGCGCCCTGGACACCGCTGTTTATTTTATTTGTGTATTTATTGCACCCGATACTAGGTCACATCGCGTTACTTGGATCTATCGTATTGTTTAGCCTAGGTCTACTCAATGAGCTGATGACGCGTAAAACAATGCAAGAGAGCGAAGTCAGGGCGATTTCTCATATCAACAACGCAGAATTAGCCACGCAAAACTCCAATTCAATTCTCGCAATGGGGATGATGAATGCATTTTTAGAGAAGTGGCAGTCGCGCGTGAGCGAAGTGAATGTGCTTGAAGAGCGAGTTGCAGGTAAGTCTATCTACATGGCTAACTTTTCTAAGTTTGTGCGTGGCTCATTACAGATATTTTTACTGGGAGGTGGTGCATGGTTAGTTATCCAACATGAGATAACGGCAGGGGCGATGATCGCGAGCTCCATATTAATGAGTCGGGCATTATCGCCGATGGAGCAGGCGATAGGCACGTGGCGAAGCGCGATGTCTGCTAAAGGCGCCTATAAAAGGTTGAAAGAAATCGATGCGATCGTGCGCCAAGATGAATCAGATATGCCACTGCCTAAACCAAAAGGACACTATGAGCTTACCGGACTGGCCTATCGCCATCTTGGAGCAACCGAACCAGTGCTCTCATCGATCAGCTTATCGATTCCTCCGGGTGTTGCTGTTGGGGTGATTGGCCCTTCTGGTACGGGTAAATCGACGTTTGCTCGGCTGTTATTAGGTACGGTTAAGCCATTAGCGGGTAAAGTGACTCTTGACGGTATGGAAGTCTCCGTATGGGCATCTGAAGATCGCGGCGTACATTTTGGGTATCTCGCTCAAGAAGTGGAGTTATTTCCTGGCACAATTCGAGAGAACATCGCGCGCTTTAAAGAAGAAGACCCCGCTAAAGTCATCAAGGCGGCGCAACTAGCAGGATGTCATGAATTAATACTCAAGAAAAACAAAGGCTATGATTGCATTATTGGTGAAAATGGCCGTGGTTTATCTGGGGGGGAAAGGCAGAGAATCGCTCTTGCAAGAGCCGTTTATGGCGACCCATCTATTGTGATTTTCGATGAAGCGAATGCCAACCTCGATGGTGAGGGAGAGGCTGCGTATCAACGTTTGATTGCCCATTTAAAAGCACAGAGTACAACGATTATCGTCATTGCCCACAATCCGAGTACGTTACGACAAATGGATAGGCTGTTGTATTTGGCTGACGGCCGAGTCAAGTTATACGGCGCTAAAGATGAAGTATTAAAACGTTTGATGGGCGAAGAAAGAACAGATATCCCAAGGGTAAGAAATGAGCAATCAACTGCCAACCGTTAATCAGAGTTCTACCGAGATCGTATATCGTTTTAGCCCCAAAGCGAGACTAAGCTTTCGAAAACCAATTTTACTCGGTGTGGTGACCTTAAGTGTTTTTCTTGGAGGTCTTGGCTACTGGGCTGCAACAGCCAAATTAGAAAGTGCAGCGATTGCTTATGGTGATTTGTCAGTTCTCACTAAGCGACAAGAAATTCAGCATTTAGAAGGCGGTATTATTGAAAAGCTATATGTACAGGAAGGGGATTTAGTCGAAAAAGGTCAGTTATTAATTCAACTTTCTAAGCGTCAAGCTATGGCTAAGTTGGATTCGTTAAGTGGTCGTTTTATCCATACTCTAGCAAAGGAAAACCGTTTAAGTGCGGAGCTTGATGAGCTTCCAACGATTGTATGGTCTGATGATCTTGAGAACATTCCCCGTGTCGATATCGTCCAAGAAGCACAACTGGTTCAAAACAAGATCTTTGAAGCGAGAAAGCGATTCTTTGATAGTAAACTGAGTATCATTGAGCAGAGTATTTCTGGAGCAAATTTAGAGCTTGAAAACCTTCAGCAAACCAAAGTGATTGAGACGGAACGGCTCAACTTTATTGCTGAAGAAATAGACAGCAACCAAGCCTTGGTGCAAAAAGGTTTCTCGGGAAAATCTACTTTACTTCAACTCAAGCGCTTAGCAGCGGAGGTGAGAAGTACCTTAAGCCAGTTAGATAGGCAGTCGCTCACCGTTAGAAAAAGGTTAGATGAGAACCTAGCGCAAATTGAAGAGTTGAAGCTTGAAAGGCTGAATGAGATTGTCGAGGAACTACGAAATACCAAAACGGAAATTGTCGCAATTCGGGAAGAATATCGCTCCGCTCAAGATATTGTCGCAAGAACAACGATCAACGCACCTATTTCTGGTCGCGTAGTCAACATGCAAGTGTTTACCGAAAAAGGTGTGATTGGCTCGGGTGAAACGTTACTAGAACTGGTCCCGCAAGACGATAAGTTGTTAGTCGAGGCTCGTGTTAATCCTCAGGATATTGATTTAGTGAATCCAGGCCAGCAAGCGCATGTTCGTCTGACCGCTCTGAATGCACGGACGTTGGCACCTTTAGACGGTACTGTGCTGACGATTTCTGCCGATAAGCTCTCGCAAGAAAACCAAGAAGATTTTTATCTCGCTAGAATTGCAATTTCACCGGAAGATGTGACAAAACATCGTTTAACCTCAGGCATGAATGCCGAAGTGCTTATTTTATCTGAGCCACGAACGCCATTGAGCTACCTAATAAAGCCAATTACAGAAAGCATGAATCGCGCCTTCAGAGAGGAGTAATTTCAAAAAGACTTGAGTGAGCACGGACAACAGACAAAATAATTTGTTATCGTTAGCTGTTACTGGGCCGTATTTTTATTCGAGGGAGCCGTGGAATGGAGAAAGTGCAGTTAGTTGTCGATTTTCTTCTCACTCATAAATTGATTTTTACCGCACTGATCTTTGCGATTATGTGGTTAATTCGTCGTGCAATTTTATCGATGATTCGTGGTGATCACGCTTTTCTCTCAGAAGATCAGCGTAGTTGGATGTCCAGAACTAAAAATGGCACCTTTGCTGTTACATTACTGATTTTATTTATTTTATGGCAATCAGAAATTAACGAGTTTGCTCTGAGTGTAACGGCGATTGCCGTTGCCATTGTAGTGGCATCCAAAGAAATCATTTTGTGTTTTACGGGTTCGATTCAAAGAGCAAGTTCACGTTCTTTTCGCGTTGGGGACTGGATTGAGGTCGGGAAGTTATGCGGTGAAGTGATTGAGCACAATATGATGGCGACGGTGATTCAAGAGATCGACCTGCATCATGGGCAATATCATTACACCGGCAAAACAGCGACATTGCCTAATAGTATGTTCTTTACCTATCCAGTAAAGAACCTCAACTTCATGAAGCGGTACGTTTATCACAACTTTTCTGTAGTGGTGAAAGACTTCGTCAATTTGTATCCACTGCTACCGATTTTAACTGATAAAATTGAAGAACATTGCAGTTACTTTGCTGATGTTGCACATCGTTACAATGCGATGATTGAAAAACATGCCGGTGTTGACCTTCCTGGTTCTGAGCCACATATGCATATTTCTAGCAACATTAATGGTGAACAAATTCTGCACGTGATGATTTTCTGCCCAACCGATAAAGCGAACCACTTAGAGCACTTAATTCGTAAGGACTTTATGGAACTTTATGAGCAACGTTTTCCTGTAGTGCGAGAAGAATAGAGCATCGTACTTCGCCTTTAATTTCAAACCCCGCTATCAAAATAGCGGGGTTTGTTTTTCTTAGCGTATTTTTAGGCTGTAACAATATTCCCAACTTAGCTGAATTTACTCTTCAGCATTAAAAATAGGAAGTAAGTGCTGCCTATAATAGCGACCAACGTGCCAGCTGCGACCTGACTTGGATAAATAGCGATTTGTCCTAGCCAATCTGCCCACAACATTAGGGTTGCGCCAATTAAGGCACCGACACACAGTTGCTCTTTCACTTTTCTTGCTCCTAACATCATCGCCATATGGGGAGCGACCAAGCCAACAAAAGATATTGGACCAACTGTAGCCGTAGAAAAGGCGCATAACAAAGCAACGATGGTGAGCATAAGCGTATTGGCTACGGTAGGGTTAAGCCCTCGTGCATTTGAGAATTGTCGCCCGATGGAAATTAGTGTTAGCCAACGAGAAATCGAGAATACAGCGGCAAGCAGAACTATTATGGCCAAACATAACATCAGTGCGGTGTCGGCTGTGACTCGATAAATTGAACCAGTTAACCACAATAAAATTTTGTAACTGTCACCAGAACCTTGAGCTAGCGAAAATTGAACAAGAGCTTCTAGTAGTGCCGTTAGTGCGATGCCGGACAACACGAAGTTAGATGGATTAAAATGGCTTCGTTTACCGATAATCAGCAATAACATCAATACGGACATACTTCCGAAAAAAGCGATACCCCAGCTAAATGCGGAGAGAAGCGACCCAGCGATGACTCCTGTCGTAATAATGGCAAACGTGGCTCCGGAAGACACACCGAGAATATCGGGACTTGCCAGAGGGTTATAAACAATGCGTTGCAAAATGATTCCGGCAACGGATAGCGCAATACCGACAGAAAGTGCGGTTAACATTCGCGGCCAACGCAATTGCCATTGGAACTCACCTGGCACAGACCATTGAATTCCGTTTATACCATGGGTAACGAATGAGTAAGCTAGAATCCCAACCAGACTGAATAGCGCAATGCTGCATACCGCGCGTTTAGAAAGCGCCGTTTTTCCTTGGCTCATTGAAAGGTTAAGTTGATCGGTTGCCGTCAGCTTTTTACGAGTAAACCAAATTAAAGCGGGAGCGCCAATAGCTGCAGCCGCTACGCCGCTAGGAATGGTTTCCTCTAACCATAAGCTCAGCGAGATAGCGGCAGAGTCTGTGATGATTAGTAGCATTGCGCCCAAAAGCATGCTGCTGATCAATTCGTCGCGCGGTGTTCTTGCCCCCATCGCTCTGGCAATATTGGGTGTCAGTAATCCGATGAAGCTGATAATGCCAACTGCGGTGATTGAGGCAGATACTAGCCAAATACCCATCACCATTAACGCACCAAACGCGGGTAATACCGCTAAGCCTCGGGCTGCTGCGCCTTCTTGTCCTAGTTTCATTAAGGTCAGAATACGTGGTGCGACGATCAAAATTACGATTGCGATAGCGCAGCGAGGCAATAACCACTCAAACCAATCCCAGCTGTATTGAGAAAGGTCTCCGGCTCCCCACATAAAAATATTCTGTGCGAACTGGGCGTTTAAAATAATAATGGCTGTGGCGATAGAACCAAGCAAGATATTGATAACCATCCCCGAAACGACCAACGGCAAACCTGTCATATTACGCACGCCTGCAATTGATACGATCAGGCCAAACGCCACTAAAGCCCCCACCATTGCGGCTAATGCAGAGTAATCGGCTACCCAATCGACGAACCAAATGTTTACCACGACTAATGCAAGCCAAGCACCAGAAGAGGTGCCAAGAGTCAACGGCGAGGTGAGGTTATTCTGCGTTAATTGCTGCATTAAGCTGCCGGTGAGACCAAGCATGGCACCAACAAGCAGGGTCATACTTAACCTAGGAAGCTGCGCTTGCGTAAAGAATACGTCACGAAACTCGGTTGCTACCTCTGGTTTTGTTAATAATTGCCATTGTTCGAAAAGTGATAAATTAGTATCAATTTGTAGGCTAAAGACGCTAAGTAACGTAATCAGCGCCAGATAACCAATATAATGTTTCGTTCTCATTGTTCTGGTGCCAACTCTATTAGACTGTCGGTAATCGCTTCAGCGGTGTATTGCAAAGACATGGCACCGCCATACGCCCACACTGCTCTGACTGAATTTACCCGCTGCTTTTTCACAAACGGCATCGCTTGCCAAAGTGGCGACTCTTTCAGTTTTCGTTCTTCTGGGAAAGGTTGTACGTAGAGAACGTAGCTGTTTTGAAGGCTCTGAAGCCGATTGATTCGATCTTGCTTTACTCCCCACGCACGTGGGGCCTCTTTAATTGGAGCCTGTAATCCCAGTTTTCTAACCACGTAGTCAGTGGTGGAGTTTTCGGTTGCAAGTAATACAGTATTCGGGGTTGAAAATCGCATCACAAGAACGCTGAGTGGAGCAGAGTAATAGTGGCGAATTCGCTGGCGCATCTGCGCAAATGAAGCATCTAATTCTGCCAGTTTCTGTTCAGCAAGTGTCTCTTTATTGAATAGCTTGCTGAGCGTACGAAAGTGACGAATGGCCGTTTCAGCTGCGGCCTCATTTTCAGAAAAATTAGGTAAATAGATTACCGGAGCAATTTGTTTGAGTAACGGAATCAAGTCTTGCTGTGGAGACGCAGCAAGGATGACATCTGGTTTCAAACTGGCTATTTTTTCTAAGTTGGGTTCTGCTCGGGTTCCAATATCTTCAATTGACTCTGGTGCAGTTGGATTGACGACCCATTGGCGGTAGCCTGGTAAATTTGGGGCTGCGATTGGTTCTACGTTTAGCGCCAAAACTTGTTCTAAGATGTCCCAGTTTAAGGCTACAACGCGTTGAGGCGCTTGCTCAAAACTATGCTCGCCATATTCATCGGTAACGGTGATGACTGCATGTGCATTGGTCATAAAAAATGCGAGGAGAAAAGCAGATTGTGTAACCACAGTACGTAAACGAGCTATTATGCGCATACAACAGCCACCTTTTGGCTCGCTAATGTGTTAGCCGGGCTTGGGTGTTCAATCAGCTTAATTGGTGACTCATATAGTTTAGAAAGGCGTGCCTCGTCTAACAACATGTCGGCGTTGCCTTCAAAGGCAATCTTACCTTTTTTGAGCGCAACAATGTGGGTGGCGTAGCGCAGTGCTAAGTTCAGATCGTGCAGGATCACGATAATGCCTACATTCTCGGTTCGATTCAGTTCTGCCAGCAGCGCCATTAGTTGAAACTGATGGTGAACATCGAGCGCCGAGGTTGGCTCATCGAGAATTAAAATTGGCGATTGTTGAGCCAGTAGCATAGACACCCAAGCACGTTGGCGCTCGCCGCCCGATAAGTCATCCGCCAAAGCTTGAGCAAAAGGTGTAACCCCTGTTCGTTCCATAGCCTGCGTGATGATCTGTTTGTCTTCAGCTTTCCAACGACCAAGTGCCCCACGCCACGGAAAGCGACCTAAGCGCACTAGCTCTTCTACCGTTAAACCAGCCGAAGAGGGCAGCTTTTGTGGCAAATAGGCGATCTGTTTTGCCAACTCTTTGGTTTTGAGTGATGAAAGGGAAGTATCGTTTAGTGTTACCGTGCCTTTATCTGGTGGCATTTGACCAGAAAGCAGGTTCACCAGTGTCGACTTACCTGAACCGTTATGGCCTAAAACGACCGTTAGCTCATTTGTTGGGATGTTAAGTTGTTCGATGCCGAGGATCTGACGTCCACCTCGCACGATCTCAATATTAGACAGTTGAAACATGGATGGCTCTTAGGAGAAAACTCCCCTCAATAGAGGGGAGTAGAAGTACAATTACCAGCGGTAGTTTGCGTTTAGCATAACAGAGCGAGACTGGCCGTAGTAACACCAGTAATCGCAACCTGAAACAAACTCTTTATCTAGGATGTTGTTCACGTTTAGCTGTGCTTGCCACTGTGAAGTGATGTCGTAAGTGACTGACGCATCCCAAAGAGTGACAGAAGGAACCGTTAGGTTCGAGCTCTTAGGGTTATCTTTTGACTCACCTACGTAGCGCACACCAGTACCGATATTGAGGCCTGGAATCAGGCTGTAGGCGCTGTAGTCTACCCATGCAGACGCTTGATGCTCAGGAATAAGTGCGGCTTGTTTTTTACCTTGGCCAAAGCTCTCATCTGTTTTCGCTTTAGTGTAGGTGTAGCTTGCCATCAGTTTTAGATCGTCGGTTAGCTGCGCCGTGCTTTCTAGCTCAATACCTTGAGATGTCACTTCACCTGTTTGTGTCGCAATCCATGTTGATGGGTTAGTGACCAACGCGTTCTTTTGCGTGATGTCGAACCATGCAAGGTTGATAAAGCCATCCATAAAGCTTGGCTCATACTTTACACCCACTTCTACTTGCTCGCCTTCCAGCGGTTTGTAAAGTTCATTGGTTGCCGCATCAATAGTACTGATCACTTCAAACGACTGAGAGTAGTTTGCGTAAGGTGACAGGCCATTGTTTGCAAGGTACATCACACCCGCACTTAGAGAGAGCTGACCATCATCACGAGATTCACTTTGATCAACGGTAGCGCCTTTGCCAGAGTTTTCTGTTTTCACCCAGTCGTAACGAGCACCTATGTTACCAATCCACTGTTCATGCAGTTTCAATTGGTATTGTGAATAGAGACTTGCTTGAGATTTCTCAATCTCACGTTTCACGTTGTTGGCAGGATCAAGAGGGGTGAAGTTGCCGTAAACTGGGTTCCACGGGTTGATAGTGCCAAATGCATAGTTGTCTTGCTCGTCGCCATCGGTTTTGTGGAATTGCAGATCCATACCGATAAGCACTGTGTGCTCTGCGTTGTCTGTCATCCAGTTGCCGACAGCATTGTTATCGAACGTGATGCTCTGGTTTTTTCCGTCACGGAATACGATGCCTTGCGTTAACTCTTCTTTCGCTGGATCGTTGTTTGAGAACGCGTAAGAGCTGCGCAAGTACAACTCATTCGAACCGTAGTTGAGGTTTTGCGAGAGTGACCACGTGTCATTGATGTCGTGCTCTAGTAAGTAACCTAGAGAAAACTGCGTGCGTTCGTATTTATCGTAGTTTGGCTGACCAAGGTTAGTCGAAGGATCGATTTTGCCAAAGTTAGAACCAATCAGAGTACCTGCTGCCGGGAAGAATGGGTTAGTTGGTACACCGTCATCATGAAGGTAAGTTGCCAAAACGGTCAGCATTGTACGGTCAGAAATGTCGAACTCGACACTTGGCGCTAGGTAGAAACGCTCGTTATTTGTGCCGTCCAGTTCACCATCTTGGCTTGTCATCAAGCCAACCAAACGATAGCGCACAGTGCCTGCGTCGTTTGCTTCGTCAGCAATGTCAAAACCTACGGATTGGTGTTGGTTGTTGCCAACTTCGACTTTTACTTCGCCTTGAGGCGTAAACGTTGGTTTTTTCTGAACAGCATTCACGATACCGCCTGGTGCCGATTCACCAAACAGAATAGCCGATGGACCTTTAACGACTTCTACACTTTCTAGGCCGTAAGGTTCGACCAACCATGTGTAGTAACCATCGCGGAATAGGCGGTTGCCGTTTAGGTAAGTCGCTGCATCAAATCCACGAACTTTGAACCAATCAGTGTCGTTGTCTGCGCCATAAGGCTGAGCGGTTACACCAGACGTGTAGCGTAATGCTTCATCTAGCTTTTTCGGTGCACGAACACGAAGTTCATCTTCAGAAATGATAGATACGCTGCGCGGCGTTTCTGCTGCCGGGGTTTCTACTTTAAGTGCTTGCGCGGTGACCGTTATGGTCTCCATGGCAATCACGTCATCTTGTACGACGTCTTCTTGAGCTTGTGCTGTGAATGCAACCACTGCTGTAGGTGCTAAAGCACAAACCAACGCGTTGCGGATAGCGATGGTCAGTGAGTTATTCTTTTGCATAAATCTATTCCCGATAATTATGATTAACGCTAAGCTTAATTGTAATTATTATCATTTGAGCTTTTGTTTCGGTATTTTACTGACTTTTGTATCAAAAGATAGTAAAACGTTCGCAAATTCATTCGCGGTACCTAAAGTCATTGTTATGTTCAATTGGTTTGAAAAGCTGACCCAACCCTTTCCCCAGATGGAAACCGAAAAGCCACCGAAGACGCTATTTGGCTTTTGTCGTTTTTACACTCGTGGCTTTGAAGCCCCTTTACTCGTTATGGCTGTGTTCAGTGCGCTTATTGCCATTACTGAGGTGACGCTGTTGCGTTATATGGGCGAGCTCGTCGATATTCTCTCTAATCAAGATCGCGCAACATTCTGGCAAGACCAGGGTGATCGCATGCTAATGATGCTGTTCTTAGTGGCGGTTGTGATGCCAGCTCTCGGTTTTGTCCACTCAATGGTGATGCACCAAACGTTATTGGGTAACTACCCGATGTCTATCCGTTGGTTGATTCACCGTTACTTGCTAAAACAAGCGGTTGGATTTTTCCAGCGTGACTTTGCAGGCCGAGTTGCGACCAAAGTGATGCAAAGTGCGTTAGCGGTACGAGAAACGGTCATGAAGCTGGTGGATGTACTGGTTTATATCAGCGTTTATTTTCTTTCGATGCTTTGGATGATGGGCGAAGCCGATGGTTTGCTAATGCTACCTATTGTGATTTGGATAGGAATGTACGCGGTTATCCAGTTCTACTTTATCCCTAAAATGAAACAAGTAGCGACAGAGCAAGCGGATGCTCGTTCTGTAATGACTGGGCGCATTGTCGATTCTTACACCAACATATCTACCGTAAAGCTATTCGCGCACTCGCAACGAGAGTTGGAATACGCAGAAAGCAGCATGAAGCAATTTTTGGTGACGGTTTACCGCCAAATGCGCATGGTGACTTGTTTACTGTTTAGTGTGGATGCCATCAACTATTTGCTGCTGATGTCTATTAGTGCCATTTCGGTTTATCTATGGCTAGATCACGCTGTAACAATTGGTGCTATTGCGATTGCCATCAGTATTGCATTGCGCGTACAAGGTATGTCGAAGTGGATCATGTGGGAAGTTAGCGCACTGTTTGAAAACATCGGTACAGTAGTAGACGGTATTAATACGATTTCAAACGATGTTGAAGTGAAAGACGTACCAAATGCTAAGCCTTTGCAAATCTCCCAAGGTGAGATCTGCTTTGATCACGTAGGTTTTAACTACAGTGACGAGAAGGCGGTATTTGAGAACTTGAACCTGACTATCAAACCGGGCGAAAAAGTCGGCATTGTCGGTCGTTCTGGGGCAGGTAAATCCACGTTGGTCAACTTGTTGCTGCGTTTTTACGACGTAAATACCGGTAAGATTTGTATTGATGGACAGGACATTTCTCAAGTCGAACAAGAGTCGCTTCGCCAACACATCGGTATGATCACGCAAGACACCTCTTTGCTGCATCGTTCAATTAAAGAGAACATTCTTTACGGTGATCCAGATGCTTCAATGGATGCCGTTATCGCAGCTGCTGAGAAAGCACATGCTCATGATTTCATTCAATCTCTACGAGACGAGCAAGGTAACGTTGGCTATGACGTTGAAGTGGGTGAACGCGGTGTGAAGCTGTCTGGTGGTCAGCGTCAACGTGTGGCGATTGCTCGCGTTCTGCTGAAAAACGCGCCAATTTTGATCATGGATGAAGCAACGTCTGCACTTGATTCAGAAGTAGAATCGGCAATTCAAGAAAACCTTGAAGTTCTGATGGAAGGAAAAACAGTGATTGCGATTGCTCACCGTTTATCAACGATTGCCGCGATGGATCGTTTGATTGTAATGGATGACGGCAAAATCATTGAGCAAGGCTCGCATTACGAGCTGCTGCAATTGGGTGGTGTTTACGCTCAGTTGTGGAAGCATCAAACCGGCGGATTTTTGTCTGAGCAAGGTGATGCTCAACTGCAAGTCATCTAATATGACGCTACACGAAAGAGGAGCAAATGCTCCTCTTTTTTGTGTCTGTCGTTTATACCGAGTAAGTAGGCGTTAATGGGCAACGTTAACTTGTGATTATTCATTGAGTTAGGCCAACTTAATGATGATTATGTTTATAACTCACTGTCGTTATTGAATTTTTTACGCTTTTTTTACGCGAACTCCGAATGGGCTTTTGCTAAAGTTTTCTACATCGAATTTTGGTTGATGTATTTTATGTTTGTTCAATGGCGAGATAACACCTCTCTCTTTTCTACTACCGTGATTGTTGGTGCGGTTGTCGTCTCATGGCTGTTAGACCAACTGTTTGGCTCTACAGCCGCAGTCCTGCTGATTTTACAGTTAGCGGTCGTGGTAGTGGCGTTTCAATGCAACTCGCGATTCGCTTATGCGGCGGCGGTGATCGAAGCGTTGAGCTTCAATTTCTTTTTCACGACGCCTCGTTACTCTTTGCAGATGTTTCGTCCGGAAGACATTTTTAATTTAGTCGTGTTTATGGTGGTGGCTTTTATCACCAGCACCTTTGCGGATCTTTATCGTCGGCAGCAGGGAGAGTTAAAACAAACCAAGCTGCAAAACAGCATCCTGCTATCGGTGTCCCATGACCTACGCACGCCGCTAGCAACCATTATTGGAACACTGACCACACTCAACGAGTACATGCCCAAGCTCGATGACTTAGAGCGTAAAGAATTGCTCGACAGTGCGACTTCAGAAAGCCATCGCTTGCATCAATATATCGAGAACCTCTTACAGGCGACTAAGCTCCAGCACGGCACATTAAAAATTACCAAAAAAGATGAGCCTATTGCGAATATTGTGCGGGATGCGGTTTCTCGTTTGCCGAATTACACCGAGAAAGTATCCATGAATATGGATGATGCCGTTGGCTATTTGTCAGTAAGTCGTTCGCTCATCGAACAAGCGATTTTTAATGTGCTGGATAATGCCATGCGATTTTCGCCAGAGAATGAATCTGTTGAGGTTTCACTTTCTAAGCAGGGTTCGTCGTGCGTGATTGATGTTCGGGACATGGGGATTGGCATCAAAGCTGAAGATGCGGAAAAAATATTCAACCTTTTCTATTCCGGCGCGAACAACAAATCGGCCGATTCAGGCACCGGAATGGGACTCGCGGTTGCCAAAGGCATCATCACCGCACACCAAGGATATATTCAATCTATGCCAGTATCAGAAGGGACGCTGATCCGCATTCGACTTCCACTCAATCAAGGAGCAGAGCAGGCGTGAGTTACAAAGTTTTAGTCGTGGACGATGAGCCTCGCATTCATACCTTTATTCGAATTTCGCTGTCTGCTGAAGGGTTTGATTACATTGGCGCGAGTACCATTGCAGAAGCCAAAGCGTGTTTCGAAGCGTATTCGCCGCACGTCATTCTGCTAGATTTAGGCTTGCCCGACGGCGATGGGGCGGAGTTTCTCACTACGCTTCGTCAGACGTATAAAACGCCAGTGCTAGTGCTGACAGCTCGCGATCAAGAAGAGGAAAAAATCCGCCTTTTAGAAGCAGGCGCGAATGATTACTTGAGCAAGCCTTTTGGCGTAAAAGAGCTCATCGCGCGCATCAAAGTGCTGGTTCGAGATTTGGTGGATGAGCAAACCGTCGCTGATGAGCTGGTGGCTGGCCGAGTCAAAATCATCAAAAGTACTCACCAATTTTGGTTGGATCAGAGGGAAATTCCACTCACCAAGAAAGAGTTTTCTTTCATTGAACAGTTGATTCTCAAGCCGGGAAAACTCATTGAGCAAACTCATTTGCTAGCGGTGATTTGGGGAAAAAGTCATGTCGAACATACTCACTACTTACGTGTGTTAGTGAGTCAACTACGCAAAAAACTGAACGATAGTGCTGACGAACAGCGGCTATTAAAAACCGAGCCGGGGTTGGGTTATCGTTTAGTGCTAGAGGCGTCCAAGCACCACTAAATTCCAAATTTAATCAACGTTAATGCCAAGGTTTAGTGCTGGTTATCGGCACTCGAACAGGATTCGTGTTGCCTATTTTCCGTGACGGAAAATCAGTCTAACCCTTAACGCATTAGCATTTTCTATACATAAAACACAGTTAGGTATTGATATGGCTCACTTTACAGTAATTGGTCTAGGGCGATTTGGCGTTGCCGCCAGCTTAGAACTTATTCATCTTGGACACACCGTAACGGGGGTGGATAGCGACCCGAAAATCGTCGAAAAATACGTCGAAGAGTTAACGCAAGCGGTCATATGTGACGCAACAGACGAAGGTGCACTCAGAGAGTTAGCGCTAGCGAACAGTGATGTGGTGTTGGTGGCGATTGGCGAAGACATGCAAGCCAGTTTGTTGTGTACGCTGGCGCTGAAAAATCTGGGTGTGAAATCTATTTGGGTCAAAGCGAGCACCAAAGCACACCACACCATCGTGTCTAAGCTTGGTGTACAACGCATTATTCATCCGGAAGAGGAGATGGGCGTAAGAGTCGCGCAGGCACTCAACTATCCGATGGTGAACAACTATTTGGAAATGGGGCATGGCTTGTATGTGGTGGAAATCCACGTTAAATCCAATCTGCACGATACGCCGCTTTCTAAGTTGATCAGCCGAGGCAGTTACAACATTCAGCCTATCTTGGTGAAGCGCGAAGAAGCCGTCTACACCAATATCAATGATGAGTTTGTGCTTAATGAGTTCGACACGCTGTTGCTTTGTGGTAGTCGCGCTGAGCTGAAATACGTCGCTCCAAGGTTGGTGTAACATGGTTTTGTGGCATCCCTCTATTATCCCCATCGAGCGAAAACCCAAAGCGGGCAAAAAATTGTTGGGCGCACCGCCATTAATACTTAGCCTCAGCTTTGCGTGCTTGATCATGCTCGGCACGATCTTACTCAAACTGCCGATTGCCACCACAGAGCCCATCACTTGGATTCAAAGCCTGTTTACTGCGACATCGGCCATTACGGTGACGGGATTAGTTGTGGTGGACACGGGCACGGCGTTTACGCCTTTTGGGCAAGTGGTTATTGCTTTCCTGATTCAATGTGGTGGCCTAGGTTTAATGACGTTTGCCATCGTGACCTTGCTGGCTCTGGGCGGAAAAATTGGCTTTTTGGAGCGAGCAGTCGCGAGAGAGGCGTTCAACCAAACTGACTCGTCGACACTCATTGCCACTGCTAAATCTGTATTGATGTTCGCTCTGCTCGTTGAACTTATTGGTTTCACTATTTTGAGCGTTTATTGGAGTGAAGAGCTGGGCTGGGAAACCAGTTTGTTCCATGGTTTCTTCTACACCATCAGTGCGTTTAACAATGCAGGTTTTGCGTTGAGTGCCGATAGCTTAATGCCTTACATGGACGACCCGGTCGTTAACTTCACCATTACCAGTTTGTTCATTATTGGTGGTTTAGGCTTCTCGGTTTGGATTGACTTAAAACGCAATCGCCGTTGGCATCGACTCACCGTTTACAGTCGAATGATGATCTTAGGCACGATGATCATTAACGTGGTGGCACTTATCGCGATTTATCTGATTGAATATGACAACCCCAACACGCTTGCCCCGTTGAGCGAAGCAGGGAAATGGTGGGCATCGTGGTTTCAAGCGGTGACGCCAAGAACGGCAGGGTTCAACACTTTAGCTATCGATCAGTTGGAAGATGCCACAACGGCGATCATTCTGGTGTTGATGTTTATCGGCGGTGGTTCATTGAGTACGGCAAGTGGCATTAAAGTTGTGACATTTATGGTATTGGTCTTGGCAACTTACAGCTATTTGCGTCGCGATGAAGCAACCTATGCCTTTCAACGCGAGATTCCCAAAGAGACCATCAGCAAGGCATTGGCGCTGACTCTGATCTCGGTGGGGGTGACTTGGTTTGCCATATTCACGCTGTTACTGACAGAGAAAGCGTCTATGTTAGACATTATGTTCGAAGCGGTCTCGGCACTGGGTACGGTTGGGTTATCGCGAGGCTTAACGGGCAGTTTGTCCGAACCGGGTGAGTTAGTGATCATCTTCATGATGTTTATGGGACGATTAGGGCCTCTTACATTAGCGTACTTCTTAGCCAGTCCAAGAAAGAAAAAAGCGCGTTACGCGAGTACTAAACTGGCAATAGGGTAAATGGGCTAACTCGTACAAAGTGAGCAAAAGGCTAGACAAAAGAGGAGTAACTGCTCCTCTTTTTGTGCTCGTTGTAGCCACGAAACTGTATACGGCAGTCTCTCTCACAACAATTTATGATTCATCTCTATTTTTTATCATTTATAAATTGTCGTTTTTGAGGTGTTGTCCAGAATGGCATTATCCACGTGCAACATAAGATTGCCGGGAATAAAAATAATTACAATACTGCCTTACTGGAAGATACATGAAAATCAAACCCCTCCCACCTTTAAATAGCCTCGTTGCGTTTGAAGCGTCGGCGCGGCACTTGAGTTTTACGTTAGCCGCTGACGAGCTAAACGTGACCCAAGGTGCTATCAGTCGCCAAATTAGACAATTAGAAGAATACTTAGGCAAGGCTATGTTCACGCGAGCCAATCGAAGCATTAATTTAACGCCTACAGGTCTTCAATATTATCAAGCTGTCAGCCAATCTTTGCTCGATATTGCTCAAATCACGGGTGAAGTGAAGAAGTGGCAGGGCGAACAAAAGATCACGGTTGCGACGACAAATGCAATGGCAGCCTTGTGGTTGTTGCCTAAGGTTGCTCAATTTCAAAATGAACATGATGACATCGATATAAGAATATTGGCCTCAGATAATGTGTTGGACTTACGCCGATTAGATTGCGATCTCGCCTTGTTTTATTGTCGCACTCCACCTGCGGAAATGGATGTGACAACGCTATTTTCAGAAGAAGTATTCCCTGTGTGTAGCCCGCTTTATTTAGAGAAAATCGGCCAGCCTAGTAAGCCAGAAGAAATCTTCAATAAAACGTTACTCTATCTGGAGGAGTCTCAAAGAGATTGGGTGAATTGGGAGCAGTGGTTTGCGAGTGTAGGATTGCCAAATATTTCGCCTCGTAATCGCATGAACATCAATAACTATCCAATGCTGTTACAAGCGGCAATTAATGGTCAGGGAATCGCGTTAGCCTGGGGATCATTAGTGGACGACTATTTACAAAGCGGTGCTTTAGTTAGGCCAGTCGAACACGTGCTTTCAACACCTTCCAATTTCTCTATGCTTGAACCTAAAAATAGAGGTTTAATCCCAGCAAGCGTCAAGCGTTTTAGAGAGTGGCTTTTGCAACAGTTGCCAGATGAGGTGGGTGATCGAGGTTTAGCCTAAATCAATAAGCAGAGAAAATAACAGAGTTTGGTCATGTTAAAAAAGCGGGAGTACCAGTTCCCGCTTTGTTTTAATTGATTGATGAAACGACGCACTAACTTAGTACTGGTCCCTGATTGAGTGTGGAATCACTTTTTTGTGAGGATCTTGAAGCGATAGGCTCGGAAGCCACTGTTTTGCTTTCAACAAGCGGTTCAACAGGACCATCAAGTTTCTCTTGCTCTGGGTGAACATGCTCAGGAAGCATTGCCCATGGCTTAGGTTCGCGTCGAATACTATGGAACAGCGTTAAGCTCATCACCGCGATAAAAATCGCGATAGGGAAACCGGCAATAATGGAGGCCGTTTGCATTGCTTTTAACCCTCCGGCGTATAGAAGCACTCCCGCAATGGCGGCGATCATGATCCCCCACAATACGCGTATAGAGGTAGGAGGCTCACTGTGTCCAGCGGCATCGAGGGTACATAGAACTAAGGTACCTGAGTCAGCGGAGGTAATGAAATAAGTACCGAGTAATAAACACGCAAGCACGCTAAGGAGTTTACCAAACATACCTGTATCTAGGTTGTCGAATAGCGTAAACAAAGCGCGTGTCGTATCAGCTTTAGTCGCTTCAAGAATCGGGCCGCCAGAAAAATCCGCAGGTGGTGTCTGTTTGGCTTCTTGTGCCGCAGTGACTTGCTCTTGATGAGCAACACGAGCGTCTTGCTCTACCTTCAACGCTGCACCACCAAATACTGAAATCCATAAAAACGTGATCAGCGTGGGTACGATGAGAGCACCGCCGATAAGTTCACGTATTGTGCGTCCTTTAGAGATACGAGCCACAAACATGCCAACGAAAGGTGCCCAAGTCATCCACCAAGGCCAGTAATAAGCCGTCCACCAGTTTTGCCAGCCAGAGTCATTCTGTGCATCGCTCCATAAGCTCATACCGACAATGTTTTGTGCATAAAGCCCCGTACTTTCGAGTAGCGTATTTAAGATATAGCGAGTTGGACCAATGTAAAGTACGACTAGCACGAGTGCGAGTGAGAGCAGCATGTTCCATTCTGATAAACGGCGAATACCTTTTCCTACACCAGATATCACCGACGCAACCGCACAAGTACAAAGGGAAACGATAATAAAGAGTTGAATCCCCAAACTAATATCTAGACCAAAGGCTTGATTCAAACCAGAGTTTATTTGGATAACTCCCATCCCCAAGGTTTGAGAGATACCGAAAGCAGTCACCGCGACTGTTAGGATATCAACCGTGTGTCCGATAGGCCCATAAATACGATCACCAATCAAAGGGTACAAGATAGAGCGTAGGGTAAAAGGCAGATCTTTACGGTAGGAAAAGTAAGCTAATGCGAGTGCAACAATGATAAAGACAGACCAAGGATGTAGACCCCAGTGAAAGAATGTCAGTTTCATTGATGTTGTTGCGGCTTCATTGGTCAGGCCTTGAGTAAATGGGTTGTCAGCGTAATGCCACATCGGTTCGGCGACCGACCAGAAAATTAAGCCTATCCCCATGCCTCCGGAAAAAAGCATGGATACCCAAGACAAATAACTAAACTCTGGTTTTTCGTCATCTTTACTCAAACGAATATGTCCATATCGACTAACCATAAGGTAAAGAAGAAAACCGACAACGAGTGAAACAAGTCCGATGTAAAACCACTTCATATTCTGCAGCAAAATGCCGGAAATCGTTTCGAAGTATTGGCCCGCTTGGTTGGCGAGAATGGCGCAGAAAAGTACAAAACCGATAACGACGATCTTTGATGCGATAGTCACAGTCGGATTGAGTCCTTTCAATATCCCAGATGTTGCTCTCATAGGCATCCCTCACAGTGCGTTTGTTTTAGCGTTATTGTTTGTTGCGTTATTGTTAATTTTTGAAAGAGAGTAGAGAGAGGGCTTTTGTGTTTCAACTGATTAATACTCATCGGTTAATGAGTATTAATCATGACAAGAAGATCATTGTTAATTAAAAGGTTATTTTTTTGTTCGAGATCAATGCATGAATGACAAAAACTCATCCAAGCCCGGCGAAAAAGTCGTTTGTTTGTTGCCGGGTTGTTAATCAAAATCATCTCCACTAACACAACACGATGTTGTACGCACTGGATGCAACTCGACTCTCGGAGATAAGAATATGAGCAATGTCAACCAAACCATTATTCCTGTTGAACTTGTTGATAATGTACTGAACCCAATCAGTGAAGCAACAGGAATGCCGAATCAGGCCTACACCAGCGAAGAGTATTTTACTTTTGAGCGTGATCAGGTGTTTGGTAACACTTGGGTATGTATTGGTTTTGCATCAGACCTGCTTAAAAATGGTTATGTGATGCCACTTGATTTCATGAATCTTCCACTACTCATGATGAGAAATCGCCAAGGTGAAGTCCAAGTTTTCCACAACGTATGTAGTCATCGTGGTATGAAGCTGGTGCATGAGGCAGGCGAAGTTCAAGGCATGATTCGCTGTCCTTACCATTCATGGACGTACGATCTTGACGGCAATCTAAAAGGCACACCACACATTGGTGGTATCGCAAAACACAAAGATGACCGATTTAAGTGTGAAAAACATGGCCTTAAGCCACTTCGTTCAGCCGTTTGGATGGACATGGTATTCGTCAACTTATCGGGCAATGCTGAAAGCTTTGAAGAGCATATCGCGCCGCTAGAGCAACGTTGGCAGCAATTCTTAGGTGAAGAAGGATTAGGGCTTCTTCGCCGCGTGAACATGGGTGGCAACTTAGAGATAGAAGTGAAAAGTAACTGGAAGCTTGCCGTAGAAAACTACTGTGAAGCTTACCACTTACCTTGGGTGCATCCGAGTTTGAACAGTTATTCTCGCCTAGAGGATCACTACAACATCATGTTTGCAGAGCGTTTCGCTGGCCAAGGTAGTCTCGCATACAACCTCTCTGATACTGCAGGTACACACTTACCTAAATTTCCAAGCTGGCCAGAAGATAAACTGCGTCATGCAGAATATGTTGCACTCTTTCCAAACGTGTTGCTTGGTATTCAAGCCGATCATGCCTTTGCAATGATGATTGAACCAATCACTGCGAATAAGAGTGTTGAGCACCTACGTGTTTTCTATGTGGGTGATGAAGCAACGAATGATGAGTTCGCTGCGTGCCGTACTGCTACCGTTGAGTCATGGCGAGTCGTATTCGGCGAAGATATTGGAGCGGTCGAGGGCATGCAGGAAGGTCGTTATTCACCTGGCTTTGGTGGTGGTGTGTTCTCACCAGAAATGGATGTTCCGACGCATTTCTTCCAAACCTGGTTGGCAAAGCAAGTGAAAGCGGCACTGGAGCAGTAATATGATGCATTACCTTAATTATATTGATGGTGAGTGGTGCGATTCAGAGCAAGCGCTGACCGTCATTAACCCTGGCACAGCCGAAGCGTATGCGACGATTGCAGAAGTCACTATCACCGATGCAGATCGCGCAATGGCAGCGGCACGTCGAGTGGTCAATCAAGGCGTTCTTTCGGACGTTCGTCCAGCCGTCAGAACCGAGTGGATGTTAAAAGCCGCCGCGGCTATTCGTGAAATGGTTGATGAAGGTGGGTTAGTTGCCTGCCGTGAAAATGGGAAATCTTTGCAAGATGCCAAAGATGAGTTTTTAGAATCGGCACGTTACTTCGAATACTACGCTGGCATGGCCGACAAGCTGGAAGGCACGTCAATTCCGTTGGGTAAAGATTATGTCGATTTCACCCAATATGTGCCGTTTGGTGTGTCAGTGCAGATTGTGCCGTGGAATTTCCCAGTTTCTATTTGTGCACGCTCATTAGCACCTGCATTAGCTGCTGGTAACGCAGTGGTGATCAAATCGCCAGAGATTTCCCCACTCGCTATGACGTTGTTGATTAAAGCGATTGAAAAAGCGGGTTTCCCAAAAGGCGCGATTAACTTGCTATGTGGCAAAGGCTCCGTAGTTGGCAGCCACTTGGTGCAGCATCAAGACGTTGATCAAATTGTCTTTACAGGTTCTGTGCCGACCGGCCAACGCATACTGAAAGATTCAGCGCAACGCGCCACACCATCTGTGATGGAGCTGGGTGGTAAATCGGCCGCTATCGCACTGAAAGATGTGAGTCTCGAAACGCTTTTACAAAGCGTTCAAGTCGGTATTTTCTTTAACGCTGGTCAAGTGTGTTCGGCAATGTCTCGTTTGCTAATTCAAAAAGAGCGTTATGAAGAAGTAAAAGCGGCGGTAGTGAAAATGGCACAAGACCTAACCATTGGTCAAGGTGAAAGCCAGCCGGATATAACACCGTTGGTATCGGCTGATCAACAAGCGCGCGTGCTTGAAATGATAGAACAAGCAAAAGCCGACGGCGCGAACATCCTAACGGGTGGATACGCCCCTGATTTGTCGGGTTACTTTGTGGCACCGACGGTGATTGAAGCCTCACCAGATATGCGTATTGCTCAAGAAGAAGTGTTTGGTCCTGTACTGGTAATTACACCGTTTGAAACCGAGCAAGAGGCCGTTGAAATCGCGAATGGCACCGATTTTGGCCTGGTTGCTGGTGTCTTTGGTGAAAGCCTAAACCAAACATTGCGTGTGGCGCAGCAACTGCGTGGTGGGCAAGTGTTCATCAATGAATGGTTTGCTGGTGGTATCGAAACACCATTTGGTGGCGTGGGCTTGTCCGGTTTTGGGCGAGAAAAAGGACAAGAAGCGATTTATAGCTATGTCCAGACACGCAATATTGCCATTCGTTTGCAGCAAGACAGCAACGTATAGCTACCGTGTAACTGTATTTTCATCACCTCGTACCGGCTTGGATTTCAGACCACAAGCTAGGGCGAGGTTGATGGAATCACAACAAATCTGACAACGGTTTGTAAACACGGAAATTCTGAACAAGGTAGTTGGAGTATAAGCGATGAGAAAGTGGCTCTGTATTATTTGCGGCTTAATCTATGATGAAGCACAAGGTTGGCCATCCGATGGCATTGCACCAGGAACAGCATGGGAAGATGTACCGGATGACTGGTTATGTCCTGACTGTTTAGTGGGTAAGGCCGATTTTGAAATGATCGAAATCACCGACGATGCGCCACTAGAAGAGGTTGCAGCTGTGTCTTCGGTGTCGGTAGAAGCGTCTGTTCAGCCAAATACGGCTCAGCCTCTTCCATCTGAAGTTACTCAACCTGTATTCTCAAATGACCCTATCGTTATCATCGGTAGTGGCCACAGTGGTTACCAGTTGGCGGCGGCACTTAGAGCGCAATCTGAGACGGTTCCGATCACTGTCTTTACCGCTGATGATGGCGCTTTGTACAGCAAACCAGCATTGTCTAATGCACTGGTCATGAAGAAAGATGGCGACGCGCTACAAAGTGAAAGCGCGTTGGAGTGGGAAAGCCGTCTCAATATCCGCGTTTACCCGCATACCCGCGTTGAACATATCTATCGTGCCAATTCAACGCTACATACCTCCATCGGTAAATACGCCTACAGTCGCTTGGTACTGGCAACAGGTGCATCACCGATTGAAATCCCGATTGAGGGTGATCGCTCTTGTGTTATGAGTGTGAACGACTTAGTTGATTACCGCCGTTTCAGAGCGGAGCTACAGAACAAAAAGCGCATCGCGATCCTCGGTGATGGCTTAATTGGCTGTGAGTTCGCGAATGACCTGATCGAAAGCGGTTATGAAGTGACAGTAATCGGGTTAGGTCAATGGCCAATGGAGCGTTTGATCCCGCAACAGTTGGGTGAATCATTACAAAGTGCACTTGCCGAACGAGGCGTGCAATGGGCTCTACAAGACAGTATCGCCAGAATCGAGCCAAGGTCCGAATCCAGTGCGGTTTTACATCTGAACAGTGGCAAGCAGATTGAAGCAGACCTAGTGCTAAGCGCGGTTGGACTCAAACCAAATGTTTCTCTGGCTGAGCGCGCGGGGCTCGAAGTAGGCCGAGGCATTAGAGTGAATCAATTCGGCCAGACGAGTGATGAGAATATTTACTCGCTAGGTGATTGTGTTGAAACTGATCACGGTTGGCAGCCCTATATTGCGCCGATTAATCAAATGATCCCTTCTGTAGCGAAAAGCTTGCTAGGCGATGTCGCCCCTATCTCGTTAACACCAACTCCAGTGATTGTAAAAACGCCGATTCTTCCACTCACGATTTTCCCGGTAGCCGCTGAAGAACAGGGACAATGGTACATCGAGAACCAAGCAGATGAATTGACCGCTGCGTTTTATTCACCAGAAGGAGCAATGCTCGGTTTTGCGTTGCTAGGAAGAAAAGTACAGTCATTACGCGGCCCTTGGCTAGATCAATTGTCACTGAAACTGTCAGCAGCGTAGCGGAGAAAAAAGATGATTCATTTACCCAATGATGACGTGGCGTGTGGTTGGTACCATGCGTTGCCAAGTATTCCAGAAAAATCGGCGTTAAAAGGTAAACAAAGTGCTGACTATGCCGTGTTAGGTGCCGGTTTCGCAGGCCTAGCTATGGCAAGACGTTTAGCTGAACTTATGCCTAATGCACGAATTATACTGATTGATGCGCAACGTATCGGCCAAGGGGCTTCAGGAAGAAATTCGGGCTTTGTTATCGATTTGCCTCATAAGTTTTCACTTGAGCATCCCGACCCTGAGCACAAGCAAAAGTTATTATCACTCAACCGTTCTGCGATTGCTCAGCTAAACACTTTAGTGTCGAAGCACAGTATTTCTTGTCAGTGGTCAGCAAAGGGCAAATATCAAGGAGCCGTAGGGGCGCGCGGTGAAGCATATCTCGATCACTTTGAGCACCTAATGAAAGACCTTGGCGAACCATACTTCCATGTTAATGGCAGTGAGCTTGCGAAAGTCTTAGGGACAAATTACTACAGCCGCGCAATTTACACGCCAGGTGGTTATTTAATGCAACCTGCTGCTCTGGTGCGTGGGCTAGGGGAAAGCCTTCCAGAGAATGTCGAGGTGTTAGAAAACTCGCCAATCCGCAAGCTCAGTAAAGAAAACGGTTGCTGGGTATTACATGGAGATAGTGGCTCTGTTGAAACCCCTGAACTGCTGCTTGGGACCAGCATTTTTACTCGGGAGTTTGGTTATCTTAAAAACAGACTACTTCCAGTGATGACGTTTGCAAGCTGGACGCGTCCATTAACCGACGCAGAAATGCAACGATACGGAGGTGAGCTGAATTGGGGGTTAACTCCAGCTGATCATGCGGGAACGACGTTACGTATGACCGCCGATCGACGTATTTTGATCCGCAATACTTACAAACACGTGCCGAAATATGGCTCAAGCATGAACGATAAAGTCAGAGAACAAATTCGCGACGATCATCGTCAGGTCTTTCTGGCGCGTTATCCCGAGCTGGCCGACGTACCATTTACTCACACATGGGGTGGGGTGTATGCAATCTCTCGTAACTTTACTAACTTTTTCGGTCAATTAGATGAAGGTGTTTATGCCAGCGCTTGTGACAATGGTGTTGGTGCTGCGTGGGGAACCATTTCTGGAACACTGTTAGCTGACTATGTCGTTGGTGCGACATCTAAATCATTGGATGACATACAGCAAGTGACAGGAATGCCTTGTTTGAATCCGCCAGAGCCTTTTTTAGGTTTGGGAGTAAAAACGCGTATCCAATTAGCAAAATGGCAAAGCCGGAGTGAATTATGAAGCCAGTCAAACTTGTTGATAGTAAAAGTCTAGATTTCAATGTTCGTGGTGATACGCCGGGAATGGCGTATGTTGCCAGGGCGTTAAGCCCAGAAATTTCACCAAACATAGGCGTAGGCTTTGCTAAATGGGAAGGCGCTAAAGTGGCTTGGACAGTGCTTTATGATGAGGTTATTTTCGTGATTGAAGGCTGTTTCGAGCTGACCGCAAATGGTGAAACACATTTTGTGCACCCAGGTCAGATGCTGTGGATACCGGAAGGGACTGAATTGGTTTATGGTGGGCATGCTCTGTTCGGCTATGTGGTTCATCCAGGAAACTGGAAAGAGTTACATGGTATTGAATGACTTTTATCATTTAGTAGTGTTTCGGAAAGGCAAAACAAAAATCCGATTTTTACCCATGAGTTTTCGTAAAAGAACTTAATCTCAGTGGAGCAAGGGTTTCTTACTTGCTATGTTTCTTGGTCACGTTTCCAGACGTGTTAGACCTTTCTCAATTGCTATTTTATCTATCAAAAAGGGAAGCCTTGGCTTCCCTATAATGAGTCTTCTTTTGGCTTGGCTGAATCTTTTATTTTAGCTCAAATTTACCCTGCATGATTGCCCAGTGACCCGGGAACGAACAGAAGAATGAATAGTCACCGCCGGCTTTCATTTTCTCAGTACTGAACGTAATGCTGGTGCTTTCACCGCCACCAATTACTTTTGTGTGAGCGTAGACGCGATCATCATTTGGTTTTACGTAGTTATTTTCTGCTCCAGCTGCCATGCCATCAGTACCGACTGCTTGTAGGTTGGCTGTGTCAGAGATGACCACGTTGTGACCCATCGATTGCGCTGGCATCTTACCTGTGTGATTCAGCGTTAGTTTTACCTCTTTACAAGTGGCTGGTACGCTCAATGTTTTAGTAGAAAACTGCATCATATCGTTAGCATCTAATGACACTTCACACTCGGCACTGGCTTGGGCACCAAAGCTCATTCCTACTAATGCGAAGGTTGTTGCTAATAAACGTAAAGACATATAACACTCTCCATTTTGTATTTTAGGCTGACTTGGATTGATCTTATCCAATAGTTCTCATTATCAGCCAATTTTCACTCCAAAAACGTGCTTCAATCGGTATATTGACGTTTTGTTGCAAGCTTGTACTGGTCAGTTCCGCTATTTGATCACTCAAATGCCTTATTTCATGCGATTGCGTGAGTTAAATCAAAAGTCGTGATTAGCCAGAGTTAAGGTGAAAATAATCTCTCTAAACGGGTGGCAGAATTGTTTGGTTTTACGGTATTGGAGAGGTTTCAAGAAAGAAGCTCAGCTAAATTGCTGAGCTTCTAGAGAACAGACGACAAGTAGACCTAGCGAGTTTGCTTTAACGTGTGCAACACATCATGCAGTGAAGGTGCGACGGTATGGCCTAATTGTTTTATTTCGTTGCAAGGCTCAACCAAATCAGGAATTTGATAAGTGATCATGTTCGCTGCTACAGCAGCACGCACGCCATTATTTGAATCTTCAAAGGCGAGACATTTGGTTGGATCTACGCTTAGACGACTTGCTGCAAGCAGGTAGATCTCTGGCTCAGGTTTGCCGTGTGACACTTCACAGCCTGTCGTTAAGTTGTCGAAATACTTGCTTAGGCCCGCTAATTCCAACTTCTTCTGTGCCACTTCTTTTGCTGTAGAAGTGGCGACTGCAATTGGCAACCCTTGGCTTTTCAACCACTCAAGCAGTTCAATCACCCCTTCTTTTACTGGTATCGCTTGGTGCTTAACCACAGCGTCGTAACGGTCGCGCCACTCTTGGTGTAAGCGGTCAAGATCATCCCCATAAGCTTTACGAAAAATCACTTCAATGCCCGCTGCATTGCGACCAATGATTGAAAGATAAACATCTTTATAGAAGGGTAGGTTCTGGGCTTCACATGCTTCTTGGAAAATATGCATACAGACGCGCTCAGTATCAAGGAGCAAACCATCCATATCAAAAATAGCAGCTTGGTAGTTCATTACATTAAGACTTTTTGGTTGGGATGGCGCATTTTGACACAAGCAGATCGGTTTTTCTTCTAAAAATTAGAACTTGATTTTGATCCTATGAGTTCACATTGCCTTTGAACACACTATACACAGAGTCTATAAACTAGGTGTGAAATATAATGTTTTTAAAATTAGAAAAATTTCAGTTAAATAGATAAAACTCTATCTTAATATAAGCTAGAGTTTTATTAATATCCTATTGTTATTTTAACTATTGAATGATTTATTAATAATAAAATAATACCAAGTCACGATTGTTTACGACTGCATGAGTGTACCAGCTCTTGACTTCAGATATTTGTTGCTCTGATAAGCCTCCGAAGTCAACGTTATCTTGGTGAATATCTTGATTTTTTATCATAAAAACAACAGGGAAATCGTCAGGGAATGGGAATTTTATAGGATAATCGGTATTAGTGAATGGAATATCGCAGAAATCGTTTACATCGCAAGGATACCAAGAGTTATTGGATAAGTAATAACCAGTTATCTTACATATAGCTTCAAGCAAGTAAGCATAGGCGTAACCCAAGTGACTGTATTTTATCTCTTCAGACAACATTTGCATAAGAAGCTCTTCAGCTCGGATGCTTTCGCCACTACTTTCCAGCATTTCATTAATCGCCTTAAAGGAGTCTTGACACCTTTCCATGATGGCTTTTTCTAGCTCTGGATTACGCTCATTCTTTAGTACGTTAAAAACCTTTTCAGTATCTAATGAATATACTGTCGCCCCATATCCCATATTTTATTCTCCTCACTTTTATACAGTTAAATTCATTTAAGTGTTTTTTATCGAAGGGATTATATTTTGATGTTTTTTGAAGGTAAAGTGTATATATAGAGGTTGTATTTATTATGATGAACTTTGAAAGTTTAAATTCTTAAAATAAATACTATATATTTAATTTTATTAGATCTAGCTCATAAAAATACCTTAACTATTATTGTGTTTATTGTTAAGGGTTATTAAATCTGTGAGGTGGTTCAAGACAATAAAATTTAGAAGAAAATACCGTCAAACTTAGGTGGCTATTCTATCTGAGCACTCAGCCCACTACTTATGGTGGGCTGAGTGCGCGGTTGGGCATCAGGCACATTATTTGGCGATGAATATCCATATTAGGTGATATTCGTTAGTGTCTATTTTATCCCTAGGCGTTTTGCTAAGCGGTGCAAATTGCCGTTATCTATTTCAAGCTGGCGTGCGGTTGCTGCCCAGTTACCTTGGTTCTCTTCCAGAGCTCGAACAATCATCGCTTTTTGGAAGGCGTCTGTGGCTGGTTTTAATCCGCCTTCTGGTAGCTCAAGCTGACGTTTTTTTTCCGTTTCTTCAACGTTCTTGATGTTCTGATTCGGCGTTCGAATATCAAAATCTTGCTCAACTAGCTCAATGTCCATGGCGTGAGCGCGCGATTTTGCCAAAACACCGGCACGTTTAATGACATGTTCAAGCTCTCGTACGTTGCCTGGCCATGAATAGTCTTTGAGTGCTTGCACTAAAGTGGGGGACAAACGAATGCTGTTCAGTCCCAGTTTGCTTCTTAAGCGCTCGGCAAAAAAGCCTGCGAGTAACACCACATCGTCTTCACGTTCACGAAGAGGTGGAACATGAAGCGGGAAGACGCTTAGACGATGATATAAGTCGGCTCGAAAACGCCCAGAGGTTACTTCTTCATGCAATATACGGTTGGTGGCGGCGACGATGCGTGTATTGACTCGAATATGGCGGTCATCACCCACACGTTGAATGTCGCCGTATTGTAGGGCTCGAAGTAACTTGGCTTGCAGCTCTAACGACAGTTCGCCGACTTCATCCAAAAACAGTGTGCCGCCGTCGGCTTGTTCGAACTTACCCTTACGATTACTGATTGCGCCTGTGAATGCGCCTTTGATATGGCCGAACAACTCGCTTTCCGCGACTGATTCCGGCAGCGCCGCACAGTTGAGGTAAACCAAAGTATTGCTAGAGCGACTAGAGCGATGGTGAATAGCGCTCGCAACCAACTCTTTACCCACGCCCGTTTCTCCCATCACTAGCACAGACAATTCAGTATCGGCGACTGCATCAATCTGCTCTTGAAGATTCTTCATGCCCTGAGAGTTGCCAATGATTTCATTACTTAAAGTGCGTTTCTCGGCGTAAGAGTCGCGTGGCAGGCTCGCTTGTGTCTCTAGTTGTTCTAGTAGGAGTGCAGTGTGTAGGCCACCAGCTGCTAATGCGCTGACAAAACGTAGCTCTTGGTTGCGTAGTCCATCAAACTGGTTGGGGTCGAAGGCGTCAATCGTAATGGCACCAATCAGTTGATCGTCGATCAGCAGAGGTAAACCAATGCAGGAATGAACATGCAGTTTGTCATCGTGGTTTGGAATCAAGCCATCGTATGGATCAGGTAAGTCGCTGTCGGAGGGAAAGCGCACGATATCACCTGCTCGGGCAATGGCTTCTAATCTTGGGTGCTGCTCAATGGAGAAACGGCGTCCAAGCACTTCTTTCGCCAATCCATTGATTGCTAAAGGTTTAAAGTGCTGGTCTTCATACAAAAGAAGGGCAGAAGAGTCACACTTCAATACCTCCCGAATCGTGGTTAACAACGTCTCGAAGCGAGCCTGTTGAGTGAGCGCCGAGTTAAGGTCTTGCGTGATGTGTAGCCATTGCGCGATTAAAGAAGTCATAGCCAATACCGATTGTGTCAATATGACTATTGTAGTGTCTAAATGACAATTTTCAACTGTGTCTAAATGACAGCTATTAGAGTTGGGTTTTAATTAAGATATTGAAATATATAGCAATTAAAAGTTGGCACGCCCAGTGCAATACAAGAAGAAATTATTTTTGTTTATCCCGTCATTCAAGGTAGTAATTATGACAATTCACGTAAAAAACAACATCCACTGGGTAGGTCAACGCGATTGGGAAGTTCAAGACTTCCACGGTACAGAATACAAAATGACAAAAGGTACCAGCTACAACAGTTATCTAATTCGTGAAGAGAAAACCGTATTGATTGATACGGTCGATCATCGATTCAGTCAACAATTCATCCAAAATTTAGAGATGGAAATCGACCTTAAGTCTATCGACTTTATCGTGGTAAACCATGCAGAAGAAGATCACTCAGGCGCATTGTCGGCATTGATGGAGAAAATTCCGAACACGCCAATTTACTGTACAGAAGCGGCGATTGATTCAATTGTGGGTCATCATCACCATCCTGAGTGGAACTTCAAAACCGTAAAAACGGGCGACAGTATCGATATTGGTAACGGTAAGCAATTGGTGTTCGTGGAAGCGCCGATGCTGCATTGGCCAGACAGCATGATGACTTACCTAACTGGCGATGCAGTGTTATTCAGCAATGACGCATTTGGTCAGCACTACTGCGATGAACGCTTATTCAATGATGAAGTGGATCAAAATGAGTTGATGGAACAGTGTTTGCGTTACTACTCAAATATCCTAACGCCATTCAGCAACTTGGTAACCGCTAAAATCAAAGAAGTGCTGAGCTTTAATTTACCTGTCGACATGATCGCTACGTCACACGGTATTGTATGGCGCGATAATCCGGTTCAAATCATCGAGCAATACTTGGTATGGGCAGACAATTATAAAGAAGATCGCATTACGATTTTCTACGACTCTATGTCAAACAACACTCGAATGATGGCTGATGCCATTGCGCAAGGCATTCACGATGTCGACCCTGGCGTGGCGGTCAAAGTCTTTAATGTCTCTAAGCATGATAAGAATGAAATTCTCGCCAACGTATTCCGCTCAAAAGGCATCTTGGTTGGTTCTTCTACCATGAATAACGTCATGATGCCGAAGATCGCAGGCATGCTAGAAGAAATTACCGGTCTGCGCTTTAAGGCGAAGAAAGCCGCTGCGTTCGGTAGCTACGGTTGGAACGGTGGTGCGGTGGATCGTATCCATGCTCGATTGACTGACGCAGGCTTTGAAACCGCGGTGAGTTTGAAAACCAAATGGCGACCAGATGGTAAAGCGATGCGTGAATGTCGCGAACATGGTCAAAACATCGCGAAATTGTGGGCAAAGCATGACCTGACAAGTCCTGTTACTTCGCTGGCGATTGCTGCGTCTGCACCACAAGTTCAATCACAACCCGCTGCACAAGTAGCAACACAAGCGGCAGTAGATGCTGCTTCTAGCAACCCTAGTACTGAGGCGCATCCTGCAGGTTGTCAATGCATGGTTTGCACCGTTTGTAATTGGGTATACGACCCAACTAAAGGCGAGCCTAATCAAGGCGTTGAACCGGGCATGGCATGGTCTGAAGTGCCAGATTACTTCTTGTGCCCAGAATGCCACTTGGGTAAAGACGTCTTTGTCGAATACAACGGGTAAGGGGGAGAATATGCAAGCATCTATTGTGATTATTGGTAGCGGCTTTGCGGCTTACCAATTGGTGAAAACAGTGCGTCGAATGGACGCACATATTCCGCTGCAAGTGTTTACTGCTGATGATGGCGCGGAATACAACAAGCCCGATTTGAGTCATGTATTCAGTAACAAGCAAACCGCCCAAGATTTGGTAGTTAAAAGTGGTGAGGCGTTTGCACAGGAACACAACATCGAACTGTTCGCCCATACCATGATTGAGCATGTCGACGTGCAAGCTCAGCAAGTGTTAGTCAATGGTCAAGCCTACCCTTACTCAAAACTGGTGTTTGCGACAGGCGCGAAAGCCTTTGTGCCGCCAATATCTGGTGGTGCAGCACCTGAGGTGATAACGCTGAACTCGCTACAAGAATATCAATTAGCGGAAGAGCAAATTAGCCGCGCGGAACGAATTCTAGTAATGGGTGGTGGTTTGATCGGCGTCGAGATCGCCATGGATCTCGCAACCAGTGGTAAAGCGGTTACGGTGGTTGAGCCAAATCCCCGTTTGCTCGCTAACTTGATTCCTGAATTCGTCGCATTGCCGTTGGAGAACCAACTTAAGCAGCAAGGTATTCAACTTGCCTTGGAGACTGGAGTTGCTGCGATTAATCACTCAAATGATTCGCTGGTGGCAAGCTTGAGCCAAGGTAAAGCAATTGAAGCTGATGTAGTGATTTCAGCGGCGGGTTTACGTGCTAACACTTGGTTAGCGAAGGCTTGTGGGTTGAGTGTCAATAAAGGCATTGAGGTGAATGCCCGATTACAGACATCAGCAGCCAATGTGTTCGCATTAGGTGATTGTGCTGAAATCCAAGGTCGAATGATGCCTTATCTCCAACCGATCGTGCTAAGTGCCAATGCTTTGGGCAAACAGCTACTAGGGCAAGAAGCAGAGTTGAAACTACCGCCTATGATGGTAAAGGTCAAAACACCGAGTTATCCAATTCAATTGGCAGGCGATTTTAGTTCGGTGACGAATTGGAGCGTGCAGATTTCTCAAACTGGCATTGCCGCGAAAGCAGAGGATGAAAATAGCCGACTCATGGGCTTCGTCGTGACGGGAGAACAAGTTACGCAAGCATTTCCATTACTTCGAGAGTTGTCTCAAGCCGGTCAGGCTTAACCGATTTAAACGAAAAGAATTGTAATTAGAGAGGGTATCATTATGTCGCATCTACGAATTCCTAAAGACTGGACTGTTCAACGTTCAACGCCTTTCTTCACTAAAGACAATGTGCCACCAGCGCTACTGACTCATCACAATACCGCTGAGGGAGTGTTTGGACAGCTTTGCGTCATGGAAGGGCAAGTGACTTACTACGGCTTTGCTGATGAAAATGCCACAGAAGCAGAAGTAGTGGTGGTGATTAATGCAGGCCAGTTTGCTACAAGTCCACCGCAGTACTGGCACCGCATTGAGATGAGCGATGATGCTCAGTTCAACATCAATTTCTGGTCGAACAAGGACAAGAGTGGGCAAGCGATGTTCCATGCTAAGCAGTAGTAAACCTTTTTAAGTGCTTTGACTGTTATGCTAATCGTCAAGTAAAGGGGTGTAGAAGGCGCAATAAACGAACTGAAATACTGGATCATCGAGACCGTGGAAAGAGAAATCACGAGTAATGATTTCAATTCTTTAGTAGCATGTTACGAAACATTTCAGTCAGGTGAACTAAGGGAAGCGTGCAATGGAAAAACAACGAGTAGCATTTATTGGTCTGGGAGTGATGGGATACCCAATGGCTGGTTACCTAAGTAAAGCGGGCTTTGAAACCAAAGTATACAACCGCACAAAAGCGAAAGCCGACAAATGGGCTGAAGAATACCAAGGCGTAGCTTGTGAAACACCACGTGAAGCGGCAGAAGGCTGTGACATCGTTTTTACCTGCGTGGGTAATGATGATGACGTTCGTAGCGTTGTTTACGGTGAAGAAGGCATTCTGGTCGGTTTGAAAGCGGATGCAGTGTTAGTCGATCACACGACCACTTCTGCAGACCTAGCGGTTGAGCTGGCTGAAGCGTGTGCTAAGTATGGTAATCACTTCATTGATGCGCCAGTTTCTGGTGGTCAAGCAGGCGCAGAAAATGGTGTTCTAACCATCATGTGTGGTGGTGAACAAAGCATTTTTGACCGTGTGTCTCCAGCGATGGATGTGTACGCGAAGCAGATGACGCTACTGGGTGAAAACGGTCAGGGTCAACGCTGTAAGATGGTAAACCAAATCTGTATTGGTGGCGTTTTACAAGGGCTGAGTGAAGCTTTGTTGCTGGCACAAAAATCAGGCTTGGACATCGCTCAAGTTGTAGAAACGCTTAAGCATGGCGCTGCAGGTTCTTGGCAGATGGAAAACCGCGCAAATACGATGGCTGAAGACAAGTTCGATTTTGGCTTCGCTATTGATTGGATGCGCAAAGACTTAGGTTTCTGTCTGCAAGAAGCTGAGCGAGTGGGTCTAGAACTTCCACTGACTAAGAAAGTGGATGAGCAATACGCAGACCTTCAACGTGATGGTTTAGGTCGCATGGATACATCAGTACTGATCAAAGCGGTAGCTAAAAATCAGTAGTTGATGAATCAGTAATAGATAAACAGTTCTTTGGTATCAAAGAGCTTAAAGAAATCTAAGTTAATCATAATGAATCTCCTTGAGCATGGTTTGTGACTTGTGATTAAGGATTAGTGATTTGAAATCAGGAGGTGCTGTAGAGCACCTCCTTTTTTTCGTCTTTAAATCACACAGTGTAATGATTGCAGCGTTCGCTTACTTGTTTAAGCCTAGTGCAATTTCAAGACCTTTGCCGTACGCTTCGTCCGCTTGGTATGCGTGTTGAACGTGGCGCTGTTGGATGAACTCTGGTACACCGTCCATTGCGCGAGCTGTGTTATCGAGCAGAGTTTGACGTTGCTCTTCGCTCATCAGACGGAATAGGTCACCCGCTTGGCTGAAGTAGTCTTCGTCTACACGATGATCGTAGTGATCAGCGTTGCCATTGATGCGTAGAGGTGGCTCAGAGTAATCTGGTTGCTCTGCCCATTCTTGTTTGTAGTTTGGCTCGTAACCCAGTGTTGAACCAAAGTTGCCATCAACGCGCATTGCGCCATCGCGGTGGTAGCTGTGAACAGGGCAACGAGGTGCGTTCACTGGGATTTGATGGTGGTTCACACCTAGACGGTAACGCTGAGCATCGCCGTAAGCGAACAGACGACCTTGTAGCATTTTATCTGGAGAGAAGCCGATACCAGGTACTACTGCAGCTGGGTTGAACGCTGATTGCTCAACTTCTGCGTAGAAGTTTTCTGGGTTACGGTTCAGTTCGAACTCACCAACTGGGATCAGTGGGTAATCTTTTTGAGACCATACACGTGTTAGGTCGAATGGGTTGAAGTTGACTTCATCCGCTTCTAGCTCAGGCATGATCTGTACGTACATCTTCCATTTAGGGAAGTCTTGACGCTCAATCGCTTCGTAAAGGTCACGGTGATGGCTTTCGCGGTCTTTACCTACGATTGCTTCTGCTTCTTGGTCAGTTAGGTTTTTGATGCCTTGCTGAGTTTTGAAGTGGAATTTCACCCAGTAACGCTCGTTTTCTGCGTTGATGAAGCTGAATGTGTGGCTACCAAAACCATGCATATGACGGTAAGAAGCTGGGATACCACGGTCACTCATTACGATAGTCACTTGGTGGAATGCTTCTGGTAGTGATGTCCAGAAATCCCAGTTGTTGGTAGAGCTACGCATGTTAGTGCGAGGGTCGCGTTTTACTGCGTGGTTTAGGTCTGGGAATTTTAGTGGGTCACGTAGGAAGAATACTGGTGTGTTGTTACCAACCAAGTCCCAGTTACCTTCTTCAGTGTAGAATTTTAGTGCGAAACCACGGATGTCGCGTTCTGCGTCTGCTGCACCGCGCTCACCAGCTACAGTAGTGAAGCGAGCGAATAGTTCTGTTTTTTTGCCGATGTCAGAGAAGATCTTAGCGCGAGTGTATTTTGTGATGTCGTGCGTTACTGTGAACGTACCGTAAGCACCAGAACCTTTTGCGTGCATACGACGCTCTGGGATCACTTCGCGGTCAAAGTGTGCCAATTTTTCAAGGAACCAAACGTCTTGTAATAGTTGAGGGCCACGAGGACCTGCAGTCATAACGTTTTGGTTATGTGCGACAGGGCAACCTGCTGCTGTAGTCAATTTCTTGTTTGTCATTTTTTTTACCCCTCCAGGGCTCAATACCTTAGAAACTGTAGAGGAGGTTATTACGGAAAAGCTGGGGGAGAAAACTGATATTGCTTATCAATTCAATAGATGGTGACTATGGTCGAAACTATATTAGAATCAGAAATTTACTACATTAGCTTGATTGACATAACAATCGACGTTATCGAAAGCGATTGACTGGGGGGGAGCGCTATCCAGTTAGCGTGTCTGCGATGCTAGTAATATCGCCCCTTAAATGAAGTTTTACGTGTCATCAAAGGGGCGAAAGGGGGGAAGTAATTAAGAGTACTTCACTTCAAGTTGTTCAGCTTTTGCAAATGCTGGGTGTGTCGCGAGCTGTTTCCCATAACGTTCAATATTAGGGAAGTGATTAACTAAACCAAACTTTTGAACCAATTCGACAATGAAAGACATCATGATGTCTGCGCCAGTCAGACGCTCTTCTACTAGGTAAGTTTTGCCTTCTAAGGATTGCTCGAAGTAGCCTAGTACATTCATTGCTTCCTTGTCGGCATAGCCTGATAAAAACTGAGTTTCATTTGGCTCTTTGCTTACGAAGATTTTTAGCAACATAGGTAAAATTGCAGAGCTTTCTGCAAAGTGCATCCATTGCAAATATTCTGTGTGTGCTTTTGTACCACGCTCAGGAGCAAAGGCTCCGTCACTGTATTTCTCAATCAAATATTCGGTCATTGCACCCGACTCAATGATAATCTCGCCGTTATCTTCAAGAACAGGTGACTTTCCTAATGGGTGAACACTTTTTAGTTCTGGCGGTGCCATGAAGGTCACGGAATCACGGACATAGGGTACAATCTCGTAATTTACATCTAACTCTTCAAGTAACCAAATGATGCGCTTTGAGCGAGACTGATTGAGGTGGTGAAGTTTAATCATTTACATATCCCTTTTTATAATGGATCGTTAATCTGTACTACAAGTTTGCCGAAATTCTTACCTTCCAACAGACCGATGAATGCTTCTGGCGCATTATCCAGTCCTTGTACTAGATGTTCGCGGTATTGGATCTTTCCTTCTGCCAACCATTGATTAATATCTTGCGCAAATTCACCGTAACGATGTCCGTAATCATCAAAAATGATGAAGCCTTGCACCTTGATTCGTTTGGTCAGGAGCTTACCCATTAGTAATGGAAGGTGGTCGGTACCTTCAGGCAGCTCTGTCGCGTTGTACTGAGAAATCAAACCACAAAGGGGGATACGCGCGTTTGTATTCAGAAGTGGCATTACAGCCTCGAATACTTTGCCACCTACGTTTTCGAAGTAAACATCGATACCTTTGTCACAGGCATTTTTCAGTTGTTCTGCAAAGTCTTCAGCTTTGTGATCAATACACTCATCGAAACCAAGCACCTCTTTAGCGTAACGGCATTTTTCTTCTCCGCCTGCTATACCAACAACTCGGCAACCTTTGATTTTACCAATTTGACCAACTGTTGCGCCTACAGGCCCCGTAGCAGCTGCTACCACGATGGTTTCCCCTGGTTTTGGCTGACCAATGTCGAGTAAACCCATGTACGCGGTAAATCCTGGCATACCTGCAACGCCTAGCGCGTAAGAAGGATTTTGCGGTTCTTTACCAAGTTTAATGACCATCTCACCAGTTGAGATAGCGTAGTCTTGCCAGCCAACGGTGTAGGCAAGAACCCATTCACCCGCTTCGTAATCTGGGTGGTTTGATGTTTCTACCTGACAAACTGTACCACCGACCATTACGTCATCAATTGCAACAGGGTCAGCGTATGATTCGGCATCACTCATGCGACCACGCATGTATGGATCTAGAGATAAATAAACCGTTCTCAATAGCATTTCACCCTCTTTCGGAGTCGGTTTCGTTACCTCTTCTAAACGAAAGTTTTCTTGTGTCGGTGCACCATGGGGACGTGACGCGAGTACGATTCTGCGATTTGTTGCGTTAGTCATATCTATCTCACTTGTTGATTAGACCGGTCGTCTAGTATTTATTTCAAAATATCCCGCTTATTTAAAGCGGGAAGGTTTACTGTGTTAACACTGACGCTTTTTCTGACAGTGAAACGTGTGTAGGGTGTTCATTCTGCTTCCACGCCGCCCGTTATGGGCAAGTGCGCGTATTCTGCAGTAAGTGTTGAGTATAGGTCAGACTTTGCGTCAATGCTGCCTGATCTTGATAAAGTTTGTTCAGCAAGCTAGCGCCATTCCAAAGGTAGTATATCTGCCTTGCTAATAACGCACCGTCACCATTGGGGATTGAGCCATCTTGAATGCCGATGTCAATGCAATCCGCTATCGCTTGAATGGTTTTGTCTGCTCCTTGGCGTAATGCCAAGCGCATTGACTCTGAGAGATCGGAGACTTCTGCACTTAACTTAACCAATAAACATTTGTTCGCATTACACACGTCGTCTTCTACTTTGACCATTTCTTCGAAATAGCTCATTAGGCGTTGGTAGCCACTCAGTTCAGTATTGGTAAAGCGTGCGTTTAAACGCTCAAAATACTTAGTAAAGTAGTCTTGAATCATCGCTTCACCAAATTGTTCTTTGGATTTGAAGTAATGATAAAACGAGCCTTTTGGCACTGCGGCCTTTTTTAATAGCTCTGAAAGACCAACACTCGTGAACCCTCGGTTTACGATCAACTCGTATCCGACGTCGAGAATATGTTGGCGTGTGTCATTCGTCTTTGCGTTCATGAAGTGTACTATAGAATGAATTAGACCAGTCGTCTAGCCTTTGTTGTGGGTTATTTAATCAGCTCATACTCAATAACAAATAGCGTGTCGGTATTTGGGTAGATTTCTCGAATTAACTGCTTGAGTTTTGGTAGTTCGATGGATTCTTGTTCTGCATGAAACTCATTAATATCTTCAAAGTGAAGTGGTTCTACAGAACGTATCTTGATATCGCAGACTTTACGATCCGTTTCTAAGGTAAAAACTTCGACTTCTGTATTGGGAACGTAATGGCTTTCTGATTCATCTCGAATCGTTATCGTCTTTTTGCCTGACGTGATCAACGGGGTTAAGAATTCAAAAAAAGTAATCTTGGTTGGATGAGATGGCATGATGTACTCGTTAGTCTGGTTGTTTGGCGTAATTATATACCCAAATCCCCCAGAGATTCCTGTATTACTAGAACGATCGAGTGCGGATGAAGCGAATTAACTTGGCACTAAAGTAACCTGAGATTACGCCTATCCAGTTGGTGCTGAGATCATCAAAACTAAATGATCGATTTGGAATAAAAAGTTGGCTCATTTCTTCCATTGAAACGATAGCCAACAGCAGTAGCAAAAGACGAATCCCAAAAACGTCGGTTTTATTCGAGCTCACCAGAGAAGGGAACGTGAAGACCGATAAAAAGCCGATCAATAAACTGAAAGTAAAGTGAAGCGTACTCGATCCGCCTAAGTAGGTTTCCATTTGCAGGTAAGCAGTATGGTGTAGGTCAGAGCTTTTCCACAAAGAGAGTGAAGCGGTTAGCATCAGGACTAAAACAAAACTCGTGCGTGCCAGTATTAAAGCCATAATTAACCTATTGGAAAGAAGCCTAAGTAACGTTTTACAAAGTACAGTGCAGCTAAATTCTGGATAGCCATGCCAATTGCCATTGCCCACGCTGCACCAATCACCCCAAACATTTGGCAAAGCGTAACAAGTAGGCAGATGGACACCGTACCGGAGGAAATTGTAATGTATTTCATGGTTCTCTCATGACCACTCATTAATAATAAAAAACCTACCGAACCAGTTGCCACATTGACTAACTGCCCCAGAGAAAGGACGACTAATAGTGGTGCCGCAGCGAGAAACTCCTCACCAAAAAACTGCATTACAAACTCGGGGAAGAGGGTACAAATAATTACGGGTACAATCGCTAAACCAACATTGGCTCGGCACGCCAAGCGGCTCAGATTCTGCAGTTTGAGCATTTGACGCTCTTTGTAGATAGATGCAAACATCGGGGCGACCACAAAGTTAATGGTAATCAGCACAAAGCCAATCAGTAGTGATGTGCGTTGGGCTGCGGCTAACAAACCGATTTCCGCTGTTGAGATAAAAAAGCCCGCAATAACAAGGCTTCCCCATTGAAGAACATTCGTGAAGATACTGCCAACCCAGACTTGCTTGGCAGAAGCGACCATTTTTTTGTTTGGTACGAAAGCCGATGTTTGATATTGATCTGAGCCAAGCCAATTGGCACTAGATATGACCGCGACACCTATGCTCGCTAAAAGCAGTGCGGTCATTAGATTGTTGATATTTTGCTGACCGATATAGTCTAGGGCAAAGACAAAAATGACCATCAACATGCTTACCCCAAGCTGCAACGCAAACAGAGATGATACAACTTTTCTACATGCTTGAAGCACCCGACTGTTGGTTTGCGCAAGCACCAAGAAAGGTATGCAAAGCAAGCATAAAGTAATCGCATACATTGGTGATTGAGTCTGGTTTAGCTGTTCTGGAAACAGATTAAACCCTGCTAACAAAACGCCTATGGCGAGCAAGCAAAATGCCATACTTCGATAAAGTGCGGTTTTATAGTTTTGGCTTTGTTCAAGCTTCTCTTTGTTATTAAAAGCGATCGCATTGTAACGAACTAACGAGACATCAAAACCTAGCTGAGAAACGATGGTGAGTAGCGAGACTAGGTTGAATAAAAAGAAGAATTGACCGGCCGTCGAAGCGTCACTGGTCTTCGATACAATCAGAGTCAGTAAAAAAGCAAATAGCGCACTCAACACACGCGTGATTGCGGTTTTTAATCCAGTAGATAACAAGCTTTTTTTACCGCTGGGCATCAACAGTAATTTTTGTTGAACAGTGTGAAACATAGGAGCATTTAACCGTATAGTTTATTGAGTGCTAGGCGCTGTTTTTCTTCACTGAAGGCATTGTTTAATTCTGCTGTATATTGGCGAAAATCGATCTCTTCATAATGATTGACACAATGCGCGATCTGCTTGGCCATTTCTTCAGGTGTGAGCGCTAAAAACGGGTAGTTGAGATCTTTGGTTGCGCCGATGGTCCGAATAACCATAGGAAGATGTAACTTGGATGCTTCTAGAATGGTTAACGGCATCCCTTCCCATGCTGCAGTGTGTAGATAAAGGTCTGAACCTTTGAGCTTTTCAACTACCTCATCGCGAGGCAGCATACCCGTTACATCCACATTTTCAGTACGTAATTTCTGTTCGAGTACTTGGTCACCGCCACCTATCCATGTGATCTCTATCGGGCGGTTAAGCGCATACCGATTAAGGAACTGCAATGTGCTGATAAGAAACTGAGGATCTTTTTGGGGCGCGACACGACCAAGTACAATGAGCTTCAGCGCTTCTTGCTTGTCTCGCTCTATACGATCTTCACTTTGATAAGACACGTAGTTGTTGAGCAGTTCGGCACGTTTCGCACCAATGCTAATGGCTAGGTCACACTCTCGTTGGCTACAGCCTGCAACCACATCAATTTTGCTCAGTTTTACTTTCTCTAGTGCTTTATAGATCTGGCGTGCAAGCTCTGAGATATCTTCACGTTCGAAGGCATAACAGTGCGGTGTGTAAACCAAGCGTGCCTTGCCAAGCTTTAGAAATCGGCCGAGAAATCCTGCTTTACTCGAGTGCAAATGCACGACGTCGGGACCAAGTGATGCAATCATGTGGTTTGCATCGCGAATAAATTGAAGCAAGCCGCCTTCTACCCACTTTGTCTGTACGAAAATGTGGTGGTTGTTCTCATTGGTCAAGTCGTTTTCTCGGGCTCTGGCTAGCAAGAAATGCTGATAAGGCTCGTCTCTGGATGAGTGAACATAACTATAGAGAGCAGTTTGAACGCCACCTCCAAATGCTTCTGTAACATGGAGCACTTTCTTCATGATGATTTTGTCCCTGGTGTTTGCATCCATTTGTGTTTAAAAGCATCACGCTCTTGCTCTGAATAAACGTGGCGATACAAGGGAAGATCGTACATATAGAACAGTTTTGAGAAGTCGTAGTGATTCTTAAAGTGTTGGTGGATATTGGAGTACCACTTGTTTTTCGCTTCGTTGCTGTTTTTCAGCACGAAGTCTTGCAACTCAAGAAACTCACCGATTTCTTTATCAAGAGAACTGAGCTGTTCGCATTTGATTAGCATGACGTTGGCCTGATCGTTCTGGAATGTGAAGAAAGGTTGAGTGTTGTCCAGCTCTTGGCGCATCACATCGATATTGAAATTACGCTTTAACTCGTTGTCGAACCAGTCCGCAAAATAGTTGAGATTGATATAGTTATCAAAACAATGCTCGAGGTGCTGATACGTGACTTCCATATCTCGGTGAATTGCATCGTTCTTTTTGCCTTCGATAAATTGCAAATGGAGATCTTGAAAGAAGCGAGAAAAGACAGTTGCGATTGGATCGCGGACCAGCGTAACGATTTTAATCTGTTCTCGTTTTTGTAAGATACGTTTTCGCTGCTTGAGCACTAAGCGATAGAGTGCGCGGTTTCGGAAGTCGAAGAATTTACTCACGTCTTTTTTATTGTGATACATGTGAAATTCTTCGTGATCATCAAAGGTGTGGATGTGATAGCTCGGGATATTTTTCTCCCCTAGCGTGTGCTCAATTGATGAGGAGCCAACTTTGCCCATTTGGTAAACTAAAACAAAATTATCAGCTTGGAGTTCTCGGTTCTTTTCAAATTGTCGAGAGATTGAATACTTCATCTATCCTATCCTTGATTATTCATATTCGTGGTGATGGTTTACCGGAAAAGTATGAGCAATGGCCCGTGAGTCGTTGCTCATGCTGATCATGACGGGTAACAAGAGTATTAAAATTATGGTGGTGTTTACCGCAACGAAAAACACCATGATGAGGGCGTATATCGCAAGTAATAGGCTTTTTCTGTTTTCATTAAGGCTGCGGAAGCAAAAGCGAATAAAAAGAAAATAACCACCAAACAGCAGACCGATACCAAGCAATCCGTATTCAATTGCGGTATCTAACACAAAGTTGTGTGTGTAGATCGCCAGCTCATCATAGTTAAAGTAACTGATCATAAAGTTGGGTAACATTTTCGCGCCGACACCTAACACCGGGTGTTGAAGTAAAATATCTAGCCCATTGGCAAGTAAAAGTTTTCTATGAAGATTCGATACCCAGCGGGCTTCACTTTGGTTGGCAAATAAGACGTCTTCTTGGGTTATTTCCAATGTGTCTGCTAGCGTTTCAAACCCAACGTAGAGTGTGGTTGTGACGGCAGTAAACACAATGAAGCTCAAAGCGAATAAAATTGTCCACGTGTACGTTTCGCTGAGCGATTTTCTCATTAAGTTTTTTACGAGCAGTTGGTCAAAGAAGAAAAGCAGACAAAAACCAAGTAGCGCTTTTCTTTCTTGTGACAACACCAGTAATACTAAAGCTACGAGCATCAAAAGGTGGAAAGCGCGAATTTTATCTCGATAAAGGTACAGTAGCGAGCACAGTACACCGAACCCGTATTTACTTACCCCGAGTAACTTAAACCCGCTTTGATAGCCCTGAGCAAAGTGCCATAAGGCAACGAGCGTACAGATGAAAAACAACAGATACGTGAAATAAACCATTACCCGTTCGTCATCAAACACGCCATAGGCGTACATTAGGCTCAGTAGGCACAAAATCGCTAACCATTGCACAGTTTCTATAACTAGCGGCATTAAAGGGACGCGATTTAGCAGACCATTTATGAACACATACCCAGTGAACAATATGAGGAACCCCATACAGGGATGCATGAGTTTTTCAGCTTTTCCTTCCAATACCAATAATGCAGTAAAACCAATGGACAAAAGGCTTGCGATGTCAGATGGGGCTAGCGCTATTCCTCCAGCACGAAACTTCATAGGAATAAAGAACAATGCTAATAGGCATGCTGCAAGCAATGAGGCGCGATGGCTCGATGGCACGGAACTATTTGTTGGCGCAAAGCTGCTGGTAGATTCCATAGTAACCTTCACGAAATTTATCGATGGTGTAGAGAGAGGCCCTATTGACTGAGTATTGACTTGCAGCGTCATACCGCTCAACACTTTCACACAGCTGGAGAACTTTTTGGCTCAGTTCAGTGGCGTTACCAACTTGAAATAAATATTCGGCACGTCCGGTGACGTCATCCAAACCAGGTACGTCCGATGATAATACGGGTAAGCCTGCTGCCATGGCCTCAACCGCCGCCAAGCCAAAGCCTTCGACGTGCGACGATTGCACGTAAATATCCATGTCGTTCAAAAAGGCTGGAACGTCAGAAACTACGCCATGAAAGTGAACACGTTGCGCGACGTTGATTTTTGTTGCCAATTCTTGCAGTGACGATTTTTTTTCTCCATCTCCCGCAAGGTGGAGTTCGTATCGTCTTGGTAAATGGATAAGTGCTTGGATAAGCGTTTCATGATCTTTATGTTGGTGAAGTCGGCCCACCATTCCAATCTTGATAACTGGTTTGTCGATTAGGTGGCTGGCGCATCTTGGCGTCATAGAAAACCTTTTTAAATCAACGCCATTGTGCACCACGTGATATTTGTGTTGGTAGCGAGGCATGAACTTCACCAGTTCATCTTGTACTTTTTCACTAATACTGACTGTCAAGTCGTGGCCCCAATATAAGACGTATTCCATGAACTTAAACAGCGGATAGTCACGTCGACGGTTATAAGAACAGTGCTCAGTCTGGATTCGTTTTTTACCTACCGCCAATAGCGCTAGGTAAATGGAAGGGTAGAGGTGCCCGTGAACGACATCCGGCCAACGCAGCAAAGAGAATTTCTCACTCAATGACAAAGTGCGCCAGTTAAAACACTCTATCCCTTGGGCGGATAGCATTGGTAAGTAATCATTTTCATCACACAAGACCAAAATTTTGATTTCGAATTCAGGCTTATGTTCTAAAACAAGGTCGACTAAGAACTTCTGAGCACCGCCGTTCTGAGAAAGATCATTAATAATATGTAGAATCTTGGTTTTCATGATTAATTGGTCAGATATTGCTGTTTAAGGTCGGTGATTTCTGCATTTGAGAAAAAGTGCTTCGTCAATTTAGAATTCAGCATTTCTTCAACGTACTCGGGTGTAGGTTGAAATTGCGTTTTGAATTCTTTCATTAGTGGCGAGTACCATTTGTTGTCTGATTGATTTTCATAAACAACATCCACGGGGTAACCTAAAAAGTCTTCAACTGCGGAGTTAGCCTTCGTTAGCTTGTCACTTCGAATGACCAACAGTGAGAAGTTATTGTTATGGTATGTTTGATAGCCTACTTCGTGATTAAAAGACTCGTTAAACACATCAATCCCTGTTAGTTGTTTGATCTCGTTGTCAAACCACTGCAGCGCATATTGATGATTCATGTGCTTATCAAATGCTTCTTGGAGTAATTGCGGTCGTTCGGTACGTATTGCGCTGTCATCCTTTAGATATTTGTCCGCCATCCAAAAAGGAAGTGCTTGAAAGAACATTGAGACATTTCGTCCGATCGGTTCACGCACCAGCGAGATAATTCGAACTTTTTTCTTGCGCTTTAACATTTGGCTCATCGTTATACGCTTTAGTCGTCGCTTTAACGCATTGATCTGAGGCTTATGCAATTGCGCTCTAACGGGGGATATTTGTTTTTGCGCATCGACGGTCATAAGGTCGTGCAAGTGAATCGAGTCAGGAATGGAATGCTCTAATGCACTCGAACCTACTTTGCCCATTTGATAGATCAATACCGGCTGTTCTTGGCTTTTCAACGTTTGGTACCAAGATAGGTTTACGTTAGTAGGCGTATTTCTGGACATAAAGCGTCTCTCCTTCCTTGGCCTTGGCTTGTGTGATTAAGACGCCAAGAGATGGAACTGAGTGTTGTATTTGTTTAGATAACGCAAGGTTAACCAGTGATGATTTTGTTGATTCTGAGCGAATGACGGTGATCAGACCATTGGCATACTGACCAAGAATAAGTGCGTCACTCACTGACAGTAGGGGTGGTGTATCGATAATGATCCGGTCATACTTATTTTGAAAATGTTCGAGCAACTTTTTAAAGCGATCAGAAGCCAGTAATTCCTGTGGGTTTGGCGGAATTAGGCCGGCCGGTAATACATCTAAGTTGGCTTCTTTTATATGTGTAACACAATCTTTGATTGGCGTATCCATCGTCAGGATATGCGTTAAGCCAGGGCTTGATTCAGCAATACCGAATCGCTTTGCGATGGAAGGTCGACGTAAATCGCAGTCGATGATCAACACCTTTTCCATTTTTGAAAACGACACCGCCATATTGATACTGGTCGATGTTTTTCCTTCTTCTGGAATAGCAGAGGTAAAGGGCAATATCTTTTGCTTCGTGTTGGTTAATCTGAGCAGAAGCGAGGTTCTGACGGAGCGGCAAGCTTCACTAAATAGCTTTTCTTCATCATCTAAATACGCGGTATAACTGACGCCGTTTTTACGCAAATTGCGTTTTTTGACCATAGGAATCACACCTAAACACGTAACACCAAGTTTTTCCTGCACATCGGCTGTGCTTCGGATAACTTCTCGCATCGTTTCTAAGATGATGACTAGAGCGCAAGCAATGGCAAAGCCAAAAAAGGTGGCAATTAGTACCAGTTTGATTCGTTGTGGTGCCACCGGGAATAGAGGAATGATGGCTTTATCAGTAAAGCGAGCAGTGACATTCTTGTAGTCGCTGGTGGCGTTGGTCTCTTTCTCACGATTTAAGAACGCTTCATAGAGTGCCTTATTAGATTCAACCTCGCGTTTTAACTGTTCGTAACGCGCTTTTTGTGACCCTAACGATTGGAAGTCTGACTTTTTGTTATCGAGTTCTGCTCGAAGCATGTCCTCTTGCGCTTTTGCAGCAAGAAGGTCTTGTTGCTTACTGAAGGAAATGTCACGGATGAGTTGCTGGGTTCTTGATTGAATTTCAGCAAGCTGTGCTTTCGCCTGAATCATTCGATCATGTTTAGGTCCGTAGCGCTGTGCCAGTTCAGAGAGACTTTTGGCTGCCTGTGCTTCCGACAATTTTAGATCGCGGATTTGCGCTTGATTAGCGAATTCATCAATTGACAACAAGCTGTCTAAACTTTGCGAAGATTTACGTCGTAACAGTTGGATTAACGTCTGCGCTTCAATACGCTTATTAACAGCGATATTCAGCTTGCGAGTGAGTTCTTCTAGCTCATTTGCGTAAATTTCATCAATACCGTTTATATCGATCAACCCTTCTTTTAACAAGAATTCTTGCAGCGCTTGCTCCGAGTTACGTAATCGCTCCTCCAATTTTTGAGAGTTATTTGTCAACCAAGTAGCCGCATTTTGTGTAACGACCAATTTGGCTTCAAAATTTGCGTCAATATAGGCTTGGCCGACCGCGTTGGCGATTGTCGTAGCAAGCTTAGGATCGGTAGAACGAAAGCGAATTCTGACTAATTGGGTGTTACGTACTGGCTCAATATCGAGTTTACTTCTGAAAGCTTGAAGTGCCTGATAATAGGACTCTGAAAACTGCGCGGTTTCTTTTGGGCTTGGTGCCACATTCAGTAGGTCTTGAACAAAAGGAATCGACTTTATTTGGTCGATTTTTTTATTTAACCCCCCTGAGCTTGTGAATTCAGGTAATTGGGTAAGGTTCAGCTCTCTAATGACCTTATCTGCAATATGATTCGATTTTAAAATGGCGATTTGCGTTTGAAAGTACTCTTTTTTTGTCGTGTCGACGCCATATACTTCCTCGATTGAAAGGGCGCTTTTTTGCTCCTCTTGGATGAGTAGCGTAGCTGTAGCTTGGTATATCGATGCTTTGGAGTAGATATACCAAGTACAAGTTAATGAGAACAGAAGCGTGAATGCTGCGATGCTTAGCCAATTCTTTTTAATCGCTTTGAAGTGATGGCCAAAACGAATCAGTTCTACTTTGTTCATCTGGAGATTATTTGGATGAGTCCCGTTCATTTGATTCCCTGTCACTTAAAAGAAGCTCTGGTCAATAAATACAATGTCACCAGGTTCAACGTTGCGGTGCATACTGACCCCCTCCATCGTTTGACCTGTTTTATGCTTGGTGAGGTTAATGCCTTTGCGTGAGGCTCTGTCGGTCAAGCCACCTGCTAGAGCGATGGCCTTCTCTATGGTTAACCCTGGACGGTACTCAAATCCACCAGGTTTCCTGACTTCTCCATTAACGTAAAACAGACGAAAGTTATTGATGGTGACCATCACTTTTGGATTGATGAGATAATCGCCTTTTAAGCCCGTTTCTATTTCGTACTTGAGTTGTTTTGGTGTTTTTTTGATTGCTTTAATTCGGCCAAGGTAGGGGTAATCAAAATAGCCATCTGACGTTATTAGAATATTTTTAATCGTAAGATCTTCTTCACCATAGACCTGCACGGAAATGGTATCGCCAGTATCGAGTAAGTAATCTTCCTCGTTTGAGTCAGCGTTGACCAAAGTGCTAAATAGCAACAACGCTACACTCATGAATTTGATGAATGCCTTCATTAATAATCCTTTTTACAGAGAAAACTGTGCGCTTACAGTCCAAATATTTTGTTCGAAGCTATAATCCGATCGGCTAGAGTTTTTATCTTGGTATTGCCAATCGGCTTGCAGCTGTATCCAACGTTTGATCTGATAATCGATACCAAAAGATAGAGTGTACCGATCGTCGTTTCTGGAGATTCCCGTGTAATCATCTTGTTGATAAACAGCACCTAAGCGAGTTGCAAGGTAACTATTCCAATCGTGCTTCAGGTTCAGTCGGTAACGAGTTTGTAGGTTGTAATCGCCATCTTGATCGGGGTTAACGGCCGCTTGAGTGGTTTTCACGCTGACTAGAGTTTGTTCTTGAGGCAACCATTCAAAGCCGATATCCCAACTAAAGCCTTTAAATGTCTCTCGTTGAGCGCTGTCAAAATCTTTGATTTGATAACCGAGTCGAGCGATGCCTTTGGTTTTTCCTGTGACTTCCCATTCGGCACCGGTGTAATAGAAACTGGTGTTGTTATCTTTCGATGGCTGCGCAGAATTTCGGTGCTGATACTCGGTTACGATTTGGTTTGTTCCGACTAACCAATAGGTTCTTGGCGTCGCTCTTAAATAGAACTCCAAATGTGCATTGGGAGCTCGAAAATCGTTGTATTTAGTTTTAGCGTTTGGGCGCCCAGGCAAGCCGTCACGATAGTTTTGATAGGTTTTATCACTATAGCCTAAACCGAATTCGAGTCTGCCTTTGGCACCGTTAGATCCAAAGACATAATTGGTTTTTACATCGTTACGGTTGAACTCTATTGGTGAGTCGATTGCGCTACCATTACCTTCGGTAATATCTTCTCCTCGAACTTCATGCTGGGCGCGAAAACGGTAATCAACCACTAAACGATGACGATGATTAAATTCGAAAAAGTTGGAAAACTGAAAAGTGTGGTCGTCGAAGTCGTTGCGATCGTCAGATGAAAAGCCAGCTTTTAACTTATATAAAATATCTGCGCGATAGCGATTCCGTTCTATACGTGCTAGTAAGTTTGGTTCTATACCCCAAATATTGACCGATTCTACATTGCCGGATTTTTCCGCTTTATTGATGTTGTCATCTCCCTCGTAGAAAGTTTTTACGAGGGGAATCAACTCTATACCAGACTCGGTTTGGTAAGCCATCGGTTCTGCGAGCAAGTCAGTAGAAAACAGACTCAATGCTATTGCCATTGTCAGTTTCTTCATAATCTCAACCTTAGTAAGCGTTAGCACCAGTGAAGCCTTTGAAAACGGTCATAAAGATGATTTTGATGTCCATCCAAACCGACCAGTGGTGGATGTAATCCAAATCAAATTCGACTCTCTTTTCCATTTTTTCTAAGGTGTCGGTTTCGCCGCGATAACCATTAATCTGCGCCCAGCCAGTAATGCCTGGTTTTACTTTGTGACGTAGCATGTAGCGATCCACGATCTGACGGTATTCTTCATTGTGTGCCACGGCATGAGGGCGTGGGCCGACAATAGACATGGTCCCTTGCAGTACATTGATAAATTGAGGTAGTTCGTCCAAAGAGGTGCGACGTAGAAATCCGCCAAAAGGCGTAATACGAGGATCGTTCTTTGTCGCCTGTTTCACGTTGGAACCTTGATCCATGGTTGTCATTGAACGGAACTTCCAGACTTCAATCTTGCGTCCATCAAGACCGTAACGATGTTGTTTAAAGATGACAGGGCCTTTAGAAGTTGCCTTAATGCCAATCGCAATGACGAATAGAATAGGGGCGATTAAGACCAAAATAATGCTCGAAAACAAGATGTCTTCAAACCGTTTTACCCAAGAAGAAATTCCAGCAAAAGGTGTATCAAAGACACTTAGTGTTTGAACTTGGCCGATCTGCGCCCAACGAGAATGTAAAAGGTTATAAGTGAAGAAGTCGGGAATCAGATACGTATTTGCGGTGGTATCTGAGAATTGGTTAAGAAGTGACGCAATGCGCTCTTTTGCGTGCATTGGCATCGCGATATAGACGTAATCTACTTCCCCTTTTTTAGCTCGCTCAAGGGCGTGGTCAACAGCTCCTTTAATAGGATAATCAGAATTTGGCAATCTGTCGGAAGATCGTTCGTCGTAAAAGCCATCAAAAAGCACGCCGTGTTCTGTGTGGTTTTGAATTTCGTTAGCTAGGGTAATGCCGTGAGGAGTTTGGCCGATGATGATCGCAGTGCGAGTGTTGAATCCTTTTTTTCTCAAATAGGCTAATCCGGTACGGAATGTTACTCGCCATGCTAAAAGCAGAGCGGGCGTAATCGCAAACCACAGCGCTAAAATTGTGTTATCAAATAAGGTATGGACTTCAGAAAAATACAGCACAATAAAGATAAGTGCAGAAGTCACCGCCCAAGAAACACAGACAATAAACATCTGCTCTTTAAACGAACTGGTTCGCCAAGAGCGATACAGATTGCCGCTTTCTGCCATAAATAGAAAAGAGATGCCTCCAACGAAAGCCAATATGACGTAATCTTTCCCCATCGCAGTATTCATGTCTTTGAACACTAAAAGCAGCATAAAAGAGACGATGACAGCAAGATCTGAGATGCGATATAAAAAAGCGAACTCCATCTCATGAGAGCGGATAAGTCCTTTTTGTTTCATGACTCAGTTTCCCTTCTGACACGCTACCGCCCTTGGGTGTCTTCCCCAATTGCCGTGTCGTGAACGTTATTAGTAGTTAGTGCACAGAGCATTCTGTGGAATGCTGCTGAGTTTTTTGTCACGTGTAATTTCGTTGATAAGTGTAAAAATTTGCGTTGTTGAGGTAAGTGGAAATAAGAATGATATTTAGCCCTTTGGCTAAGTTTGGCGGGTTAGGAAAAAGCTGGTACTTACTTATGAGGAATGAGGAAAAGTATTAAAAATGAAGTATCAGTACAAAGACAATGGTTTATGTGAGGGTAGAAGAAACGGGTGATTTGATTCGTTAACGATTAATGATTTAGTATCGAATTGCTGATATTTATTAAGATAAAAAAATCCCTCTCAAGTGAGAGGGATTTTTGAGTAAGGACGAATGAACTATTCGACTTCTACGCCGTTTTCTTTGTATAGGCGGCGGCATGCGCGACCATCACTGTGGAACAGGTGACAACGATGAGCTGGAATACCGATCTCGATTTTATCGCCAGTGTCGACTGCAAGCGTGTCCGGCTGACGGAAAATAACGTCGGCGTCCGCGCCTTCTAGATTTAGGTATACTTGAGTTTCGTTACCTAGCTTCTCAACAATCATCACTTCACCGTGAATACTTGCATCAGCTTCAGAAGCGGATAATAGGTGCTCAGGGCGAATGCCTAAAGACATTCGGTCGCCGCGGTTAACTGTTGTACCATCCACTGGAATCCAGAAAGATACGCCGTTAGATAGTTGAACTTTGACGCGCTCTGCTTCTACTTCATCAATGAACACGCTCATGAAGTTCATTTTCGGAGAGCCGATAAAGCCAGCTACAAAGCGGTTTTGTGGGTAATGGTAAAGCTCAAGCGGCTTACCAACTTGCGATACATAACCGCCGTCTAGTACAACGATTTTATCTGCCATTGTCATCGCTTCTACCTGATCGTGCGTTACGTAGATCATGGTACAACCAAGTTGGCGTTGTAGCTTAGTAATTTGTGCACGCATGTTTACACGCAGTGCCGCATCCAAGTTTGATAGTGGCTCGTCTAGAAGGAATACATTTGGCTGCGATACCAATGTTCGGCCAATCGCCACACGTTGACGCTGTCCACCAGAAAGTGCTTTTGGTTGGCGCTCAAGCAAGTGGCCTAGTTGTAGGATTTCTGCTGCTTGTTCAACACGCTTGTCGATTTCTGCCTTGTCTGCTTTTGCTAGTTTCAAGCCAAATGACATGTTGTCATATAAGTTAAGGTGCGGGTAAAGAGCGTAAGACTGGAATACCATACCAACACCACGTTTGGATGGTTCGACGTCATTCATGCGCTGGTCACCAATATACAAATCACCTGAAGTAATGTCTTCAAGACCGGCAATACAACGTAAAAGGGTAGATTTACCACAACCTGATGGACCTACGAAAACAACAAATTCACCTTCGTTGATTGTTAGGTCTACGTTCTTAGAAATCAGTACGTCGCCATACGCTTTACAAACATTTTTTAACGTGACACTCGCCATGTAGCTCGTCCTCGATCAATTTTTTATTATTCACCGCTCATCATTATATGAATTATCTAGCGAGCAGTAACAGTAGGAATCGGTAAGTTCTTGCGGTTGGTAAGAAAAGTAGGGTAGCACTTCAATAAAATGTCCTGAATAGAAGTGCTACCCATCATAGCCAAGTACGAGTTTCTCTCCCCCACATTATTCGTATTGTCTCCCCCGTGAAATAATTACCACAAACAACACTAATAATGACATTCCACTCGTCTGGCAATGCAAAACCAGCAAATCTTTTTCCTAATACGTAGGCACTGCTGGGAAAGGGTTCTTACCATCCACTCTTGGATGACTGCAGTTTCTAAGATTGTGCGTAGTGCGACATCCTCCTAATAGAAATAATTGTAGGGGGAGTAGAAAGGGAGGAGTAAAAAAGGAGGAGGAAGAAAGCAGTTGGTCGGAAATCACATTATTGCACCACCTAAAGTTGAAACCGATCACAGGAACTATCCATTTTGTGATTTGAGTCTCTTACCCTTGGCGATTTAGATCACGAAAATACGTCATAATTGTAAGGGCGTAGGGATTAGGAGGATGAGACATATTGGATTATTTCAGATGATATATGTCGAAATACGGCTGAACCTCAATGGACTAGCCCTACATCAAAAATATAAAAAGGATACGAACATGAAAAAGTTAAGCGCTGTAGCACTAGGTACTCTTGTTGCTTTGGGTTCTTTTGGTGCTAATGCTGCCATCGAAGAAGGACAACTTACTATCTGGATCAACGGTGATAAAGGCTACAACGGCCTTGCTGAAGTTGGTAAGAAATTTGAAGAAGACACAGGCATTAAAGTGACTGTGGCTCACCCAGATGGCCTTCAAGACAAATTCCCTCAAACTGCAGCGACTGGCGACGGTCCTGATATCGTATTCTGGGCTCACGACCGTTTCGGTGGTTACGCAGAAGCTGGCCTGCTAGCAGAAATTAAACCTTCTAAGAATATTCAAGAAGGTATCGTTGATTTCGCTTGGGATGCAGTACGTTACGACGGCAAATTGATCGGCTATCCAGTTGCGGTTGAGTCTCTATCTCTAATCTACAACAAAGACCTAGTTCCAAACCCACCAAAGTCTTGGGAAGAGGTTGCAGCATTAGATGCAAAACTTAAAAAAGACGGCAAGTCTGCAATCATGTGGAACCTAAAAGAACCGTACTTCACTTGGCCATTAATGGCGGCTGATGGCGGCTACGCGTTCAAATACACTTCTGAAGGTTACGATGTTAAAGACGCTGGTATCGCGAAAGAAGGCGTTAAAGACGCAATGAGCTTCGTAAAAGGCTTAGTTGATAAAGGCGTAATCTCTGCGGATATGGATTACTCAGTGTCTGAGTCTGCGTTCAACCAAGGCAAAACAGCGATGACGATCAACGGTCCATGGTCTTGGGGCAACATTGAGAAGTCTGGCGTTAACTACGGCGTGACTACGCTACCTAAGTTCCAAGGTCAATCTTCTAAGCCATTCGTTGGTGTTCTAACGGCTGGTATCAGCACTGCGTCTCCAAACAAAGACCTAGCGGTTGAGTTCATTGAGAACTACCTACTAACAAACGACGGCCTACGCATGGTTAACAACGATAAGCCTCTAGGTGCGGTAGCGCTTAACTCGTTCCAACGTGAACTAGATTCAGATACTCGTATCGCAGCAACAATGGACAATGCGATGAACGGCGAAATCATGCCAAATATCCCTCAAATGAACGCATTCTGGGGTGCGGCTAAGAACGCAATCATCAACGTAGTTGACGGTCGTCAAACTGTCGATGCAGCTCTTGCAGATGCAGAAAAACAAATGACTAAATAATTAAGTAAGACCTTTTTAAGGAGGAGGCAACTCCTCCTTACTTTTCTATATTTATTCTATATTCGCTAGCAGGTTCCCTATGCAGTCAGTTCAAGGTACAAATGCTATGACAGCACCAGAAGCCAGCCTTCCGAGCAGCAAAAAAGTGTTCATGAAATGGTCACTTTTAGGCACAGTCGGCATCATCAATGGCTACGCAACAATCCTTATGTATTCTCGCGGTGAGATTGCGTTTGCACTACTTACGCTCATTCTTACCGCTTTAGCGTTGTTCATCTTTGGTAGTAAAAAGACGTACGCACACCGTTACATCTACCCTGGTATAGCAGGGATGATCCTTTTCATTCTTTTTCCTTTGGCGTACACCATAGGTTTGGCGTTTACCAACTATAGCGCGAAGAACCAACTCTCTTTTGATCGCGCTCAGAACGTACTTTTGGACCGAACTTACCAAAGTGGTGATAGCTACCCGTTCACTTTGTATAAAACGGAGCAAGGCCATCAACTTGTGGTTGAAAAAGATGGTGAGCTACTTGCAAGCTCGACTTTTCAGCTTGATAACCTTTCAGCATCGGAGTTTGATCTTTCACCAATTGAAGAAGTAACGGGTGAAAAAGAATCAATCAAGGCGATTGTTAAGAACCGCAGTGCGTTGAGCAGTGTCGATTTACATTTGCCAAGTGGTGATGATATCCGCATGAGTGGGCTGCGCAAATTTGCTGCAGTTGTACCTTTGTACACATTACAAGAAGATGGTGAAACGCTTTACAACAACCGGACTGAAGAAACGCTACGTCCAAATATGGAAGTAGGTTACTACCAGCCTGTCGATGAAAACGGTCAATTTGTTGGTAGCACAGTGTCACCAGGTTTCGTGGTGAACATTGGTACCCACAACTTTGAGCGTGTTTGGAAAGATGATGGTATCAAAGAGCCGTTTATCAGTATCTTTATCTGGACCATTGTTTTCTCTGCGCTAACCGTATTATTTACGCTTGTTATTGGTCTTGTCCTTGCCAGTGTGGTTCAGTGGGAAGCACTTAAAGGTCGCTCAGTTTACCGTTTGTTGCTAATCCTGCCTTATGCAGTTCCGGCGTTTATTTCTATCTTGATCTTTAAAGGTTTGTTTAACCAAAGCTTTGGTGAGATCAACATGTTGTTGGAAGGCTTATTCGGCATTAGCCCGGCTTGGTTCTCTGATCCGTTCATGGCGAAAACCATGATCTTAATTGTTAACACTTGGCTTGGTTTCCCTTACATGATGATTTTGTGTATGGGCTTACTAAAAGCGATTCCAGACGATTTATATGAAGCATCAGCAATTGATGGTGCGAACTTTGTCACGAACTTCACACGTATCACACTACCAATGATGTTGAAGCCGTTAACACCATTGTTGATCGCGAGTTTTGCATTTAACTTCAACAACTTCGTACTTATCCAGTTGTTGACTGGCGGTGGTCCAAACATGATTGGTACATCAGAGCCTGCGGGTTACACCGACCTGCTAGTAAGTTACACCTACCGAATCGCATTCGAAGGTGCTGGCGGTCAAGACTTCGGTCTAGCAAGTGCGGTAGCAACGCTTATCTTCCTATTGGTTGGCGCATTGGCACTTATCAACCTACGCGTAACTAAAGTAGCTCAGGACTAAGGAGAAATTACAATGGCAATGGTACAAGGTAAGTCATTAAAGTATCGTGTTTGGGCTACTCATATTGCGATGTGGGCATTCTTGGCACTGATTATTTTCCCTTTACTGATGATCATCGCGATTTCATTCCGTGAAGGTAACTTTGCAACGGGTAGCCTGATCCCAGACAACCCAACACTTGATCACTGGAAATTGGCATTAGGTTTCTCGGTGACTAATCCAGACGGTACAGTTACACCGCCACCATTCCCAGTAATGACATGGTTGTGGAACTCGGTAAAAGTGGGTGGTATTTCTGCAATCCTAATCGTGGCGCTATCAACCACATCGGCTTACGCGTTTGCTCGTATGAAGTTCAAAGGTAAGAACACCATTCTTAAAGCGATGATGATCTTCCAGATGTTCCCTGCGGTGTTGGCACTGGTTGCTCTGTACGCGTTGTTCGACAAACTGGGTCAGTACATTCCTTTCCTTGGTCTGAACACGCATGGCGGTCTGATCTTCGCTTACTTAGGCGGTATCGCACTGCACGTTTGGACCATTAAAGGCTACTTCGAAAGTATTGACTCGTCTCTAGAAGAAGCAGCGGCTCTTGATGGTGCTACACCATGGCAAGCATTCCGTTTGGTATTGCTGCCACTGTCTGTGCCAATCCTAGCGGTAGTCTTCATATTGTCGTTCATCATGGTAATTGGTGAAGTTCCTGTAGCGTCACTACTGCTTTCTGATGTAGACTCGTACACACTTGCAGTGGGTATGCAGCAATACCTATATCCACAAAACTACTTGTGGGGTGACTTTGCCGCAGCTGCTGTACTTTCAGCAGTGCCAATCACTGCCGTATTCTTACTTGCGCAGCGCTGGTTGGTTGGTGGTCTAACCGCTGGTGGCGTGAAAGGATAATCTCTTGTGGTCTGAGATTGATAAGAATAACTAGAAAAGGGCGACCACATGGTCGCCCTTATACTTAGCACGGATATTACAATTTTGGTTTGGCCGCCGATCAGTAATATCTTGGCTTTTATTGGCGTTACGCATAGCTGGCTGTTAGCTTAGTTCCTTACGATTCAATCACTAACAGTTTTTGTAACCATAACCTGAGTTTAGACTCAGGTTTTTTTATGCCTGCTAAAGGCAATTTTGCAATAAGTAGATAGAGATTAGCGGCTTTGCAATGGATTACACAGGGCTTGAATAATGCCCTGCGTAGCACTTCACATAAATAACTAGAGCTTAGTAAAAAGCTAAATTGAGGTAGGGAAGGAAGAGATTAAAACTCTCGGCTGGAAGGTGCGCATCCAACGTATTGAAGCAGCGTGTACAAACTTTCTTGCTGCAGTGCGACGCGACGAAATAGATTAGCAAAGGTAACGTCACCGCCAAAGCAAGTTTGAATGTAATGATTAATTTCTGTTTCGTTATACCCCTCGACGTACATGGTTCTCACCCACTGGTACTCGACCGCTTTTAAATTGGTCAACGTCTCTTCACTTAAGGTCGTTTCTTTTAGTCTCAAGATCCAAACTCTATCCAACTCTAAAATAATGGATGGATTTAAGCAAAGCTAGGTGAAGGATTTATGACAGAGAAGGGCGAGCGTGAAACAAATGGCAAAACCATGATGTTGCTCCACACTCTGGGTCTAGGTAACGTTGAGGTACTTAATAGCGTTCTTAACGGATGCCAGTTACTTGAGATATTTAACGTGTGCTTCCATTTCTTCCCCAATCTCTTTACGCATGTTCATAAGACGGATAGCGGATTGCTCTAAGGCTTTGTCTTCATCTGACTCTGGAATCCATTTCGGTACATCGGTTGGTTTTCCGTTTTCATCTACAGCAACCATGATAACGATACAGTGAGTGGTGAGTCTGTTTTTCATTTGCTTTGGATCACTGGCTTGCACGTCAATCGCAATGTGCATTGAGCTTCGTCCGGTATAAATGACTTTCGCGCTAACTTCGACTAAGTTGCCGACATGAATCGGAGCAACAAACCGAATGCCGCCAGCATATGCGGTAATGCAATATTTACCACTCCACGCTGCAGAACAGGCGTACGCTGCCAAGTCGATCCATTTCATTACGGCGCCGCCGTGCACTTTTCCGCCAAAATTTACGTCGCTGGGTTCTGCTAAAAAGCGAAGGGTAATGTCTCTTTGACCACTGCTCATCTGTCTTTCCTTGATGGGTTATTGTTTTCCCAATTTAGCAGCAAGATGAATTTTCGGGAATAGCGAATGAAACAAAATATTAACTTTTATTCGAACGCTGGAAGTGACAAGCCACAGCGTAGTTCTGTGGCTTGGGGTGTAGATGTTAATTGGCGGTAGAGGCAATCTCAGAATTGGACAATGGTTTTCTCTGTCTTACTTTTATTTGCGACAGGATAACGCCAGAGATGACTAACAACCCACCAATAATATGGTAAGCGTAAATTTTCTCACCAATTAGTGTTGAAGCAAGTATGACGGAAACCACAGGCATTAGGTTCATGAACATAGCACTTGAATCAGCACCAATTGAATCAATCGCTTTGACCCACATCAGCGGCGCGAAAATGGAAGCAGCAATACCAGCATAAGCGATTAATGGTAGCGCGTCTTGGCTTGGTAACAGTTGCTCACTAGAGAGCCAAAGTGGCGTGAGCATCAAAACAGAAAAGAAGCCCTGCATGTAAACCAGAGTCAAACTACTGAATGGCATTTTCCAGCGTTTTAGCAGAACACAATAAGCCGCGTATACCATGGCAGCAACGAGCATTAAGCTGTCACCTTGCGTTAAGTCTTGATGTAAAAAGTAAGTGATATCACCGTGACCAAGCATAAATGCCAAGCCGCCGAGCGAAATGACACCACCGACGATACTTAACATTGATATAGATTTACCGAGCAATGGGACACTTAAAAACACACTGATCAAAGGAACTAAAGAGGTGATCAGGGCCATATTAGAGGCCGTTGTTGTTAAACCGGCATAGTATCCAAGTGACTGGTTGAGAACCATACCAAGTAACGCAAGAAACGCCAACTTAGCTAAGTAAGGTCGAATAATGTGTCGTTGTTTGATGATTGCAGGCAGGCAAAATGGCGTTAGGAGTACCATTGCGACAAACCAACGGTAGAAACTCATCGCACTTGGTTCAATGGCGCTTGCTGCCATCTTGTTCACAATTGAGTTACCACCCCAAATCATAACGGTGAAAAACGGAAGTAAATAAATCATGAGAACCCTATAGCACAATTATTGATGGCGCTAGTCTGGCAGGTCTTTATAATAAAAAGTATCTCTTAAAAGACATCGTAAGCGATAGGAAGACAATTTTGAAAAAGAGCGCCAGAAATCTTCACCCCTCCTTATCAATCGATCGTGCGCCATCAGATGTATTTATGAATTTCGAAGCGTTTCTCTCTAATACAGAAACACGAATTCATAGCCACCCTTGGGGGCAAGTGCAACTGATCAGCGGTGGGATTCTGGAGATGGATGCAGAAGACACAAGATTTCTAGCACCTCCACATCTTGCTATTTGGGTTCCCGCCGGAATCCGTCACACGAGCTACAACCGTAAGCCAATCGAATATTGTTCTTTGAACATTGCCCCTGAATTGACGGCGCATTTTCCAACTAAAACGAGCTTGATCAAAGTGACTCCAATCGTGTCATCTATTATTGAGGACTTTCGTCAGCGAGACATTAACGTGGCGCAAACTGATGAAGACAAGCGCTTGGTACAAGTGTTATTGGACCAGCTTGCAAAGCAAGAAGTCGAACATCACTTTTTACCGACTACCGACAATAAGTATCTTGAACCGATTTTAAAAGCAGTAGAAGAATCGCCGACGGATGAGATCAGTTTGGCGGAGTGGGCGGCAAAAGTGCATACCACAGAACGCACGTTAGCGAGACATTGCCAGAGTGAGTTGGGCATGAGCTTTACTGAGTGGCGCTTACGTGTGCGATATTTACATTCTATGGAGTTGCTGCGTAAAGGGCAGACTGTGAAAGAAGTCGCTCTGACGTTAGGTTATAACCAAGCTAGCCCTTTTATCGCGATGTTCAAGAAATACTCCGGCATGACACCGGAGCAATACAAGAATCGATTGTTGTAAAAGTGTAGAGTCTATTTTAAAAAAATTGACAATGCGCTGTATGATGACCGACTCGAAAAGCTGATGGTATTGGAAAGACCTACGTCTATCTTGTGTCAGATTGAGTCAGAATTATAACCTTGAGAATTCGCTTTATTATTATTGCTTTACAACATGCCTGTAAGATTCTTTAGATGATACAATGTGCTAAAGTGACAAAAAACTCAATTGACACCGCTTAGATTTAAGTATTGATTGTTATTAGTTTCTTCAGCCGCCAATTTGTCCCTACTTTTCAAGGAAGTAGAGTTGTACTGTGCAACTATAACTCTTCTACCCTCAATCGTGAGTTCCAATGTGGGTGACCATATATTCTGATCTCGATGCGTCACAATAATCACGGTCGAGTTCAATGTTTGAATATGTTGAGCAATACTTTTTTCGGTTGCTTCGTCTAATGCTGCCGTCGCTTCGTCGAAAATGAGGATTGGCGCCTTTTTAATGAGAGCTCGCGCAATTGCAACTCTCTGTCTTTCACCTCCTGACAACCCTGAGCCTCTTTGTCCTACTGTTTGATGTATTCCTTTAGGAGATGTGTCAATAAGTTTGTCCAATTGTGCGTGTCTTGCAAAGCTCTCAACTTCATAATCACTTGCATTGGGATTACCTAACCGAATGTTATCCGCCAATGTGCCAGTAAAAATGACCGGTTCCTGAGCAACATAGGCTATATGCTGGGTGAGCACGTCATAAGGGATATTCTTTAGATCTATCCCTCCGAGCGAAATAAGACCTTGGTCAGGATCATCAAACCTTAGAAACAGGCCCAGTAAAGTGCTTTTCCCACTGCCACTGACTCCATTGATGACGACGGTATCACCTTGTTTGATCTCCGTGCTAGCATCTTCAAAGAGATCTAAATGGCCCACAAGGTTCAGTTCGAACTTATGGTTTTTGGGGGAGGTTGCAAATTGAGGATTAGGCTCAGGCAGAACAGGGACATTCGTTAACTGAGCGTAATTTTTAATTGAGGATTTTACGTCGTTAATCGCAAAGCCTGCCAACGCGAGTTCACCCAAAGGTGCAGCTGCACGGGTAATCAATATCAATAAAGCCAAGGCTAATAAGGGTTGAGTAATCGGCTCTAAGACGAGATAGATGGCGATACCTGCAAGGGGTAAAATCGTTGCCAATCCTGATACTAAGGTTGCGATAGAAGCGTTACGATTAATAGTTGAATGAGCTTCTTCTTGTGCGTGCCAACTCTGTTCAATACGCTCGATTGAGCGCTCAGGCCCCGCTGTTGAGCGAAGTAACTCAAGGTGATCTATGAGCTCAAGTGTTGATTTAGTCGCTTGAAGCTCTGCGTCATGTCGGTCGCTATCTGAGCGACTTAGGTATCTTTGCGCCTTGTACTGAACGAGCAGTGCAACTAGTAACAATACGGCACTGAGTAGTGCAATTTCACCTCCTCCAACGACCCCAATACCGATAATTAAAAATATGGGTAACATTGGAGCGTGCAAAAATGTTTGTAGCTGATGAGCAGGAATGGCCATAAAGCCAGGTATTCCTCGTTCTGCTAGTTGAGTGAGCTGAGTTCTATGCTGATCATTAAACCAAGCTAACTTTGCTTTACTGAGCGAATGACCTACTGATGAATAAAGATCCCCAGCCAGTTTCGCACCAGAGAGAAATCCAGAACGAGTTACAATAACGGTAACTATCACAGTTAGAACAGCAGCTATTATGACGTTCAATGGTGAAGCTTGTTCGACAATAGATATTGCAAGAAATGTGTAAGCCGTTGCCTCAAATAATGCAACTAGTCCCCAACCTATAGCGACTCGATATAGACGGTGCTTTGCACTTTGTGGAATTGTCGAATTGGAATAGAGGGTATTGTGAGCCGTCATACTTCTTCATCCTGTCGTTGAGCCTTTCTGTTGAGCATCAATGTAGTGTCTGCAAGTTTCGCGAGTTCTGAGTCGTGAGTAATTATGATCAATATCTTGTCTTGTGTTTTCGCAAACTTCGCGAGATTTCTGATCACAGTGAAGGCCGTATTTTTATCGAGAGCACTGGTTGGTTCATCCAGTAATAGAACGTTGGCTTGAGTTAGAAATGTGTTAGCTATTGCGACACGTTGTTGCTCGCCTCCTGAAAGCACGCTTGCATCAGAATTGAGGTCAATCTTTAATTGAGCTTGTTGCAAAGCTTGGTTCAGCTCGTCGTCACTTGAACTTGGCGTTGATAGTTTCAAATTCTGCCTAATGGTAGTTTTGAGTACACCGATATCTTGAGGTACATAGCGTATGGCGGAGTATCGGGATATCTCAGAGAGTTTAGACAGTTGATTGCCTCCTAAGGTAACGAAGCCTGAAAGAGGTGTTTCTTGACCTGCTAATAGACGTAGTAACGTACTTTTGCCTGCTCCGCTAGGCCCCATGATGGCTGTAAATGAACCCCTTGGGAAGTAGTGGGAGAAGTTATCAATAATATTAACAGTTCCATTAGCCACTACGATATTTGATGCTTGTAGTGATAGCGGTTTTTCTCCCGCGCTCAAACTGCCACTTTCTATTTGTGGTTGCTGTAAAAAGTCGCTGATGTTCTTTGCAGCATTCTTTCCTGAGTTAACGTAGTCCAATCCATGGCCAAGCTTCAGTGCGGGTGATACGACGGCCAAACCAAAAAAGAATAGCGACGCCATTGCCACGGGACTTAATTCATAGCCAATGGTATAGGCCATTGCGAAAGTCGAAACCGCTTGAAGTAATGCGGTAGCAATTGCTGCTGGAAGGGCAACGCTACCAACCCATTTCACTATGCCGTGAGTAAAGCGTCTTGTGGCATCATTATAGCTGTCGAGTGCTCCTGCTTGCGTGCCGTAAATTCGATTTACTCGGATACCTCTTGTGTAGTCGTTTACTGCGGTAACGATATCACCCATTATTGTCATGCGCTCTTTGCCATGTTTAGCGGCGAACCTAGGTAAAAAGAGTAGGTAGTACAATGATGCAATTAGGCCAGGGAGCAGAGTAAGCATCGCTACCGGACCTGTGAGATTCAACATGATAAAAATAGAAGTTGCGGGTACGACAATGAATGTCACGAGTTCTGAAGGCAAATGCGCAACCATGTGGTGAAGCGTGCTGATGTCTTCGGAAACTATGCGACGCAGTTGATTATCACCATATTGAGAGATGGTCTTGCTTGGCAAGCGCGTCAAGTGCTGAGCAACTTGGCGACGTAATCGAGTGGAAAACTGCGACTCGGCATCATGAACTAACCACGAGCCCACTGATGAGGCAAGTGCGCTAGCCGCCCAAAGTCCTATGGCACCGTAAATCCATTGGTTTGCAAATTTATCGATAAGGTTTATCAAGCATAGCAGTGCACCAACTTTTGCCACAGCGGCAAGTGCTTCACAAAACGTTCCCAAAGCAAGCTTCTTAATCGATGGCTTTAAGGCTGGCATTAAGCTAGGCGTAACGTAATGTTGGCTGATCTTACTTATCATATTGTCACCTTATCTAGCCTATCTAGCCTATCAAGCGAAAATAAGGAGAACGTGGTAGAGCATATTGAGCTCTTATCGTTTTTCATATAAAGCCTATGGAAGTGGACGTTGATGGATTATGTTTTGAATTAACTTTGGCCGTAGGTGTTGCGAGCTCTTTGTCTGCTTGAATGTTGAAGATGAGTACTTCCTTTGATTTGTTGTGAATTTTCATGAACAGCCAAATGGGAGTAAGTCCCCCTTAGAAGGTAGGCTAAAGGGGAGGTGGAGGGATTAGAAATCCGCAGTAGCTGACAGCATCACTGTACGTGGTGCGCCAAGAGCTAGGTCCGCATAGTGGGTGGTTGTCCAGTAATCTTCATCCAGTACATTGTTTACGCTAAGGCGCCAAACCACGCTTGTTTCAGCAATTTTTGAGTTGTAGCGTGCGCCAAGATCAAGAATAGTCTGTGCAGGTAATGCCTGAGTGTTTTGTGCATCAATGTATTGTTCAGACATATAGTTCGCTTGGCCGATAAGCGTGAGATCACGCATCGCAGGGAGGTTCCATTCTAATGCGAGTTTAGCTTGTAAATCGGGTAGCTTAGTTGCTTGTTTCCCCTCCTCTGTCACATCTGTTGCTTTTGTAATCTCTGCATCTGTATAGGCGATACCACCGATGAGTGTATAGTCCTTTGATAGTGTGCCGTAGAACCCCCATTCAATACCGCGATTGCGCTGTTCACCACCGAAAGAAAAAATGTTGGTATCCGGATCTTGGTACCCATTTGGCTTTTTAATCTCAAATAAACTGAACGTATGAGCAAAGCCGTCCAGGTCAAGCTTCAAGCCTGCTTCAGTCTGTTTGGTTTTTTGGGGTTCAAAAGCCTCTCCTGCGTTTGCGGCGCTAGAGCCTGCTGTTTTCCCATTCGTTAAGCCTTCGGTGTAGTTACCATAAAGCGAAACTGAGCTCGAAACTTTGTATAATGCTGCAAGTGCGGGAGTGTAAGTACTTTCCTTAAACTTGGTGGTAGGAAGCGACATTCCGTTCATTATTATTCCAGATTCATAATCAATGCTCTGGTAACGCAAGCCGAGCGTGATTTGATATTTCCCATCAACAAAAGATAACGTATCGGCAATGCCATAGCTGACCTGAGTTGAATCGACAGGTAAACCATAGTAGTTGTCGTAAACTGAATTTTCTGGTCCCCAAACAGGATCATAAATATTCGAGTTCCAAGGGGCTGGATTATTATTACCTGTTGGAGAATCATTTTTATCTTCTCTAAAGTAAGTACTATTCAGTACAAGGTGGTGTTCTACTGGGCCAGTGTCAAAGTTGCTACGAACACCTATCTCACCTGAAGTCCGTTTGTTCTCAAGCTTAACTGATCCGAGAGATACCTCTAGGTTACCCTCGTTATCGATGATTTTGATTCGTTGCGGTACATTTGAATGAAAATCTGTACGGCTACCACCCAATGCGCTGTATACAGTTACAGAGTCACTAACGCTTAGCTCCCCGCGAATCATCATCCCTTTATCTTCGCTATCATTGTAGGCCCAACTTGGCGTCAATAATGTGTCAGATGGAGGAGGTGATGGGATTTTGAGACCAGAAGCGATGCTTAACCCACGGTTTGCACCTTCAACTCGCTCTGTACTGTAGTAAAAATCTGCTTCAAGGAAAGCAATGTCATTACGCCAATCAAGGCTTAATGATGCAAGTTGAGTTTTGTTGCTTTGGTTGTTTATCGCGGTGTCTCCATCTTTAAATGCACCGTTGAAACGAATACCAAATTCTTCATTTGTACCAAAGCGACGTCCAATATCGATATGTCCTCCGAATTGAGTGTCCGATAAGTAGCTGCCGGTGAAAGATGTGATTGGTGTTTCTTGTGCTCTTTTTGTCACTAAGTTGATGGTGCCACCAACAGATCCATTCGGTGGCATACCGTTGAGCAAAGAAGCAGGACCTTTAAGTACATCAATACGTTGATACATTTCAGGAGAGGTTCGGTAATAAGGAGCGATACCATACAATCCATTAAGCATAACGTCGCTAATGTCTGAGTTGAAACCTCTTATTTTGAAACTTTCTTTGTTTAAGCCGGTTTCACCGCTGGTGAAAACAGAGGGATCAGAAGCTGAGATTACATCTGAGATATCGCGTGCTTGTTGGTCTTGAATGTGTTTTTCTGTGTATCCAATCGTATTGAAAGGCGTTTCCATGAAGTTTTTGTCGCCAAGCATTCCTATATTACTCGCGTGAGAAACTTTGCCAGCGGCATAAACTCTGTTTGCTTCACCATAAACTGTCATTGATTCATCTACGACTTCTTCAGCTTGAGCGATACTAATTGGTACGACAAAAGTACTAAATTGAAGTGAAATAAAGAGGGCGATATGACATGGGCTTGGTTTGTTTTTCTGTGAAGAGTCCATCGCTATCTGATGATAGTCATGAGTCATTATAGATTCCTTTTCTTTGTTTGGGCTAGCTCACATCCGTTCTGACGTCGATTGAGTGTTGAATTACTTAAGATCCAACTCATTGTTATTAGATTTAGCTTTGGTAACCTTTTAGGATGTCTTCAATTATGATTTTCAGAGATGTGATGCTTGCTGAAGTGATGTACCAAGCATCGGCATCAACAAAAACGACGTTGTCGTTTTTCCATGCTTTGGTTTGACGGAGTAGTGGGTTTGCTAAGTGTTCCGCATCAATGACAGGCTTTCCTTCCATTACTGCTGTTCGATCAATGATGTAAAGAATGTCTGGATCAGCTTGGCTAATGAACTCGCTAGAAATTGGCTGACCATGCAAACCTGTCTCCACTTTTTCACTCGCTGGTTTTACCCCCAGAACATCGAAAACGAAGCCATAACGAGACTCAACGCCAAATGAGCTGAAAGCACCATTGTTATGCATGACAACCAAAGCTTTTTCAGAACGCTCTTTCGTAACAGCGCGCACTTCTGCGACTTTTGCATCGATTTCGGCAACTTTCTGTTGGGCTAGCTCCTGCTTTTCAAAGATCTCACCAAGCTCTACAAGGTGTTTCTTAATGGTATCGACGTGATGGTCACGACTATTACGGTAGTTGATGTCAAAATGTAAAGTCGGAGCGAGTTGAGAGAGTTCTTCATACTGATTAGCATGTAGCGGAGTCATCAATACGAGATCTGGTTTTAGGGCATAGATCTTTTCCATATTAGGCTGAACTATCGCACCAAGATCCGCTATCTCAGGTGTGTCTTTGTATTTCGCTAGAAAGTGAGGAACAAAGTCTTTCACCATTCCTGAGATTGGAACATTTAGCTGATCTAAAAAGTCCACTTCGTTCATATCTAATGCTGCCACTCGTTGAGGGCGATGAGAAATAGTAGTTGCTCCGAGATTGTGTTCAATCACGATGAGCTTTTCTAATGGCTGAGTATCTTCAATTTTAGTTATTTCCGGCTCGCAACCTGATAAGGTTCCTAGAGCGCAGCAAGCAAGCGCGATACTCAAACGTAGGGGGCTCTTAAACATGGGGTATTTCCTTTTTGTCAGTGAGTTGTCTTTAAACAGGCGAGTAACAGTTTTCATATTTGGCTTCTTGTTCTTATCGTGATGGCTAGGAAATATCCCCCACAAAGGACATTCACCAAAATAGAGACGGTGGTTTTAAAGTTAAATAAGTGCTCTACCAGAAGTTGACCAGACAAGAACATGACAATTGCAATAGCACAAGCAACGAGCAATATGTGTCTGTAGTTCGGTGCGCTAGTAACGGAATAAGCAATATTGGCAATAAAAATTCCCATAAAAGCCGTTGGGCCAATCAAGCTCGTCGAAATTGCTACTAAAATGGCGATTACAGCAAAGAACTTTGGTACATATTGCTTATCATTTAGTCCTAATGACATCGCTTGGTCTCGACCTAGACCTATCACATCTAGCTCGCGTGACCATCTGTTAGCAAAGAGTGCCAAAACGCTTAACGCAATACTGGAAAAAAGTAACGTAGAAGGTTTCGCTCGCTCAAACGAGGTATAGCTGAGCCCTTGAAGGATAGAGAATTCTCCAGGGCTTATTCTGAGCTGGATAAATTGAGCAAGAGTTGTCAGCACCATTGTCAAAACAAAGCCAATCAGCAGAACTTGGTGCATGTCATGTTTAAATCTATTGAGTACCCAAGATTGAATCGCTAAGGAATACAACAGAATGAGTATTGCAGAGACAGCGAAATTACCGACAACACCTAATGTAGCAATGCCAGAAGTGCCCCCTAGTAATAAGAGTAGGGTTTGCCAAACCAGATAAACCGACTCATATCCCATAATGGATGGCGTAAGAATACGATTACCAGCTAAAGCTTGGAAAATAACAGCAGAGATGGCCACGCAGCTGCCCCCAATAACTATGGCACCAAGTTTAATCAGCCTCTTAGGGATGACGTAATCAAAATCCCACCCAGAGCTTGTAAAGATAAAGGCGATAGACAGTATGCAAACGAGTATAATGCTCACTCGCATGTTTGAGTAATGTGATCTCATACTCGTGCTCCTTTCAAAAGAAACACAAGAAACATGACTCCCCCGATAGCACTGGCTGTTAATCCAATTGGGACTTCAAAAGGAAAGGCAACAACTCTGCCTATGACATCGCAAAAAATAAGTAACGAAGCGCCGCCTAGTGCAACGATTGGTAGGGTGTTTTTAAGGTGATCGCCATATTTTAGTGCGACTAGGTTAGGTATGACTAAACCGATAAAATGAATGGCACCTACGGTCACCACTGTTATAGCAACTGTCACGGAAACTAGCATTAGACCCAAGGCGGCAGTGAACGCAATATTAATTCCTAAGTTGGACGCAACATCTTCGCCCATTCCCATCACAGTAAACTTATGTGCATATAAGTAAGTCAGTAGGGTGATGGGTAAAATCAAGAAAATTATTTCATAGTGTTCTTGGACCACTTTGGAGAAATCTCCCATTAACCAACCGGACATACTCTGTAAGATGTTGTTTTGATAAGCATAAAACTCCGCTATAGCACTTAGTACACTACCAAACATAAGCCCAATCACAGGTATTAACGCAGAGTTACTGAATTTAATTTTTCGTACGATGGCAATGTAGATAAGGCCAGCGGCGAAGCAAAATAGTACGGCGAAGAGCATACGTTCAAGCTTGTCTGAGGATGGAAGCATGACGATAGATACCAAAATACCGAGCTTTGCCGCATCGATACCGCCTGTGGTGCCCGGCTCAACAAAACGATTTCTAACAATATGTTGAAGAATAACACCACATATTGCGAGACCAGATCCGGTAAGAATTAGTGCGATTAGCCTTGGTAATCTGCTAGCAGTAATCGGTAGCCAAGCTTTGTCATCCATGGTCAGCAATAACGACCAATCTAGTTGGTTTGCGCCGACGAAAATTGAAGTTAAGCACAGTATAAAAAACAGGCTTACTACGTGAATACTCATACAGAATCTGCCCCAAAATAAAGTGAGTTTCTCTTAACTTATGACTTGGGGATGGAATACGAATAATGAATATCTATTCGCATATAGGTTCTAAATTCCAACAAAACATAACCAAGTTATTTTTTATAAACATTAAGGTCACAATCCAGCCCTCAAAGTATCACTAGGCCATACCTAAAAATTCAACGTGCTGATTTGGCTTTAAAACTGGATTAACTAGCAAAAGAAAAGTGCCGCTTTCAATGCAAAGAGAAAGAGGTTCTCGATTTAATATTAAAATACAAATGATAATTATTTTCATTATATCTTTGTTTTTTCGGTTAAGCAATGAAGTTCATATGTGTTTCTCTAAAAAGATCAATCGCGTATAAAAAACAAGGCAATGGCTAATGCATGTGCTTTTGGGTAAGTGATTAAAAAATAAAGCCAAAGAGCATTAAGCTTTCTTATTGTTTAAGGATGTTTTTCGCTTCAGAAGCTCGTTGGTTGAGGTTTGATTTAAATGGTATGACGATAGTTTGTTCAGGAAGAGGAGTTAGTAGTGACGATGATGTCTAGATGTCGTTTGTATTTTAGGATTTATTAGATACCGCATTAAAATAGCGTCATAAAGTCGTGATGCTTCGCATCTTCAGTGTTAGCGATGTTAATGCGGTAATTTCTAATAAACTAGCGGATTAATGTCTCAACTTGCTTTTGGAGCAAAGTAAAGCTGATTCACAATTCAAAGACATCGTCAGTTGCTTTATTGTTAACCTGTGTTATTCGAGCTTACTTAGTACGTAATTCAAACCACCAACTACGGCTGCAACCTGTGCATCGTTGCATTCTTCGTCGGTCACCGTTGGGCTGTCTGGGTACACTTCCGTTGTCGTGCCGTAAACGCAATTTGTTACGCCGCCACACAGGCCCAGTTTTACCATTGGGTAGTTGATAACGCCAAACTGTACGACGGGTGAACCAATGATTTCGCCGTTTTCATCTGCTGGTGCAATGTGAGTCACTTTTGCAACTGACTCAATGACCGCTTTTTGGAAGTCAGGCTGAGGGTTTTCACTATCTCCCACCGTGTAAAATCCATCTGGGATCATACCTTCAATGTACTCAATACCATCACGAGCAGCTAAGGCTGGACGGAACTCAGTTTCGTCAGAATCTGTCGTTTCATGTAGATCAATGTGCATTAACACATCGCCTAAAGTTGCAACTAGCTTTATGAGGTTAGCGGACTCTTCGGCAGGGCTATCCTTATAGAAAGAGCGGTTTGGATCAATCGCGTTTGGATTCCAGCGGTTGATCACCTCGTAACCCCAAGGGCTTACGCAGGGTGCAACGACAATATTGAAATGCTCTGCATAGCGTTCTGCTTCTGTTTCTACAAACTTTAATGCGCCATGTACACCGCTGGTTTCGTAACCGTGCACGCCGCCTGTGACCAACACAACAGGCTTAGTTGAATCCCAATTGCGTGTTTTGATACAAAACAGAGGGAAGCGTGCCTCGTTGTATGAGAGCGCACCATATTGTTCAACATCAAAACGCTCGCGTAGGGCATCGATTTTACTGACGACTTCATCTTGGTAGCTACGTTTTACTTCTTGCGTTGCTAACCAAGCTTTACGTTCTTCTTCGTTCCAAGGTTGGCCAGGAGTACCGATCGGGTAAATGTATCCACTTTTCATCTATACTTTTTCTTTTGACTGCTGAAAGGTATCACAAGACTAGACCTGTCTTATCTTTACAGCAATATAAAACACCATTTGGGGTGGTATTCTTTGCAAAATCATCACTTTGATGAGTGATTCATTGGTGTTACATTTTGTTACTTACTCAATTTCATATAAGAGACAAAAAATGGCTGGAGCAAGTTTACTCACACTGCTGGACGATATTGCCACGGTGCTTGATGATGTCGCCTTAATGTCAAAAATGGCGGCAAAGAAAACCGCAGGTGTGTTGGGAGATGATCTAGCGTTAAACGCTCAACAAGTGTCTGGTGTTGCATCTGAGCGAGAGATTCCAGTGGTTTGGGCGGTTGCAAAAGGCTCATTCAAAAATAAATTGATTTTAGTTCCTTCAGCTTTACTTATTAGCGCGATTATTCCATGGCTTATTATGCCATTATTGCTAATTGGCGGCTTATTTCTCTGCTTTGAAGGGGCAGAGAAAGTACTTGAGAAAGTGTTTCCTCACTCGCATCCGCACGAAGAAAAAGAGGAGCTAGTTAATACTGGCGAGTCGATAGAAGAGTATGAAAAGCGTAAAGTTTCTGGTGCGATTCGGACAGACTTTATCCTTTCAGCAGAAATCATCGTGATTGCGTTAGGTACCGTGACAGGAGCCAGTCTTGTTACGCAAATTTTAGTTGTCAGTTTAATTGCAGTGATTATGACGGTTGGAGTTTATGGACTAGTCGCTGGGATTGTGAAGCTAGATGATTTAGGCCTTTACCTTGAAAGTCGCTCAAACGGTAAAGGTTGGGTGGCGAAAGTCGGAGGGGCCTTGGTCGCTTTTGCACCAAAGTTGATGAAGTTGTTAACCATTGTAGGAACTGCTGCGATGTTTTTGGTGGGTGGAGGAATTGTGGTGCACAACGTGCCAGCCATTCATCACTTTGTAGAGCCGATTATTATGAACTTTAGTGGTCATTCGGTTGCTACAGCCATTTTGCCTATTTTACTGAACGGTATTATTGGCTTTGTGGCGGGGTTGGTTGTGGTTGCGGTATGGACGATGGTTGAAAAGCTTCGTGGTCAATAATCACATCTAAAACATGAGACGATAATAACAAGGGTCATGACTTCTTTTTACAAAAAGCATGACCCTGTTTTATGGGTGAAACGTCAGTAAAGTACTTACTTCACTTTCCACTCGATCTGTTCATTTGCTCGAATAGGCACAACGATATCATTGCCAAATGGCATCGTTTCTGGCACATCCCAAGCGGATTTTTCTAACGTTACCGTATCTTTGTTACGTGCAATGCCGTAAAAATCAGGACCGTTGAAGCTTGCGAAAGCTTCCAAGTTTTCCAACTTGCCTTCTTTTTCGAAGACTTCTGCATAAAGCTCTAGCGCTGCGTGTGCAGTGTAAGAACCAGCACAACCGCAAGCCGATTCTTTTGCCCCTTTCGCATGTGGCGCTGAGTCTGTACCTAGGAAAAACTTCTTGCTACCACTAGTTGCTGCTTCGATCAGCGCTTGCTGGTGGGTTCCGCGCTTAAGAATTGGCAAACAGTAGAAATGAGGTTTAATACCACCCACAAGCATGTGGTTACGGTTGAAAAGAAGGTGGTGGGCAGTGATGGTAGCCGCTACGTTGTCTGAGGCGTTGCTAACGAAGTTTGCTGCGTCGGCGGTGGTGATATGTTCTAGTACGATTTTAAGATTAGGGAAATCATTGACGATAGGAGCGAGGACGGTATCAAGGAATTCTTTTTCTCGGTCGAATATATCAACATCGTGATGTGTTACCTCCCCATGAACCAAAAGTAACATTCCTACTTCTTCCATTGCTTCTAAAACGTGATAAATGTTTTTCGCATTGGTCACACCGGAATCTGAGTTTGTTGTGGCGCCAGCAGGATAGAGCTTGGCAGCAACAATGTGTCCGGTTGCTTTAGCCTTACGTATTTCGTCTGGTGTCGTGTTATCTGTAAGGTAAAGCGCCATTAAAGGCTCAAACTGTTCGCCATGTTGCTCTTTGAGAATTCGGTCACGGTAGGCTAGGGCGAGCTCAGTTGTAGTAACAGGTGGGACGGTATTTGGCATAATCAGCGCACGGCCATTGTAGCGGCTGATGTCGCGAACGGTGTCTTTAAGAGCTTCCCCATCGCGTAAGTGAACGTGCCAGTCGTCAGGACGAGTGATAGTCAGTGTTGTCATTAATTGCTCCCACCATTGAAAAGTTGTCTGATTGGAGCCTAAGCGCCGTATTTGCTTTTGAGCAAACGCTTGCGCTTAGGCGACAGGATGATAGAGGAATTGCCCTCATATTTCATCCCATTTTTCAATTTTATAAAGAGTGAGAGTGTAAGTGGTTACTTCATTGTTAACCAAAGCGCATGGATCGTACCTGGTAGAAAGAAGAAACACGTCAATATTAGATTAATCAAAAAGTCTTTATTTAGACCTTTCTCCATAAACACCGCGACAGGCGGAAGAAAGATACATAACAAAATCAGAACCAGTTTTCTTGTATCCATAATTAAGCTCCAAATCGATAAATGGGAGTAGTGATAACTTGGGTGAATTATGTGTGTCGTATCACACTTTATCAAACGGTATTTGGTCAGAACGGTGTTAAAAAACGCGAATATTGAGTGTAGTAAATACTTGTCACTAAAACCAAATTTATAAGAATATGGTTTCGAGAAAGTTGAAATGGATGAAGAGGCAGCAGACTCTGCAACTTAATGTGATTTGAGTATACAATACCGCAACAAATAAAAAACACCCGTAGGAAGAAGGCTATGTCGCAACCCGTTTTATCCCAAATTAATGTTTTTCCGGTTAAGTCAGTTGGCGGATTATCGCTGTCGTCCGTATGGGTTGAGAAGCAAGGATTGAGCTTCGATCGTCGCTTTATGATTGCGAAAGCTGATGGCTCGATGATCACTGCGCGAAAGTATCCGCAAATGGTAACCATTAAGTCTGCCTTATTGTCCGATGGAGTGGTGTTTAGTAGTTTGGGTATGGAGCCACTTAAAGTCCGTTACCAAGATTTCAAAATGCAGGAGACACCTGCAACGGTTTGGAAAGATACGTTTACTGCCTATACCACGACAGATGATGCAGATGACTGGTTTAGTCGTGTGTTGGGGCAGCGCGTTGAGTTGTTGTTTAGTGGTGAGCAATCGAATCGTGTCCGTGAAAAGCTAGGTCAAAACGTCAGTTTTGCTGATGGTTATCCGGTTTTAGTGATCAGCCAAGCTTCACTTGATGAGCTGAACCGAAGAAGTTCAGAGCTACACTCAATGGATCAGTTTCGTACTAACTTAGTTGTCTCTGATACTAAGCCATTTGAAGAAGATTCATGGAAGCGCATACGAATTGGTGAGGTAGAGTTTGAGTCTCTCAAACCTTGCGAGCGCTGTATCCTGACTACGGTGAATACCCAAAGAGGCACATTCCGTGAGAGCAAAGAGCCGCTCAAAACCTTGCAACAGTTCCGTGCAAACGATGTCGGTGGTGTGTTCTTTGGCCAGAATCTTGTCGCGCGAAATGAAGGCATTATTCGTCAAGGCGATAAAGTTGAAGTATTGGAGTACAAAGAGCCGGAGTTTTACGCAGATAACTCGCCAGTGCGCATGAAGCTTACATGTGTTGAGCGTGAAGAAATTGCCCAAGACTTTGTGACCTTATGGTTAGAGCCAAACAAAGGTTCGTTGCCTAATTACTTGCCAGGACAACACCTGCCAATAGAGGTGAATATTGATGGTAAGAAAGTGGGTCGACGCTATACCTTATCATCCAGTCCTTCTCGCCCGGGTCGTTATGCTATTTCTGTAAAGCGTATCGCGGGTGGAAGAGTCTCTAACTCACTCTTAGACAACTTACAAGTCGGTGATGTTTTAGAGGCAGAACAACCTGACGGTCAGTTCCACCTTAAAACGCATGAAGCGCAGCCTCTGCTGTTACTCTCTGCGGGTAGCGGAGTAACACCAATGTTATCAATGGTGCGTTACTTAGCGGATCACAATCAGTTGGATAATGTGGTTTTCTACCATCAATGTCGCACCGAGAATGATATTCCTTGTCGCTCAGAGTTGGAGCAGTTAAAGCGTGAGCACCCAGGGCTAGAAGTAAAAGTCTGTTTAACGCAACCTGCTGTTGATTGGTTTGGTTTGAAAGGGCGTTTAAGTTTGTCACACATTAAGCAAATCAAAGATGTTGAACAGCGGCAGGTGTTTGTGTGTGGCCCGGATGGCTTTATGGATAAAGCAAAAAGTCTTCTACTAAGAAAAGGGCTGCCAGAGGAAAACTACCATCAAGAAGCGTTTGGAGTTTCTTCTCTTACGTCAAAGCCAGAGAAAAGTCTCGCTATTGACTTTAATGGAACTAAAGTCGTAGGCAACAACCAAAAAACATTGTTAGATCAGCTCGAAGATGCAGGGAAGGTTGTTAGTAATAGCTGTCGTGCTGGCTTATGCGGCGCGTGTAAGGTTCAGCTTACGTCGGGTCAAGTACATCATCCGGACGTGCCCGCGTTGACTGATGAGGAACGTGCAATGGGAATCGTATTGGCGTGTTGTGCTGTGCCAGAGACGGATGTAACAGTAACCAACTAGGCGAGAGCCCTTTTGTCCTTCGACAAAAACTGTTCCTAGACAAAAAACGCTGCTATTTTTAGCAGCGTTTTGAGTTTTAAAGAGAGCTGAAAATATCGCTTAGTCGTAAATCGTCGGGATTGGCTGGCGTTTGTGCTGCGTTGCTTTGTAAATCGCTACCAGACGGTCACTAACTTGCTGTGGAACAGGTTTGCCCTCTAAGAAGTCGTCGATTTGCTCGTAAGTTAGGCTTAGGGCATCTTCATCTGCTTTTTGTGGAGCAAGCTCTTCTAAGTCTGCTGTTGGCACTTTCTTCACTAGTTGCTCAGGTGCACCCAATGTAGCAGCCACTTCACGAACTTGGCGCTTACTTAATCCGAACAATGGTGCCATGTCACAAGCGCCATCACCAAATTTAGTGTAGAAACCAGTGATGTTTTCTGCTGAGTGATCAGTACCAAGAACAAGGCCGCCTACGTAGCCCGCGATCTCGTATTGAGCAACCATGCGAGCACGCGCTTTTACATTGCCTTTTACGAAGTCGACTTTTGCTGCATCAGTTGGTAGAAGAACTGTGCCTTCTAATGCAACGTGAGAAGCCGAATGAAGCCCGTCAACACCTGCTTTGATGTTCACCGATACAGAATGGGTTGGCTGGATAAAAGACAGAGCGAGCTGAGCCTCATCTTCATCTTTTTGCTCCCCATAAGGCAGGCGAACTGCGATAAATTGGTAGCTATTGTTGCCCGCTTCTTCGTTCAGCTGGTCTACAGCCAACTGAGCTAAACGACCACATGTCGTTGAGTCAACGCCACCGCTGATGCCAAGAACAAGAGACTTACAGCCCGCTTCTTGCAATTTACGCTTAATAAAAGCGACACGGCGTTCAATTTCAAAATGCGGATCAATTGAAGGGAGTACGCGCATTTCGTCACGGATGGATTGTTCCATTTAGGGTTCCTTTTCCTGCAAATATTTCAGACTCTAAAGCACATTTGCTCAAATGGTGATAAACCATACAGTTGAGGCTCATTAAACGCGACTTTAGGGTCAAAAGCTGTAAAGATTAGTAGTATCATACCGAAATCATCAGATTAGAAAACTCTCTTCAACCAGGTAATCACCGGATATGAAAAAAATCGCCATTTTTGGTAGTGCATTTAACCCACCTAGTTTAGGGCATAAAAGTGTTATTGAGTCTTTGAGCCACTTTGATCTTGTGCTACTTGAGCCAAGCATTGCACACGCTTGGGGCAAGAACATGCTTGATTACCCAACTCGGTGCAAAATGGTTGATGTGTTCATCAAGGATATGGGGCTTTCTAATGTTCAGCGTTCTGATGCAGAGCAAGCTTTATACCAACCTGGACAAAGTGTGACGACCTATGCGTTGTTAGAAAAAATTCAAGAAATCTACCCAACTGCCGATATAACTTTTGTCATTGGTCCTGATAATTTCTTCAAATTTGCTAAATTTAGTAGAGCTGAAGAGATTACGGAACGTTGGACTGTTATGGCATGTCCTGAAAAAGTAAAAGTCAGAAGCACAGATATTCGCAAAGCATTGGCCGAGGGTGAAGATATCGGCGCCTATACAACACCTTCCGTACGTGATTTATTACTTAGTAAAGGCTTATACAGAGAAACATTGTCTGGGAACTGAGAGGTCAGATTTTCATGGTCAGAGTCGTTTTATTTAGTGCATGTGCGCTGCTTGTGGTGACACAAGCTCATTCCGCGTGTAACTATTTTTCTGATCGTTCCGTGGTGTTTGAAGATAACACGCTTCCAATCTGTGAAGAAATTTTAGATTCCATCGGCGTGTTAAGTACTGAAGCATTGATTTGGTATGCAGCGGAAGCGAAGCTTGAAGGACCAACAGAAAACTATTGGGAGGAGTGGGCGATTAAGCCGGAAGACACCCCACTTCTAACTCAAAACTTAGAAAAGAATTACTTTGGTCTTGGTTTTTGGATGCCGGAAGAGCTCCGAGACGAAGAGAGTAAAATGGATACAGAAGAGTGGCTTCGTAGTCACGGGTTGATGTTCAGCGTTGGTTTTGGTGATAAATCCGACGGACAGCCAAGAATGCGGTTTGATTATCGTTGGCACGAATATTATGACGCTGACTGGATGATGCAGATAGAAGTACCTTTCTAGACACCTCAAGCAAATGAAAAAAGGGCGTACATTATCAATGTACGCCCTTTTTGTTTTTACTTGAATCTCTACTTTCTGTATCCGTAACTCTACGTAATGCTGAAAACGTAGCTTGTTAAAGAGCAAGTTATAGCGCTTCTCCAAAGACTAAAAAGCAAAGCTGTTCATATTCTTCGGTGTTACCAGCAAAAAGAGAGTCAACAATCTGCTCTTCCTTCTTCCCCGACAGTTTCATTTTTCTTGCTTCACGTAGTGTTAGTACCAAGCAAAGCTCTTTAGAAATATTCATGTCACAGCCAGGTGTCCACTGATTGATGGTTCTTGTTAATGTTGAGTGCGCTAGTTTAGGAGACAGCGTCAATACTTCATGCCTTAATACTGTCAGTAGATCGGTTTGCAGATCCGAGCGTTCGGCTGTTGTTGCTAGCTTCTCGACGAGCGCTTTTAGTAGCGGTGAAGGCTTCACAAAGCCCGCCTGTTGTGAGAAGTCGTCATTTAAACGCACAGAAAAATCACAACGATATACACGAGAATTAGGTAAAAAGGTGAGGGAGCTCAAACATCCTTGAGGAATCCAAAAATATTGGCCTGGTTCAATGGCATACTCCTGCTTACCCAATTTAATGACGGCTAACCCTTCGATCACAGACAATAGACTGTGCTTCAGTGCTTTTTTACGCGCAGCTACATCAAGAAAGGGGTATTTAGCGTCGTGAAATTCAATTGCGTAGTTCATTATGAGTACCAGTGTTTTTTGGCGCTAAGGGTAACGTTAAACCCATACGATTCCAACCTGCTGAGAGAATTTTTTAGCATGATAAATGGTGGCTTAACTGGTATGACCATGTTAAAAGTATGGGTTGAAATGCTGCTTGTCAGCAAAACTATGCGTAAAATGTGCCAGCTTTTTTTGATATGTAATGAACAATGACAGCCAATACCGATCCTTATATTGAAATTCGTCCTTACAACGACGAAGAAATTCCAGCAGCGCTGGATCGTCTAATCCAAGATGATGAATTTATCACTGCTATCCTAGAACATCGCTTTGCTAATAAAGCAGCGTGGTTCAAAACGCTAATGAGCCCGATCCTGCGCATCTACCTGAAAGCCAAGTGGAGCAAGCTTGATTCTGTCGAAGCAATTCAGATTGAAGTGAAGAAGTATCTGAAAGATACATTGAATAAGACAACGGATGGCGTCACTTTTTCTGGTTTGGATAAGCTGGATAAAAACACGTCATACCTATTCGTTTCTAACCACCGTGATATTGCGATGGACCCTGCGCTCGTAAACTATGGCTTGTACCAAAGTGGGCACCGTACAGTTCGTATAGCGATTGGCGATAACCTGCTGAAGAAGCCATGTGCGACAGAATTGATGCGACTCAATAAGAGCTTCATCGTTAAGCGCTCTGCTAAAGCGCCTAGAGAAATGATGAAAGCATTGGGACAACTGTCAAGCTATATCAAACATTCGCTTGATACTGGCAATTCAATTTGGATTGCCCAAAAGGAAGGCCGTGCTAAAGATGGAAACGACTTTACTGATCCTGCGATTTTAAAAATGTTCCATGTTGAAGGTCGTAAACAAAAGATCAGCTTTGGTGAGTACACGCGTTCTCTGAAAATCGTTCCTGTCTCGATTGCCTATGAAAATGATCCATGTGACATTGCCAAAGCAAAAGAGCTGTACGAAAAAGCAGAAAATGGCCGCTATGAAAAAGGCGAATTTGAAGATATCGAAAGCATCATTCAAGGTATCGTTGGCTATAAAGGCCGTGTACATGTTGCGTTTGGTGATGTGATTGAGCAAGAGTTTGAAACGCCGGAATCTCTTGCTGGTGAAATCGACCGCCAAATTCACAACAACTACAAGTTGTACCCAATCAACTTGTTAGCTGCTGGGCATGAAGATTCGAGCATCATTACGGAAGCGGTTAAGCGTCATCTCGCGGATAAGTTGGATCAGCTACCTGAAGGCGCAAGACCTTATTTGGTGGCGAGCTATGCTAATCCTGTGAATAACCAAGAGTAATCTTCGTCACTGAACTCGTTGATTCAGAATGCCTTAAAGCCTCGGTCTGCCGGGGCTTTTGTTTATCTGCTCTTTAAGGTGCGACGGCGCCAACAAGGGTTAAATTGCTGGGCCATTTTGTGATCCTGTTACCACCTAAATAGATATTCCCTTTCACCGTCATTGTGTCTGGAAATACTTTCAGCGCTGATCCTCCAATATAGAGATTACCATCAACCACCAATCCTTCAGGAAGATCAGAAATGGGAGTGCGAATAACACTTAGATCACCTTTTACTCGAAGTTTAGCTGGAAGCGATTTTAACGGTGTATCCGTCAGATTTAGGTAACCGCCTAGTTTGATACCTTTAGGCCAGTTTTCGATCTTACTACCTAGTAGGTTTGCATAGCCTTTTATCTTTGTTCCTGAGCGAATAAATTTGAGTGCGCTGTTAGTTGCTTCCAGACTGCCTTCAACATCAAGCCCTTTAGGCAAGGCTTTGATAGGGGTTTGTGAGATGTTTAAGTTGCCCTTTACCACTAGGCCAGAGGGTAGTTGGGTGTAAGGCTTGTTTCTAAGATCAAGATTGCCGTAATTATCGATGTGACCAAACTTAGAATAGTAATCTAGCTCATATGCCAAAGGAGACGAGCAGAGCAGGATTGAAGTAAGGCATAGGGAAACAAAACGCATAGTCAAAGATTTAGTTAAATACCGAGATCAACAGGTACTTATCTTATACTTAAATAAACCTATTATGCATTTTTTGCTTACAGTTTTTGATTCATAACTTAAATATTCAAATTAGAGATGCACGCTAAAAGTGTGCGCTTCTTTACTGCGCTAAGTAACTTCAAGCTTACTAAAATGAGATAAATTAAATGATTGAATGTGAAGCAGACCCAAGTGTAGAGGTGAGAAAAATATCAGTAGATATTTGAATAATATGAGATTCTTCCAAGAACTTCACAAGGGTCCTTGTTAGTATTATTGAGGTTTGAGGGAGATTTTCATGAAGTTAAAAAGTGTATCTATTTTTACCGCTGGTGTTTTTGCAGTACTGCTGTCGGGTTCCGTTTTTGCTAAATCATACAGTACACCAGAAAACAAAGCGCTAATAGTTGCTGACGGTAAGGTAGGTCAGCGTATCTGTTACTACGATGATAAAGCCTACACCACAGGGGCCGTGATTAATGTTGAAGGCGTATTACTGATGTGTACCGCTGAGAACGATTTTGAAACCAATGGCTCGTTAAAGTGGGTCGTGTTCAAAAAAGATAAATAAACGCGCCGAAGTTGTCTGTTTCATTTAGAGCGGTTTAAGATTAAGAGATTGGAAAAATAAAAAGCGAGCATCATGCTCGCTTTTTTCATTAACGCGCGAGTGAGCGAGTTTTTAATTCAAAGATAAGTTTTTCAGCACTTACTTCAAATTTGAATCGAGCTGTCGCTTGGTTCGATTCTTCGGTTATTTCTGAAACATTGTATTCAACATCAGCACATACTGATTTAGCGAGCTCGATGTATTTTTGTAGTTCAGACTCTAGCTCTGTTTTTGTCTGTGCGAAAACCGTTACGTCGGCAACTTCGTCACCTTCTTTGATGATAAAGCCTATCTCGCCAGCACAGCCGCAGGCCTCACATACTTGGTTTTTTTCTAATTCGACACTCATAACGAATCCTCTTGTAAATACTAAGGGTATTCTATCAGGTATTTGATCTGTATCTACAAAAATGACGACTTTTGCGTAAAAAAGGAACAGAATAGGCACTTGTTAAGTAAGGGTTAAAGATTGGATTACTAAATCATCAAGAACGTTAATGTGATATATATCAACATTTAAAATCAATTAACGAACATAGTGACGAGATTTTGCTCAGTCCAGTTGAACTAATGGTTAATTTATAAGACTATTTCTTGATTGATTATTTTTAATAATTATCATTCTTGGTCTTTGAATAGTTTCGATGAATAATTGGCGCAAGGTTTTGATGAGACTAACTTTTCGCCTTATTTTGAGTAGCATGTATTGACAAAAACATAACTGAAAATTACACATTACGCAGTGTAAAGACGTTATGGTTTGGAACTCGACATGATATTAAATAGTCGCAATACATATACCCAAAGCGCTTTCAAGTGCAGCGCTTAGCAACCTGATTTCTAGGTTTTCGCTAATCGAACCGCATCGGCGAGCCGGGTATAATGCTAAGAATGATTTCATTCTGGCCTCATTTAATAGTGAGTTAGATGGATTTACAAAGAGAAGAGCTTAAAATATGCCAAAGCGTAGTAAAGAAGATACCGAAATCACTATCCAAAAGATCATGGATGCCGTTATTGATCAGCTACTCAGATTAGGTTACGACAAAATGTCGTACACGACGCTAAGCCAGCAGACAGGTATATCGCGTACCGGTATTAGCCATCACTTCCCTAAGAAAACGGACTTCACCGCCGCACTGGATGGCCGTATCTTTAAAATGTTTATTGAACACTTAGAGTTTGATAAAGGATTAAATGCATTTTCACAAAGTTGGATTAAAGCGCTGGAAGATGCTGAGTTCCTCGCGATTTTACGACTGCTATTCCATCACATTGTCACCGCTGAAAATGCGCAAGAATTTGCTGCTAATGGTATTGACCGCTTATACAAAATGGTTGAAAGCCAGTTTGGTGCGGGTGGTGACAAAGAGCTTGAGTGGTTGATTGGTCGTTCATTGATCCAAATGAGCAAGTAATAGCCTTTAAAGCAACAAATTCTGCCAATATAAAAGCAAAGGCCCGCAACTCTCATATTGCGGGCCTTTGTCGTATCAAAGTGTTTTCGAGACGGCTTAGAGGAGATACGCTTTATGCTGCGGCATGCACTTGAGGGAAGTCTAGCGTCGGATGTTTTGTCACAATAGAGCGATAGCCATAAACTTGCTCAATGCGCTCTGACGTTAGTGCATTCCATGGCGTGTCATCACAAACTAGTTTCCCGTTATGCAAGAGTACAAGGCGGTCTGCGTACTGAGAGGCTAGATTCAAGTCATGTAACACCACAACCACCGCAGCGTTCTGTGCTTTTGCCGTTTCACGAGCAATTTTTAACGTGTTGTGTTGATGGGCGAGATCCAACGCTGAGGTAGGTTCATCAAGCATTAAGATTCGTTTTTCGCCAGATTGATGTAGTTGTGTCATCACTCGTGCTAGATGCAGTCGTTGCTTTTCTCCACCAGATAAAGACGGGTACAGGCTTTCTGCTAAATGCAATACGTCGGTTTGTTCCATGTAATGTAAAGCCAGTTTAGTGGTTTCTTTATTGGATAGTGATAGCGGTATTGCCCCCAGCTCTACTACTTCTCTGGCTAGAAATGGGAAGGTTAAGGTGCTGTGCTGCGGGAGCATTGCAATATGTTTGGCGCTTTTTTCAGGCTCCCAATCATGCTTTTGTTTACCGAAGTAGGTGATGTGATGATTCGAAGAGATCTCACCGCATAGAAGCTTGAGCAAAGTACTTTTACCTGCGCCATTGGGGCCGAGTAGGGCGGTCACTTCACCAGCTCGGATATCAATGTTGATGTCATCGAGCACCACACGGTTGCCATACGTCATCGAAATGTTTTTCCCCGATAAAACGATCTGGTTCATTACAAAATCTTCCCTTTTTGCTGGAACAATAAGTAGATGAAAAAGGGCGCGCCAATCAATGCGGTCACGATTCCAACTGGTAATTCAGCTGGTGCCACGGCAACACGAGCAAACATATCTGCGGCAGTAAGAAGCAGTGCTCCCATTAAGGCAGATATTGGTAATAGCGTTCGATGGTCAGGCCCAGCGAGCATGCGCCCTAAGTGTGGAATCACGAGCCCAATAAAGCCAATTGCACCACTGATGCTCACCGTAATACCAACACCCAGTGCAGAAAGTAAAATAAGCTGACGTTTGAGTTTTTGAACCGGAACTCCTAAGTGTCTTGCTTCTGATTCCCCTAACAACAGAGCATTCAGCGCCATCGACTTCTTCTGAAACCAGAGCAATAGGATGATGAGTGTTACAGCAGATAGAGCAATCCCTGACCAATTTGCACCAGCTAATGAGCCCATCGACCAAAGCGTCAAGTCTCGCAGCATCTGATCATCTGCGATAAAGTTCATGTAGCCAATCGCAGCACCCGAGAGCGCGCTGATGGCAACGCCGGCTAACAACATAATTGTAACTGAGGTACCAAACTTACTTGTGCCGAGTTTATAAACGAGAATAGTCGTTAGTGCACCGCCAAGGAAAGCAAAAAGAGGCAGAGCCGCTAAGTTCATTAGTTGCGGATAGTTTTGGCTAAATTCAGCAAATACAACAATAGCGAATGCACCACCAAGAGCAGCGCCAGCAGACACACCAATGATACCAGGCTCGGCTAATGGGTTACGGAACAAGCCCTGCATAACCACACCACAAATTGCCAAAATGGCGCCGATGAACATACACAAAATGGTGCGAGGCAATCGGATTTCGTTAATGACCAACTGAATGTGAGGAGCGAGATCAGAACTGCCTCCCGTTAGGCTACGCAAACTGTCAGCAAAGCTAATGTTCATTGGGCCAACGGTAATAGAGGCGATAGCAATAAATGCTAAAAATCCACTAAGCACTGATAACGTCGTTGAAAGGGGGATGCGTCTTAACAACATGTCATGTCTCTATGGGTAAAGCAGTGCATTCAAGCGTTTAGCTTCTGCAAGGCTTTTAAGGCCCAAACCACCTACCAGAGCATGGCCATCAATCGTTATGATGTCTTTGTTCTTTCCAGCGGGTGTTGCAGCAAGAAGCGGCATTGCTTTTAAAATTGCATCGGCACCACCCAACGTTTCATAGCTGCGACCACTAACAAGAATCACGTCAGGCTGCATCTCTACCATCGCTTCTGTGGATAGAGGCTTGTAAGACGAGAGTTGTGTAGCGGCTGGGTTTTGTCCGCCGGCGAGTTGAATAATTGCATCGGGTGTTGTTTGTGAGCCCGCAACATTTGCAGGTCGCCCTTCATGGATCAGCAGAAAGAGCACTTTCTTTTTCTTCGCTTGATCAGGTTGGTTTGCATTGAGTGCTTGTACTTGCGCCTGGACATCTTGCTTTAAGCTTTCAGCTTGAGCTTTGCGATCCATAAGGTTCGCAATTTGATCAATACGTTGATAAAGGCCCTCGACATTTGCATCAGTATTAACGATTTCTACATCTACGCCAGCCGATTTCAATTGGTTCAATGTTGTTTTCGGCCCCATCTCATCAGAACCAATGACTTTTGTCGGACGTAAGGCGAGCAACCCCTCCGCTGAAAGACGACGATGGTAGCCCACTTTAGGCAGTTCCATTTCTTTTGGTAATTGACTGGTGACGTCGATAGCAACCAAGCTATCTTTAGCGTCGAGTTCAAGCAAGAGTTCAGTGACGGCGCTGCCTGCGCTAACAATGCGCTCTGAGGATGGCGTTTCATTGGCAAAAAGTTGACTACTCGCAAGTAGGGAAATAGCTGCCGTGACAACAGCATGAATAGTGATGCGTGTGTTCTTCATTTTGAAAGGATCTCTATCTTACTTATTTTTATGATGGCTCTTCAGTGAGTAACTGAGTTGCTTGAATTCCGTTTTCTTGTAAAAAGCCGAGAAGTTGTACTAGCGACTGAATATTCGCGGTTTTTTCTGCTCCAATTACAATCGGTTTATCGCTTGACTTACTCTCTTCTAACAGCGCGAGGGTAAAGTTGTCCCAATCGATATATGTCTTGCCGTTAATAGCCCAGTAAGGCTCGTCTTTAAGAATATTTACCGTGATGGATTGCTTATCGACATCTGCAACAGCCTGAGATTCTGTGCTCGGTAAATTGACGTCTAATGAATCGAGTTTGACCGCTGCGGTTAACATCAGGAAAACCATGACGATAAAAATAATGTCTAACAGCGGTGTTAAATCGGGGGTTAAACCGTTACGACTATTTTCTTGTGGTGTTTTAATCATTGAGTTGCAGCCTCAATCTTCTCAGAAGAGCGCAGTGTTACTTTTGAGTGGTCTGGCGAGACATGCTGTAACGAGATACCTTCAAGCCATAAGTTGACGTAGTTTAAAGTGTGCTCAAGCTTGGCGATTACACGATCCGCCCACAAACCAATGATCTGCGCTCCTGAAATGGCAGGAAGTGCGATAATGAGACCCGCGGCAGTGGTGCGCATAGCAAGACCTAGGCCGTCAGCCAAATCATTCGGAGTGATATTCCCCGTTGAAACCGCGATGCCTTTAAACATGTCAATTAAGCCAAGTACCGTACCAAGCAAGCCAATTAAAGGGCTGATGACGCCAATCAGCGTCAGCAAACGAAGGCCGGAATGCAGCTGATGGCGTTTTTCTTGCAGCCAAATACCTGCGGCATCCTCTCTTAAAGATTTCGAGAAAGAATGATGAGCAAGCAACATCGCAACACCACGGTACAGAAGCGGCCGCTTATTCGACAACTCTTCAGCAAGTGCTTCAAGCTCGCTCCCATTTGTTGGGTCTAATCCTGTGAGCTTTTGGCGAATGGCTCGCTTTCCTACACCAAGGCTAATTAACACATGGAATAATCGCTCGGCGATGATCATCACCGTTAGAGCTGAGCAAATGATCAAAGGCCATGTCATCAGCCCAAATTGAGTTTGTAATTCTTGTAGTTGTTCCATTATCCATCCAACTTAAAACGAACAGGTACTTGTACTCGGTGAGCGACTTTTAGCCCACCTGAAATATGTGGTGTAAATTGCCACTGTTTGATCGCACGAAGTGCTGAGGCATCTAGCGACTCTGTGCCGGAAGACTCAATCAAAACCTGTTTAATCTGGTTACCATTCTCATCTAGCCATATCTCATACAAGGCTACACCCTCAATACCGCGTCTTTGTGCAGATCTTGGGTAACGGGGTTGTGTTGGTTGACTCACAAACGTTGGTTTGTCGACCAAGACAGGCTGAGACGTTGCCCCTTTGGATTGGCTCGCAGGTGCGGATTGTTGAGCTACCGTCTCTTTCTTCACTGGTTCCGTTTTTTTCTTTGGTTTCGCTTCGGGCTGAACCTTTTGCTTTGTTACGGTTTTGGTGGGCTCGACCGCTTTAGGTTTAGATTGTTTAACCGGTTCAGGTTTTTTCTCTACTACCTTCTTCTTAACAGCGTCTTTCTTGACGACCTGTTTTTTTACAATTTTCTTTTCTGGTTCAGGTTGGTCTTGAGGCTGCTGCTCTTTTGATGGCGCTACATTTTCTGGTGTAGATTTTTCGACAGCGGGAGGAGCAGACACAAGATTTAGACTTACCGAACTTGCTGGGTTTCCAGCCGGCATCGCGAACACCTTTGTCTCTTGAGAAACAAAAAGAAGTGCGGCATGGATGACAAGGGAAGCACCTCCTGCAATGACATATCTTTGTACGTTCACGGAATATCTCGGGAAACTATGAAAACTTGGGAAGATTATTACTTACAATGGAAATAAGATCAATTATCAATTGCATTATCATTACGCTCAAATTATGATTCTTGCAGAATTTTTAAGATCAGCTTCCATCCCTTACATGATGGGAGTTAAGCGAGTATATATGAGCGTCGATATCGATAAGCTTGATGAATCAGTGTTGGGCAGTGATAGTCCTGATCCATTGCGATTTGCTTTTGTTAAGAAGCATTCTGCACATGCCGGGGGAGCGAGCGTACCTGTGCCCTCGTCTCAACAACAGGCGATTTTTTCGAGTATTACGGCTAACTCAATTAAAGCGACCAATAAGCGCTGTCTTTATATTCATGTTCCGTTTTGTCGCGTTCGTTGCACTTTTTGTAACTTCTTTCAAAATGCTGCAAGTCGCACACTGGTTGATGAGTACTTTGAAGCATTAATGCAGGAGCTTAGAGAGAAAGCGGCATTACCTTGGACACAAAATGGTATTTTTCACGCCGTATATATCGGGGGCGGAACGCCAACGGATTTATCTCCAATACAGGTTCGTGTGTTAGGCCAGGCTATCCGAGACCACTTTCCTTTGGCCGCAGACTGCGAAATCACCTTAGAAGGTCGCATCAATCGTTTTTCTGATGAGTTGTATCAAGGCGCTTTAGACGGTGGGTTTAATCGTTTCTCTTTTGGTGTGCAAAGTTTTAATACACAAGTGCGCCGCAGCGCAAAACGTTTAGATGATAGGGAAGATGTCCTCAAACGAGTGAGCGAGATCGCCAAAGAAGACAAAATTCCGGTCATTATCGATTTACTCTATGGCTTACCTTATCAAACCAAAGAAGTGTTAGAGCAAGATTTAAATGATTTCCTCTCGACTGGCGCACACGGACTGGATTTGTATCAGTTAGTGGTTGGCGGGTCAGCTCCCATGCTCAACCTCGTAGAAAAGGGAAAAATCCCGCCACCTGCGACCACACCAGAAAAAGCGGGAATGTATGAGCTCGGTGTGAACTTTATGGCCAAACACCATATGAAGCAACTGAGTGTGAACCATTGGGCAATCGATAACCGCGAGCGTAGTTTATACAATAGTTTAGCCAAGACTTATGCAGAGGTATTGCCAATTGGCTGTGGTGCTGGAGGTAATATCGGTGGCTACGGGATGATGCAACACCGCACACTAGAGACCTATATTAAAGCGGTCAAAGAAGGTCAAAGCACCATCGCGATGATGATGAAGCAAAGCCCTCTAGAACCACTTTTTTCTGCACTCAAATCTGCGTTTGACCGTGGCATTGTTCAAGCAAATCAACTTCCATCATTTATGGGAGAGGACGCGTTCGGGTTTTTATTGCCTCTATTTAAAGTGTGGCAAGCGAAAGGCTTAGTACAACTACATGAACGTAGCGCAATCCTTACTCTTGCAGGCAGCTTCTGGGCAGTGTCACTGGCTCAAAGTTGTATTCAGGTACTCACGTCAGAGATGCACGAAACCGTACCGAAAGCATCCAATAATTAATGAAAACAAATTGAACAAAAACGGAAGACACAATGGAATCAATCAAGCAACAAGTTGAAGTATTACTAGAGCAAGAAGCACAATTATTGCCAGCTGCGATGGCAGAGCGTCTTGGCATTTCCGAGTTTGAGGTTGTTGCGGCTCTACCTCAGGAAATGGTGGCTATTGCACCAGGAGAGCAAGCGCAAAGCATCTTAGAAAGTTTGGTTGGTTTTGGCCCGGTGACGACCATCGTCCACTCTTTTGGTTCTATCTTTGAAGTTAAAGCGCCGTTTCCAAAAGGAAAAGTGGCGCGTGGCTATTACAATTTAATGGGTAGAGAAGGTGAACTGCACGGCCACCTTAAATTAGATAACGTTAAAAATGTCGCATTAGTCAGTAAACCGTTTATGGGTAGAGAGAGTCACTATTTTGGTTTTTTCTCAGAGTGCGGAAGCAATATTTTCAAGATTTATTTAGGCCGTAACGAAAAGCGCGAGTTGATTGAAGAGCAAGTCACCGCATTTCGCGCCCTACAAGCCGAATTAAAAAAGTAATCACAAACATAATCGAGGCTTAACTCGAATACTAATTAGTAAAGTCAGGTATCAATATGGATCAACAAGTTAAACAAGAGCGTTTGCAAGGTCGTTTAGGGCCAGAGATCAAAGAGTTCCGTCAGGAGCGTCGTACACTTCAGCTTGCAACTGTCGATGCAGAAGGTCGCCCGAATGTAAGCTACGCGCCTTATGTCCAAAACCAGGAAGGTTATTTCGTTCTCATTTCTAAAATCGCTCGTCATGCCCGTAACCTTTTAGAAAATCCAAATGTTTCATTGATGATGATCGAAGATGAAGAGTCTTCAAAGCAGCTGTTTGCTCGTAAGCGCTTAACTTTTGATGCGGTAGCAAATGTAGTTGAGCGAGACACAGAGATGTGGCAACAAGTTGTTGAACAAATGAAAGAGCGTTTTGGTGAGATTATTGATGGTCTAAGCCAGCTAGAGGATTTCGTTTTGTTTAACTTAAAGCCAGAATCGGGGCTATTTGTTAAAGGTTTTGGTCAGGCGTATCAAGTGTCTGGTGATGATTTAGTAGATTTTGTTCACCTTCAAGAAGGTCACAAGAAAGTCGAAAGTGCCTGATTGTAAACCGATCATATGAATGTCGATCATTTGGCATAATGAACGTTTAAAGGGAGTTAGGTTATACTGACTCCCTTTTTTATATTGGAACAAAAGCATGAAACCTGTAAGAAAGGAATTGAGCGAGATTTGCTATCCGTTTATTTACGAGGACAGTCCGGTTTGTGACTTTGAAATTACAGCAGATGAACTTTGTAGTCGTATTGGCCTTGTTCTCGCTATGGAGTTGGACGAGTTTAGCCGCGATATACTGACAAGAATGCAGCCTAATGTTTATCATCTAAATGGTTCGGTTCGCGGAAAATTAGCGATTACAGAGACGGAAGTTGAAGAGTTAAAGGCTGATTATGCTTTGCTCAAGCAACGTATTGATGGCGGCTTCAAAGGCTTTGTTCTACCCGGAGGGCTCCCGGCAGCCAGTCAATTGCATTTGTGCCGTTGCCAAGCTAAAAAAACGGTACGAGCATTAGTTGCCGTTGAACATACAGGTAAGAAGCAGCCCGCACCTATTTTGTTTCGTTACGCGAACTTATTAGCGAATGTACTTTACAGCCTAGCTTCTTATATTAATCATGCTCACCAAGTCAAAGAGACGGAATTCGTTTCTCGTAGTTACGCGATGCCAAAGAAGTGAGCTGAGAAATTAGCGGATGTGAGCATCAGGGATAGGACAAGTACTGCATTATATTCTCAAATCAACTCGTCCAATAAGAGTTAAGAAGTCATAGCTTTGGCTTCTAGCTCTTTTGCTCCGCGAAGCATCGCTTCGATTAGTTCTCCTGCATTGAATTTCTCAAGTGCCTCATGCGCGCCAACTTGGTGAGCTCTGTCTACACAGATTTCGCTCGATAACGATGTATGTAAAATGCGGTATGAATGGTTCAGAGAGGAATTATTCTGAACTTCAAATGCTAATTCATAACCGTCTAATCCGGGCATTTCAATATCGCTGACCAGAATATCAATTGGGCGATGAGCCGCAGCGTCACTTTTCATCAGTTCCAATGCATCTAAACCATTTTTACAGATTTGATACCCAATATTGATGCTATCGAGTGCGTCACACAGCTGTTTACGAGCGATGGAAGAGTCATCCACCAATAGAATACTGAGTGCTTTTAGGCGTTCTCGCTCAATATCTGTCAGCATTGGGATCTTTGAATTCTCGTACTGCGGATAAATTTTGGAAAGTAGCAGTTCCACATCCAGCATTTGAACAGTTTTGTCCTCGTAGCGAGTAATTCCAGTCACGAAAATATTTTTTCCAGCGCTCGGAGGTGGCGTTTCAATAGCTTTCCAATCGCACTCAATGATCTTCTCTATACTACGAACCATAAAAGCAACCACGGTTCGCAAGCAATCTGTCACGATCAAGTAGCAGCTTTTATATTCTTCTTCACTTATAGGACGAAAGCCAACAGCCGCTGACATATCGATCACTGGTACTGTTAAGTTACGTATCGTAACGGTTCCAATGACGTGATGATGCGAGTAAGGGATCTTTGTCGTTGGCATGTACGGGACGATTTCACGGACTTTTAGCGTACCGATAGCGAAACTCTGTTGCAGGGTGAGCTTAAACATCAACATGCCCTGAGATTGATTCGCTTTGCTAATGACTTTTGCCATGAAAATAACCTTATAAACACCACCGAATTGTGTCTAATCTAATCTTATCAGACGAAGGCTTCAACCATCGGAGAGACAAATGTGAGCTTTTTAGACAATCTTTTAGAGACATAGTGATTAACTGAGCAAAACTTGTTTGTATTTTAAACTCATTATGTAGACGATTTTATATTCCTCGTGTATTGGGGCCTTTACCGCTGAGCTATTATTAAGAAATGTTTGGTCTGTTAAAAAGGATTGGGTACACTTGCGCGACCAGAATAGTGAGAGATAGATCAATGGCAAATACAGCAGCCGCATTACATATTCTTGTGAAGCAAAAAGAGCAAGCGGAAGACATAATCAAGCAACTGAAAAAAGGCGCAAAGTTTCAGACATTAGCGAAGAAGTATTCAACTTGCCCGTCAGGCAAACGCGGTGGTGACCTTGGTGAATTCCGCCGTGGTCAAATGGTACCTCAATTCGACAAAGTGTGCTTTTCTGGCGAAGTGTTAACGCCGCATTTAGTTAAAACCAAGTTCGGTTGGCATGTTGTAAAGGTGCTTTACAGAACATAAGGCTTGGTATCTACCTAAACATTGTCAGATGAAACCCACAAGCATTGAATATCATCTGTACGGTCTCTTTTCACCAATCACTACCGTCATGACATGGCAGATACATTCTGATCTGCCATGCTCAACCAAACGCTAATCTTTCCAAACTAGAAACTCATTTATATGCAGTTAACTTGGCTTTTCTCATAAGTCGTTATCCTATTTCAAGCTTTGGTATGAGAATACGTTTGCTGGTTGTATCAATTATCAATGCTATTCCTTGCTGGCGAACTTTGGTTCATGTTCGGGCGCCATTCGCATATGATAGCGACCTTATAAAAATTAATCCTGTTCATAATTTAAGATGTCCCTGACTCATAAAGACTATTTTAAAATCGCATTTCCTTTCATCGTTTCTATTGTTACCCAACCATTATTGGGGGCGGTGGACACCGCGGTGATCGGTAAACTCGGTGTGGCTGAGATGATTGGTGGTGTAGCGATAGGCACCGTCATCATGAATACCTTGTATTGGCTGTTTGGCTTTTTCCGCGTCAGTACTACTGGGCAAAGTGCAATCGCATTAGGTAAAAATAGCCCGGAAGATCAAGCGAGCAGCTTATTCCGTCCTTTCGTGCTTTCGCTCTGCCTTGGCTTGATTTTCATTGCGTTGCAGTCCGTGATTTGGATGGGGGCAGAGCTGATTATCTCCCCTGATGCAGTCGTGGCAGAAAACGCTAAGACTTACTTCGATATCATGATCTTTGGTGCGCCGTTTGTACTGCTGAACTACACCGTGATTGGTTGGTTGATGGGGCAAGCGAAAGCTAAAGCAACCTTGTTCACGCAAGTGTTTGGTAACGTTCTGAACATCGTGCTGGATATCGTCTTTGTGTTGTACTTTGATATGGGCATTGCTGGTGTTTCGGTGGCGACACTTATCGCGCAAATCTCGACGTTTGTTATTGGTGCGGTGCTGGTGTTGAAAATCTGTCGCTTCCCGCTGTTTGATCACATTCAGACCGCAAAAATGACGCGTAAAGATCTCAAAGTCATTGCGTCTTCCAATATGGATCTGCTGCTTCGTACTGTGTGTCTATTGGTGTTCTTCAACATGATGGCGCGTGTAGGCTCTCAGCTTGGTTCTGATGTGCTTGCTGCGAACGCAATCTTGATGCAAGTGACCTTTATCGTCAGCTACATGTTCGACGGTGTGGCGAATGCGTCGAGCGTCTTTGCCGGTAAAGCGGTAGGGCAGAAGAATCCGACATTGCTTGATAACGTGATTAAGCTAAACACGCAATGGACCGCGGCGTTTGTTGTTGTCTTGACCTTGCTGTTAGTGCTGTTCAAACACCAAGTGGTGATGTTGTTTACCACCTTGCCAAACCTTGTTGAACTGTATCTAGACATGAGCCCTTGGTTATTGGCATTCCCGTTGGTTGCTGGTTTTGGTCTTACGTTTTACGGCATCTTTACCGGTACAGGGACGACGCGACCAGTGCGTAACTCTACCTTTCTAACCATGGTGTTGTTCTTAGTGACTCAATTTATTGCGGTGCAATATTGGGGCAACCACGGTTTATGGCTGGCATTCACTCTGTTCTACGTTGGGCGCTTTGTCTTCTTGTTCCCATACCTCGAACAAGTCAAACAAAAGTGTCAGTAATTCACACTGTCACAAACGACCTAATTTAGATGTTCTTATAACAAGGGTGGAGCCATCTGCCCTTGTTGATAAATCTGAAAAAGGTGATGAAATAACCCCTCCGACTGGTTTCCTTGCTTTAACCCGCATGATATTATTTGTGATGTTATATTATTACATTTAGTTTGATGCCGTGATTTCTCAACCAGTACTCTCCGTTAATAATCTCAGCCTTACAGACTCAGAACGCACACTCTTCAAAGACATTTCTTTTGAGCTGTTTCAAGGTGAAGCTCTTGCCATTATGGGACCTTCCGGCATTGGTAAATCCATGTTGTCGAAAGCGGTCGCAGGTTTTTTGCCGTCTGATATTTGGGTAGACGGAAGTATCCAGCTTAACAGCAGTGAAGTCGCACAAACTGCCATGCTGCAACGGAGTCAATCACAGCGTCCCGCGGTCATTTTCCAAGATGCACTTAAAGCGCTGAATCCATTGGCGTCTGTCGAACAACAACTGTGTTTGGCATTGACGGGCAACAAAACACGCTTGTCTTCAGCAAACCGAGAAACGGTGACGACCTTGTTGTCTCAACTCGGATTTGCGGATCCAAAAGCAGCATTAGCGCAGCATCCAAGTCAGCTATCTGGTGGTCAACGTCAGCGTATTTGTATTGCCATTGCATTGCTTGGTAGTGCCAACTTGATCATCGCTGATGAGCCCACCAGTGCGCTCGATCCAATCACCGAAGCGGAGATCCTTGAGTTGTTCCGCTGCAGTGTTCAGCAACGCAGCATCAGTAGTTTGTTGATCACGCACGATCTGTCTGCGGCTTTGGCGTGTGACAAAGTCTTGGTGATTGCGGACAACACCATGGTGGCTTATGGCGCACCGTGGCAAGCCATTCAGCAAAGTTCGCATCCTTTCTGCCAACAACTTGCGCAACTGCTGCCTTAACCTCATCTCTGGAGCCTATTTTGACTAAGCACAACTTGAGCGGGCACACACAGCCTAAATCGGCGGAAGTTCGCTTTGAGCAAGCCAGTGTTCACTATTACTCCAAACCAAGTTGGTTAGGGGGCAAACCGTTCAAAGCGCTCGAACAATTGGATCTTGCCATCGACACAAAGAACATTGCGATTGTTGGTCCTTCTGGTGCGGGTAAATCGACTTTGATTGAGCTTCTGTTTGGTCTTCGTAAACCCACATCTGGTGAAGTGTATGTGTGTGGTTATCCGTTATCGCGTAGCTCGGCTAAGCAGCGACAAGAGTTGTGTCAGCACATTCAGCTGATCCCACAAGAGCCGCAATCGAGCTTGAATCCGTACTACACCGTTCGCCAGATCTTACTGGAGCCGCTAAGCAATATTGGTTTAACGCAAGAGCTTAACGAGAAGGTGGAAAAGGTTTTGGCGGATGTCGGTTTGGATCTCACATTGTTAGATCGTAACCCGCAGCAATTATCAGTTGGGCAAGCCCAACGTGTGGCTATCGCTAGAGCTTTGATTGTCGAGCCTTGTGTGTTGGTTGCCGATGAGCCAACCAGCAGCCTAGACCCCGTCAGTCGTAAACAGGTTCTTGACCTGTTGGCAGGCATTCAAAAGAGTCGTCAGATGCGCCTGATTTTGGTGACGCATGACCTCGATGCGGCACAAACCCTATGCGATGAAATCCTAGTGTTAGACAAAGGACGTGTTGTCGAGCACGGCACAGCACAGAACGTGACAAATAACCCATCACACTTGATCACGAGAGCCTTGATGAGCGCTCAACACAAAAGTAATGAATTCACAAAAACCATTGGAGAGGTTTCTTATGCACCTTAGTACTCCCAAGTTAGCTTTGTCGCTGGCTTTAAGCGCACTGCTGACGGGTTGTTTTGACTCTGGCGAAAGCAAGCCAGAAGCGGAAAAAGCAGCTGCACCGCAAGCAGCGGAAATTCGCGTTGCGATGATGCAACCACCACGCACAGGTTTGTCACCACTTTCAGATGACGCGTTCAAACTGTCACGTTGGAGCACAGCAGAAACGCTAGTGAACCTAAACGATCAGTCGGTAGCAGAACCTATGCTGGCAACAGAGTGGGAACAAGTTGACCCGATGACGTGGCAGTTTACGGTACGTAAAGGCGTGAAATTCCACGATGGTTCTGACCTTGATGCCAATGCGGTTGTGAACTCTCTACAAAAAGCATTAGATGCTGCACCAAAACCACGCATTTTGGATGGTATCGAATCGCAAGTTAGCGCACTGGACGACTTCACTGTTGAAATCAAAACGACCTTTAACGATCCATTGTTGCCAAGCCGTCTATCTAGCCCACAGCTAGCGATTCTTTCTGGTGCTGCATATCAAGAAAACGGTCGCGTTGTGCCAATTAATGCGGGTACCGGTCCATTCGTTCTGACAGAAATCAACGGTACAACCAGCGCTAAATTGAAGCGTTTTGACGGTTACTGGGGCGAAAAAGCAAAAGTAGACAGTATCTTTGCTGAATACGTACCAAACGGTTTTGCTCGTGCTGCAGCGCTGCGTACCGGTGAGGCGGATGTCGTTGAAGCGGTTCCTGTTTCGCAAATCGCGATGATGGAATCTTCACAGCTGCACGAAGTTGCAATGCCACGTACCAATACGCTTTACCTAAACAACAAATCAGATGTGTTTAGCCAGTTCGGTTTGCGTAAAGCAGCGGCTCAAGCGGTTAACCGTGAGCAAATCATCAAAACGGTTTACGAGAACCACGCCGATTCAGCGAAAGGTCTGTTAGGTCCAGCATTGGCATGGGCTCAACCAATTCGTGACGCGAACCCTCGTATGGAAACCATGGAAATGCGCCACGCGAACGGTGAGAAGATCACCATCGGTACATTTACCGACCGTGCTGAGTTGCCAGAAGTAGCGGTGCTGCTAAAGCAACAACTTGAAGCGGCTGGCTTTGTGGTTGAACTAGACGTTCGTGAATACGCACAAATCGAAAACGATGCACTAGCAGGTAAGTTCGATGCGTTCTTGTTGTCACGTGCAACAGTGTTGGATTCTGGTGACCCAGTGGCGTACATGCAAAGTGACTTTAGCTGTAAAGGTTCTTACAACCTAGGTCAGTTCTGCTCTGAAGAAGTGGACGCAGCATTGAAACACGCTGACCGTCAACCATTGGGTGAGAAACGCCAACAAGCGATCATCGAAGCAGAAAGCAAAATCCTTGAGCAATACGCTGTGATTCCACTGCTTCACGAGCGTGTAATCCAAGGTGAGAGTGATCGCGTGAAGAATGCACAACGTGACCCACGTGAGCGTCGCCTGATCGACCAGTTTACTGAGGTGAACTAACTCGATGTCGTCTGTTGCCAACATGCGCTCTCGTTGGAGCGCTTGTATGCCTGAATGGTTTACGCGTTTTTTGTCGCGCTTCCTGTCACTCGGGGTAGTGGTTGTGCTGGTGGGTTTGATGCCGGATATTGCAGGTATTGACCCAAGCCAATCAATCCTGCGTGCCCGTGCGGGTGCTCAACAATTGCTGACGGCGGAAGCTCTGCAAGCAATTCGAGAAGATCTTCAACTTGACCGCAGCGCTGCTGAGCGACTGTGGGATTGGTTGACGCTTGCCATGCAAGGTGACTTAGGTGTCTCTTGGGTGAGCGGGGCATCCGTCATGGAGAGCGTTCAACAAACCGCAAAAACGTCGCTATTACTGATGCTTACAGCGCTAGGCATGGCATTTGTAATGTGCATGGCGAGTGTGCTTTACACTGTGCGTCGTTGGCAACAGAATCGTTTAGATAAGCATCATGACACGCTCAGTTCGGTGTTGGTTTCATTGCCTGAATACGTGATTGCTTCGTTGCTGATCATGGTGTTTTCCATCTGGTTGGGCTGGTTCCCGCCTTATGGTTGGCAAGGTGTGCAAAACCTCTGGCTACCCAGTTTGGCAATGGCATTGCCTGCTGCTGGCTTGTTCGGGCGCTTGCTCAATGACAGCCTCAAGCGTGTACTAGATGAGCCTTGGGTGATCACTTGGCTATCGGCGAACGTCAGTCAGTTTCAAATCTTACGCTTTGCCTTGTGGCGTGCCGTTAGTAACTTGATTCCTCAAATCGCAATGACGGTGATTGGTTTAACCGGCGGTGCGGTTGCTGTGGAACAGGTGTTCTCCATTCCAGGTATCGGACGACTAATTTTAGGCGCGGCGAAGTCACAAGATCTGCCGATGCTGCAAGGTGGCTTGTTGGTGTTGCTGGTGTTCTCGATGTTGATCAGCAGTGCGAGCATCTTATTGCAACGTTGGTTACTCGGGCACAGTGTCACAAGTGGCAAGCTGATCAGCAGTCACAGCACGTTCCGTTTTACCCAAAGCACCACCAAACGTATTGTCAGTGCGACAATCTTTGCCTTGCTGATTGGTTGTGCGGGATGGGCGTTAATGCGCGATCCTTACACTATCCAATTTACCCGCCTTGAATCGCCAAGCTTAGCAGCACCGTTTGGTGCCGATGCGGTCGGGCGAGATCTGCTTGCTCGCGTTGGCGGCGGTATGATGTCGACAATCAAAATGGGCATCATCGCAACGTTCCTAAGTTTGGTGATTGGTTTGTTGCTCGGCTTCGTGACTCGTTATAGCCAAGGCTTAATTGAGATCACCAAAGGTGTGCCATACATTGTGGCGGGTCTGCTGATTGCTGGTCTAACGGGGATGAACCCAAACAGTGCCTTGATTGCGATTGTTATGGTGTCATGGGCACCATTAGCGGCGCACTGTGCAAGTTTGTTGATGGAAGCCAAAGCGCAGCCTTACACGCATCTTGCGCCCATTTGGGGAACCAGTCAGTGGCGAGTACTCCGTTACTACTTGTTGCCTTATGTGCTGCCGCCATTGATTCGTCACGCGTTTCTGCGTTTGCCATACATTACGCTCAGCCTGACGTCTCTGAGTTTTATCGGACTTGGCGTTAAGCCGCCAGAACCTGAGTGGGGCTTATTGATTGCGGAAAACTTGCCTTACATAGAGCGCTCACCATTAGGTGTTTTGCTGCCAATTTCAGGCTTAGTTTTGATGGCAATTGCGGTGAATTTGATTTTTGATGACAAGTGACGAGCAGCGATAAAGTGAAGTGAGCTTCCATATCCCAGATGTAATCAGTAATTTGGTAATTTAGAAAACAAGAGGATGTGTTTTCTGCCAGAAAGTACACAGCACGGTCTATGTATATTGGAAGCACCTATAAATTAACGAGTATAAAAGTTACGCGAACTCAGATGTTTAGGTAGTGTTACTCTTTATACACACGTAATCCTTTATCCGTTAATTCTTTAGTGACCACTTCGGATAGGTTTCGATCGGTAATAATTCCGTCCAATTGCTCGATGTCTAATGCATGAAAGCTCGCTATCTGACCGTATTTAGTTGAGTCTGAGATCAGATAATTGGTTTGTGCCGCCTTGATGATTGCTTTTTTAACGAGGACTTTATTTTCATTAGGTGTTGATAAGCCTTTCAAGCTCCAAGATGAAGTCGAAATAAAGGCGATATCAATATTTAGCCCATTCAAGAACTCTGCGACTTTTCCTCCAATGGTGGATTGGTTCTCGCGGTCAATTTTTCCCCCAGTGTGGTAAAGCTCACATTCACTGTGCGTCATAAGGAAAGCAGCAATAGAGAAGTCATTGGTGATCACTAAAAGATCATTACGATTTGCTATTTGATGGGCGATTTCTAGAGAGGTTGTTCCCGCATCCAAGTAAATCGTAGCGTCTTGACCAATTAACGTAGCCGCCAGCTTACCAATTTGAATTTTTTCATCCGCTTGTTGCTCGACCTTCGCATCATGGGAAAGTTCGGAATGTAGAGCTTGAGCGAGTTGCACTCCACCAGAAACAGAAACGACTTTACCTGAGGATTCAAGCTTCACGATATCACGACGAATGGTCATATGTGATACGCCAAGGTGGTCGGTTAAATCTGAAATGCTTAACACTTCTTGATGTGATAACAGGGATAATATGGTTCTTTGACGTTCTGCTGGGATCATAGTTTCACTTCTATATTCTTGTTTTTCAGTATCCTACCAATCTTTTCATTTGTTGTGAATATCTGTGAATTATGTTCTCAACGTTGTAAGAACAGCCTTCGCTTGTGTTAACTGCTCGGAATATCTCTGCCCATAAAGAGGTATATATCACGACATTGTTAATTTGTGTGAAAAAATGTGATTCAAAGCGAGGTCTTAGTATTAATCTTCACATATAATCACATCAACCAAACAAGAATTAACAAAGTTTAATAGACCAGAAGGCATTGTTTTTATGAGTGAAGTTCAATCTGTAGGTGTTATCGGTTTAGGCTCTATGGGAATGGGCGCCGCAAAGTCATGTGTGCGTGCAGGCCTAGATGTCTATGGTTTCGATTTAAATTCTCAAGCGCTTGAAGAGTTAGGTTCATTCGGTGCAAAAGCTGTTTCTACAAATGCAGTTGAGTTTGCAGATAAGCTTGATTCGGTTCTAGTTCTTGTTGTGAACGTAGCTCAAGTTAACACGGTCTTGTTCAAAACCGGTCTTGCTACAGCGCTTAAGCCGAATACGCCAGTAATGGTTTCAGCAACCATCTCAGCAGAAGACGCAAAACAAATTGAAGCGAAATTGGCAGAACACAATCTTGTGATGCTTGATGCACCGGTATCTGGTGGTGCTGCAAAAGCAGAATTAGGTGAGATGACTATTATGGCGTCGGGAGCGCAAAGCACATTTGATGCACTTGAACCAGTACTCAACGCAACGGCAGCTAAAGTCTACAACATCGGCGAAGCGATTGGCCTAGGCGCAACTGTGAAGATTATCCACCAATTGCTAGCAGGTGTTCATATCGCAGCTGGCGCTGAAGCAATGGCATTAGCGGCACGTGCAAACATTCCTCTTGACCTGATGTACGACGTGGTGACGAATGCAGCGGGTAACTCTTGGATGTTTGAGAACCGCATGAAGCATGTAGTTGATGGTGACTACTCCCCTAAATCTATGGTCGACATCTTTGTGAAAGATCTAAACCTCGTATCGGACACAGCAAAAGATCTCAAATTTCCACTTCCTCTATCAAGCACAGCACTAAACATGTTTTTGAGTGCAAGCAATGCTGGTTTTGGCCAGGAAGACGACAGTGCCGTTATCAAGATTTTTGATGGTATTGAGCTTCCAGGTGTAGAAAACAAACAGAAGTAAGCGCACGTAAAACGGAGAAAAAATGATGTTATTAGGCGTTATCGCAGACGACTTTACTGGCGCAACAGACATCGCAGGTTTTCTTGTAGAAAACGGCATGCGCACAGTTCAGCTTAACGGTATTCCAAAAGAAGAGATTGATGTAAACGCAGATGCGGTCGTGATCAGTCTTAAATCTCGCTCTTGTCCTGTAGATGAGGCAATCGAGGATTCAGTAGCTGCGCTTAAGTGGCTGCAAGCAAATGGCTGTCAGCAGTTTTACTTCAAGTACTGCTCAACGTTTGACAGCACAGCAGAAGGTAACATTGGTCCTGTAACGGATGCACTGCTTGCAGAGCTAGGTGAAGCGTTCACCATTGTATGCCCATCATTACCAGTGAATGGTCGCACAGTTTACAACGGCCATCTATTTGTATTCCAAGACTTGCTAAGCGACTCAGGTATGCGTAATCACCCTGTGACCCCAATGACTGATTCAAGCCTAGTTCGTATGATGGATGCTCAATCTCAAGGCAAATCTGGCCTGGTGAACTTCCAAATAATTGAACAAGGTCCAAAAGCGGTAATTGAGCGCTTTGAAGAGCTAAAAGTACAAGGCAACCGCTATGCAGTGGTTGATGCATTCAATGCAGAGCATCTTGTCACACTTGGCCAAGCGGCGAAGTCTCTAAAACTGGTAACTGGTGGTTCTGGTTTGGCTGCGGGTATTGCTAAGAACTGGATAGAGAACCTTGAAGATCAAAGTGATGCGAAGCAAGAGGGGAACCCTAAAAAGGCACCAACCGTTGTGTTATCTGGATCTTGTTCTGTCATGACCAACCAACAGGTCGCTGTTTACAAAGAAAAAGCGCCACACTTTGCTATTGATGTGAAGGCGTGTCTGACGGAAGAAGATTACTCAAATCAAGTGTTTGATTGGGTCATGACCAACATCGAAAGCGAGTTCGCACCACTGGTTTACGCAACCGCAGATGCAGCGGCGTTAAAAGCGATTCAACAAGAGTTTGGCGCGCATTCTTCAAGTCACGCGGTTGAACAATTCTTTAGCCAACTTGCAATCAAACTTCAGCAGCACGGTGTGAAAAATTTCATCGTTGCGGGTGGGGAAACCTCAGGGGTTGTAACCCAAAGCCTAGCCGTAAAAGGTTTTCATATCGGTCCTCAAATCGCACCAGGTGTACCTTGGGTGAAGTCACTTGAAGGCGAGCTTTCTTTGGCTCTGAAATCGGGCAACTTCGGCGATGAACACTTCTTTGCCAAAGCACAGTCGTTTTTTGAATAGGTGAGGTTGTGATGAATAAAGAATTGATGACAGAACAACAACTGCGAGAGCAAATGGTCACTATGGCTCGCTCTATGTTTGAACGTGGCTATGCGACTGGCGGCGCTGGCAACCTTTCTCTAAAGCTGCCTAATGGACACTTTCTGGCAACGCCAACTGGTTCCTCGTTCGGCCGCTTGATTGCTGAAGAGCTTTCGGTTGTGGATATTGATGGCAACCATATCTCTGGTGAAAAGCCATCAAAAGAAGTGGCTTTTCATCTGGCGATTTATCGAAATAACTCAAAGTGTAATGCGATTGTGCATCTGCATTCTACTTACTTGACGGCGCTTTCTTGTCTTGAAGGTCTAGACCGCGAGAATGCCATCAAAGCTTTCACACCTTACTTTGTAATGCGCATTGGCGAACTGCCAGTGATTCCGTACCTGCGCCCGGGCGACCCTCAGATTGCTGAAGAACTTGCGCAGCGGGCTAGTGACTACCGAGCTTTCCTCCTGGCGAACCATGGTCCAGTGATCACGGGTACGGACTTTGAAGATGCAGTGGATAACGCAGAAGAGCTAGAAGAGACAGCGAAGCTAGCGTTCATTCTTAAAGAAAGCAACATCCGCTATTTAACGGATACTGAGATTCAAGACCTAAAAGGGAGAGGTAAGTAATGGCTAAATTCGCGGCAAATCTGACAATGTTATTCACAGAAGTTCCTTTTCTAGATCGTTTCGAAAAAGCACACCAAGCGGGCTTCAAAGCGGTGGAATACCTTTTTCCATACGCATTCGAAGCGCAAGAACTAGCAAGCAAGATACAGCAGTTTGGTTTTGAGCAAGCGTTATTCAACATGCCTCCAGGTGATTGGGATGCAGGTGAACGAGGTTTTGCAGCTATTCCGGGGCGTGAGGATGAATTTAAAACGAGCGTCGAGACTGCGTTGATGTACGCCAAGGCACTGAACTGTAAAAAGGTTCACGCTATGTCTGGCATTGTTGATTCACGCTTCACTCGTGATCAGCATATTGAAACCTTTATCTCAAACATTCGTTATGCAGCGGATAAGTTTGCCGAACATGGTGTTGAGCTGATGATTGAGCCACTCAACAATCGCGATGTACCGAACTACTTTGTTGCACATCAACGTGAAGCGGTGGAACTCATCAAACAAGTGGCTCGTCCAAACGTGAAATTGCAGCTCGATCTCTATCACGCACAAATTATGGACGGTGATCTGAGTACGTTGATTCGCGATGTGGCGCCATACACAGGCCATATTCAAATTGCTTCTGTGCCTGAAAGGCACGAACCATCGGAAGGCGAACTGAATTACCCACACCTATTCAATGTTTTGGATGACTCTGGTTACCAAGGCTGGATCGGTTGTGAATACAACCCAAGGCATAGCACGCAGCTGGGCCTTAGTTGGGTTAAACCATACCTATAACAATTTTAATTTCTATCCATAAATAACTTGAAACCAATTACAAAAACAAAGGGTCGTGACTATGAATATTATCATAACTGGAGGGGCGGGTTTTCTCGGAACCCTACTTGCCAAATCACTACTAAAAGAAAACAAAGCTGAAAGTATTACTATTGTCGACATTCAAAAGTCGCGCTTAGAGGGCATTGATGACCGAGTCGTTTCTTTAGTCATGGATATGACAAAGCGAGAAAATATAGACCAAGTTATTACTGCCGAAACGACACACATTTTTCATTTAGCGGCAATTGTATCGAGCCATGCTGAGCAAGATTTTGATTTAGGCGTAGCTGTAAACCTGACGACCACACAGTTATTGCTTGAGCGTTGCCGTAAAGTAAACCCTAATATTCGTTTTACGTTTGCTTCATCTTTAGCTGTCTTTGGTGGTGATCTTCCGGAAACGATTACACCAATAACAGCACTTCATCCTCAGTCATCCTACGGGACGCAAAAAGCCATAGGTGAGTTATTGGTTAACGACTATGCCCGTAAAGGCTTTGTTAAAGCTGTATCCGTACGTTTACCGACTATTTGTATTCGCCCTGGGAAACCAAACCTTGCCGCTAGCTCTTTCGTAAGCGGAATTATTCGTGAGCCTTTGAATGCTCAAGAATCAAATTGTCCTGTAGACCCTACGCTAAAACTTTGGATATCGAGTCCGTCTAGAGTGGTGGACAATATTCAATATGCAGGGCTAATGCCTTATGAGCAGTTAAATAATCTGTCCTATAGAACGCTTAATTTACCTGGTATTCAAGCTACACCAGCTGAGATGATTCAAACAATGGACACTCTAATGGGTAAACAACTTTCTAATTATATTACTTATGAGCATGATGCGGGTATTGATCGTATTGTGAGTAGTTGGCCACAAAAAATTGATTGTACTAAAGAACTGGAGCTTGGATTTAAAGCAGACAGTAATTTCAAGGATGTATTACAACAATTTATTTCTGTTAACAATATGGAGATTGTCTAATGTTACCAACCTCAGTAATTGGACTAATAGTAGCCGTATCAGTCCTTGTTTTTCTTGTATTACGTACAAAAGTACATGTGTTAATTGCGATGTTAATTGCGGCATGTATCGCAGGTATTATTGGTGGGTTAAGTGTTGACGACACGATTGCGACCGTTAGCAAAGGATTTGGTGGAACATTAGGCGGTATAGGGATTGTCATCGGTCTCGGCGTTATGATGGGGGCTATTTTAGAGGCTTCTGGAGCAGGAGAAAGTATTGCCTATAATTTTATAAAGTGGTTAGGAAAAAAGAAAGAAGAGGCCGCTCTTGCTGTAACTGGCTATATTGTTAGCATCCCAATCTTTGTGGATAGCGCGCTTATCATTCTTTATCCAATTGCGAAGTCTTTGTCAAAAACGTCCAATCGCTCGATTTTAACGCTTACGGTTGCTCTGGCGGGCGGCTTGGTCGTAGCACATCACGCTATTCCGCCGACTCCAGGGCCTTTGGGCGTTGCTGGTATCTTTGGTGTCGATCTCGCCAGCATGTTAGGTTTTGGTTTGATGATCGCAGCGCCTTGTGTCATGGGTATTGTTTGGTATGCAAGATGGTTAGAAAAGCAGTTTCCTGAATTCATTCCAACCGAACATTTCTCGAAGTCTAGTGAGCAACTGATTAATGATCACAAAGAGTACATTGCAAGTAAAGAAGCGAAAGACCTACCATCTTTAAGTAAATCTATCGCTCCAATTATTATCCCTATTTTACTTATACTTGCGAAATCAGTGATGGGTTTATTAGAGGGGACTTTCGGTTTCGAAGGGCTGACTGCAACAACATTTGGTCAATTTATCGCTTTTATCGGCAGCCCTACTATTGCACTATCAATAGCGACGTTATTAGCGGTTTACACATTGGGTAATAACCTTACCAAAGAAGAAGCGAATGAAAAGATGGAACAAGGAATCTCCACTTGTGGCATCATTTTGTTAGTAACAGGAGCTGGTGGCGCGTTAGGTGCCGTATTGCGTGAAACGGGTGCGGGCGCAGAGATTGCTAACCAAGTTGCAGGGCTTCCTATTTCTGCGGTTATGATTCCATTTATTATTGCGACGTTAGTTCGTATTATTCAGGGCTCTGGTACAGTCTCCATGATAACCGCTGCTTCTATATCTGCCCCAGTTTTAGTAAATATTCCTGACGTTAACCTTTTATTCGCAGCGACGGCAGCTACGATGGGATCTCTATTTGCTGGCTACTTTAATGACTCGTTATTCCATATTGTTAATCGACTAATGGGGGTGACTGAGGTTAAGAAACAACTCATTATTTGGACTATTCCAACAACAATTGCTTGGGCTATTGGTGGTTCATTAGTCATGATTCTTAACTTATTCTTCGGATCTCATGGTTCAATCTTTGATCCCGTGTTACCACTTGCTGTACTTTTGGGGTGTGTTGCATTTACAAAATCTTACAGCGCTAAGCACGTCGAATTACAAGAGGTATAAAGGTTTACTTGTACTCTTCCATAAAGTAAAAACCTATCACAACATGTATTTTTATCAGATGGTTTAGAGATTGTTAATAATATGAATGGCCCTATGTTTGGGCCGTTTTAGTTCTTATAAATAAACTATTTAAATTGAACCGATATAGGTTCCGTTTTCAACTTAATCAATATGAAATGGAATTGTTATTTCCCGCTTAGTAAGCGATTACCTATAAAGGATATATTCGAGTTTAACCCTAGTGACTTTACTCTAGCGAAGTAGGGTTACTTTATATAAGAGTCCAGTACTTTTAATACGACTTCCATATCTTTTTCACGTTGAGTTTTATCTTCCTCAAGTACAACGTGCTCAAGTAAGTGACCTTTAATTACTTCTCGCATCAAACCATTTACTGCTCCCCGAATAGCGGCAATCTGCTGCAACACATCTTGGCATTCATGCTCTTCTTCCAGCATTTTTTTAAGTCCATTCACCTGACCCTGTATTTTACTGACTCGAGTGTTGAGCTTCTTTTGATCTCTGGTTGTATGCGACATGTCTTATCTTCTTTAAGTTACGGGCCGAGTTATTCTAACTGATAATGTAGCACTCAATTTATACTGGGGGGTAGTATTTAATACTAGGGGGGAGTATAGTTTGCGATAAATTAGAATCAACAACAGAGAACAACAATGGATTTTGTCGCGTTACTACAACAAGGTAATGGGTGGTTCTTTATTCCCAGTGCCATTTTGCTTGGCGCTTTGCATGGTTTAGAACCTGGGCACTCTAAAACGATGATGGCGGCGTTCATTGTCGCTGTGAAAGGAACGGTCAAACAAGCCGTGATGCTGGGTTTAGCTGCCACACTTTCTCACACTGCAATTGTATGGTTAATCGCTGTTGGCGGGATGTATATTAGCCAGAAATTCACCGCTGAAGCGGCTGAACCATGGATGCAACTTATCTCTGGGGTCATTATCGTGACAACCGGCGTATGGATGTTTTGGCGGACATGGAGCGATGAGCGAGCTTGGAACGAAGCTCAGGATCATGCTCGCGACTGGACGACGCAAGTTGTGGATACAGGACATGGGCATGTTTCGCTTTCGATTACACAGGAAGGGGAGCATCACCGTTTCCAATTGCGAACACTCAGCGGTAAACCTTCAACTGCTGAAGGTATCAAGGTTTCGGTATCGAGTGATGGTTATCAACCTGCTGATATCTATCACTTTATAGAGCGTGATGGATACTTGGAATCGGCGTCTTGCATTGAAGTCTCTAATGGACTTTCTGTCACTTTGATCATCGGGCACCATGATCATACCCATGACTTTGATGTACATTTCCGTCCTGGTTCTCATTTAGAAAGCGAAGATAAGGAATATCAAGATGCTCACGAGCGCGCTCACGCTTTAGACATTCAAAAGCGCTTTGAGAATCGAGACGTGACGAATGGGCAAATTCTGCTGTTTGGATTAACGGGCGGTTTGATTCCATGCCCTGCTGCGGTAACGGTTTTGCTTATCTGTTTGCAGCTTAAGGCAATGACTCTTGGTGCGACTTTAGTTGTGTCATTCAGTATTGGCTTAGCCTTGACTCTGGTTGCTGTTGGCGTTGTGGCAGCAGTGGGCGTGCAAAAAGCGACATCTAAATGGAGCGGTTTGAATGATGTTGCACGTCGAGCTCCTTACTTATCGGGCGTCTTGATCAGTGCAGTTGGTTTATACATGGGTATGCATGGATACATATCGCTGACGAGCTAAACTCTGTGGTAAAGATTTTTTTCCTTTCTTTTTTTATGGGCAATGGCTTCATGCCTTGGTTTGCATATTTTGCTGCCGATTCTTGATTGAGAATTACTCGATCTGACATCGCTGCCATATCTACAAACCAAGTCATTCTCGCTTCACCAAACATCTCGTATTACAACCGCTGCGATTGTGGCTCTAATATCTGAACCTGAGATACTAAATGATAAAACGGGAGCACTGACCACAGCGCTCCCGACGGTCAAAACGCTAATTAGAAGTCTTTTCTTTAATGTTCGATACCAATTTGGTCGCATAGTTAAATTTAACTATGCAAACGTTTCCTTTTGCGTACTCGTCCCTTCGCCAAACCTCGTAGAAATGTGACGTTTTGAAGACTTTTTTTCCTTCTGTCTAAAGTAATCGGGAACCAAGCAGATACATAGTTATAAAGTTATGTCTTGCTCTGCCAAACAGACCCAAAATGCAGTTTGGTTGGTTTTGGAGAAGAAAGGCTTAGCGCTCGATTAATGAGCATCAATTGAATTGTATTGAGACAATTATAATGAAAAGAATCATCTTATTAGCAGTCTGCGCCATGTTTGGTATTGCTGTCGTGGCGAGTATGGCATCAACGTACCTAATTTCGAGTCAGAAAATCGATGACATCATCTTAAACAAATCCCAAGTTCAAGCTGAGTTTCTAGCGGGAAATGCGAGTTATATTTTGGAGAACTCAGCCAATCCAATGCAAGATTTACAATCGCTTGTTGAGGGGCTGAAACAACGTTCAGACGTGAGTTATGCCGTTGTAATTGACCGTAACGTAACGGCAGTAGCCCACAGTGATAAGCACAAGCTGAACAAAACCTATAACGATGAATATACTGTTGAAGGCGCGACGAGAGGTGTTCAACAGTACTCAAAGTGGTATGCCGATGTCCAGAAAGTATGGGTGTTTGACATCATGGCACCAATTTATGTGGATGGTCAGTTATACGGTACTTTTGATATTGGTATTCCTATTACCGAAGTGAGCCAAGCGACGAATGGAATTATTACTTACCAGTTGATCTCTATGGTGGCGATCTTCGTTATGTGTGTTTTGATTCTGTCACTTCTGCTAAATAAACTGATGAGACCGCTTTCTGCGCTTAAAGACGCTCTACAAGACATCTCAAAAGGAGACGGAGACTTAACCGTTCGTTTGCCAGCGAAAGGTAATGACGAAGTCGCGCAAATTTCTTCTGCTTTCAACGTTTTTGTTGGGAAAGTACATGAGATTATTACACAAGTTGTAAATACTGGTGTGGAGCTTAATAGTTCAGCTGTCGCTTTGCGTGGGCAATCTCAGCAAGCGCTCACAAGAGGGCAAGAGCAGAACGAGCAAACCATGCTGGTTGTCACATCCATGAACGAAATGATTGCGACGGTCAATGAAATTGCCTCCAATGCTGCCGGAGCGGCAAATGCTGCGAGTGCAGCAAGTAATGAAGCGCAAGATGGCTACACGACGCTAGAAAGAACCAAAACGGCGATGACTAATCTTGAAAACGAGATGAACAGCACTTCCAACATTATCGTGAGTCTTGCTGAAAATACTCAGTCGATTGGTAGTATTCTAGAGGTGATTAGAGGTATTTCGGAGCAAACCAATCTATTGGCTCTCAATGCGGCTATCGAAGCTGCACGCGCTGGTGATGCCGGCCGAGGTTTTGCAGTAGTCGCTGATGAAGTTCGCAACCTAGCGACTAAAACGGCTCATTCTACCGATGAAATTGACAATATGATTCACCAGCTACAAACTGAAGCTCAAAGTGCGGTGAATTCAATGAGTAATAGTAAGACTCTTATTGAAGAAGGAACGGCAGAAACTGAGTTAGCTCGACAGGCTTTAGAAGCAATAGCTGCACAAGTGACGACTATTTCAGATATCAATACTCAAGTAGCAACCGCAACAGAACAGCAATCAACGGTAGCAAACGAAATTAATATGAACATGGATACCGTCAGCCACTCAGTGAAAAGTGCGCTAACGGCGAGTGAGCAACTAGAAGAATCAAGTCAACAACTCGCGGAGCTATCGCGAACACTCGATCGTCACGTGGGAGCGTTTAGAATCTAAACGCCAACTGACCCTCTTTAATAAAAAGCCAGTAAATGTTAATTGCTGGCTTTTTTATTTGAAAAAATCGAGTCTCAAATCGCTTAGCGGTGTCTGTCCTTTCTAAACGATAAAACAAAATATGATAAATTAGTTGAGTAAAGCTTAGCTAAGCGTTAAGTTTCGCATTTTGCTTTAAATGTTCAACAAATATAGATATTTTCTTAGCTACATGTTTTCTAGACGAGTAAAAGGCGTAAAGCACTAAATCCTCAGGTTCGTACTCTAGAGTGACGATTTCTAGCTCACCATTTTTGATCTCATTTTGGCATGACTCAATTGGCAATATTGCGTATCCAAGCCCTGATAACGCGCCATATCTGGCGAGATGACCGCTGTTTACTTTGAATGAAGATTGCACAGTTTGAGTAATATGGCCCCCAACAGGGTTTCTGAATACCCATGGTGCACCATTTACTGCGGTAAGCGTCGTGATGCAGGGAACATGACTTAGATCCGTAATTTTGTAAGGGGTGGCGTATTTCTCAATTAGTTGAGGCGCGGCTAAAATGGCACTGGGCCAGCGTTTTATCTCTCTCGCCACCCAGTTACTGTCTGACAAAGTCCCTCTATGAAAACTCAAAATGACATCAAAGCTGTCAATAACATCATCTTTAGGGTTTAGCGTTGTATCGCAAGACAAAGAGATTGACGGGTATTGCGTGCAAAAGGTGACAACCGCTTTGGCCAGTACAGGTGTGTCTGGCATAAGAATTCGCAGTTTCCCTGTTACCGTGTGTGAGTGGCGCGTTACCGTTTCTAGTGCGGCGTTGAGTTGCTCCAATAACGGATGAGTGCTGCTATAGAGCTCTTCTCCAGCTTCGGTAGGCGTCATTCGCCTTGTTGTTCTATTGAACAACCTAATGTTTAACTTTTCTTCAAGCAGGGCAATGTGTCGGCTGATATTTGATGTTGGTATGTTCAAACACTCAGCGGCTCGCTTAAAGCTGTTGTTCTCATAAACACAGTGAAAACTTTTTAACCAGATTTGGTCAACGTTATCAAACATTTCATTATCCCACTTTATTGGATTATCAAGCCAGCATATCGCACTTTATCTCTGTACTAAGTTACATACAATTTTATTTACAAGTTTAAGCGAACAAACAACGAGATATCGCGCTAGAACGTAATCAATAGTGGTGAATTTATGAGCTGGTTAGAACGGTTATTTGAGAATAAAAATATAATAGGTTCGCGCAAAGCGTCTATCCCTGAGGGCGTTTGGACAAAGTGTCCTGAGTGTGAACAAATACTTTATCGTGCCGCGTTAAAAGAAAATTTGGAAGTATGCCCTAAATGCTCATATCACATGAGAATGGCTGCGCGTCAAAGGTTGATCTCTTTTCTGGACCATGGAACACAACAAGAGTTGGCAAGTGAGTTGGAGCCACAAGATATTTTGGGTTTTAAAGACTTAAAGCGATATAAAGAGCGAATTGCTTTAGCACAGAAAACGACTGGAGAAAAAGATGCGTTGGTGGTGATGGAGGGCAAGTTATTGGGGCTGCCTGTTGTTGCGTGTGCATTCGAATTCTCTTTCATGGCAGGCTCGATGGGCGCAGTGGTTGGCGAGAAGTTTGTCCGAGCAGTTGAAAGCGCAATTAATACAAAATCTGGGTTAGTATGTTTTTCCGCTTGCGGAGGGGCGCGCATGCAAGAGTCTTTGGTGGCACTCATGCAAATGTCAAAAACCAGCGCCGCGTTAAACCACTTATCTGAGCACAGATTACCCTATATCTCAGTATTGACGGACCAAACTTATGGTGGCGTCTCGGCGAGTTTAGCCATGTTAGGAGACATCAATATTGGTGAACCTAAAGCAAGTATTGGCTTTGCGGGAAGACGGGTCATTGAGCAAACGGTACGTGAAAAGCTACCAGACGAGTTTCAGCGAAGTGAATTTTTACTAGCGCATGGTGCGCTAGATATGATTGTCGATAGACGTGAAATGCGCGATCGCGTTGGCCGCTTACTGGCTAAGTTAACCAACGCGAGGGTGGTCTCAGAATAGGTTGTATTAAAGTTAGACTTAGTACTTGCGTTTATTGAGCCGTAATCATTACAAACCGTTCATTTTGCCCCCATCTTGGTTCCGCATTCATTAGGCTGAGATCCAACGCCGTTTGGTATGGGTCAACAGCAAAATGGTCGCTTACTAACCCCCAGAGCATCCAGTTGATTGCGGTTTCATTCTCGGTAAGCTCTTCGAGTGGCGCTTGGAGGAAAAAGTACTCATCTTCGCCATCGTAACCGAGCCGATCATAGATAATGTTGCGTAGCTCTCGATCCAAATCATGTTGGAGGTTGATTGAGTCGTACAGTTGCTCTTCTGTTGGGCCATTCTCATGGTGATAAACATTGCGTTTTGACTCTTTGTGTAAAGTACCTGCGCCAGTTTCAATGCTTACTTTCTTTTGCGAGTGTTGCTCAAGAACTTGAATGATTTCATCCTCTAGTTGATCGAGTTTACTCAGCAAAACTTGATTGTTTATGTCACCAGCGGGGGAGGCCATCGTTTGGAAGGCTTTCACTCTCTCGTAGACTGCTTTCCCGTGAGGAAGGGCTGCAAAACACTGTTCTTGGAGCGCTTCATTGGCTTGCCAAATGCCCGAGTAGAGCTCGTAATCATGTGTATATGGTGGAAGCTCTTCAGTATCTTCCCCTAATAATTCTCGCCAGCGCTTTTGCCACTGTTCTTCTTTTGCGTGTTTTACACGCGCGTATTGCTTAACCCAGCGGTTACGAAGTTTTACCCCAAAAATGGCAAGTCCCCATGGAGCGAGCAAATAAAAATAATAGTGAGAAGAGTTATCCCAAAAGTAACCGTAAACGTAAACACCAAAAGCAAGCACCCAAGTTCCAATAGTACAAGCAATAACCCCGGACATTATTGATGATTGGCGCTTTGTTTCTCTTAATGTATTACCTTCAGCACATAACCAAAAAATGCCGCCAAAAACAAAGGCAAACGTTGTCATGAAGTAGGCAATCCCCGCTCCCAAAAATCCCCAAAGTGACATGTATTATCCCTAGCCAAATATCTGCTTTATTCACTCATCAATGACTCGAGGAGTAAATGTGTTTGATTTGGCGGAGAATTTACCATTAATGCCAACTTTTTGATATGCACTCTGTGACTTATTGGGAATGAGTCACAAATAAAAATAGATGGTATCAAGCATCAAAATTTAATTTAGAACCTTTGATTGTCGTGAACTCTATCTGGAAGAGTTAAGGGGGGCGTTTAAGGGCAATTTTCCTCATAAAGTCGTTATTTAGAAAAAGGTAAATTAATGTTTTTATTGATAATTGTGAGTTTTTTTGGAGTGGGATTGCTCCCATTTAATTAGAGTAAAAGACCTATTTTTGGGAGCGGTTTCATAAATTTTATGATACTGATTTCACTGTTTGAGCTGTAAAGAATATAAATCCCCACTCAATGTATGTTAATAATCAATGAGTGTTGTTATGTCTCATATCCGTTTTTTCCCGCGCCATCGTTTGGCGCTTGCTTGTATGCTAGCGAGTGTGTCTGGCTTCTCTTTTGCACAAAATCAGTGTGCTGTTGCTGATTTACAACAATCGCGAGATCTGGCTACTGCCGTTTCTGGTGCTGAGTATGATTGCTACCACGCTTGGTTTTCAGCACCTTCAGAAACGCTGAATGATATCTATAGTGAAGCGAGCCTAAGCCGTATCCAAGTCGCGCTGGATCAAGAAATCGCTCGCTATCGTGGTGAAGCAGATCAAGCTCGTATTCTAGAGAACCTAGGCGAATTTATTCGAGCGGCCTACTACGTTCGCTACAACGCTGGTACTGGTACACCTGAGTTTTCGCAAGCGTTGAGTCAGCGTTTTGCTCAGTCGACGAACCTATTCCTAAACAACCCTCATGCTTTGGATCAAGGTCGTGAACAAGTTGGTGCAATGAAGAGCCTGACTTTGATGGTTGATAACGTTAAGCAGTTGCCGCTGACCATGGATAGCATGATGGCCGCGTTGATGCACTTTAATCGTGAAACCGCGCAGGACACGCAATGGGTCGATGGTTTAAACAACTTGTTCCGCTCTATGGCAGGCCATGCGGCGAACGATGCGTTCTACCGATACATGGCAAACAATACACACCATATTGATACGTTGGTGAAATTCGCATCTGATAATGCTTGGGCATTAGATACGGATGCAAGCTTTATCGTTTTCAATGCATTACGTGAAACTGGTCGTTTGCTCGCAAGCCCAGATCAGGAGACCAAACGCAAAGCATTGGCAGTAATGCAACAGGTGATGCAGCGTTATCCACTGGGTAGTGAGCATGACAAACTATGGCTTGCTGCCGTTGAAATGATGAGCTACTACGCACCAGAAGGCCTAAATGGTCTGAATATTGAGCAAGCCAAGCAAGATTTAGCTGCACGTGTAATGCCAAATCGTTTTGAATGTCAGGGACCTGCCATTATTCGCTCTGAAGATCTGACCGATGCTCAAGCAGCGAAAGCGTGTGAAGTGCTAGCGGCAAAAGAAGCCGACTTCCATCGAGTTGCGAATACGGGTAATCAACCTGTCGCTGATGATTTGAATGATCGTGTTGAAGTGGCGGTATTCGCGAGTAACGCTAGTTACGTTGATTACTCTTCATTCCTATTTGGTAATACAACGGACAACGGTGGTCAGTACCTAGAAGGTGACCCTTCAAAAGCGGACAATACTGCGCGTTTCGTCGCTTATCGCTACGCGAATGGTGAAGATCTCTCTATCTTGAACCTAGAACATGAATACACGCACTATTTAGATGCACGATTTAACCAATACGGTTCGTTCAGCGATAACTTGGCTCATGGTCATATTGTTTGGTGGCTAGAAGGTTTTGCTGAATACATGCATTACAAGCAAGGTTACCAAGCTGCGATTGAGCTGATTGCAGATGGTAAACTGAGCCTTTCCACTGTGTTTGATACCACGTACTCTCACGATACCAATCGTATCTATCGTTGGGGTTATCTAGCTGTTCGATTCATGTTAGAAAATCATCCACAAGACGTCGAAAGCTTGTTGGCATTGTCGCGCTCTGGCCAGTTCGAACAATGGGCACAGCAGGTGACGTCTTTAGGTCAACAATACGATGCTGAGTTTGAACGTTGGTTGGACACATTAAAAGTGGAACCTGAGCAACCTGGTACAGACCCAGAAGAACCAACAGAACCAACAAGCCCTGAAGCAAAAGTGACTGAATTGACGGCGAACCAAAGCCTTCAGCTCAGTGGCGAAGCATACAGCGAAAAACTGTTCTACGTTGATGTTCCAGCCAACACCGTTAACTTCAATGTATCTATTGAGGGTGCGGGTGATGCGGATCTTTACATGAGCTACAACAAAGTCGCGCATTACTATGATTTCGAAATGAGTCAATATGCTGATGGCAGCAATGAAGAGATTGTGTTTGAACCAGAGCAAGATGGTTACGTTAAAGCGGGTCGTTACTACATCAGCTTAACTGGACGTGATAGCTATGACTCAGTGAATCTTGTGGCTGCGTTAGAAGTGGAAGCGCAAACACCGCCAACCCAAGTGCAAGATGATTTAGCACCTGTGGTATTAGAGTCTGGTGAAGCCAAAATGCTTACCGTTCACAAGCAGCGTTATGCAGCAGTTTATGTGCCTGAAGGTGTTGAAGAGGTTCGTGTATGGCTAACGGCTCACTCTCAAACTGGTAATGTCGATCTATACGCGAGTAGGGAGCATTGGCCTACAGTAGAGCAGCACGAGTATGCGTCCAACTATGCAGGCAGCAATGAATACCTTGCGATTCCTATGACTGAAGCAGGGTACGTGCACTTCGCTCTTCAGGCTCCAGAGCAAGGCGATGACGTTGAAATGCTAGTGCACTTCAACTAAAAAAATTCGATTAACTAAAGTCGAGATAAAACGTCGCTGATACAGCGACGTTTTTGTTTATATCGGACACGATTATAAACAAACAGCGGCGAATGCTAGTTAATCGGCTGATCTATCGAGTTATCAGTTGCCCTTTTTCTAAACGACTTTAAGTTTGTATTGCAATTTACCGAGTACATAAACTTTTTTAGCGACGCGTTCTGTGACCTAGCTTCTGATTTGTGCTTCCCAAATGGATACAATATATATGCACCCCGTGCAATAAAGTGAAAAGGGAAAGACATGAAAACGCTTATTTATGAAACGTTGATTAGCCTTGCTAACCAAGAACCAGAACAACATGCAAGAATCCGACAAAATCTCTATGAACAGTTGGATCTGCCGTTCGATAAGCAGCTGGCTTTGTATTCTTGTGCCCTTGGTCCTGCAAGTTCAGGCAAGTTGGAGAGCAGTCAAGGCATTAACAACGCGGTAGATTGCGCGGTTAAACTGCTTGAAACTCCTGAGCGCTAATTCACTCGTTGTTTTAATCGCGGCCCGAACCCCAAGGGCCGTTTTTAATTGCGGTTAAATTGATTTCAACGTCGTTATTACTCTGCTCTTTCCGCTAGCACTTCTTTGAATGCAAACATGCCGTTTAATGCCGTGGGAAAACCTGCGTAGACGGACATCTGCAAAATGATCTCTTTAATCTCATCCTCGCTACAGCCTACATTCAGCGCTGCATTTAAGTGCACTTTTAGTTGCGGCGCGCAATTCCCCATTGCCGTTAGCGCGGCGACGGTTGCGATTTCTCTCGATTTTAGGTCTAAGCCCGGGCGAGCATAAATATCGCCAAACGGATACTCAATGGTGTACTGAGCTAAATCTGGACAAATATCTTGTAAGGTTTCGATGACATTATGACCAGCGTCGCCATCAATTTGAGAGAGTAGTTCTAATCCTTTGTTAAAGCGTGATTGTTCCATCGGTATGTTCCTAGTGAATAAACGTAAACACACCTTAATCGTTAGAGTTAACTCTAAGTCAACGAACTTTTCCGCTTTTATACAAGGCAATTTTTTCTTCTAGAGCCGATAAGTGCTTTTTCTGTTGCTCAATGTGGCGTTTGAGGTTTTCTTGGTGTTGTTCTAACAGGGCTTGACGTTGTGGTACAGATTGAGAGCCGACTTCCCTTAATTTGGCATACTCTAGAATCTCTTCAAGTGGCATTGCAGTTTCTTTTAAACGCTTAACAAAGCTTATCCAGTTTAGATCTTTCGAACTATACATTCGATGTCCACTCGCGTTTCTATGGACATGTTTAAGTAAACCGATTTTTTCATAGTATCGAAGAGTATGAGCAGATAGCCCGACGAGGTCAGAAAATTCTTTGATATTCATTATTATCCTCCAAGGTAGAGCATACCCCATAGAGATAAGCTAAGTTTCGCATTTTGAAGTCATTTCGGGACAGATACAAACAGAAATCTTTAGTCTTTTAACGCTAGGTATGGTGATTTACTGGATTTTTGAAACGCGCCAAACGTGATCCATCTGCCAGTTTCGTTTTATTAACAATTGTTACTCAACGGGTTGGCTTGGCTATTTTTATCCTTTGGGCCTATTTTAGGGCGTACGTAGGTCTTATATTTTATCTTTTTCAATTGAAATTTTTGTTAAATAAAACAATGACTTAGTGTTTTGTTGGGCTGTTTGGGGTGTATGTTGTGTGCCCGTTATTCACTCAGAACGATTTATCGCTGTGCAATGGATGAGTCGCTACGCCTTCGATTTCAGCCTTGAGTTAGTGCTAAAAGGGTGAGTGCCTCTGATGAATAGCTTTTATAATTTCGATTATTGAATTCACTCACAAAAAAATGCAAACAAGTAATCGTGAGTGGAAACGAGCAGGAGAACAACATGAGTGGCTCACAGGAAACACAATCATTCGGTGCAAACGTTATCTTACATGCGTTTGATTGGAAGTATGCTGACATTGCCCAACGAGCAAAAGAAATCCGCGAGCTTGGTTATGGCTCTGTGTTGGTTTCGCCACCAATGAAAAGCGCACACGATGAGCGCTGGTGGCAGCGTTATCAACCACAAGATTATCGTGTTATCGATAATGCCTTGGGTGATACCAAAGATTTTATTCATATGGTTCGTGAACTGGAGCAAGTTGGTGTGTGGGTTTATGCCGACGTAGTGTTTAACCATATGGCAAATGAGGCCCACCTTCGCAGAGACCTTCAGTACCCAAGACAAGAGGTCTTGGAGGAATACCAGAACGACAAACAGAAATATCAGTCGCTAGCGTTGTTTGGCGATCTATCTCAACCACTTTTTGATGAAGAGGACTTTGTTGAAGCATTCGGCATCAAAGACTGGAAAGATAAGTGGCAGGTTCAAAACGGACGTATCACCGGTGGGCCAACCGACCCTGGCTTGCCAACTCTTCGTGTTTGTGACCATGTCGTTGAACAGCAGCGAGCGTACCTAAAGGCGCTGAAAGCTATTGGTGTGAAAGGTTTTCGTATTGACGCTGCGAAACACATGACGTTAGAGCATCTTAAGCGTGTTTGGACAGACGACATCACGCGGGATGTGCATATATTTGGTGAAATTATTACCGATGGCGGTGCGACGGAAGAAGAGTATCAGCTGTTTCTTGAGCCGTATCTACAGGAAACTCGCCTAGGTGCGTACGATTTCCCTTTGTTCTCAACCATGTTTAAGGCGTTTGCTAAAAAGGGCAGCTTCAAGTCTCTGATTGATCCCTATTGTTTTGGTCAGGCTCTGTCCCCCGGTCGTGCGATTACATTTGCTATCACACATGATATTCCTAACAATGATGTCTTTCTTGATCTCATCATGGACGAGGAAAATGAATGGTTAGCTTATGCCTATATTCTAGGCCGAGATGGTGGTGTGCCGTTGATTTATACCGACTTAAACACCAGCGGTATTAAAGGTAAAAATGGTCAGCCAAGATGGCAAGGTGCATGGAGCGATCCGAGAATGGCAAAAATGATCCAGTTCCATAATATGACGCATGGCGAGCCGATGAGTGTTCTTGAAGGTAACGATGACATGCTCGTACTGAAGCGAGGTGACAAAGGTATTGTGGTGCTTAATAAATCACAGCGTCAACAGTCTTTGACATTAAAAATCGATGGTAATTGGGTTGATTTGATGACAGAACAAATCATTCCAACTGACGGTAAGTTAATCGTACCATCTAAGTCGTCGATGTTACTCGTCGCGAAGTAGAAGATGTACACACCGAGGTTAGCAACTTCGGTGTGTATGTTTTTCATCGTCATTCACGTTCTGCTGAAGTTCAATATAAACTCAAACTCTCTCGTTTTTGCTAGAAATTTATGAGCACTCGTTAACGCAACATTCTGCTTTTAAAAAACCAATTACGTCATCTAAGCACTGATATTCTGCAACACAAAAAAGGGTTCTACCCTCACGGCGCTGGGTGAGAAGACCGGCTGAAGCAAGGCTCGAGATATGATGAGAGAGAGTGGATGCTGGAATGCCAAGCTTTTCTTGTACGCCGCCTACCGCGATACCTTTGTATCCCGCTTTGACGACTTCTTTGTAAATACTTAAACGAGTCGGATGCCCTAACTCTTTTAGTGCTTTAGCAACGGCTTCAAGCTCCATACTGACCTCTAAAGAATGACCACAGTAATTTTGTTTCGATAATAGGGAAAGTCTCGGTAAATGCCAACTATTACGATCTCAGAACAATTTAAATCAGATGAGATTCATGCTGGCTCATGCCTTCATGACAACAATTGTCTGTTCTAATGAGACAGATCAATCTTCATTATTATTTCACGCCACGTTCAAAATCCCTCGTCTACACTCACTGTTGAGTTGTCAGTTGGCAGACCAAGGAGGCGGCCATGATTGCGGTTCATAGAGATTATTGTTTGTCTAACAGTTCGGAGTTACATGCCCACGTTAAAGTCAATCCTGTCGGTAAATTAGAAGTTGAGATTGTTGAACTTCAAGAGCGCCACACCACAGAGTTTGATGATTTGTCTTTTGAGAGTCGTGGGTGTGAAACTCGAATCTGTGGTAAAGAAGACACAACTCCGTGGCAGTTCAATCTTGCAGTTACTGATGCGTTAGAGCTTTCTCATTTAGTGGAAGAAGCAAACGAAGAGTATGAGATTTTAATGAATGATCTTATGTAATATCGAGAAGACCATTTTATCCTGCACGGCGTGTGGCTCTGTACTGAAAAAATAAAAACCTCCCAAGCGGGAGGTTTTTAATATGGAGTGCGTTATCGTTGGATAGGCTCTTCTCTTGGTGGTGTTAGCTCTTGGACGTTATCTTCATTAAAGTCATCGGCGTAACCTTTAGGTGGCGGTGTCCAACCACGTTCTGACCGCGATAGTTTGTCATGACGATCTTTTTGCATCTCTTCCGCCATTTTCTCCTCTAACTGAATAAACAGTTGTCGGAAATTGTTGTCATAGCGTTCACCTTCAGAATCATCTTCCCAAGCTTTGTAGAGTATTTCTGACTTACGTGCTTCAACACGCTTATATGTCGCCTTCTGTTGTTCAACAAAGAAGGGGTGAATGCCAAGTGCTTTCATTGTGTGACCGCCCATCTCCAATGCAGAATGGTAGGTCTCTGATTCAATAATATCAGCTCCCGCTTGACGCAAAAGATAGCCATGTCCACGGTCAAAGGCACGTGCAATCACTGTTACTTTTGGGTACGTGTGCTTAACGTACTTCACCAGTTCTACACTCGATTCTTGGTTATCAATCGCCACAACCAACGCAGCGGCGTGCTCAATGCCGGCTGTATGTAGCATATCTGGTCGAGTCGCGTCGCCAAAATAGGCGCGAGTGCCAATCTGGCGCATGTTATCGACTTGGTCAGATTGATGGTCAAGTACCACGGTAGTCACGCCGTTTGATACCAATAGACGATTCACTATTTGTCCAAAGCGGCCGATGCCGGCGATGATCACCGTGCCTGTTTCCTCAATCGTATCGCTTTCGCGTTCATTTGACTGGCTTTCAAAGCGCGGCAGAATCACTCTATCAAACAGAATAAACAAACCTGGTGTCAGGAACATCGAAATCGCAACCACTAACGCAAGAGTTTGTGAAAGTTCAAATGGGATGACGTGGTTTTGCACTGAAAAGCTTAGAAGCACAAAGCCGAATTCACCTGCTTGAGCCAAGCTTAGGGTAAACAGCCAGCGGTTGCTGCCTTTCACCCTAAATATCAGTGCAAGAATAAACAGCACCAAGGCTTTCAAAACCATCACGCCAATGGTCAATGCCATGACCAACCAGAAATCACCAAAAAGGACCGAGAAGTTGATCCCTGCGCCAACGGTAATAAAGAACAGACCTAACAATAGGCCTTTAAATGGTTCGATGTTGGATTCTAACTCGTGGCGGAATTCACTGTTCGCCAATACAACGCCAGCCAAGAAGGTTCCTAAGGCAGGAGATAAGCCCACTAAGCTCATCAGCGCAGCGATACCAATGACCAGCATGAGTGCAGTTGCGGTAAAGATTTCTCGCAAACCAGAGCTAGCCACATAATTGAGCAGAGGTCGACTTAAAAAGTGTCCACCAACGACGACGATTGCAATCGATGCTGTGATTACGATGCCGTATGCCCAGCCGGGCAACCCCGCAACGAGGCTTAATTCTTCATGGTGCGCTGCGGCTGTTTGAGCCGCGGACTGTGCCTGTTCAATTAATTCAGGTAAGGCCAATAGAGGAATGAACGCCAACATTGGTATCACTGCAATATCTTGAAAAAGCAACACGGAGAAAGCGTTTTGTCCACCTTCCGTCTTCGTTAATCCTTTTTCGCTAAAAGTTTGCAAAACAATCGCAGTAGAAGAGAGGGCGAAGATCAAACCTATGGCTAAGGCTATGGTCCAAGGCTGGTCAAAATACAAGGCAATACCCATAATCGCCGCGACGGTACCGCCGACTTGCAGACCTCCTAAGCCCATTAAGCGATTGCGCATTGCCCACAACATTTTGGGTTCGAGCTCTAAGCCAACGAGAAACAGCATCATCACCACGCCAAACTCGGCAAAGTGCTGGATTGTTGTTGTTTCTTCACCGACTAAACCGATAATTGGGCCAATGACCACACCTGCGATGAGATAGCCTAAAACGGACCCAAGTCCCAAACGCTTAGCAAGTGGGACTGCAATTACAGCAGCAATCAAATATACGAAGGCTTGTAAGAATATCCCTGTCATGAAGCCTCCTTAATGAGCTCTGGCAATGCGCTGTTAAGCTTGATTAATGACGCCGCAGCTTCAACATCCAACCTATCTTCGACTAAAGCTGTTAGCAGGCTCTTGTACCGCTCAACATGACGAGGGATTCGCCCTTCTTCATCTGCTGTACGTGCGCCAAACATCGCGAGAGGGGCAATGTAGTTCATGCCTGTCAGTGCGGACATTTGTTCAATAGGCGCAAGCAGTTGACGAATCGTAAAGTGGTTGTAGCCCTCTGCCTTATAAGCTTCTTCTTTACCCCCTGCAGACAGCACACAAAGCATGGTCTTACCTTGCAGTGCTGTGCCATCTGTACCGTAAGCAAAGCCATATTCCAAAACCAGATCTTGCCACTCTTTTAAAATTGCAGGCGTTGAATACCAATATAGTGGGAATTGGAAAATCACCACGTCATGCTCACGTAAGCGTTGCTGCTCACGGTCGATATTAATATCGAAACGAGGGTATTCGCCATAGAGATCAACACATGTCACGCCTTCAATTTTTTGAGCTTCTTTGAAAAGTGGAGTATTCACTTCTGAACGATGCTGGGAAGGATGAGCAAAGAGAATGAGTACTTTTTTATTTGCCATAGGGATCCTTGCTATCTAAATAACCATGCCCAGTAGGAGCGCGGGTTGGTTAGAAAATGTAACTCATAAATGATCGCCAAGCTAGTTTGGAAAACTGTTTAAGCTGTTTCAATATCAATAAAAAACCACCAAATAAATTGGTGGTTTTGGGAAGCGTTACGTTTTACTAATCATGAATAGGGACGACTAGAATATCCACCGGTGACTTGTTAATTAAGTGTCTGGAGTAAGAAATAATCTTGCTCCAGAAATCTTGGTGGTGACCACAAATCAGAAGATCCACTTCTTGCTCTTTAATGGTGACCTCTAATTTATCAGCCAAGTCGCCAGTACCTACGAAGAAATGTTTAAGTGGGTAATCCATGTAATCACTAAATGTTTTTAAACATTCCATTGAATGCTCATTCAACGGCCTTTGATCCGGGTTTTCTTTGATGTCTACAAGCTCACGATAGATTTCTCCGTGCGTACCATCAATATGAATAAAGGATATATCGGAGTCGAGATAGTTTGCCATTGATACCGCTCTGTCGATAAGCACGGTGCTTTCATCTGACAGTTCGAGTGCAACAAGGATATGTTTGTATTTCATAACCACGCCCTTATGTGGATTATCTTTACTCTAAGCATAGTATGGCTTGGATAAAAATTGTGTTGCTAAGATCTCGAAATTGTTCAAAGACTTGTTAAAAAGTTAATGTGATATAACAACTTACTGTGAAACTTTCTTTTTGTTCACATTTGGTTAGAAAGCTTGCTTTTTGAACAAAAAAGCGGCTACACTCTGTGCATCATTTCTCTAGGAGATTACGCCAACATGAAGAACTAAACCTGTCATCCATATTTTTACTTATTTTTTGGATCTGCAGGGTTAGTAGGCGTAGCTCACTTTCCGATATTTCTTTGCAACAAGACGACTTTTTGATTTGACGTATATCGTCGAACTTTACATAGAGCTTAATGCGTTTGTGCACGCGTTTTGTTGCAATTTCAAATCATAGCTACGGCTGTTGCCCCTGTCATACAGGAGGCAAATTATGCCAGTTTTACAAGCTTTTAATGTTAGCCATCAGTTTGATAATGGCGATACGCTATTCCAGTCTATTTCTTGTTCCATGACTAAACGACGTGTTGGTTTGGTTGGGCGCAATGGCATCGGCAAGTCGCTTTTGGCTTCCATTTTAGCGGGAGAAATTCAGCCTGCCAGCGGTGTTGTGAATGCTCCCTCTTCTTTCATGATGTATCGCCAGCAGCCGTCTGATCTGCTTTCAGGTCAGCAATCGATCGCCCAGTTTCTGGGCAAAGATGCGGTCTTGCATGCTTTAAAGCAGATTGAACAAGGTGATGTTTCTGAACATTGGTTCGAACTGGTTGGTGAGCAGTGGGATATTGAATTAAAACTCAAACAGCAGCTCGCTGCGATGGGATTACCGCAAGACCCTGATTTCTCTTGTGCTCGGCTCAGTGGTGGTCAGTTGGCACGTTTGCAGCTATGGCAGTTGTTTGAAAACGAAACGGAGCTTTTGATTCTCGATGAACCATCCAATCACCTCGATACCCAGGCGAAACAATGGCTGATAGAGTCTATGACGCATTTCAGCGGCGCGATTTTACTCATCAGTCACGATCGTGAGCTGCTGCGAGAGATGGAGGAAACTTGGGAACTCTCGGGCCTAGGCTTACAAGTTTTTGGTGGAAATTACGATGTGTACGCCGAGAAAAAACGCACTGAACTGCAAGCGATCGAGAGGCAGTTAGCGCAAGTCGATAAACAGAAAAAACGGTTAGCCGAGCAAGCCCAGAAAAATCGCGAAAAAGCAGACCAACGCGCCGCGCAAGGGAACAAACTGCGCAAAGACGGCAGTCAGCCCAAAATTTTGCTTGATGGAAAAAAGGATAGCGCGACCGCCAGCGCCTCAAATCGCAATAAGAATGAGCAACTCAGACAAGCGCATTTACAAGCCAAAGAACAGGCGTTGCAATCGCGACATGAGCAACTCAAGGCGCAAAAGCTTTATCTTACAGATAATCCGAACCGTTTGCGAAAAGTATTGTCGATACAAGAAGGTATATTACCTTTTGGGAATTCTACGCCTATCACATTGCAGATTTTTGCGAACGACAAAGCCCATCTCAAAGGGAGAAATGGCTGCGGAAAATCAACCTTGTTAAAGACGTTGCTTGGCGAGTTATCGTTGCAGAGTGGTGAGTTGCAAGTGAATACGCCTTTGTACTATCTCGACCAACATTTTGGTGCAGTGAATCCAAATCTTTCGTTACTTGAGAACGTAATGGAGAGCTGCCAAGAGATGACGGAAAGTGAAGCGAGGACCTTATTGGCCGGGATCGGTTTTCGTCGAGATGCTGTGTTTCGATTGGGGCGCCTACTGAGCGGTGGCGAGAAGATGAAGCTCGCGATGCTGATAGTCAGCCACCAAAACTCTCAGCCTTTGCTGCTGCTTGATGAGCCAGATAATCATCTCGATCTGGAGTCAAAAATAATGCTTAGTCAGGCGTTAAATGTATACAAAGGTGGATTTGTTCTGATTAGTCACGACCAAGATTTCGCTTCTGAGTCTGGGGTTTTGCGCCAAATCGAGCTGACTTAGACGAAAGAGAGTAAACGTCATCGTAGCTCTTCAGTATTGTTCCCAAGTTCTACACTTCCACTTACTAGTTTGTAGAACTGGAAGGAAATGAGGGAGTTAGGATGGCTTTCACAACTCGTTTAATGAAATTAGATTCATTTTGTCGATATATAGTAGAGTTCTGATGTATTGCACAAAAAGACAACAGAAACATAAAAAGGAATTTCATGAAAAAGAACACCCTAGCACTCACAACGGCTCTCGCACTCGGAAGTGTGTTGTCTGTGGCGTATGCAAATGAAGCGGCGCAATCGTCGGTTGAACAGGTAACCCCGAAAACCATCACGTATCCAACCACACAAAAAGTGGATGTTGTCGATGACTACTTTGGTACAAAAGTGAGTGATCCTTATCGCTGGTTGGAAGACGATCTCAGCCCAGAAACCGCAGAATGGGTTAAGGCACAAAATGCAGTGACGTTTGATTATCTGTCGAAAATCCCTTACCGCGAGCAGATTGAAGAGCGCATCACTAAGCTCATGGACTACGAAAAGCAAAGCCAACCGTTCAAAGAGGGTAAGTTCACTTATTTCTACAAAAATGACGGGCTACAAAACCAAGATGTGCTTTATCGGCAGTTAGGTGATGGCGAAGCAGAAATTTTCCTCGATCCAAATACTTTTAGTGAAGATGGCACCACATCGTTAGCGGGAGTGAGCTTTTCACGTGATGGTTCTTTGGTTGCATACAGCATTTCGGAAGGCGGTAGCGATTGGCGCAAAGTCATTGTGTTAGACACAGAAACCAAAAAGCCCGTCGGCGAAACGCTGGTGGATATTAAGTTCAGCGGCATCAGTTGGCTCGGCAATCAAGGCTTCTATTACTCAAGTTATGACAAGCCAAAAGGGAGTGAACTTTCCGCGAAGACAGACCAACACAAGCTCTACTTTCATAAACTAGGGACGAAACAAAGTGAAGACCAATTAATTTTCGGTGGTGTAAAGGACGAAAAGTATCGCTACGTTGGGGGTTACACGTCGGAAGATGAACGCTACTTGTTTATCTCAGCCAGCGTATCGACGTCGGGCAACAAACTGTTCTTCAAAGACCTGAGTAAGCCAAATAGCCCGCTGAAAACCATTTTAGATAACACCAGTTCTGATACTTGGGTTATAGACAACCAAGGCACGAAACTGTACTTGGTTACGAACCTTAATGCGCCGAACAAACGCGTCGTGACGGTGGATGCAAGTCAGCCGCAACCCAAAAACTGGAAAGATGTGATTCCTGAAACAAAGAACGTGTTACGTGTTTCTACCGCGGGTGGCAATTTGTTTGCGAGCTATATTGTTGATGCGATCTCAATGGTGAAGCAATACGACATGAACGGCAAACTCATCCGAGAAATCAAATTGCCTGATATTGGCAGCGCATACGGTTTCTCGGGGAAAAAAGAAGAAACCGAAGTCTACTACTCTTTCACCAACTACAAGATGCCAAGCACTACCTATCGTCTGAACATCAAAGATGGTGATAGCGAGGTGTACTACAAATCTAAAGCGCCATTTGACCCTGTTTTGTATGAATCTCGCCAGGTGTTTTACACCTCAAAAGACGGAACAAAAGTGCCGATGATCATCACCTATAAAAGAGGGACACCGATGGACGGCAGTGCACCAACCATCCTATATGGTTATGGCGGTTTCAACATTAGCCTCACGCCATCTTTTAGCCCGACACGTGCGGCTTGGTTAGAGCTTGGTGGTGTTTACGCGGTAGCGAACATTCGTGGTGGTGGGGAATATGGCAAAGAATGGCACAACGCTGGCATTCAAATGCAAAAGCAAAATGTGTTTGATGACTTTATTGCTGCGGCTGAATTCCTAATTGATGAAGAGGTAACGTCATCAAACAAGTTAGCCATTAACGGTGGATCGAATGGTGGCTTGTTAGTGGGGGCCGTTATGACGCAACGTCCGGAGCTGTTTAAAGTGGCGCTGCCAGCAGTCGGCGTACTGGATATGCTGCGTTACCATACTTTTACCGCAGGTGCTGGTTGGGCGTATGACTACGGCACGGCAGAGCAAAGTAAAGAGATGTTCCAATATCTGAAAAGTTATTCGCCGGTGCACAATGTAAAAGCAGGGGTGGAATACCCAGCAACATTGATTACAACCGGTGATCATGATGACCGTGTTGTTCCTGCTCACTCATACAAATTTGCTGCTGAGTTGCAATCGAAGCAAGCGGGTTCAAATCCGACCTTAATTCGCATCGAAACCAATGCAGGACATGGTGCAGGCACACCAACGCGTAAAATAATTGAGACAAATGCAGATATTTATAGTTTTGCACTGTTCAATATGGGAATAGAGAAACTGCAATAGTGCGAATTGTTTGCGTTTTAGTTATCGAAACGCATCGGCGCTTTATCGCTCGATAATAAAAGGGAATCACAGAGAGTGATTCCCTTTTTATTTATTATAGGCCTACTATTCTAATCTGATGCTAGGCTAATCAAACTAAGGTTTTTTAAATTATTATAATGTTCTAATTAATCTGAAGAGTGTTGTACGAACGAAATGAAACATTGATCGCGATCACCTAAATCCATTGCACTCTCTATTTATATGGTGAAATTAATTAATCATTCGTTCTAATGATAATTGAATTTTCATAAGTTTTAATATTTCCTTCTTCATTGTTATTACCAAATTTCAAGTTATATAAGATATAAGTAGCGGTGATTGAACTTTTACGATGCTTTATTTTATTTTAATTAAAACGTCGAATGTTTCGTCATTATTGAATTTGCTTTGATAATTTATGTTATCCAAAGCGAGTTGTGTTGCTTGCTATTTATGATGACCTCATGACGTGAATAATTTTATAATCATTAAAATGGATACAGTTTTATGAATTTAGTGAAACCGTCTGTTGCCATTATGGTTGCAGCCCTACAACTCGCGTCTTCTGCCTATGCGCAGACAAACAATAACGAAGAACTACAAGATATGTCTGACCCACTTGCGGTATACACCCAAGCGGGCTTTGGTATTACCGATAAAGGCGCGAACATCAAAGTCGGTCAAACTTACCAATCTAGCCAGCCTGGTACCATGGCGATGAACATCATTGAAATGAAAGGCATTGGTGGTGAGCTATTTGGCATTCGCGACAATGACGATCCAATATATGCCAACGTTGATGACAGCATTGACTCTTTCCGACTACGTAATTTCCAAGTAGAAGTCGCAAAAGGTCTAGGCCGTCAATTAGATGTAAACTACGACGTTGATAACGATAAATTAGATGCATCTTATAGCTTTATTCAAGGTCTACCTAAGTTTGGTATGTTGCAGCTATTTCCTTTAGCTGGTGCGGGTGTCACTATTGCTAATGATTTTAGTGGTGATGACAAAGGTTATGAAATTCCAGGTACTTTCACCGTTGTTGGTATGTACTCAAAAATTGAATTAACCGATAAAATCTGGATTAACTACAACCCAATGTATATGCATACATTGTCAGGGTCTAGTCAATATAAAGATACTTATTATTCAGGTGAAGATAATATCTTGGCTCATGAGTTTGCGTTGTCTTATCAAATTAATTCTCGCGCAAATATTCGTTACTTTGCAAACTGGAATGAGCACGTTAATTTCGGTGATGGTGATCACCGTATCGAATTTAACTACCAATTCTAACTCCCTCGTTTATTTCCAGAATAGAAAGTGTGTTTATCCATATATTTAAATGTTTAGGCTAGGGCACTTTCTAAATAAAGTAGGTTTATCATGAAAGCCAAATATAAATTTGCGTTGGTATCTATTGCTATATCTTCTGCATTGCTATCAGGATGCAAAACTGGCGATATCGCAACGAAAACTGCCCAAGCACCCTCTGTTGAAACCGTTACCCTAACCGAAACAAAAATCACTCCTTATCATACTTTTATCGGTCGAACTGAAGCGGTAAATGACGTTGATATTATGCCTCGAGTCGGTGGCGAATTAACCGCGATTTATTTTAAAGATGGCGATATGGTCGAAAAAGGCCAATTGCTGTTTGAAATCGACGACCGTCCTTACAAAGCGGCACTGGCGTATGCAAAAGCGTCGTTGCAAAAAGCAAAAGCACAACTCGTTCAAACTATGCGTGATGCAGAACGTGTGAAGAAACTCATCAAAGATAAAAGCATCAGTGAGCAGCAATACGATGACGCCATTGCCGCGCACGCCGCAGCGATTGCTTCGGTAGAAGAGGCGAAAGCGACGCTGGTTTCAGCAAGGCTCGATCTTGAGTTTAGCTCTGTGCGTGCTCCTTTCTCTGGCCGCGTGGGTTTCAGCAACTTCCGAGTGGGTGACCGTATTTCGAAAATTCAACTCGTTCCTCTTGTTTCGATCACTCAAGTAGACCCAATTCGCTTTGGCTTTGATGTGGATGAGAAGCTCTACCGCCGCGTAAGAAGTGCGATTGATGTGGCCCATCGTAACGATGACAAACTGGATGTTGATTTAACACTGACGCTTTCAGACGGTTCATTGTACCCGCTTGAAGGCAAGATCTACGCCGTTGGCAATAAGATCGATTTAGAAACAGGCTCAATTCGAGCAGAAGCACAATTCGATAATCCAACTTACGCGCTTATGCCGGGTGAATATGGCAACTTGACCATCAAGCTGCGCAACAAAACCATTGATGGTTTGCTTATCCCATCGGCGGCTGTTCAACAAGACCAAGCGGGTGACTACGTCATGGTGGTTGGTGATGATCACGTGGTGTCTCGTCGTAACGTTGAACTCGGTCAGACCTACGGTGTGAAACGTGCTGTGCTGACTGGTTTGGCGGCTAACGAAAAAGTCATCGTCCATGGTCTACAAAAAGTGCGTCCGAGTGCAACGGTGAAAGACGTTGAGCTACAGAGTGAACAAGGCTGAGTGAGTACTGATGTTAAGTAAATTTTTCATTCACCGGCCGAAATTTGCTTTGGTGATCTCACTGGCGATGACATTGATGGGTATGATCGCCCTGAAAGTCTTGCCAATTTCTGAGTATCCTCAAATCTCTCCAACGGTAATTACGGTGAGCACCATGTATCCGGGTGCAAATGCGGACGTGGTTAAAAAGACCGTAGCACAACCGATAGAAGCCAAAGTCAACGGCGTTGAAGACATGATTTACATGTCTTCTGTGATTGGTAACGATGGCTCATACACATTGCGTATTTACTTCCGAGTGGGCGCAGATGGCGATATGGCGCAGGTTCGTGTGAACAACTTGGTGGCACAGGCGACGTCGTCTCTACCACAAGAAGTAAACCAAATCGGTGTGACGGTTAAGAAGAAATCTTCCGACATGCTGGGCGTTATCACACTGCGTTCTCCGAAACAGTCTTACGACAGTATCTACCTTTCTAACTACGCGGATCTCAATATCGTTGAGCGTCTAAAACGTATCGAAGGTATGAGTGACATTACGCTGCTGGGTAAGAAAGACTACTCAATGCGTATTTGGTTGAACCCAAATAAACTGGCTACCTTGAAGCTTTCTGCTAGCGATGTTATTGGCGCAATTAAAACGCAAAACATCCAAGTGGCGGCGGGTAAGATCGGTGGTATGCCAGCTCCGGGTGACCAGCAATATCAATATGTTTTGCAAACCAAAGGCCGCCTCACTTCTGCGGAAGAGTTCGAGAACATCATCATTCGTGCGAGCAAGAAAGGTTCTTTGATTCGCTTGAAAGATGTGGCTCGTGTCGAAGTTGGCGCACAAGGTTACGAAGCTGATGGTCGTATGAATAACGAACCAGCCGCCGTTCTGGCCTTGTACCAGTTGCCGACAGCGAACGCGCTAGACGTGATGGAACGCGTGAAAGAGGCCATGAAAGAGTACGAGAAATCGTTCCCAGATGATTTGGTCTACGACATCGCGTATGACTCTACCGAATACGTAGAGACATCGATTGATGAAGTGTACGAGACGCTAGTGATTGCGGTACTTCTTGTAACCTTCGTTGTGTACGTTTTCTTGCAGAACTGGCGAGCGACCATCATACCAACCTTAGCGATTCCGGTTTCCATCATTGCGACGTTCGCAATCATGGGCGTGATGGGCATGACCATCAACACCATCTCGTTGTTTGGCTTGATCCTCGCCATCGGTATCGTGGTGGACGATGCGATCATCGTGGTAGAGAACGTGGAGCGGGTTATCCATGAAGAGCATTTAGACCCGATTCCGGCCACGATCCAAGCTATGAAAGAAGTGACGGGGCCAGTATTGGCAACAACGCTCATTTTGTTGGCAGTATTCGTACCGGTTGCGCTATTGCCGGGTATTTCTGGTCGGATGTTCAACCAGTTCGCGGTCACCATCTGTGTGTCGGTGCTGATCTCTGCGATCAACGCATTAACGTTAACGCCAGCGCTTTGTGCGTTGATGTTGAAATCTACTCACTCGCAACCTATTGCGCCTTTGCGTGCGTTTAACCGCGGTTTTGAAGCAATAACGCGCAAATACCAAGGTTTAGTTGGCTTCTTGAGCCGCCGCATTGTGCTGAGTATCGGTGTGTATGGCGCGCTTATTGCGGTGCTGGCATTTGCGTTCATGACCGTACCTTCTTCTTTCGTACCGAACGAAGATAAAGGCGTGTTCATGGTCGAAATGCGTTTGCCAGACGCAGCAGCATTGCAGCGTACTGCACCATTAATGAAGAAGTACGTTGATGAGCTAAAACAGATGGAAGGTGTGGAGAACGTGGTTTCGGTTGCGGGCTTCTCGGTAATTAACATGGCGTCGATTCCAAACTCGGGCATGTTGATCATCAAACTGGATAACTGGAGCAAACGTAAAGACCCTGAGTTACACCAACGCGCGTTGATGAGCAAAGTTAACCAAATGCTGAACTCAACGCCAGATGCCGCTTCGTTCGTTTTCGCGACGCCGGCAATCAAAGGCATGGGTGCGGTGGATGGTTTCAACCTTGTGCTGCAAGACAACTTGGGCCGTTCTCCACAAGAGTTGGCAAAAACAACCGCTGATTTTGTTGGCCAAATCAATCAACTGCCTGAAGTGGCGCGTGCGTTCTCGATTTTCCGTGCGAACATTCCGCAACGTTACATCGATATTGACCGCGATAAAGCGATTTCGATGGGCGTACCGTTGAATGAAATCTTCAGCACACTGCAAGCGCAGTTGGGCGGTGCCTACATTTCTGACTTCAACTTGTTTGGTCGTTCGTACCAAGTGAAAGTGCAAGCAGAAGAGCAATACCGTGACAACATCGACGACATCGACCATCTGTTTGTTCGCTCAAGCTCTGGAAAAATGGTGTCACTGGCAACGCTAGTGAAAGTGAAGCCGATCTTCGGCCCTGATACCTTATCGAACTACAACATGTTCAGTTCTGCAACCGTGAACGGTGCGCCAGCGCCAGGTTACAGCTCGGGTGATGTTGTAAAAGCCATTGAAAAACTGGCTGCGGAATCTTTGCCAAGTGGTTACTCGTACGAGTGGTCAGGCATGACTTACCAAGAGATGAAAGCAGGCAACATGGCGCCAATCGCGTTCGCATTGTCTTTGCTGTTCACCTACTTGTTCTTGGTGGCTCAGTACGAAAGCTGGACTATTCCTGCTGCGGTAATGATGGCGGTTCCAGTCGCGATTCTCGGCGCAATGGGCACGCTACTGCTGGTGGGACAACCGTTCGACTTGTACGTGCAGATTGGTGTGGTCATCTTGATCGGTATGTCCGCCAAAGTGGCGATTCTTATCGTGGAATTTGCCAAAGTTCTGCGAGAAGAAAAGGGCTTATCCATCATTGATGCTGCCAAAGAAGCTGCTCGAATTCGTTTCCGTGCAGTACAGATGACCGCATTCGCCTTCATTTGGGGGGTATTCCCGTTGGTGATTGCATCGGGTGCCGGTGCGGCATCTCGTCACTCACTGGGCTTTGCAGTATTCGGCGGCATGATTCTCTCTACGTTTGTAGGCACGTTACTGACGCCAGTGTTCTTCGTGATGATGCAATCTCTGCGCGAGAAGTTTAAGCGAAAGAAACCCACTGAACTTGAGGTGAGCGAGCAATAACGCTGATTTCAACTGACTGACTCCACAACACCCCCACGCTGTGTGCGATTGGCCAATGCCTTTCATTGATATACAACCACCGTCGCAGCGTGGGTTCCCCTAACAATAATAGGTTTTAGCATGAAAAATCTTTCAAAAATCGTCGTAGCGAGCTCTCTACTGACGTGTGCTGCTGCGCAAGCGGGTGGGTTATACCTTTATGAAACTACAGCATCGGATATTGGTTTGGCATCCGCTGGTATGGCGGCTCGTGCGCAAGATGCCTCAGTAATGGCAGCAAACCCGGCTGGTCTGGCGAATGTTTCTGGTAAATCTTTCTCTGGTAACCTGATTGGCCTTTACGGTGACGCGCAACTAGACACGATGACTAGCGATGCGGGCAACGTGATTGGTTTTGTTCCTATGGCGTCGGCATTTTACAGCCAACAAGTGAACGACAAATGGACGCTGGGTATTGGTCTGTATGGCAACTACGGCCTTGGCCTCGAGTACGAAGGTCTTTTGAATAATCATTTAGATATTCCTACAGCAACGACACAAGCGTTGACCATTCAACCTTCCGCTTCTTACCGCATCAATGATCACTGGTCTGTGGGTGCGGCGCTTGGCATTCAGTACGGTATGTATGAAGTGGAAACGAAGGGAGCCCTGAACTTCAATGACGAAGACCAAGATACTCAGGTCAACGGTCGAGTAGGTGTGCTTTATGAGGCAACATCAGGCACGCGTCTTGGTCTGTCTTACTCTTCTGAAGCCGAATTTGAATTCGACAAGAGTAACTCCATTGCTCCACAACAACTGATCTTCAGTGCTTACCATGAAGTGAATGATGACCTAGCGGTGATGTGGAACGTGAACTGGCAAGACTGGAGCGAATACACAACCACGCTGGGCGTAGAGACACAAGACACTTACCAAATCGCATTGGGTGCTCAGTACAAACTGAATGAAAAAATGATGTGGAATGCAGGTTTTGCATTCGATACCAGCATGTATGAAAGCCAATCAAACGGTGACATTACCGTTCCTACTGGCAAGGCGTACCGCATTGGTACAGGCATTGATTACAAATTGGATTCAGAAAACTCAATTGGTTTCGCGTTTGAAGCGGTCTTGATGGAGTCTTCAGAAACGCCATGCTTCCAAGCGGGCTTTGATGAGCCTGCACTGTACTTCATGAGCATGAGCTACAACTGGAAAAACTAATCATTCCTAATCGCTAAAACGCCTTCCTTACAGGCCATTCTACCCTAACTACCTGCACTGGATGCTGTCACACCATCTAAGGTAGTTAGGGCGCTTCTGTCACATCCAGTGAGTGATGATTCAAAAAGTATCTGCGCAGCTAAGTGCGGGTATTCAACATCTCAAAGGACAAAAAAATGAAAAATAAACTAGCGTTAGTGTGTACGACTTTGTTGGTCAGTACGCTGGCTCATGGTGCCGAGCATCGAGTAAAAGACAATAAAAACAAGTTGGCGGATGACCCAACAAAAGTCATCACGAAATTTGGCGCGTCGTACGCAAACAACTACGATTTTGATGATCAAAACATCTCATTCTCGGGCTCACTTGCGCTTGACCAAGCGCGCAAAATTAACCTGCGTATCAATGATGATGCGAGCGAGTGGCGTATTGGTGGCTCGTGGTTGTTTCCGGTCGGTATCGTGAACTTCAACTTCGGTAAAAATGAATACGTAAACGGCGCGGATCAAACCAACTACAGCTTTGGTACCTTTATGCCGCTAAGTTATTTCGGGATTGAGCCAGCAGGCTTCCAAATTTTCCCAATGGCAGGCTATACGTACAACACTGGTGATGTTCCTGTTTGTGACGGTGCAGAAAGTAGTCTCTGTAGCGAGCCTAACTTTACGGGGACGCCAAGTGCAGAGAATGGCTTCAATATGATGAGCTCTTCAGGCAGTAGCGGTTACGTTGGTGCATTTGCGCTGAAATCGTTTACCAAAGAGCTGACGTTAATCAGCTTCGCAGCAGGCACTTACGGCTCAGAAAACAGTGAAGGAGAGAACTACAAAGGCTTCTTTGGTGGTATTGGTCTTGGTTACCTCGTGAGCAAACGCCACTCTTTTAACGTAATGACGTTTGTCATGGACAACAACACCTATCTGGATGAAGCAGACAAGCGCATCGTATTATCATATCAATATCAATTTGAATAAATAAAAACGCAGTCCAAATAGCTGCGTTTTTACTTTGATAGAATGAACTAGTGAATTGAGTTGTTTTCTTCGATCTTTTTCTGGTACTGGTGTTTTAATATATACATGCGCTTAACATCGCTGTAAGCGCCGTTAATAAAGTATTCTTCTACAAGGTGACCTTCTTCGATAAAGCCGCACTTTTTGTATAAGTGAATAGCGACTTCGTTATCCACTGCGACTAATAAGTAGATTTTACGTAGATTAAGAATTGAGAATGAGTAATCTAACGCACGATTAATCATCTCTGTCGCATAACCTCGGCCTTGATGCTCTGGGGCGATGATTATCTGAAATTCCGCGCTGCGGTGAATGTAGTTAATCTCGATCAGCTCAACTAAGCCAATTACGATGCCGTCTTCATCTTCGACGACAAAACGTCTTTCAGCGTCATCATGTATATGTTTTCGATAAAGTTCTTCGAGCTCGTCATAAGACTCGTAAGGTTCTTCGAACCAGTAGGCCATGATATTTCGGTTGTTATTCAGTTCATGAATAAAGCGCAAATCAGAACGCTCTAATGCACGCATTTTTAGGCCTTTCTTCATCATTTTTCTCCAATGAGGGCGGAGAATACCTCCGCACTTGATGCTAGAAAATATTACCGTATTTCACAAGAATAGCGCATCTTTTTTTGGAAAATATCCTGTGATTTTTCAATGTGGAAACTTAGAGTTCACGACAAATATAAATTAATCTTTACGATAAAAAACTCGATTAGGTGCTTTACCTAATATCGTATTAAATACCGCGCAACGACTTAGTGTCTTAATCTAAACAAACAAGGTATTCAATATGTTTTCAATCGGTGACGTAGTAGTAGCGACTAAAGGTATCGATCTTGGCGAAATGGTTGTTACAGGTTTAAGCAGTGGCGGTTTTTACACACATGTAAAAGCAGGCGAAAAAACACTAACTTACCCAGCTAAAGATCTTAAGAAAGCATAATTAAATTTGCTCATTCTTATTTTTAACTGGCTTAAAGTTCGTACTAGTTATTTTAAGCGGGTTAGAATCGATAAAAGGTAGCGCAATGAGTCGCTACCTTTTTTTATTTTTTCTACCTTTCTTCACCAATATGAAACTCAACGCGATTTCTTCCGGTTTCCTTTGCCTTGTAAAGTGCTAAGTCTGCGCGTTTAACTAATGGTTCAAATGAGTCGTCGAGACGACAGACTTGAGTTACCCCAATACTCGCGGTGAAGCTCATATCACAACCTGAATGTTGAACGGTCGTCGTTTCTAGTGCATTACGAATTGTTTCTAATGTGTCTAGAGCTTGCTGTGATGAGCGACTTCTTAATACGATGGCAAACTCTTCACCACCAACTCTGGCAAGTAAGTCACAATCAAGTAGATGACTTTTAATAGTATTAACTGCATGGATCAGTGATTTATCGCCTGCGTCATGACCAAATCGGTCATTGAGGCTTTTAAAATTGTCGAGATCTAAAATAGCAACATGGAAGTCAATGCCCTGGGTTCGGTATTCATTTAGGCGGCTTTCGATTTGTCGCATGAACTCTCTGCGGTTTGGAATACCTGTTAGATCATCCGTCGTGGCGAGGTGCTCCATTTTCATAATCTGTATATGAAGGGCAATGTTTAAAGCAATCCAATTAGCGATGCACTGAAGCTGTGCCGCTTGTTCGTTTGTGTAAATGTGCGTTTGATGATGCGCAACGTTAAGCGTTCCTAGGCAGACTTTACCGTGCATTAAAGGCGCGTCCATACACGTACCCATACCATTGGATGCGAGCATCACACAATCGATCTCATCAGATTGCGTAACATCGTCGCAGATCATCAGTTGTTGCTTTTTGAACACTCGGCCAACAAACGCTTGATGAATGGGCACTAAAAATTCAGCGGGAATCGCTTTACTACCAGAGAAAGAGTAGACCTTTAAATGATCATTGTTTTCATAAAGTGTGATACTCGCACGGTCAGAATTAAATATACGATTTATCCATTCTGCCACCGTATCAAGTACTTGCTGTAGTGTTTCCGATTGAGCTAAAAAGTGAACAAACCCTATCGGCATACATATCGGACTTTCCATGTTTTGCATCGATAAGTCATCAGGGTTAAAAGTTCTTTCAAGTCTCAATAGACATCTCCTTGGCAATGTTGCAAATACCAACAATAAATTACGTGAAGCTATTTTGTAGAAAATGTGCTTCTTGGTAAGAGTATGGTTCAATTATCGCCGTCTGTGTGCATTTGGTTGCTTAATGTGGGCGTTAACTCACCCTAAATAAGTAAATCTTATACCTATTTATAAGTAAGTCATTACTCAATAAGTGGTGTTTTTAAGATGGAAGTACAGAATGAGCCCTTCTGGAATAGAAGGGCTAGAAAAGGATACAAATAGGGTCAGGTGAGTGGTGACTTAATTGTCTTTGTACTTTTGTAAAATCAACTGACTTATCTGCGCAACGAGTTGGTCCCTAGCTTGAAGTGAGAGCTCGGTTTCTGTGACATAAATACTAATGTAAACAGGTCGATGATTTTCCTTCCATATAATCGCGTTAATGCCACGCGAACCATGACCTCCCGCACCAGAACGGTCTGCAATAGACCAACCTGTTGGTAATACAGAACGCATTAACGAGTCTGAAACTTTGTTGTCCTGCATCCAGATTTTTAATTGTACACGAGACTCATAAGACAACGTTTCGCCTTCGACCAAAGTTCGAAGAGTGTTTAGTATGGCGTTAGGTGTGGTTGTGTCGCGGCTGTCGCCTGGTGTGGCTTCGTTCAAGCGAGGTTCTATTCTGTCTAGGCGCGTTGCTTTATCTCCAATTGTTCGCAGAAACATTGTTACGGCCTTAGGGCCGCCAATTTCATTTAATACTAAGTTGGCTGCGGTATTATCACTCATTAACATAGCGGCTTCACACGCGTGCTCTATGCGTGTGTTTTGGCCTGCGAGCTTATCCATCACTGGAGACCATACAACAATACTGCGCTCATCGACTTTTGCGGTCGCATTTTTACTTAGCTTACCGCTGTCCATATCACTTAGCATTTTGGCACAAGCTAGGGTTTTGAATGTGCTCATGAGTGGGAAGCGTTCATCGCCGCGGTAATCCCAACGCTCGTCTGCTTGGGTATCCCAAACTGAAACCCCAATTCTGCTTGAGGTTTGTTGCTCGAGGAGAGAAATGTCCTCATTCAGTTGGGACGCGTAACTTAGGGTTGAGCAAACCATTAGCCCAGCCAACAAAAATAACTTTTTCATGGATCGTGTTCTTCAATTTTAGTTTTAGTTCGCACGGTAGCGATGTCACGTAAACTATAACGAGCCAATACTCTAAACACTGTTAAATCTATGTCTATTTTATGTAGTATTCTTTGCAATACGCTTAAACGGTCTCAATATGGGGAGAAGAGTGTTGCTATCAAGGCCTGTAGTTTGGCTTATATATTACGTCAGTGATTCGGTCACAAAAATATCTTAGCGTGAGACACTGACTCAGAATTTCTTGTCATGAGCTAACGAATAGTTTGCTCCGGAGAAATACAAGGAGCTGAATCATCAGCTCCTTTTGTCTCTTTGGGTAATTACTTACAGTTCAATCTTTTTAACCATGCCTGCTTCTGCATGGCCTGGAATGTTGCACGCGAACTCAACGTTGTTGTCACCGTGGAAATGCCACAACAACTGCTTCGCTTTCCCCGGTTCTACCGTAACAGCGTTGCCTGAGTCATGCATGTGATCGCCGCTCATTGTCTTCATCATTTCGCGATGTTCTAGCTGCTCTTTGGCCGAACCGATTGTGAACTCGTGGTTGATCTTACCGGTGTTCATCACGACAAATTGCACCACATCGTTTGGTTCAATCTTTACGTCTTTCTTGAACTTGATGGTCATGTCATCACCCAAGATAACGTGTACCACCTTGTCTGGTTTTGCGCCTTTTGCTGGCATACCTACTGCCGACATGCCCGGCATATCCATCATGTTTGAATGGTCCATTTTACTGTGGTCCATCTTCATGCTGCTGTGGTCCATATTTTTATGCTTCATGTTGCTATGATCCATGTTCGCGTGATCCATGTTTGAATGATCCATTTGGGCAAACGCAGTCGTTGTTGTTAGGGCTAGAGCAAGAGTGATTAGTGTCTTTTTCATTTTTATATCCTTGTTTTACTTCATTAATAACTTGGTTGCTTCCTCTCAAAACGGCATGTTTGAGAGAAAGGTAGGGATTAAGCGTTGTTGTTTACATCACTAGCTTGGTGATTAGTCGCATTGCTTTGGCGCAACTCGCTTTGTTTCCACAGCTTGAAGATGGCTGGAAGCACCAACAGCGTCAGTAGCAGTGCTGATGCCATACCACCAATCATTGGCGCAGCGATACGTTGCATGACTTCTGATCCTGTACCTTCGCCGTACATGATCGGAATCAGACCAATAATGACCGTCAGTACCGTCATCATTACTGGGCGAACACGAAGGCCTGCACCTTCACGAATGGCATCGGTTAGGTCTTTCGCCTCAAGCTTCTGTTGGCTCTCTTCCGCATCCAGCTTTTTGTAGTGCCATGCTTGGTTAAGGTAGACGAGCATGATGACCCCAATTTCAACCGCGACGCCTGCTAGGGCAATAAAGCCGACCCCAACGGCAATCGAGAAGTTGTAGTTGAGGATATGCATGAGCCACAAACCGCCAACCATAGCGAGTGGTAGGGTAAGCATGATGATCATCACTTCACCTACACGACGGAAGCTGAAGTAAAGCAGCAGCATAATGATGGCGATGGTGATTGGTACCACGACACTCAAGCGATCTTTCGCACGCTCCATGTATTCGTATTGACCAGACCAAGCCAGCGAGTAACCTGCAGGAAGCTCCAGTTGATCTGCCACGACCTGTTGCGCTTCCACGACGTAAGAACCAAGGTCACGACCATCGATGTCGACAAACACCCAGCCGTTTGGACGTGCGTTTTCCGTCTTGATCATTGGAGGACCGTCTTCGTAACGAATGTCTGCTACGTCAGCCAGTGCAATACGAGCGCCATTTGGTGTCACTAACGGTAAGTTTTGCAGTTTTACCACTGAGTCACGGTAGTCTTGTGGGTAACGAACGTTGATTGGGTAACGCTCCAAGCCTTCGATGGTTTCACCCACATTCATGCCGCCCACCGCGGTCGAGATCACCTGCTGAACATATTTGATGCTTAAACCGTAACGCGCTGCCGCACGACGTTTAATGTCGATCGTGACATAGCGGCCTCCTGCTACACGTTCTGCATAAACCGATGCCGTGCCTTGTACACCATTAAGAATTGGCTCTAGCTGAGAACCGATCTTCTCAATCACTTTCAGATCAGGTCCGGCGATCTTAATGCCGATAGGGGTTTTGATGCCCGTTGCCAACATGTCGATACGCGTTTTGATCGGCATTACCCAAGCGTTAGTAAGACCAGGGAACTGAACCAGCTTGTCGAACTCTTTGCGCAGTGACTCGGTTGTTACCCCTTCACGCCATTGGTCGCGTGGCTTCAACTGAATCACGGTTTCAATCATGGTGAGTGGCGCTGGATCGGTTGCGGTCTCAGCTCGGCCAATTTTGCCCCATACGGTTTTCACTTCTGGAACGGTTTTGATCAGCTTATTGGTTTGTTGTAGAAGCTCGCGCGCTTTACCAATTGAGATACCCGGATAGGTCGTTGGCATGTACATCAAGTCGCCTTCATCCAGCGGCGGGATGAACTCGCTACCCAGTTTACTGGTTGGGTAGTAAGCCGATGCCATTAGACCTAATGCGATAACAATCATGGTCTTAGGGTATTTTAAGCTGGTGTTTAACAGCGGGCGATACAGCGCGACCAAGCCGCGGTTAACCGGGTTTTTGTGTTCCGGTAACACCTTACCGCGAATGAAGTAGCCCATAAGAACAGGCACGAGTGTGATTGCCAAACCTGCTGCTGCTGCCATGGCGTACGTCTTAGTGAACGCAAGCGGCGAGAACATCTTGCCTTCCTGACCTTCTAAGGCAAACACCGGTACGAAGCTAAGAGTAATGATCAGCAACGAGAAGAACAGCGGTGCGCCAACTTCTTCTGCGGCTTTGCCTATTACTTGCCAGCGGTTTTTGTCGGTCAGTGGCGTTCGTTCAATGTGCTTGTGAACGTTTTCAATCATCACGATTGCACCATCCACCATCGCACCGATGGCAATCGCGATACCACCAAGGGACATGATGTTGGCGTTGATGCCTTGCCAATGCATTACGATAAACGCAGTGAGAATACCGACCGGTAGGCTCAGAGCGATAACCAATGAAGAACGAATGTGGAACAGGAACAACGCACACACAATCGCAACGACGATGAACTCCTCTGCAAGCTTTTTCCATAGGTTTTCTACCGCTGAATCGATAAGGGTAGAGCGGTCGTAGGTTGCAACAATTTCCACGCCTTCTGGCATGCTGCGTTGTAGGTCTGCGAGTTTGTCTTTGACTTTCGCAATCACTTCACTGGCGTTTTCACCAAAGCGCATCACGATAACGCCACCGACCGCTTCACCTTCGCCATTCAGCTCTGAGATACCACGGCGCATTTGTGGACCAAGGTTAATGTCTGCGATGTCTCCTAATAGCAACGGCGTGCCTTTCTCGGTGACTTTTAGCGGCAGTGATTTTATGTCTTCAATGCTGGTTAGGTAACCCGTGGTACGAACCATGTGCTCGGCTTCGGCCACTTCGATAACGGACGCGCCGGTTTCTTGGTTACCGTTTTGGATTGCCATGTTCACTTGTTGCAGAGTGAGGTTGTAAGCACGAAGCTTGGCAGGGTCAATCTGCACTTGATACTGCTTCACCATACCGCCCACGGTCGCGACTTCAGAAACGCCATCAACGGTTTGCAATTCGTACTTCAAGAACCAGTCTTGCAGGCTGCTAAGATCCGCCAAATCATGCTTGCCGGTTTTGTCTTGTAATACGTAGCTGTAAACCCAGCCCACACCCGTTGCATCAGGACCTAGCGTCGGTTTTGCGTTCGGTGGCAGCTTTGGTGCTACTTGGCTTAAGTACTCCAACACGCGTGAACGTGCCCAGTACATGTCGGTATCATCGTTGAAAATGATATAAACGTAAGAGTCACCAAAGAAGGAGTAGCCACGAACCGTCTCAGCACCCGGCACGGCAAGCATGGCGGTGGTGAGTGGGTAAGTAACTTGATCCTCGACGACTTGAGGAGCTTGACCCGGATAGCTTGTCTTGATGATCACTTGCACATCAGAAAGATCCGGAATCGCATCAACAGGCGTATTCTTTACACTGTAAAGTCCGCCTAATACAAGGGCTAAGGTCGCGACCAACACTAGGAATCGGTTGCTCAGTGACCAACGAATAATAGCATTGATCATAATTAACCCTCGACGGCTGTTGTTGCAGGAACTAGCTGTTTAAGAACGTAGTCAGATCCTTGTTTTTCAACTAGAAACCGAACTTTCTGTCCTTCTTCAAAACCCGATAGATCAACGTCTTCTCCCACAGAGAAGTTCATCTCACCTGCATCCCAGTTCCATTCTGCAACCGGTAGGTGGTTTAAGGTGATCATGCCAAAATCAGCCATCAGCATGCTAATGTCACCAGTTAGCCAAACTTCTGCTGCAATGACGCTGTTGTCTGCCTTATAGTCAACGATTTGGTACTGACCGGACTCCGTCTTTTGCATTTCAAATTCGATAGCCTGACCTTTTTTCAAGTCACCCATTTCAACGCCATCTGCGAAAGTGAAGTTCATTACCATGCCCGGCCAATCCCATTCTGGTACAGGTTGGTGGTTGATGGTCAGCATGCGGTGATCTTTCATCACATCCGTGATCTCACCTTTAGCCCATGCCGTTTCTGCCGCTGCTTCTACACCATTGATGCGAGACAGATCCGCCGACTGGCTTGATTCAGAATCGAGCATGAAGTGAGATGAAGTAACGATCTTATCGCCTTGCTTAAGTCCTTGTAATACTTCGATTTGTTCGCCGGCTTCGCGGCCAACTTCAATTCGAGCAGAACGGTATTTGCCATCACCTTCCGCCAGAACAACGCGAGTCATACCGCCAGAGCGGATAACAGATGATTTAGGAATCGTTAATACTGCATCGTCAGTGACAGGCTGCAGGGCAATATTGGCGAACATATTTGGCTTCAATGCGCCATCTGGATTAGGGAATTTAAGACGCACACGTAACGTACGTGTTTTCGGATCGAGGATTGGGTACACGTAATCTACGACACCTTGCCATTCATTGCCCGGAATCGCGTCAAGGGTCATCGTGGCTTGAGAGCCCGCTTTCATCCAGTGCGCTTGACGCTCAAAGACTTCCGCATCAACCCAAACATTGTCCAAGGGACCTGCACTGATCACCGCTTGAGCAGGGGACAAATAGCCACCTTCACGCACGTTTAAGCTCGCGATAACGCCATCAGCAGGCGCTTTGATTTCAATTGTTTGTGATGCTTTACCACTACGAGTAATGGATTTGATTTGAGCACGGTCAACACCAAGTGTTACCAAGCGTTCGGTCGCCCCTTTTACAAGACCTTTGCGGCCAGTGCGGTAAGCGTTCAGCAATTCTTCTTGTGCTTTAACCAGTTCTGGAGAGTAGAGCGTGAAAAGCACATCGCCTTTCTTCACTTTCTCACCCACAGCATTGATGTAAAGCTTCTCTACCCAACCCGCCACACGAACGTTGGTTTGCCATAACAGACTTTCATCAAAGGCAATATAGCCAACCGTTTCGATACGTGGTGATAGCTGTTGTAGTGTCGCGTTTGCGGTTTTAACCCCGAGGTTGTTTTCTACTGAAGGGTCAATAGTCACTGTACCCGGTGCGTCTTGTTCACCGGATAGGTCTTCTGCGTAAACCGGAATCAAATCCATGCCCATTGGGGATTTACCTGGCTTGTCGCGTTTGTAGTTCGGATCCATTGGGGCAACCCAGTAAAGCGGATCATTAGAGCTTGAAGCAGGTTCGCCACCCATCGCACTCATGTCGTGAGCCGAGCCCGTAAGAAAATGATTAGCACCAAACCCTAAAGCACCACCAACAATCAGCGCGATGGTTGCAATCTTAAATGTTTTCATTGTTTTACCTTATTTTCCCCTTCACATTTGACGCTACAGCGTTGTTGCCTGCTCTCGTTCACCCAAATCACATAGAGGATCCCTTAGTTTGTTAGGGAAAGTGCTCATGGGATTCTCTCGTTTGCCGCCTAGCTGTAGCCCCAACTGTCTTGGGGAATCACAAATTAATATGTCGAAATAGAGCGAGCTTCCGGTGAAGCCACTTGGTAGTCGAAACCACCGAGTAGGGTGGCTAAATTGCTGTTTGCGACATTGAGATCGGTCAGCAGACGTTGTTGCTCTAATTGCAGAGCCAACTCGTCAGTCGTGGCAGAAATCACATCGTTAAACTGCGCTGTGTTGTTTTGATAACCTCGCTCAACGGCTTGAATGCGCGCTTTCGCTTGAGGCAATAAGGTGGATTGATAACGTTCTAAACGCTGGGTTAAGTTGCCGCGATCAACCAGCAAAGTGTTCACCTTGGCATTCATCTGCGTCAGTAAGGTGTCCTTTTGTGATTGTGCCGCGCCAACTTGGTATTGAGCGGCCGCGAGAGTGCGATCTTGGCGGTCACCGGTGAACAGTGGAATGTCCATGGTGAGGTAAGCGCTGACCAAGTCTGATGCGGGTTCACCCATCATGTTGTCGGCTTGGCGGTAGGCGTACATTACTTCGACGCCAAATTGTGGGTTGTAGGCTTGCTCAGCAATTTCCACCTGAGTTTTATTGGCAGAGATGCTGACGTCGGCCATCTTAACCATCGGGTGTTGGCTGAGTTGCTGATAATGCTTGGTGGAACCCTGACTTGCAGCAAGTTTGCTGTTCAGTGTGTCCCAATTAAGTTGATTGCTCGCGTGCAGAGCCTCTTCGTTCGCCAACCAATCTGACCCCAACCATTCGGAGAGTTGAGAGATAAGACGACGTTGCATTTGTGCATTGGCTTGCAGTTTCTCATCCAACTTGCTGACTTGAAGTTGGGCGTTAAGCAGATCTTGCGCTTCACTCTTACCAATCGAATAGTTGGTTTGAATAAAGCTTTCCATCTCCTTCATCAACTTGCGGTTCTCAAGCATGATTTGTTCAGCGCGTTGCTGGTAACCAAGTTCTAACCAAAGTTGAGTCATGCTGTTGGCTACCTCAAGCTCACGAGCATGCACTTGAAGCCCAAGGCCGTCGGCTTGTTGGTTGGCTTTCTTCTGTTGCAAATCAAGGGTAGATCCACGCTCAAACTGTTGCATTAAACCAACGGAGATATTGGTCATTGGGTCTTCATCGAATTTGAAGCTGTCGACAGGCAAGCCACCAAAACCCACTTTCAGTTTTGGGTCCATCAAGGTCGCGCTCGCGACGCCCGTTTCACGCATGGCAGCAGATTGCGCAGAGTATTGCTTACGATTGCCATCGTTACCCAAAGCGACGTTGATCAGTTGGGCAAGCTTGGTCGTTGAAGCTCGCTCACTTGAAGCGGAATTTTGCGCTGCTTGCGTCTCTTTATCTGCGGCGTTAACCAAGGTTGGCGCAGCGACCAGAGCCACCATAAAAATAGGTGCAGCTATGCGGTATGGTTTGATATCCATAATCTAAATCCAGTGTTCGCCGGATCGATGGAGGTGCGGATTTTATTGCGGGAACAGTAAAGCCTTGTTACCTCATCGTTCAGGCGCATTAAAACAACCTGCGAGATATACGCAGGGTCGAATGCTAGGACGGATTTAGGCTATCGGAGGTCGGTACAGGTCGCGGCTGACGTGTACGACTGGGGAAGCAACTTCAGGAGTAATAGTTGCGCGATAGACGACGGGAATCGGGCTATTGACAGGATTCGGTAGGGAGACGAAAACTATCGTACACGCGGCAGTACAGCAGGTATGAACCATGCCGGAGCCTCCACCACAGTTCATGCTGGTTTCTCTTGCATCGCCATCTTCGGACATAGAAGCGTCAGTCATGGAGACGTCCATCATGCCAGGCATACCGCAGTGTTCGCTGTCACTCATCATAGAAGGATGGTGAGCCATGCCAGTAGACATCATTTGAATATTCATCAACGGCTCACTGTTCGCCACACTAGATACCAATAGTACTAGCGTCGTGAAGAGAGTTAACCAGATTGTATGCAGCGATTTTAAGTGCATACCTTTTCCCATGTGTTTGATGAAAATGATGAAAACCCTTCGATTCTAAAGGTTAACCTAAGGGTAAGGTCAATCATTTATTTTATTATCAAAATAGTCCACCCCTTCAGTTTTCGCACTTTCGAGGGAGTAAAACGTTTGTTAAACACCGAGTGTTGAAAGTTAGCGAAAGAAGCTCTCGCTTTTTATGACACGTGAAAAATGTGGTTTATAAGTTTTACATCACACTAACTTGTCTTACAAATGATTATCCTTATAGAATGCATGGTTTTGCTTGTGCAGATTTGGATTTGCTTTGCTGCGGGGGTTGCATGATAGAAATTGTCATCGATGGAAAATATAGAATTGTAGAAGAGGGTCTAACCCTTTTAGAAGCAGCAAAAGTGTGTGGGGTCGAGATCCCATCGCTGTGCGGAATGAACAAAAGTAATGAAAAAGTACCGTGTGACTTGTGTGTAGTTGAAGTCGAAAGCGGCGGTACTAAGCGTGCGTGTGAACTCGAAGTTTACCGCGGCCTTAATGTGGTCACGCAATCAGAACAATTAAGCGAGCACCGCAGAAAAGCACTTAACCGCATCATGACGGACCATTACGCCGATTGTGAAGCGCCATGTAAAACCGCGTGTCCTGCGGGCGTGGATATCCAATCGTACCTTTATCACATCGCACAGAACGATCATCAAAAAGCGATTGAAGTGATTAAGCGTACGCTTCCTATGCCGTTATCGATTGGCCGTGTGTGCCCGGCATTTTGTGAGAGTGAATGTCGCCGCTCGTTAGTCGATGAGCCTATTGCAATTCGTCAGCTAAAACGTCATGCCGCGGATGCGGATTTGTCTGCGCATGAAGCCTACGTACCAGAAAAGAAACCAAGCAAAGGTTTGAACATTGCTGTCGTCGGCAGTGGTCCTGGTGGTCTGACAGCTGGCTACTACCTATCGAACGAAGGCTACGACGTTACGGTCTTTGAATCCATGCCAAAAGCGGGTGGTTGGTTGCGTTATGGCATTCCAGAATACCGTTTACCAAAAGACATTCTCGATAAAGAAATCGAACTGATGTGCCGCAATGGCATGCAAGTTCACACCAATCAAAAGCTGGGTGTGGATTTCACGCTTTCTCAATTGAGCGAAGAATACGACGCAGTGTGTTTGGCTGTCGGCGCGTCTCAAGCGGTCGAAATGCATTACACAGGCAGCGATCTTGAGGGATGCTACTTAGGCGTTGATTACCTAAAAGATTACGTTACCGAGCAAAACTATGTAACGGGTCAGAAAGTCGCGGTGATCGGTGGTGGTAACACGGCAATTGACTGTGCTCGTACTGCGCGTCGTGCTGGTGCAGACACCACGTTGATTTACCGTCGTACCCGTGACGAAATGCCGGCAGAAGACTACGAGATTGTCGAAGCGGAACACGAAGGGGTGAAATTCCACTTCTTGACCAATCCTGCAGAAAACCTTGCCGATGAAACCGGACGCGTGAATGCGATTCGTCTAGAGCGCATGGCGTTGGGTGAGCCGGATGCATCTGGTCGTCGCAGCCCTAAACCAACCGGCGAGTTCTTCACCGAAGAGTTCGACACCGTGATTGCAGCAGTATCGCAAAAGCCAGATCTGAGCTTCCTCGAAGGTGAAGATTTGTCGATTCCACTTACGCGCTGGAACACCTCTGATGCAGATGAAAAGACCATGCACACCGGCACGGGCAATATCTTCAGTATTGGTGATTTCCGCCGTGGTCCAGCAACGGCAGTTGAAGCGGTGGGTGATGGCCGCGTTGCGGCAAAAGCGATTGACCTGTTTTTGAATGGTGATATGGCGGATATGCCAAAGGCAGCGTTCAACTCGCGTAAAGAGAAGAAGCTCTCTCAAGTCGATCCGCTTCACTTCGAGAACATCCAGAAAGTCGCTCGATCTATCATGCCTGAGCTGACTCCAGCACAACGCGAGCAAAGCTTCGCTGAAGTGGAGTTGGGTTTTGATAACGAAGAAGCAATGAAAGAAGCAGCGCGCTGTCTAGAATGTGGCTGTCAGGCAAATACCGATTGTGCGCTGCGTGATTACTCCACCGAATATGAGGCTGAGCAAAGCTTTGACTTCTCCTTGCAGATTAAATCGCATCAAGATTGGTTAGATCTTCGTGCGAAAGACTTGCGTCATAAGTACGAAGTTGACCGCAGTTCTGAGTTTATTGAGTTTGATGCTAACCGCTGTATTAGCTGTGGTCAGTGCATCCAAGCGTGCCGCGACAAAGCCGTACACGGTGTACTGAACTTCGTGTGCGATAAACAAGGTCGTCCGGCATTACGTCCTGACGATCGTCCACACTTTGGAAGTAACAAGAATGGCTTAACCCTAATGGGTGATTCGAACTGCGTGCAATGTGGCGCGTGCGTTCAAGTGTGTCCAACGGGCGGAATGGTCGATAGTCGTGACCGTTCGCAAGGCCGTACTGAAGATCTGAAAGCGGTTGACACCATTTGTACATACTGTGGTGTGGGCTGTAAGTTGACCATGTTCGTGGACGAAGCAACCAATACGATTCGTTACGTGAAAGGCGGTGACTCGCCGGTTAACCAAGGCATGCTGTGTGTGAAAGGGCGCTTTGGTTTTGACTTCATTGGCAGTGAAGAGCGTCTTACCACGCCATTGATCCGTAAAGATGGTTGGTTGCAGCCTGCGAGCTGGGAAGAGGCGATTCAACTGATTGCGAGCAAGTTCTCTGGCATCAAGCAAGATTTTGGCAGCAACGCATTGGCGGGTTTCTCTTCAGCGAAAACCACTAACGAAGACAACTACGCGTTCCAAAAATTTGTCCGTCGTGAACTGGGCACTAACAACGTCGACCATTGTGCGCGTTTGTGCCACGCATCGAGTGTAACCGGTCTTGAGGCGTCACTGGGTAGTGGTGCAATGACCAACGACATTCCAAGCATTAAGCACTCGGATGTGATCTTCATTATTGGTTCGGATACCACAGCGGCGCACCCGATTATCGCTTCACATATCAAACAAGCAATTCGTCACCACGGTGCTCGTTTGATTGTGGCTGACCCGAAACGTGTTGATATGGCAGAGCATGCTGAGCTGTATATGGCGCACCGTCCGGGTACGGATGTGATGCTCCTAAATGGCGTCATGCAGCAGATCATCAAGAACGGTTGGTACGATCAAGAGTACATCGAAGAACGTGTCGACGGCTTTGATACCTTGTTGCAAGAGGTGATGTCGCCAGCTTACAACCTCGATAAAGTGGAGTTGGTTACGGGCGTAAAAGCCGAAGACATTCAAGCAATGGCGCGCATGATCGGTACGGCAGATCGTACGGCTGTTTACTATTCGATGGGTATCACTCAGCATACGACAGGTCATGACAACGTGCGTTCTATCGCTAACCTGCAATTACTGTGTGGCAACATCGGTATTGAAGGTGGTGGTATCAACCCGTTGCGTGGTCAATCAAACGTGCAAGGCGCGTGTGATATGGGTGCTTTGCCAAACAGCTTCCCGGGCTACCAAAAGGTATATAACCCAATTGTGCGTCAGAAGTTTGCGATTGAATGGAACGCACCAAATCTGCCTTCTGAACAAGGTCTAACCCTGACAGAAATCATTGATGCGGCTTGCCATCGTGACGTTCGTGGTATGTACATCATGGGTGAGAACCCAGTATTGAGCGACCCGAACCAAGCGCATGTGATTGAAGGTTTAGAAGCACTCGATTTCTTGGTGGTTCAAGACATCTTCCTAACGGAAACTGCGCAATACGCGGATGTAGTTCTGCCTTCTTGCTCGTTTGCAGAGAAAGCGGGCCACTTCACCAATACGGAGCGTCGTGTTCAGCGTGTGAATCCGGTCGTAACGGCGCCGGGTGAAGCGAAAGAGGATTGGTGGATTATTCAAGAAATCGCCAATGCCATGGGCAGTGATTGGGATTACCATTGCGTGTCTGATATCACCAATGAAATCGCACGAGTGACGCCTCAATACGCGGGTCTTCGTTGGGATGCCATTACGCCAAACGGTGTGCAATGGCCGAGCAACAAGAACAACCCTGCCGGTACTCGCATCATGCACCAAACCCAGTTTACTCGTGGTAAAGGGCAAATGGTGGGCGTACCGTTCCGTTATGCGGCTGAACTGCCAGATGAGGAGTATCCGCTTGTGTTAACGACTGGTCGTGTGCTTGAGCAGTTCCACACCGGCACCATGACGCGCAAAACCAAAGGGTTGGATAATCTTGCTGGCCCTCGTGCGATGGTGAGCGTGGAAGACGCAGAAGCGCTTGGCATCAGTAATGGTCAGCGTCTGACGGTGTCTACACGTCGCGGCAGCATTGAGATTGATGCTTTTGTGACTAAGCGTATTCAAAAAGGAGTGGTGTTCATTCCATTCCACTTTGTTGAATCGCCGGTGAACCGTTTAACGACAACGGCGACTGACCCGCATGCGAAGATCCCTGAGTTCAAGGTCGCTGCGGTTAAAGTGGAAGTGAGCGAAAAGACAACGCAGACAGAGTCTCTCGAAGATAGTTACCAACACGTTTAAATTCGGCGAGTCACGTTGTTGTGGGCACTGACAATTTGAGCCTAGTTGATGGGCGGATAATCTACTCTTGATTTCCGCTCTCACTACATTCACTCGGATTGTCTTTTTCTTCAAACTCCTTTTACTTTTCTGTTATCACCGCGCTCCGGTTAGTTTTCCTTTCTTACTTCTTACTTCTTACTTCTTACTTCTTACTTCTTGCTGTCTCTGTGGCGTATTTTTGTTCAAGCCCATGATGAGAGTGCAATAAAGTTTGTTGTTGAGCTTGTCATAGAATTGACTGTCTCTGACTGTCCCCTGTTATTTGGGCAAGTTCTATAACCTAAACTTTGCTCGCTTCCTATACTGAATTAACGAAGCAAGATTTTTATAACAACAAGAGGAAGCTTGTATGACAAGAACAACCTCATTTGCACTCGTTTTATTACTTATGTGCGCATACTTTGGTTACAACCGTTATTATGTATACCCCCAGCAGTTGGAAACACAGGCGAAATCGATGCTAATACAAATGGCAAATCGCGAAGAGTGGGTAGATGTGTTTGAGATGATGAATCGCGTAGACGCGCATAAGGGCCATTTGGAACTTGTTGCTGACGTGACATCCTCTGATGGTCAGCGAGCGTACAGTGAAGGTATTATCACGTATACGGATCGCGAAGGCGTTGTCTGTAAACAGGTAGTGTTCAACTTTAAAATAAACTCTTTGAAAAACTACAATATTTCCGATTTACGAGATTGTTCCTACGGTGAGTACTATTAATATTGTCTGAGAGTTGAGCTCGATAGCACAGTGTATGAATACACAAACAAAAAATAGCCCTTCGTTGGGGCTATTTTTGTTTTTAAGGAATGAACGCAATATCGTGGGATTAGTCGAGTGATTTTTTGAAGCGAAATGAAGCGACAATAAGGCCGATAACAGTGAATCCAAGTAACCAGACTGTATCTCGCCATAGCTCCATTAAATCTGCACCGCGCAGTACCACACCACGAATAATGCGCATAAAGTGAGTGGCTGGGAGGGCTTCTGATATCCATTGTGCCGCGACGGGCATTCCTTCATAAGGGAACATAAATCCGGACAGAAGAATCGACGGCAAAAGAATAAACACCGTCATCTGCATGGCCTGAAGCTGTGTCGTTGCAATGGTGGATATCACCAAACCTAAGGTTAAACTCGCGGCGATAAACAACAGTGTGCCAAACAGTATCTGACTAATGGCGCCGTTTATCGGCACGCCAAATATCCAGTGACCCAAGCCTAAAATGATAAACACCTGTATCAGACCAACAAAGATGTAGGGAATGATCTTCGCCACCATGAGTTCGATGGAGTGGATGGGTGTGGTAATCAGTAACTCTAAATTGCCACGTTCTCGTTCTCGGACAATGGCTGCACTGGTGAACAAGATCATCGTCATGGTCAGAATCACACCCAACAAACCAGGGACAATGTTTACCGCCGAGCGCCGACTCGGGTTGTAATACAGCGCAACTTCAAAGGTTTTGGTTGGGGCAGGGCGTATCTCAAAATCAAAATCCGTTAACGGCATGGTTTGTAGTGAGAGAATCGCAGAACTGATCATGGTGTCTGAACCATCCACAATCCACTGCCCAAGCTCTCTGCCTTGCACCATACGTTGGGTTAAGTCGCTAGGCAGAATTAAAGCCGCTCGCACCAAACCGTCTTGAATGGCTTGCTCGGCTTCTGAAGCGGTAGCGAAGGTTTCGACCACATCGACCACTTGCGTGACTTTGACGGACTCGGTGATCACACGCCCGGCAGTACTGCCACTTTGATCGACGACGCCAACGGGAATGTTGCGAATATCGGTATTTATGGCAAAGCCGAACAGCAGGAGCTGAATCAACGGGATCATCACGACCATGCCAAAGGTAATGCGGTCACGTGAAAGCTGACGGATCTCTTTGATCATTACCGCTTTCATACGGGCAATAGATTTCATCATTGGCGACCTTCTCCCGTAACGCTGACAAACACATCTTCCAAGCTAGGACGAGCAATGTTCATCTCGCAGCCATCAAGCTCAGGAAAGGTCTGGGTTAACCATTCGATCGGTTCTTCGATGTGCTGGTGGATTAAAATGCGTAAGCGAATGCCGAGCTGTGCGGCTGAGCGTACTTCTTCGCGTCGAATGACTTTCTCTTTTAGCTCGCGTAAATTATCCGCTTTGACTTCGACGATGTTAACGCCCATTTGCGCCATGAGTTCTTCTGGCTCACCATCGGCGCGGATTTCGCCCGCTTCCATAATCGCCAGACGATGGCAGCGTTCTGCTTCATCCATGTAGTGCGTAGTGACCAAAATCGTCGTACCTTGGTCAGAGAGATCAAACAATTGCTCCCAGAAATCGCGTCGGTTTTCTGGGTCAACCGCAGATGTGGGTTCATCGAGAAACAATAGCTCTGGTTTGTGCATAGTGGCTGCGGCGAGAGACAAGCGTTGTTTCTGGCCGCCACTCATTCCGCCGACGCGCTGTTTACGCAGTTGGTCGAGCCCGTAGGTGGCTAGTTGTTCTTCGATGCGAGCTTTCAGAGTCTTGGTTTCCATACCAAAGATTTGTCCAATAAACTCAAGATTCTCTTGAACCGTCAGGTCATCATAGAGGGAAAACTTTTGTGTCATGTAGCCAATCTTGAGGCGCAGAAGCTCAGATTGTTTTGGGATCTCTAGCCCGAGTACATCGACATTGCCCTCGCTTGGGCTAAGCAAGCCCGTCAACACACGAATGGTTGTCGATTTACCGCAACCGTTGGGGCCAAGAAAACCATAAATACTGCCTTTGGGCACATTAAGCGTGATGTTGTTGATGGCGGTGAAGTCACCAAACTTTTTCACTACATTTTCAGCTTGAATCGCGTATTCGGTCATTGGCTTACTCCACCAAATCCACTTGCGCTGGGATACCTGAAGGCAAGGATTGTGCGGAGTCTTGAAGGTCGACTTCTGCTAAGTACATCAAACGCGAACGTTCTTCCTCGGTAAGCGCGAAATAAGGCGTGAATGAAGGCTCAGTTGCTACCCAACGAACGGTACCGCTATACGGTTGCTCAACGCCATCTACATGCACGTTAACCGTTTTACCCGGCACAAAGTCGACTCGATAGTTAGCAGGAACATAAACGCGAGCGTATGGGACGCGGCTGGCTTGAATTACGGCAACAATACCATTAACAGGAACGCGTTCACCAAGGTTAAACGGTAGGTTATCTAACAAGCCATCTCGCGTGGCCGTGATGGTGAGTTCTGCCAGCTTTTGTTCTTGCAGTGCTACATCGGCTTTTGCAGCCATGAGTGCGGCTTTCGCTTGTTCAATATCTTCAGGGCGAGAGCCAGCCGTCAGTTTACTGAACTCTTCTTGTGAGGAGTCCAATTCAGCGCGGGCAGAATCTCTGGCTGCTAAAGCGGTGTCTTTTTCTGATTGGCTGATGAGTTTCTTGCGGACTAACTCCGCTTTACGTTGGTAGTTCTTTTGCGCTTCAACCAATTGAGCTTCCGCTCTGGCAACGCGTGCTTGCGCTGCGGCAATGTCTTCTGGTCGCTCACCATTGGTCAATTTCAAAAGATAGGCGTCAGCCTTGGCTTGTTCGGCAACTGCGTGAGCTAAAACGGCTTCTTGGTTCTTTGTATCGAGCTGAACCAGCACTTCTCCTTCGGTGACTTGGCTGCCTTCCTTAATGGGTAGGGCACGAATTATCTCGCTAGAGGTGGCAGTGAAGGTTACGCGGTCACGTTCTAATGTGCCAAGGGCTTGCTGTCCGTCATCTTTGGAACAGGCAGTTAAAAGAGTCAGGGCTAGGGTGCCAAGAATGATTCGCTTCATCATGCGACGCTTCCTCTAAGAAGGTGAGCTCGAACTCGTATCAAGCTATAGAAGAGTATGGGACTGCATTCAGTGTAACGTGAGTCAGTTTTGTCCGGCTAGGAAGTTAATTCCTTCAATATTCATCAATTGATTAATTATTGAAGCTGGCTTGATCCTGCGGAAGCCGTGCTTTACTTGGCTCTTTTAAGTTGATTACATGAAAATCATTTAAACAAAAATCTTGCCTTTCATGTAGAGCACGCCGTCGCCAGATACTCTTACTTGTTCGCCAGTAACTTCACAGTGCAAAATGCCTCCGCGCTGAGAAGCTTGGTAAGCGACCAGTGATGTTTTGCCTAACGCTTCTGCCCAGAACGGTGCTAACCCAGCGTGAATCGAGCCAGTTACGGGGTCTTCGTCACCACCATTTGCAGGCCAAAAGTAACGAGATACAAAGTCTTGTTGATCGCCTTTTGCGGTAACGACCACATCGTAAGGAGCGAGTGTCTTGAGGTGCTCTGAACGGTATTGAACCTCAAGTACCTCCTGCTGGTTGCCGACCACCACGAAATACGCTTGAGGGCTAAGCAGTACGCGTTCCACATCGCAACTTAGGCCTTCAATCAATGCCGAGGGAATATCAGAAACGGCTTTTGGAGGACGAGCAGGGAACGTCATCTCGATCTTACCTTGCGCATTCTTCTCTACGGTGAGGGTCCCTACTTCCAGAGTATGAAATTCAATCGTGCCATTAATGCCAAACTCATCAAACAGAACTAACGAAGAGGCCAGTGTTGCGTGTCCACAGAAATCGATTTCAGTAATCGGAGAGAACCAACGAATCTCATATTGGTTTGCGCCAATGGACTTTAGGAAAGCCGTCTCTGATAAGTTGTTTTCTGTCGCGATATTTTGCATCAATTCTGGGGCTAGCCATTCCTCTAACGGTATCACCGCTGCTGAGTTGCCTTTGAATTGCGTATCGGTGAAGGCGTCCACCACGTAGATATCCAATTCCATTTTCCTTCCTTGTTCCGTGAGCGATTAATTAGCATAAACCAAGTGCAATTAAGAGAGTAAGAAATTTGTGTTAGAATCTTAAAGTGTCAAAATTATAGATTATTTTGTGTTTTTTGATACTTACTGACAAGGATTCGGACTGCTGGGTACTTACACTAGTGTTGAATTCATTGAAAGGAAGAAAAACATGAAAGCGATCTACAAATCAGTTTTGGTATTGAGTGTTTTTGCGGTCGGTTCTGCCCATGCATTTGAACTCGTGAGTAGAGATATTCAAGAAGGCCACCCGATGGCGAAGACATTTGAATACTCTGGTTGGGGATGTGATGGCGGGAATCAATCACCACAATTGATGTGGAAAGAAGCTCCAAAGGGCACAAAAAGTTTTGCGATCACCGTGTATGACCCCGATGCGCCAACAGGCAGTGGTTTTTGGCATTGGATAGCGTTTAATATTCCATCCACCGTTAGCGAGCTGCCTCGAGGCATTGATATGAACAAGTTAGGCGGCAAAGAATCTCGTATTGACTACGGCACAACGGGGTTCGGCGGCGCGTGTCCTCCAAAGAATGATGGGATGCATCGTTACCAGTTTACGGTGTGGTCATTGCCAACTGAAGAACTGAATTTGGCTGAAAACACGCCTCCAGCCATTGTAGGGTTTACTTTGAATAGTGTTGCTTTGGGTAAAGCGACATTAACCACGACTTACACGCGATAATTGAATATAAGGGGAGAGAATGGGTCACCAATATCAGGTTACGCTGTTTCGTGCGGAGCAGCAGCAGAAGCTTCGTAATGTCAGGATTCACTCCCCAAGCCTTATTCAGATTGTTAAGGGGAGTAAACATCTTTTCTGGAAAGATGAAGTACTCGACATCCATGATCCAAATATCATGCTTTGTGAAGCAAATGCATCCCTAAATTTTGAAAACCTTCCTCTACAAGGGCGATTTCTTTCTCGAATGTTCAGTTTTCACTGTGTGCCTAGCGATGAAATGTTGGAGCTAAGCATGAGCAACGCATTAGGAAACTATGTACCCGTTGTTGAGACAGATAAAGCATTGAAAGCGACGTTAAATGCTTTGTTTTCGTTTGAGCGGGAAAGCTTAAGTGAAGCGACACAACGCTATTGGATTATGGGCCTATATCAGCAGCTAGCTGAGAGAGGGTTATTGCATCGGTTGTTCTCGAGTTCACATATCTCTTTTAGTCAGAAACTTAGTCGTTACTTATCGCGCTCTCCAGGGGAGGAGCATCCATTAGACATGGTCGCGGGGCACTTTGCTATGAGCCGAGCAACATTGATACGCAAACTGAAACAAGAAGGTACCCAGTATCGTGAAGTATTGGCAGAAGTGCGCTTAAATCACGCACTTTACTTGATGCAAAATGGCTCGTATAACGTTGCTATGCTCGCACAGTTGTGTGGTTATCAGTCAGAGGGGCGTTTTAGCCAACGCTTTAAAAGTAAGTTCGGCCTAACGCCCAGCGAGTATATTAAAACGGTAGTGAGTTAATGTTTTACCGCTTTTGTATTTTTTGTGCTTTTTAGGTTAGCCATAATATTTGGCTTTCATTCGCAATGCTACATTCACCAAAGCAATCAATACAGGCACTTCGATCAGCGGGCCAATGACACCAGCAAAAGCTTGGTCTGAGTTTAGGCCAAACACCGCGATAGAAACCGCAATTGCCAATTCAAAGTTGTTGCCTGTTGCCGTGAAAGCAATTGACGCGTTTTTGTCGTAGTCGATGCCCATTTTCTTACCAACGAAGAAGCTGACAAAGAACATCAACACAAAGTAGATAGCCAGTGGAATTGCTACACGGAATACATCCATTGGCAGTTCAAGAATCATTTCACCTTTCAAGCTGAACATCAGTACGATGGTCGCAAGCAGGGCGATAAGCGTAATTGGTGAAATGCGTGGGATGAATACGTCGTTGTACCATTGCTCACCTTTCGCAGCGACCAGCCATTTACGGCTTAGGAAGCCCGCTAGGAATGGGATACCAAGGTAAATCAGAACGCTTTCCGCGATGTCCATCATCGAGATATCAACCACGAAACCTTCGTAACCAAAGACTGGTGGCAACACAGTGATGAATAACCATGCCATCACACTGTAAGTCACGATTTGGAAAGCGCTGTTTAGTGCAACTAGGGCTGCACCGTATTCTTTGTTACCGCCACCGATATCGTTCCATACCAATACCATGGCAATACAACGAGCAAGACCAATCAGAATGATACCAACCATGTAACCCGGATGATCACCTAGGAAAGTCAATGCAAGGATGAACATCAAAATAGGGCCGACAATCCAGTTCATGACCAAAGACAGCGTGATCGCTTTTTTATCTTTCGTCACTGTGCCTAGCAAGTTGTAGTTCACCTTTGCGAGTGGCGGGTACATCATCAAAATCAAACCAATCGCTAGCGGTACGTTTGTGCTACCAACTGACATTGACTCGTTCCACTCAGCAACTTGAGGGAATGCTGCGCCAATACCTACACCGATTGCCATTGCCACAAAAATCCACACCGTTAGGTAACGGTCCAAGAAGCTCATTTTGTCGCTGGCACTATTTAAAACTTGAGTAGTCATAGTGTTCTCTTATTCGTTTATCGTCGAAAGGCGATAGTTAAAGGTATAGTTTATCTCTGCACGCCTGAACAGCGTGCAAAGGGCATTAATCAAATAACTTGGAAAATCCTAGATTGAACTGATCAAACGCGTCGCGTTGAATGCGGTAACACACCTTAGGTGGGTTTGGCTCGGCGCTGATAAAGCCTGCTTGCTTTAGAATACGCAAGTGCTCGGAAACAGTAGATTGCGCAAGACCCAGTTCAGAAACCAAATCACTGTTCAAACAACCGCCCATGGTATCGAGCGTGTGCAGGATATGCAGAATGCGCAAACGTGCTGGATGCGACAAAGCTTTTGCTTGCGCTGCTAGAGTTTGTTCTTTCTCGAGCTGTTGTTGCGTTGTCTGAAAAACGACTTCGCACGTGTCCTTGCACTTATCACTCATTCGCTGGCCTTAATAGTTAATCGTCGAATTGCGATAAAGTGTACGCCTGCTCTGTGGAAGATGCAACAAATCGATGAAAAAATTAATCGTGAAATAACGATGGATAAAAAGTTGAAAAAATATATCTTTTAAAAACAGTGATATAATTAAAAATTAAGTAGGTTACTAAAAGTTAACTAATTGCACTATATTTCTAGGTTACCATAATAAACCACATCCGACGCACAATGGTTACTGCGTCATCTTGTGAACTTATTTAAAGGTAATCCCATGAGCAACGTACTGATCATCAATGCACACGAACCATCACCATATTCAGAAGGTCGTCTAAATGCTTCTCTTGTCGACAAAGCACAGACGCTTCTGCAAGCAAAAGGCCATGAAGTTCGCGTTGTGACAATGCAAGATGAGATCAACGTAGATGAGCAACTCGCACACTTTGAATGGGCTGATCGCGTGATCATCCAAAGCCCAATCAACTGGATGTCTGTGCCTTGGTCATTCAAAAAATACATGGACGACGTGTTTACTGCGGGTATGGGCGGCGCACTGTGTGCATTTGATGGCCGTAGCGCAGAAGAACCAAAGAAAAACTATGGTACAGGCGGTACTCAAACCAACAGCAAATACATGCTTTCACTGACATTCAACGCGCCAGAAGAATCGTTTGATGATGAGAGCGAATACCTATTCCAAGGTAAAGGCGTGGATGATTTGATGTTCCACATGCACGCTAACTTCCGCTTCTTTGGTATGTCAGCATTACCTACATTCGCTTGCTACGACGTGATGAAGAACGCAGATATCGAAAACGATTTTGTTCGTTTCGAAGCTCACATTAACGAAAACTTCTAATCCTTTTAGAAAGATAGTGCGAACTGAATGATGAATTGAGATGGACTGCTGTACGCGGTCCATTTTTATTTGTTTGCGGCGAGGTGACGTTTTTATTACTCTAAAGCACTAAATGTATCTAGCTTACTTTTCGTTACCTAGATTAGGTGCGTATCTTGAGGTGTATTGTGGAAAGCAGAATTAGTGTAGATAGCAAAGGTCGTAAGTCAGTGGCGAACGTATGTGCGGAGCCATGTGCTATCGAGAAAGGGATGCGTTTAATTGGTGGTAAATGGAAAGGTTCTCTGATTTATCATTTGAAAGACGGCCCAGTTCGTTTCAATGACTTAGCACGCATGCTAGGCGGTGCAAGTAAAAAGATGATCGACCAACGTCTTAAAGAGCTAGAAGCGGAAGGTATGGTGGTGCGTAAAGTGATCAGCGACCGCCCAATTGCAGTCAGCTATGAACTAACAGAGTTCGGCCGTACCGCACTTAAGATTCTTGATGATTTGCGAATTTGGTCTGAAAAGCATCAAATTGAGCTTCGTTAAGACCAAAGTAGTTAATCGCAAACGTTACTCTCTTTTGAAAGCTGATTAACAATACATCGCCGTTTATACCCAAGTAACTTAGATGTGCTTCATTTAAATCGTAATTTGTTTCGTAAAACAACGTACTCTTTCGAGTCAGGCATATCGAGGCTACTTGAGCATAATCGTACTTTTTAAGTTTTTGATTTTTAGTTATTATTTTATCATACTTAATAAGTTGTAGAATAAATCACTCACTTCAGTTGAATTTAAAAAAGCACTATTTAATTCCAGTTTCTTTTCAAAATCGGAATATTTATCGAATTCCTCTTTCTCAACTAAACCTATTGGTGATTTGTCGTTAACGTGGTTTTCATATTTTTTGATGGTATATAATTTAGACTTTTCGTCAAAATATTGAATTATCTTAATGTTAACGTCAGGTCTCTCCGTATTATACGTGATCGTAATTTTTTCATAATCTTTATTAATCGGAGTCGTAAGCCCTGTAGGGTAGATGATTTTAAACCCATTAATGTCATTCTTCTTCGTGCTTTTATAATGTTTTGAGTATGAAAAGTTTTCAATTGCACTTTTAGTGACGATAATTGACTCACCTTTCTTTAAACCGTATTCGGTACATTCATAATCGTCGACAACCGTAGAATTTCTTTTCTTTTCAATCAGGTAGGACATGCTTGCAGATGTCCCTCCGTGTTCCAGTTTTTGTTGGTTTACAGAACAATAGAAATGACCTTTGTCCACCGTCATTGCGTTGACTTGTTCCGGATTTGAAATGGTGGGATGTATATCTTTTGCTGGATCGTTGTCGCTTCCTCCTGAACCGCATCCAACTAATCCGATACAAACGGCCATATAAAGCAAAGAGATTTTATTCATACTGTATTTCTCAATTAAGATGTGTGATTGTAAATAACGATTAATTACATTTTTATAAAGTGAAATGTTTTTTATTTTAATTGAACGGTGTTTTATTGGTAATTTAATCGTTTGCTTTTATTTTGTCTCTTACGGTATCTATGTTTTCATTTATGGTATGAATTATTAGATTTGCACAATTGTGAGTTGCAATAGGATAATAATCGCTAGCCAACTACTTGTGTAGGTACCGTTATGATTTATATATCCGTTAAGTCTAAGTTTTTAGTCTTAATTTCATGTATTTATCGTGAAAGTGACTTAGAAGTAAATAACTAACGTTGTTTGAGGGGAGCCTGGGCTTCACTGATCTTGTTTTTCATCAAGGCGTTGTATAATGAACAAGGACTCTATTTCCAACTTGTTGATACATATCAGATCTCACGGATCTGATATGCATTCCAAGTTATTCTCACTAAGGCAAGAATCCTAGCTTATTTAAGGATAGAAAGTTTACTTGGGTGTAGAAGATATTAGTAATCCAATGTGCCACGGATAGGGTAGTTATTGTTTGGATCGCGAATCCATGCCAATCCGCGTGATAGCGCGCCAAGCTCAGGGCGAACAAACGGGTTGTTTGAAATATCCACCACGTGTAAGTCGCCGTGTTCATTCACCACAAACAGACCTGGTTCTGCGAAATTATGATCGGTTTCCTGTTCAGATCGAGGAATAGATACATACAAGCCTAGCGTTTTCATTTGTTCTTCGGTCAGGCCGTAAGCGATAGAGAAGCTGATTTCGAGTTTCTCTAGATGCCCCTCTAGCTGTGCTTTTGAGTCGCCAGAAACGGCAAGAATATCGACGCCAGCATCAGCGAAAGCCTGTTTGTAACTCTCAAGCTCGTTGAGGTACTTAGTACAAAGAGGGCAGTGTTTACCACGATAAACGAATACTGCTCGCCAAGTCGCATCACCTTGCGGCTGACCCAACGTTACGCTTGAACCATCTAGCAAAGTGGCTTGAAGATGAGGGAAGCTGTCGCCCGCTTTAAGTTTCACTGAAGTTGCCATATTGACTCCCGAATTGGTGGTGTATATCCATGAATGCCCCTTTCTCAACAAAGCGATTGGGGGATGAGACTTCAATGTAGACTCTGTTTTGCGGTGTTTCAACTAGTTAACTTTTAGTAACCTGCAATAAGGTAGTAGAGTGCAAAAGATGAAAAAGCAGAACTTAAGATACAACGAAGTGGGGGTGTAGTATCAGGAGCTAAGTTCTGCTTGAGGTTAGGCTATGACCACTGGAACATATCGTTAAGATAAACCAGAGTCATCACTTCTATTTTATTACTCGATTGAGCTAGGCGTTGCTGAAAAAAGTACGCCATCATTGGCTTCTTCATTTTTTCCTCCTTTAGCTGACGAGTAAATTATGTGTATAAAAGGGGATATAAAAAAGAGAGTGCTTTTGTTGGCTTTTTTCCTAATAACGTAAATATATGGGGCTTTAAAGCCGAATTTGGAGGTTAATTGTGGAAAAGGGGAACAGATAATTAGGAAGTTTTCTTATTTTATTACCGCCAACTTAAGTAAACTATTCCTATCCACAAACTTCACAGATCTAAGGTTGATTCAGTGTCTGATCTCAATTTGTTTCGCTATTACCAACGATTACTCTCGTTTAGCGTTGGTGATGAAACAAAAACCACGTTACAGGACATTGCCGACATCATGTTCACTTCTTCTCGGCATGCTCGTAGCCTGCTAACGCAGATGCAGCAGAAGGCGTGGTTGAGCTGGCACCCGAAAGCTGGGCGGAACCAACGATCGACTCTTATTCTGAATATGGAGTTAGACGTTTTAAAAGAGAGCTTGGCTCTTGAACGTATCAAGTTAGGCAAGTATGAAAAAGCACTGGCGATATTAGATGAAGACGAAATGGCATTTGGCCGTTTGTTAAAAACAACGTCTGGTGCTTCTGTGCAAGAAGGACAGCTCAATATTCAATTAACCTATAAGCGAATGTTTGAGCGCGTCGTTCCACATCAACTTCAGCGTAGCAGCGAACGTTTCTTATTAAGGCAAATCTATTGTTGCTTAGTTTCGAGTGATCACAATGGGAAAGTGCAACCAGAACTCGCACATCACTGGCGTTATGACGAAGACACCTACGAATGGACTTTCTACCTTCGTCCAGGTCTGACTTTTCATAATGGTAATTCCATTGATGCAGAAACAGTGGTTAGCTTGTTTGCAAAGTTGAGTTCACTACAGTATTACGAAAAAGAGTTGGCACATGTTGCTAACATTACTGCGCCAACGCCATTGAAAGTTGTTTTTAAGCTTAATCGAGCTGACTTGGGCTTTGCTGGACTTATTTCTGGAGTGAAATACGGCATTCAACCAGTAAGCCAAGTTAACGTAGCGAATAACAAGCTGGTGGTCGGAAGTGGCCCATTCTCTGTTGTCGAGCACAATGAAAGTCGTTTAAAACTGCAAGCATTTAATGGTTACTATGCATGTAGAGTTCTAACGGATTTGGTGACTATCTGGATTGTTAATGACGAGCAAATGGAGAACCCGTCATTGGCAGCAAATACGTTGCAAAGGGATGCTTCGCCCGAGGAGGATTTGTGTGGACACTATATGTCGACGCAAAACCGAGAAAACTCATCGGCGAGCAAGCGTAGTCGAATAGAAGATGGTTGCTTATTCGCCTTATTTAATCAGCACGCTAAGCACAAACTCTCTTTAGCGCAGCGCCGTTATATTAGTGAGCTAATTCAACCTGAGCACTTGGCCGAAGTGATGCGCCGCGAGAATATTGTATTTGGGAGTATACCCGCTTATAACCTGCTACCAGGTTGGAAGCCAGTGCTCCGTCCGTTTAGTGAGCCGCTTAAGTTACCTAAACACATTACGATAGCCGGATATAACTATACCGCGTTGCGTCGCTGTGCGCGGGCTATTTCTAATCGTTTGGCGAGTGTTGGCAGTAAAGTAGAAATTGTTATGTATTCCTATCGTGAGCTGAACGAGAAAGCTAAGAATGGTGAGCTAAATGAGACGATGGTCGTGACGAACATAAACCTAGATGATAATCGTCATGCCTCTGCGTTCACGAACTTCTTCAGCAACGCTGTGCTATTCCACACTTTGGGAGAAAAGAACGCACAATGGTTGGATGAACAACTACAGAGAGTCAGATCTTTCGTTCCACTTGAGGACTACCTTAATGCATTGGAGCCAATTGCATCGACGTTGATCAGCGAATACTGGATTGCACCCATGTTCCACCATACACAAACTTTGCGTTTCCAAGGTGTTTTAGAAGACGTCGCTCTTACTAACTGGGGTTGGCCAGATATTCGCTCGGTGTGGTCAGCGGATTAACTACTTTAGTTATTGAGCAAAGTGCTGCTTCACAAATTCAATGAAGGCTCTGGTTTTCGCCGATTGATAGATAAGTTGTGGGTACACCAAGTAAACCGCGTTGTGCTGGTGGTCGGTTTCTTCCGATAGAACCTGCACTAGACGGCAGTGCTCAACGTCTTGTTCGACAAAGTAACTTGCTAACCGAGCAATGCCATTGCCAGACAGGGCTGATTCTTTGAGTAAGCGGTTTTCATTGCTTGAAAGCCAACCTTGGGTTTGGACTGTTCCCGTTTTTAACGGCCACTCTTTTTGATGCAATGTGGTTAAGCATTGATGCTCTTGTAAATCATCTAATGTCTCCGGCGTACCTTCTTCTTGCAGATACTGAGGAGAGGCAACCAGCCAGTGGTGGTAGTCCAAAAGGTGATGAGCAATCATATTCTCTGGCGGCGTTCTTGTCGCTCGAAACGCAAAATCAACGCTGGTTTCTGTCAGATTAAACGCTTGATAGCTAGAAAGGATCTCGAACTCTACGTTTGGATGTAAAGCGCGAAACGCTACGCACAAATCATGCAGCACCGCTTCAGCAAACATCTTGGGAGCGGTAAGACGAATCAGACCGTCTATTTGTTCAGATCGCTGACTTAAACTCTTTTCCATTTCCATTACGCGGCGTTTGAGATCTTCCGCTTGTGCAAAGATCGATTCACCTTCTGCCGTCAATCTCACGCTGCGTGTGGTTCGAACAATCAAAGGCGTTGCGAGTTCCGATTCCAAGCGCTTGATTTGTTCCGACAGGTAACTTTTAGAAATGCCAAGTTGCTCCGCTGCCCTAGAAAAGTTAAGTGTTTGAGCCACTTCAGCAAACAGCATCAGTTTTTCGATTCTCTTATAATCTGCCATCTTGATTGCTCGTCTTTATTGTTCGCTTTAATTGTTCGGTAGCGAGGATAATGAATTCGATTTTACGGTATTAAACTAATTTTTACGAACGGTAAGATGGTTAGAGTTAACTTAAGAAATTGAAGATGCAGAAATCGGAAAAGTGAGAATAACGATGAACAATCCAACACTACCGCTCGCCAAAACCTTACCTAACGTTAGCCGCTTGGTCTTCGGCTGTATGGGACTTGGAGGGGAGTGGAATCGCAACCCATTAACCGCCCAAGATGAAAACCAAGCTTATGCCGCTGTCGAGGCTGCATTAGAGGTTGGCATCAATCTCTTTGATCATGCGGATATCTACAAATTCGGTAAGGCAGAAGAAGTGTTTGGGTGCATCTTAGCCAATGACTCAACCTTACGAGAGCGAATTTATCTGCAATCCAAGTGCGGCATCCGTCTAGGAGATGAGCAAGGTGTTAAGCAGTATGACTTCTCTGCCAAATGGGTGACGGCTTCTGTTGAGGGCATTCTTGAGCGCCTTGGCGTGGAAAACCTTGATGTTTTGATGCTGCATCGTCCTGATCCTCTGGTTGAATTTGAAGAACTGGGCACAGCGCTCCAAGCACTGAAACAAGCTGGCAAAGTTAACCACTTCGGTGTTTCTAACATGAACAGTGCTCAAATTGACCTTCTTCAACAAGCAACGGGCGAAGTTGTTGTGGCGAACCAGTTGGAAATGAGTCTGGCTAAGTCTGAGTTTATTAAGCAAGGCATGGGGCTTCCTTCGTCGGAATCTGACTACGTTGCGGGAACACTGGAACATGCCCGTAAGCATAATATCCAACTGCAAGCGTGGGGCAGTATGGCGCAAGGAAGATTCTCAGAGCGTGGTTTACATTCTGATGATCACAACACCAGACAGACGGCGGAGATGGTAATGGCGCTAGCAGCTGAATATGGCGTGTCGTCTGAAGCGATTGTTTTAGCCTTCCTGACGCGTCATCCAAACCAAATTCAGCCTGTTATTGGTACTGCAAACCCACAGCGTATTCGCGCTTGTGCTCAAGTAGAGAACGTCACGCTATCACGTAGCCATTGGTATGGCTTGTTCGAGAAAACCCTTGGTCATGAGATCCCGTAGGAGAGAAAAATGAAATACGTACAAGTTCAAACTCTGATTCAAACGGCATTGGAAATTGCGACTGCTCGCAAGCAAAACATTGCGGTTGCCGTGGTTGATACACATGGAGAATTGCTCGGTTTTGCCCGAATGGATGATGTGAGTGTGCAAGCAGGTTTGTTGGCACAGAACAAAGCTTACACCTCGGCTAGAGACCGTCAGCCTAGTGGCAATCTGGGCGCTTGGGCTCGTGAGACAGGTAAGCAGTTGAGTTATTGGACTGACCCAAAGATCACTGGCTTTATGGGTGGTGTACCTGTAGAACAAGAGGAGAAAGTCGTCGGTGCAATTGGCATTAGCGGTTTAGCTGAGCAAGATGATGAAGCACTGGCGATGGAAGTATTAAACGCGCGTGAGTATAACGTTTATCAGTAGGTGTGATGCTTTGTCCAGCTTTGTACTCACTGTAGGGACTCAAGTTCACAGGCTTCGTCGAGTCACAATGCTATCTAATAGCCTGAAGTAAGCAGAAGTTGAAATCGCGAACTATGATTAATTTATTTGAAAGCTTTGAGGCCTAAATATGTTTCATAGGGTATTCGTTTCGCTATTTTTTGTTCTCCTCTCAGGCTGTGGTACGAGTGACAGCGCGTTAAAAGAGAGCGGTTATGATGAAGCTTATATCCAAGGCTTTCATGACGGTCGGCATAGTGGTATGCAAGAGGCAGGGAATGATTTTGAACACTATATTAAGGACGAAACAAGGTATCAAACCGACTCAGATTATCGACAAGGCTGGGATGCTGGTGAGGTAGAGGGTAACAAGTTACAAAAGCAGGCGACCGCGATAGGACAAGGCATGATTGATAATTCATATGAAGAACGTGATGTCTTTGATCCTGATAAAGTGGCGAAAGATGCAATAAAAGGCGTTGATACATCGGAATTGAAAAGCCTAGAGTAACGGACTGATATAAAGAATAAAACTCGTCATTTGACGAGTTTTTTTGTCTAAACGATTCATGTTTCAACGCTCAACAGGGCATTCATCGTTTGGGTATGAGCAATGTCGTTAATCACCTTTCTTGTTCTTTTGTTCAAGGACTAACGATAATAGGCGAACGAGCAGGGACTGAGCTTCCGGTGAGAGCAATCTCGCCACGGCCGTTAGGTCATTTGCTGTGACATGCTGAACATCACGTACATCTAAAGCAATATCTAGGTCAGTCAAATGAAGCGAACGCAATATGGCACGATATTGTGAGAGTTTAAGATCGGACTCTCCGCGCTCGATCCTTTGATATGTTTTTACGCTCATTCCAGCGATGTTTGCCATTTGCTCACGGGAGAGGCCATTCGATTTTCGTCTTGCGATCAGTGCTTGAATTATAGGGTCTACCTGCATGTGCTCTCCTGAAAGGACAGTTTTGACCTAAACGGAGCAAGAAGTGGACCAGTTTAACCACCACATATTTACCTGCTTTGCAATCAGTATAAAAATAACTGTCTTATAAAAACGTAAATATTTTAGTCAGTTATTAACTCAATGGAAAAGTATCAATCATACAAATCAATAGAAACGAAAGCTTCTATTCGCAAAATGCAACGCATTTTAGATCATTTACTTAGTGAAATTGATCAGCAACATCGTGAGACTAAAGAGAATGTTGTGACACTGATTCAACAGTCACAACAGCGATTGATGAACTACAAAGAGCTTTACCTTCACAAAGAGTCGATAAGTGAAGTAGAGCTGCGGGTGGCGCATGAAAATATGAGTGAGACTGAGAAGCAGGTCGCCGATATGGGTATTCCAGTGTTAACTTATATCATTGGTGCGCTAGATAAAGCGTATTAACACAGCCGTAAAGTCGGGCGATACAAGATTTATGCAATTTCGATCAATTGATGACATCTAAAAGAAAGGATGCAAATGCTGGGGAACCACACCCAGCATTCGGACACTCATTTACCTATATTTTCGAACCGTAAATCAGTGTTTAGAGGTATGTGAACCGAACGTGTCGGTACGCAGCGAATAATAGCGATATTGTCCGATCTAGGCTACGTCCTTGGAATCTAACACCTTCACTTAAACTGTAAATTAATCTGTACACCCAGCCAAATTGAGCCATTGAGCACGTTCTGCCTTCTCTTTAAGCGATAAAAGACTAATTAGTGACGAAAAAAACAACACATCTTAGGTAAAAGATAAGAGTTGTTAAAATATATCGCTATAAGATTGACCTTTTGCTTTTCAATCGTCCTGCTTATGCCTTACAATCTTTTCGAACCAAATCCATTCATAACGAATGGGGTTGATGAATTAAGATGAACAATTTTGCTTCGAACCCAAAGTTGCGCACATTTCATCAACGATGACATCGCCAAAAACGACTCTCAAGTGTTCATGTGCAAATGATTAACCACCTTTTGTTGCATGTTTTCTTAGCCATACAGGGCTCTTGTAACATAGTGCTCTTGTAACCAAATTTTGACTAAGTCGGAGCGTTTTGTTGTGTGCTTTAGATAAAGCACAACTGGCGAGAAATTAACGGATTGAATTTAGAGGTATTAACCGTGAACCTAAAACTTGTCGGCAGCTCCCTGATCGTTGCAGGTACTGCTCTTGGCGCTGGTATGCTTGCTATACCAATGGTGCTTGCTCAATTTGGCCTCCTTTGGGGCACTCTTCTTATGTTGTTCATCTGGGCTGGAACGACTTATGCTGCGCTGCTCCTTCTTGAAGCCAGTTGCAAAGTAGGTGGTGGTGTGAGCATGAATGCAATTGCTCGCGAAACGCTTGGTAAAGGAGGCCAGTTGGTAACCAACAGCTTGCTTTACGCCCTGTTAGTTTGTCTATTAATGGCTTACATCATTGGTGCGGGTGATCTGGTACAAAAAGTAACAGCCTCAATTGGGCTTCCAACATCCACGATCGCAAGCCAAGTCGGTTTTACTCTTTTAGTTGGTATCATTGTTTCGGCAGGTACAGGGGTAGTAGATAAGCTGAATCGCGGTTTGTTCCTAGGCATGATCGTAGCGCTGATCCTGACACTTTTTGCGCTTGCACCAAGCGTCTCGTTTGAAGGACTTGATGAGGTTGTGAGCGACGATAAAATGGCACTTATCAAAACCAGTTCGGTGCTTTTCACCAGTTTCGGTTTTATGGTCGTGATCCCATCGCTTGTAACTTACAACAAAGAAGCGAGTAAAACACAGCTGCGTAATATGATTATCGTGGGCTCAACTATTCCGCTTGTTTGTTACCTATTATGGTTGTTAGCGGTTGTCGGCAACCTACCACCTCATGAGCTTGTTCAATACTCCAACGTAACAGAGTTGATATCGGTACTAGGTCAGCAATACGAGGGCTTAGAGTTCATCCTATCCATGTTTACTGGTTTGGCACTACTAACGTCGTTCTTAGGTGTTGCAATGGCGCTATACGATCAAAATGCAGACCTACTGAAAGCAAGTAAGCCAGTGATTTTTGTTACTACTTTTGTGCTACCACTATTAGGTGCTGTATTTGCGCCAGAACACTTCCTAGCTATTCTCAGCTACGCGGGGATTATTCTTGTGTTTCTCGCGGTCTTTGTCCCATTATCAATGACCATGAAAGTGCGCCGAGTGCCGGTAGAAGATGACAATATTTATGAAGCTGGTGGCGGCGCAATGGGAATGAGCATGATCTTCCTATTCGGCTGTTTCTTGCTGTTTGCCCAAGCAGTATAAAATCACGCTAGCTTATTTAAAAACTGAGCCGCTCGTAGTCAAACGGGCGGCTTTTTTATATTCATAGCCGAACCCAGGCCACTCGAAGTCATCAGCATTTGTGATGTTTGACGTTTCTCTGATAATCACGGTTAGCGCTGACTTTTTAGTAAAACTCCTTAGCGAAAGGCTGACATGTACAGTGATTCACCCTTCTATTATATCGATGTTGATATGAATAAGAGGCTCTGTTGTGTCAAAGCAATTATCTTTTGCCATGGTTGGCGTTATGTTGTCTTTAGGTGTGTTGAGTACAGAAGCGGTGGCTGACCCGAAGCATAAGCATGGACATCGGTACGATCACCATCATGCGCATCACCACCATCATAAACACAAGCGCAAGCACAAGCATAAACAAAAACATCGTGACGTTATTTATGTGGAGACCAGACGACCAAGGCGCAGTTACTATTACCATGACCGAATTCCTCGGAATAGTACCTACATAAAGATTGGAGATTTCACTTATCTAAAAGTGGACGACCGTTATTATCGCCGTTCTAATGATCGCTATATCCATGTCGAGTTCAATTAAACTTGAAAGGGCACATAGTCGGCGTTCTTGTAATGTTGAGCTTAATAGCAACAACATGGCACATGTAACATCGACCAATACTAGGGTTGAGGGTTAAAAACAAAAACAGCGAGCCGGTGCTCGCTGCTTTTGCTTAGATGAGTGTTAGACAGTAAATCTATTTAAGATTTGATCTTGTTTATGTACATCTTCTTGTTGCGCCTGCATCGCGTCGTTGGTTCGATTTGCCGATTCGGCGACTTGAGTCGATAGGTCTTTAATATTCACCGTATTGTTGTTGATCTCTTCAGCGACAAGGCTTTGCTCTTCCGCTGCTGAGGCAATTTGCAAGTTCATATCGGAAATACGCTGAATCGCGTCACGAATGCGTTGTAACGCACTATTTGCTAAACCCGCTTTTTCAACGGCCTCTATAGCACTACCTTTGCTTTGATGCATGGCATTTGCCACAGATGAAGCGCCAGATTGTAGTTGCTCAATCATAGTACGAATCTCTGTTGTCGACTCTTGAGTACGTTGTGCCAGTGTACGTACTTCATCTGCAACAACGGCGAAGCCTCGGCCAGATTCTCCCGCACGTGCAGCCTCGATTGCGGCATTCAACGCGAGTAAGTTTGTTTGGTCCGCAATATCGTTGATGACTTTTAGAATCGTTTCGATATTGGCGGTAGCAGATTCCAACACTTGTACTTCTTCGACTGCAAGGTCAATGCTATCGGAAAGCATGTTTATCGTTTGTGTCGATTCACCAACGATAGAAGACCCCTCAACCGTTGCTTGGTCGGCTTCTTTAGCTGCACTTGCCGCACCTTGCGCATTATTAGCAACCTCTGTCGCGGTGACAGACATCTCATGCATCGCGGTAGCAAGTTGTTCTAGCTCTTGCAGCTGAGTGTGAATTGCGCCTGCCGAGTCTTTTGCGCCCTCAGCGGTGATTTGAGTTCCGTTTAAAATTTGATCAGAAATACGTTTCGACTCAATGATTTGCTGTTGTAAGTTCTCCATGAACGTATTGAAGTTTGTGGCAAGCTCAGAAAACTCTTGGTCAGTATCTGTTTCGAGGCGTTGTGTAAGGTCGCCTTTCCCTGATGCTACATCTTTAATCGCATTGTTTAGCGTGTCCAAAGGACGCATGAGAGTGCGAATCAACAGAGTTAGGGCGATAATAGATGCAATCACGGCAATGATTGAATAAATAATAGCGTTGTTACGAAGCTCTCCTACGGCAGAATAGGCAACAGCTTCATCGATCACCGAACCTACGTACCAGTTCTCGCCAGGAATGTGAGTCAGGTTAACCATGTAGCGGTTGCCATCAATCTCAACATGTTGTGCTGATTGCGTAAGTTCGATTTGCGGGAGGTAGCTACCGACTTTCTCGCCGTTATACTTACTTTGAGGGTGAGCAATGGTTGTGCCATCAGCGGTGATCAGAAATAAGTAACCAGCATCAAACAGATTCACTTGGTTGACCAGATCAGAAAGGGTAGTTAATTCGAGGTCATAAAACATACCGGCTAAAAACTGGCCATTTTCTTTTACTGGCGTACCAACAGAGATGATAACGTTTTTCGAAGACGCATCGACGTACGGATCGGTTACGACCAAATCGCCTTTGCTCTTAGCTGCAATAAACCAAGGACGCTGACGTGGGTCGTAGTCTGGACCCGCATCCCAGCCGTCGTCATTTTCAATCACAAAGCCATTACTTTCATAACCAAAACCGATGGCAAGGAAGCTGCTTTTTGGCGTGGGTCTTTCAAGTATGTTTTGAACATAGCTATGTGAACTGGGATCAAGCTCAATCACTTCAGTAATGGAGCGAGCGAGATCCTTCTTTGCATTCATTTCTGATTGCACAGTGTTACCAACACTGGTCAATATCTCGTTTACACTTGAGTCGATTTGCTCCTGAGTTTGGGAGCGGATGGTCATAACTTGTTGTGTCGACAATAACGACACGGTAATTAGCAGCAAAAATGAAGAGGCTGTGACAACCTTATGTCTGAATTTCATGAGCTTTCCTCTGATTCTCCCGGTTGGTTCCACTTTGCTTTCGCCTCTTTTAAACCGAGCGAATTGGGCGTAAAGAGAAACCTATTGTGTTTGGTTATATTTTTATCGACATCTTTGTCAAAAACATGAACTCATTTGTCGTCTTTTTTAACTAAATTTAAACAAACCGACAATTTACGTTAAAACTTGTGAGTGTGATCATGTTTGCGAGCTCAATTAATGAAATCGTCATAATGAAAAGAATTGCTTAACAAACAGTGGCATTAACTGGCTTTACAGGTGAGGTGATGAAAATTTTGTTGGTGCTGAAAGGTGTTTTGTTGAAGTTTTGTCTTTGTAAATTATGAGCTTTTTACTAAAAGCCTAATGTGGACGGAGTTTTAGGTATAAAAAAGGCCCCGACGATGCGGAGCCTTTGTTAATTGACGTCTCGATTTTAGAAAATAAGATGAGCAACGCCAGCAATCACAGGTAACGTGATTAACGTACGTAAAATGAAAATTACGAAGAGCTCTACAATGTTTACTGGAATTTTGCTGCCTAACAGTAGGGCACCTACTTCCGACATGTAGATAAGCTGAGTTACTGACATTGCTGCAATAACAAAACGTGTCATTTCGTTATCGATTGAGGCCGCTAAAATTGCTGGAATAAACATATCCGCAAAGCCAACAACGATTGTCTGTGATGCTGCAACAGCTTCAGGGACTTGCAGTAGCTCTAGGTATGGGATAAACGGTTGACCCAGAATTGCAAATACAGGTGTGTATTCTGCAATCACCAATGCAACGGTACCAAGACCCATCACTACAGGTAATACGCCAAATACCATGTCGACTGCGTTGTGTACGCCTTCTTTAAATACAGACTGAACCGATGTGACTTGACCAGCACGCTTAAGAGCTAGATCCATACCCCAAGAGAATGTGGTGTGGCCTTCTGGCACTGCATCTGCGTCTTTATCAGGGTTGCTGCCGTCAATGTAGCGATCTTTCTTCAGACTAAGCGGAGGCAGGCGAGGAATGACAATCGCAGCTACGATACCAGCTAGACAGATAGCGCCGTAGAAAGGCAAAAATAAGTGCTCTAGTTTTACCTGAGCGATAACAACTAAGCTAAACGTGATCGATACTGCTGAGAAAGTGGTCCCGACAACAGCCGCTTCACGCTGAGTATAGAACTTATTTTCGTATTGCTTGCTGGTTAGCAAGATACCAACACTTCCGTCGCCTAGCCAAGATGCCATACAGTCAATTGCACTGCGGCCAGGTAGGTTGAATACCGGACGCATTATTTTACTGAGTAACGCACCAAATAGCTCCAGAAGACCGAAGTTCAAAAGAAGCGGAAGCAGTAAACCCGCGAAAATGAAAACGGCAAACAGAGTAGGTAGAAGACCAGTAAGAACAAGCCCGCCAGTGTTCTCTTCCCAAATTGCTTTTGGACCCACTTGGAAGAACGTCATTAACACGGCAGCGCCGCCGATTAAACGAACAACGAGCCAAAGTGGAGATGGGTTGAAGAGACCGTTTAAAAAACCATTACGTAAAATTGCAGCTGGCTTAAAAATTTTGCAAAGAACAGAAGCAACGGCCATGAAAGCGATGATACTGGTGACGATAGCAATCAAGGTATCGCCTAACACCGCTGGGATGACTTTTGCCATCACGGCAACGGGAATGGTTAGGCCGCCATCGTAAGAGATCGGAGCCATAAAGAGTAGAAGACCAATTAGGGAAGGGATGAAAAACATCCAAAAGTTGCCCTTAGGAGCTTCAGTAGCATTAGTGGTGTTATGCATAGTTGTCTCGTGTTACTACTAGTCAATACTTGCCATTTCCATGACATAAATATTCACTAAACATCCGTATTTAATCACAGTTTTGCGGAGGGTACCCGCAAACTGCATCCATTGCAATACTATTCATTAAATACATCTAGTTATTCAGCCGATTTGTCGGGTAATTGGTCAAATAACGTCTAAGTGTATGCGAATATGTTGCTTGTGTTAGAAAATTGTAGCACGAGAGGCGAATTGCGCAGTGAATTATGGGGCGCATTGTGACTGGAATAATAAAATGGTAAACAAATGTGATTTTGATCTAACTAACTTCTTTGCCAGAAATTCAGTTAGCCTTATCTATTCTAAGGTTTTTAGTGGTGTCAAAATACCGTTCAGCGTTTCTTGTACCGTTGCAGTGTGAACCTATTGAGCCAAATCCGATTGAAGCATGTCGCTTCAATCGGATCGAAATTTTATGCTTTTTGTTGACGGCTAAGTATGTATAGGTAACTCCAGTAAATCAGAGCCGTAGAAAAAGCCAATATTGCTGGGAAAACCAGCGTATATAAACCATATACCATAAATAGAGCCGCTCCCGCGACGCCGCCAAACAAAAAGCCAAAGAAAATGAATAGGAATAATTTTGCTTTACGTCGGTCAAATTGACGACCTCTCAAGCTCTCTCCAATCATAATCCCTAGATCGGTGATGATTCCGGTCATATGTGTGGTTCTGACTACTGCGCCGCTAAACGTGGTGATCATGGCGTTTTGTAATCCACATGCTGCTGATGCTAGATATTGGCCGTACAAATCCCCTTGCACCAAAAAGCCCAAGCTGAGTAAGAGCAAGCTCCCTTCTATGCACAGTGCAACACCATATCTTCGCCCTAGTTTTAACGCACTGCTTTCAATAAAAAAGCCGCTAAAGGCAGCGCCAATCAAAAAGCTAAATACGATGAAGAGCAGGTGAATGGAGCTATCCACACCTGTTAGCAAGCTGTTCCCTAGCTGAGTTACGGTTCCCGAAAGATGAGTTATCGCTTGGTGTTGAAAGCCGAGAAGACCAACGGCGTTGACGCAGCCCGCGAGAAGAGCTAGTAGAAACGCGCCATATTCCACCCAACGAGGAAGTCTGGAAATCACAATAAACCCCCACCAAATATTAGGAGCCGATTATAACGCTCACACCGAGTTACGAAACCCTTTACAGTAAAACTCGATTGATCATTCTCAAAAAAATCTCACTTATAGGTCGTTTGTCCGAGCCAAAGTAAATACGTGAACGCGGATTGCTCGCTAGCAGATGTGTCCCGTTGTGCATTCGAAACTCACCCACCCGTGTTTCATTTGTTCATAGACTGAAACGGTAGGTTGGTGGAACTCTTTATCGGTAAATAGACCGACGGGAATGATCATGATTTCTGGGTATGCAGCAACGAACAACCTCATTGTCGTGCCGCAGGATGGACAAAAGTCATACTGAACCTCACTGCCATCATCGCCAATTCGGGTATAGCTAGTGACTTCACCGTTTAAAGTGACGTGCTCTTTTTCAAAGCGAGCTTGAACCCCAAAAACACTGCCAGTTCGTTTTTGGCATTCGAAGCAATGGCAGACAGACGTGTGGGTGGGCTCTCCCTTACAACGGATCTCAACTAAACCGCAGGCGCACTCGCATGTATGAATGGTTTTTGTCATCGTGATTACCTATTTGTCCCAATACACCAATACACCAATACACCAATACACCAATAGACCTAGAGCACAGAGCTTGTGTCACTAGCTCGTTATGAGCTCTGGACTTGAAACTATTTGGATACAATCAGTTTAGTTTAATTTTGAAACACTTGAAGAGGTGAAATCATTTGGGTATACAATGGTATACTCGCTTTTCGTTTATACCTTGAAACAAGGAAGCTTTCATGACTCACAAAAAAATCCTGCCGATACCACTTATTCTACTTATTCCAATCGTTTTATTAGTTGTGGTTGTGATCGCAGGTGTTTATCGTTTTAGTTTGTCTGATGACGAGATCATGGCTAAGTTTCCTCAAACAGAAGTCGAAACGAACGTTATTGTGCAAGAGACGCTTGGTATCACTGCACGTAATCCTTGGACGATCCAAGTACCCGAGCAGAGTGCGGTCACTTTTCTTGATGAGTGGGATAAAGAAAACGGCTATTTGATAGGTGACTATGATGCAGGTGCGACAAAAGGTCAGGTACTTGTTCCAACTGCGTCGATTAGTCAGCGTGAGATTGAAGGTGTTTCATGGGTTGTTGCACCGATGATTGTAACGACACAAGGTAGCGGTTCGTTTAACTATGTTGGCTTGTTCAAGTTTGACCCCGTGCCGAGCCGAGTTGTACTTTTAGACAGTATTTTTGTTGGTGACCGCGTGAAATTTACTCAGCTCGAATGGAAAAGTGATACAACTATCACGCTTTCATATTTAGCGCACGGTGACGATCAAGCAATGGCAGACACGCCAAATCAATTCAATTCATCCACATTACAGCGTGTAGGGAATAACTTACATATGCAACAGTGATGAATTTTTTTTGAGTTCTGTAAAAATTCAGTATTTTCTGCGCTAGATCTCGAAATTTCCTAGTGATTTCTTATTCGGGAATGCATAAGCTATGAGCCTTGTTTGAAAGGAGATAGTAATTCCCGTGTCTACAAATGAAATTACAAGACGGTTGCCGAATCTGACAAGTCGTAGAGCGCTGCTGTTATACTCCTTGCCAGTTTTAGTTGCGATTGGTGTTTCTCACTCTCTCAAAGAGTCATCTTTAACCAAAACCATCGCATTGAACCTACCTGAATCTCAGGTCGTTGAAAAAATTCTTGATGCGACAACTGCCGAAGTTGTCACTCCCCCGAACTTCGAATATCAAATCCAAGCAGGTGACAACCTAAGCACTATTTTTAGTCAGCTCGGTTTCGGTTACAGCTCGTTAATGAAAGTAATGGAAACGGATTTGAACTACTTGGCACTTGATACACTTAAGCCGGGCAATACGCTCCGTTTCTGGCGTGATGATGCGACAGGCGAGTTAGCGAAAATGGAACTGCAATTTTCTATTGCAGATAAAGTGGTCTACAAGCTGAATAGTGATGGTAGCTATGACTTTACTGATATTTCCATTCCTGGCGTGTGGAGCCAAGAACCTTTAGTTGGCGTTATTCAAGGCAGTTTTTCTTCTTCTGCGAGTCGTTTAGGTTTAACGTCGGCGGAAGTGAGTCAAGTCGTAAGCTTACTCAAAGAACAACTTAACTTTGGACGTGATCTTCGTGCAGGTGATCGATTTGAAGTTGTTCGCCGCTCACAAAGCATCAATGGTGTACCAACAGGTAAGAACGAAATTGAGGCGATTAAGATTTATAATCGCGGCCGCGAGATCACCGCTTACCTTCATACTGATGGTCAATTCTACAATGCCAAAGGTGAAAGCTTACAGCGCGCATTCCAGCGTTACCCTGTAAGTAGTCGTTGGCGTATCAGTTCTGGCTTCAATCCTAATCGTTTACATCCAGTAACGGGGCGTGTTGCGCCGCACAACGGCACTGACTTTGCTGTACCAACCGGTACACCAGTCGTTTCTACTGGTGATGGTACAGTGATCATGACTCGTAAACACCCATATGCGGGTAACTACGTGGTTGTTGAGCACGGCAGCAAATACAAAACCCGTTACTTACACCTAAGTAAGATTTTGGTGAAGAAAGGGCAAAAGGTTTCTCGAGGCCAGCGTATCGGTCTTTCTGGTAAAACAGGTCGAGTGACTGGGCCACACCTTCACTATGAGTTGATTGAATACGGCCGTCCAGTTAACGCTATGCGAGCAAATATCCCAATGGCGAGTTCTGTTCCTAAGAAAGAGATGGCTACTTTTGTCGCGAACAGAGATGAAATGGATAGACTATTACGCGATAAAGAGAAAGCAGTGCTGTAATAAAGTACTTCGCTTAAAAAACAAAAAGAGACTAAGCATAGCTTGGTCTCTTTTACTTTGTGCATTAACTAGATTTGAATTCTATGACAGCAGTCTGTTCAGTACGTTAGGCACTCCGCACTTCACGTTCATTTATCAGGTGTACGATTTCTTCAACACTGTGTGGACGAGAGTAAAAATAACCTTGGATGTAGTGGCAGCCCATTTCAATTAACTTTTGCAGTGCTCTATCGTCTTCTACGCCTTCGGCAATCAAATCCACATCAAGCAGCTCTGCCAATTGCGCTATCAAAAACACCACTTGTTCAGAGGTTGTATTTGAGAGCATGTTCTGCACAAAGGTAGCATCGATTTTGATGCTATCAATCGGATAATTGTGTATATAGTTCAAGCTTGAGTATCCCGTACCAAAATCATCCAGTGCGACTTTAAAACCCAAGTATCGCAACGAGTTAAGTACCATCTGTTCACGGCCACTTTGTGAGAGTAAGACGGTCTCGGTGAGCTCTATAACAAAGTCTTTTGCTTCGTGCTGATACTTTTCAACCATGTTGGTTAAGTGATTAATATAACGGTTGGAATCAACCAGCTCATACGCTGAGCAATTGATGGAGAGTTTGACTTTATAGCCTAGGTTCGCTTCGAGTTCTTGCTTTGCGATACACGCGAGTTCAATAATCCGTTCACCTAACTCGATAATCAGGCCTGATTGTTCGGCAGCTTCAATGAACTCCGCTGGAGAGATATTTCCATAGATATTGCTATTCCAACGAGTCAAAATTTCAAAGTAATTCCAGCGGTCGCTCGTGATATCGACGATCGGTTGAACCACTACATACAACTCATCGCTGTCTTGTATATCAGTACTTAGCTGGATTCGCATTGCCTCAATAAGCTGCGTCCTACGGTGGTATAACGCACTAAGGTGTGTGTCGTAATGCTGAATCCGTGTATCGCGGTGTTTTTTACAATCTTTGAGAGCGAGACTGGCATTCAAAATCAGCTCATCGCTGTTCAACATATGTACTGGGGCACGCGCAATACCAATACTAACGGTGAAAGAAATCCGGTTAGATTTGTCGCTGTAGCCACTTTCAATTTTGTCGAGTACTTCCTGACACACGGCTACAGGATCTTCGTCGTACGTGATGAAGGCGAATTCATCTCCTGCGACACGGAACGCATTGTTTGGCGACGACAAGCTCTGTTGAATGGCGTTAGCTGTGAACTTAATGATTTGGTCGCCGATATAGTTTCCGTTGATATCATTGATCGATTTGAAATTATCGATATCAAGATACGCCAAACTGAATGGGCGAGTCGCCTGCTGCGTTAATGTCTCCAAGGTATCAGCTAAACAGCTACGGTTGAGCAGTCCAGTTAGGTTATCATGCGATACCTCATAGCTAAGCTGATTAAGAAGCTTATCTGAACGTTCACTGACCCACTTTTCACGTAAGCTATGAATAATGACATTGGCATAAAATCGGTGGAAGTCGAGGATATCTTGCGCTTCTTTCGCGTGGATGCTTCGGGTAAAGGTAGATAGTAAAATTCCCAGAACTTCGCCATTTTGTGTCTTCAATGGCAGGCCAATGTAAGCTTGAGTGCCATCTTCTTGAAACATCTTATCTTCAGGAAAACGCTTGTATACCTGGTCTTGATAGAAAATATGTTCGCCAATGTCTTTCGCCACTTTTTCACAGGGGGTGCCTGAAAGGTGGTAGCTTAGGTTGTCTGTAATTTTTCCATTGCTGGCGAAGGAAATGGTATGAGCCGAATGCTGAAGATGCGCAACTTCTACAACGCAAGTGCAATGGCTCTGCAAGTGTTGATGAATATCTAGCGTGACTCGGTTTAGCTGAGCCGTGCCGTTTAGCTTCAATATCTCATCAATTTTGTGGAAACTGATTTGTACCTGACCCATTGAGCATTTCACCTAGCGTTGTTATTAACATATCGTGTAAGACACGACGAATTATTATTTGATATGCATCAAATAAACTATCGGTTACTAAGGCGAATTTTTCAAATTTTGTGAACGAACAAATCATTATTTTCATGTTTTTATGCTTGAACCTTTTAAAGCTATAGCGATAAAAACGCTAAGCTAGGCTCGCTTCTCCTCTTCTAATCGTGATTTGAGATAATCGAGGAATAGCTTAGTTCGGGTATGCTGATAATCCAGCTTTGGATAGTAGGCATATACAGTGGCTTTATCCGCTGTGATATCGGGCAGGATAGGGACTAACGCGCCGGATTTGAGATCATCTTTGATCATGACGTTGTTCGTCATCAAAATACCCATGCCTCTTTTGGCGCCATGAAACAGCGCTTCTGGGTTGGTCGTGGCAAAGTTACCGGACAAGCTGATACGTTTGCCTCGATTTGTTTTGATTTCTCGTGAGGGTTTTTCTCCCCAAATCAGGACATTATGCTCTGTCAGATCCTCAACGCATTGTGGTGTGCCATATTTCTTTAGGTAACTAGGCGCGGCGTAAAACTGGGCTTTATGTTCGAAAAGTGCAGTAGCTTTGAAACTTAGAGAGTTCAGTTGCTCTAATTCCCGGCTAATAAACAGGTCTAAGCTTAGCTCTGGCAATTGGCCTGGTAGCGTTGTTGTTAATTGAAGTGTGATGTCTGGATATTTCTCAAGAAAATCATCAAGATAATGAACTAGAAACTTGGAACCAACGGCCAGCGTTGCCCCAATTTTTAATAGCCCCGCTGGTGATTGGTTGACTGAGCGAGTTTCATCTAATACCGATTGCCATGAATCAAGCTGACTTTTTGCTCGTTGATAAAACAGAGCACCAGCTTCAGTTTGGCTAATTGAGCGGGTCGTACGTTTGAGTAGTTGAACGCCAATTTTATCTTCTAGCCATTGAACTCGCTTACTGATAGCTGAGCTGGTGGTATTGAGTTTCCGCGCTGCTGCATTAAAGCTACCTTCTTCGACCACACGAATATAACTCTTCACGCTTTGAATCCAGTCCATTGTATCTCCTTGGGAATTAATTCCTTTCCAACTTAGCTGATTATCATCTTTGAGTATCAAATATACACTGTTTGCCATCAATCTGTCACAAAGTAGGAGGAACGTTTGCGTAAAACACCATTGTTATTAGCGATGATGATCATTGCCACAGGCCAAGTTGGCGTTAGTATTTATCTTCCTTCTTTGCCATTGATTGGTCATGACTTGAATTTGCCGCAACATTCGATTCAGAATCTCGTCACGCTATTTCTCGTTGGCTTCGGTATCTCTCAGCTTTTTTACGGCCCATTGTCTGATGCGATTGGTCGTCGGCCGGTGTTTATTCTGGGGCAAAGTGTATATCTAGTTGGTACGGTTATTTGCATCGCGTTTTCGGACAACATTGTTGCCCTTGAAGCGGGACGGTTACTGCAAGGCCTAGGAGCGGGCAGCGCTTCGGTACTTGGTCGGTCAGTACTGCGTGATAGTTATGACGGTATGCAATTAACCAAAGCGCTATCTTATATTTCAGTCACTGCTTCAGTGATGCCAATTATTGCTCCGCTGTTTGGTGGCTGGATTGCTTTTCACCTGAGTTGGCATGCTGTCTTCGTGTTTGTACTGATTTACTTAATGGCAATTTTTACACTTGGTTTATTGGTGCTGCCAGAAACGCTGCCTTATCCGAAGAGAAAATTTAAAGTAGGCGAAGTAAGCGCGAACTATTTGCGTCTGTTAACGAATACACAAGTGATTGGTAGTGCGAGCTACAACTGGCTTAGTTATTTATCGGCTCTGGTTACGCTCTCCTTGTATCCATTTTTAATGCAACAAGAGTTAGGATTAACGGCGGCAGATTACGGCTCTTTAATGATCATACCATCAGTTGGTTTGCTGACGGGTAGCTTAGTGCTGAACTTGATCAATGCTCGTTACAAAGCTCAGCAAATCTTGCTGATGAGTTTCGCGATTGTTGCTGTTGCAGGCTTCATGTTGTTGGTTACCCCCTTCAGTGTATTTTCATTGCTGACGGCATTCACGTGTTTAAGTTTTGCTCAAGGAATGTCATTCCCGGTATCGATCAGTTTGCTACTTTCACCACATAAGCAACAGGCAGGCGCGGTTTCTGCGCTATCTGGTTCTATTCAAATGTGTTTAGCAGGTTTGTTTGGTGGGTACTTAGTAGACTCATGGGTTACGAATCAGCAGCAGCTTGGGGTGTTTTATTTGTTTATTGCGTTACTTTCTTGCTTTGTTCTTGTACTAAGCCAATTTCGTAAAGTGCCAGAAGGGACGGTTCAAGCAGAAACTTCCATCTGAATATACTTGCAACCAGAAGGTCGGCTTTCTAAAATGCGCAGCTAAATTAAGTCTGGCCTGTTGTGTATACTGAATTACTTGGTTTGAAAGGAAGAGGGCGAACCTTGATACTTCTCTCAAGCTTGGAATACATTTCTGCCCAATGGCTATCCGATCTCTAATCGTTAGGTGAAAGAATGCAACAAAACGAATTTGAAACACTGGTAAAAGAAATTACTCAGCAAGAAAGTATGCCAAAGGCACTTGAAATCTTGAAGGCGTGTGAGGAAGAAGAAGTTGCACAAGCGGCGCAATCCCTAACGGGTCAGTTTGGCCTTGCAGAAGTTGATGGTGAGAAACGTATTTACCATATTACCACTCAAGAAGATGAGTCCGGAGAAGAGCAAGAATACGTAGAGCACGTCATGAATGAAGGCGATCACTTGATCAAGTTTGCTGCGTGGTTCTTTGAAACATTCTTTGAAATCAAACAGAAAGATACGTACGTCGCAGCGGGTAAAACATACCAACAACCTAAGCGATAGACGCTCATTTCAAGAAATCCACGAAAATCAAACTGAAAGTTAATTACAAAATAAATGTGACTGGAGTCTTGTTTTTATCTAATTGTGGTGTAAAATTACAACATAGTTAAGTCAATACATTCAGGAGAAGGTCATGGGTAACGAACTTGGTGGTGCTTATATTGGCCAGATGATTGCAAAAGACGCGATGCACAAAGCGCTTTACGGTAAAGCGAAGAAGAAAAAAGCTTCTGTTTTTGCTCGTGTTATTAAAAAACTGGCGAAATAATTTAAAAAGCCCTGATTGAAAAATCAGGGCTTTTTGCTTTTCTCTGTTTTGTTGTTAGTAAGTAGCCAACATATTGCACAACATTGGCAAAACGCTACTCAAAGACTGATGACATTTAAATCTAGAATTACGCGGATTGGCTTGGTATCTCCACAACATTGTTAGGCACTTTATCTAGCCCCTTTGCTGATAACCACTTTTCTAAATCGTCAGCGCCGCCAATATATTTTCCATCTAACCAGATTTGCGGCACTGTTACCGGTGTTTTTTCGCCAATGATGGCTTTTACTTCAGGAATCATGCGGTATAAGGCGGCGCTGTCTTTAACTACATCATGGTACTCATACTGAACGCCAGCCTCGTCAAGTAATTGTTTGGCTTTGACACAGTAAGGGCAAGTTGCTTTACCATAAACAATGTTGCCTTTTAGCTCATCGCGTTTTACCCACTCAGCAATAACAGACTGTACAAGCACACCCCGATTCAATGCTTCTCCTTGGCTGATAACTTTCCCTTCGACAAGAAGAATGGGTGCATGCCAAGCACCAGCTTTTAATGGTTCCCACCAGTGCGATAACCAATCTTTTACTTCAAGTTCAACGGGCACATCGGCTAGTTCGTTTTCAAAAGTATCCTTTAAAATATCTTTGGTTAATGTACATTCACCACAAGGAATATTGACTTTGAATGGGCCCCAACTACCAGCCCAGCGATACAGTGTAATTTTGATTGGTTGACTCATATGGGTTCCTCATTTCCTTTCCTGAAAATATAGAACTTTTAAATTAGATTTTTCTTTCAACTAACTTTGTCTTTTTCGCTTCCCAATGCGTAATAAACGCAATAGATGCAATAATAATCGCAGCACCTAACCATAAACGACCAGGTGGCACCCAACCAAACACCAACCAACCAGCAACAACATTCAAAGGCAGTTTGGCGTGATCAAATGGTTGCACAAATGAGGCGTCTGCTACTGCATATGCTTTAACGATAGCCCATTGAGCGAGTGCTGTAAGTGCACCTGCGGCTAAAAGCACACCCCATATCGTCCACGTATCTGGCATAGTAAACGTCGGTATCGCTAACAAGATATTAAATGGTGTTATCAGCAGCAATAAATAGACAACCATGGTTGATGGCGGATCGTTTACCGACATTTTTTTTACCATTAATGAATACGCTGCCCAGAAAAATGCGGCGCCAACAGGGAGCAGGGTCGCCCATGTAAATGAGTCTGCCCAAGGCTCAAGAATGATCATGGCACCAACAAACCCCGTCAATGTCGCTAACCAGCGTGCAGTACCTACTTTCTCTTTGAGTAACAAGCCAGAACCAACTGTGGCAAATAACGGGGAGGTCATGAGAAGTGCAATACCTTGCCAAATTGGAACTGGGTAAGCGAGAGCCCATAACCAAAGTTGAATCCCGATAACAGAGAGAAAAATGCGGAATGCATGCCAGCCAAAGTGTTGGGTTCTTAAAGAACGTCTAATCCCAAGTGTACGTAGGTAGGGCAGAATAACAAATAAGGCGATTGCATATTGGAATAACGCAAATGTGGTGGAGGAGACACCAAAGTTGATGCTAGCAATTTGGGCGAAGCTGTTCACTATGGCGAATGCCAAGCCAGCTGTTAGCATCCAGGACGCACCTTGAACAGGATGATGATTCAATTGAAAAATTCCAGTTTGATAGAGGTGGCGGGATCATACGTCCTATTGTTTTTCGCGCCAATAAAAAAATGCCTCCCAGAGGGAGGCGACATTACCAATTCAAAGGACGTGCCTGTTATAACAGGTACAAAGAACGAGAAGCACAAACGCTGCCATGCATTTGCATAAATAATATTGCAGAACACGTGCCAACTTTTATGTGTTTGATTTTAAATGGTTTTTTTGTTTTTCTGTGTTGTCGATTAGATGAAATGCACTAACTTAGTGATCAATCGCATTAAAAGAGGGCAGAAGTAGGCGTCGTTACGCTCGTTTTTCATTGCTGAGCGATGCTTGGATAGTGTGAAAACTTATCGAGTTGTGTTGGGTTAAATAAAAATGGCCAGCAAAGGTGCTGGCCAAGTGGACTCGCTCTTAGGACAAGAGTGAATTAGAAATCGTAACGTACGCCTAGGCGCAGTGTATCTTCGCCTTCTGTTACTAGACCTGTTGTTGCATCTTTTGCTTCATCAAGTTGGTTGATGTAGTAAGACAGGTAAGTACGGAAGTTGCTGTTTAGTTTGTAGTAACCAACAAGCTCGATACCTTCAACGGTGTCGTACTTTGAACCGTTGTCTGGATCATTCTCTTGAGCTGTGTATAGAGCTGCAAGTGTCACTTTGCTTGCTACTTTGTAGCTTGCGACTAGCTCGTAAGCCGTAAAGTCTTCAGAGTCAGTCAGGGAACCTTGAGAATAAGTACCTGCTAGGTAAAGGTTGTCCATCGAGTAAGCGATACCACCTAGAATTTGATCTTCAGAGTTATCTTTATCTACATCGCCACCAGAGTATGCAAGACCAAAGTCGAGGCCCATTGGTAGTGAGTACATTCCAGAGATGCCGTATTTATCTTCGTTATCGCTAGAGTTTGCTTGGTAGGTTGCTTGAAGTTGTAGTGCATCAAACGCACCACGGTATGCGAAAACGCTGTCTTGCTTATCAGAAGACGAATCAATAACTTGCTGAACACCAGAGAATTCTGTGATATCCGTCATGTCAGAGATGATGACTGCAGCCATGTCTTGACGACCTACAGAGAAAGCACCGATATCAGAGTCGACGCCTGCATACATGTAGCGGTTTTTGAATTCACTCTTGCCCGTTTTTTGTTCGGCTTCGTAAACACCGAAAGCAGAAAGGCCGTTGCCGATGTCTGTTTTACCTTTTAGGTTAAGACGAGCACGGCTTTTATCTTCCATGGAACCTTCAACTTCAGCACCGTCTGAACCGATGAAGTCACCACGAAACTCAACGCGGCCGCCAACTTTTAATTCAGTACCGTCGTTTTTGTATACAGTTGCTGCGAATGATGGTGCTGATACCAATGCTGTAAGAATTGCAGTAGTTAGTGCTGCCTTTTTCATTTTCTTATTACCCTAGTTGTAATCGATGGGCTTTCTTGCCCGATGTGTTGATGACGCTAAGGTAAAGGCTGAAAATGAAAGATAGATTTCTGTTAAGTTATGATTTGATTGCACTTTTATTGCTGGCGAGAATAAGTGCCCCTTCTCATACCACTTATAAAAAGAAAGGTTTATCTTTTTTGAGGTTTTTTCCTCTCCGTTGAAGACTGTGTTTTTTTCAAAAAGTTCCTGAATTGTTTCTTGACCCTAAATGTAAGTAAACATTTCAATTTGGCAGGGAAGTTTGGCCTAAAAATAGCGAATCATCAGCTATTTGTGAGCTAACTCTCTCTAAAGCATTTCTTATTGTAAGGTTTTTATTTCTCGATTTCTTGAAGGCTAAGTAAACGATTGCTTTTTAGGTTTTGTCTGAGATCTTTTCACTCGGTTGTCAGGAACTAATCAAATAAAGTGTCGGCAGTTGTTACACAAAGGTAAAACTAATCTGGTGGAAACGATGCCTCGGATAGCCTTTGTATTCCTCTCTTTGTTCATCATTTCGTTTTTACGAAAGTGAACCAAAGCCGGGTCTAAAACTGACTAACCAACTAATAAGTAATGGATTTAGAAATGAATAAAAAATTATTAGCAGCGGCAATCGCGGCAGCAACCTTCGGTACTCAAGCAGTTGCAGTGGAACTATATAATAACGATGGCACAACATTTTCGATGGGCGGCCACGTTTCTGTTAATTTAAATGGATCAGAGCAAGGTGACACGGATGTGGGTACTAACTCTCCTCGTATAAATATCTCTGCGACACAGGATTTGGGTAATGGCTTCACCGCAGACGCACGTGGTGAATGGGCGCTAAACTACTTAGACGGTGGTGAAGAGTCGTTTAAAACTCGTCTAGGTTACTTAGGTATAACTCATGAGGTTTATGGTCGTGCAGTAGGTGGTACGCAATGGTCACCTTACTACGATGTCGCAGGTATTGCAGATATGCCAATCGCGTTTGCCAACGACTTCATCTATGACGATCATGGAAACCTTGGCACTGGCCGTGCGGATAAAATGCTTTCTTACCGTAATGCCATCGAGTTGGGTGAAGCGGGTGTGATCAACTTTGGTCTTGGTTGGCAGGGTGCAAACGATGATTACACGCGCAACGATGCTGGAGTTATAACTGGCGGTGCTAAATACGATGACCGTGTGCAAGCTGCGCTTTCTTACTCAATCATGGGCGCTAAAATCGGTTATTCATACAATGGCGGTGATTTCCAGCACCCTGCATATGCAGGTAAGCACACGGCGGAATCACACGTTGTATCAGCATCTTACGGTGCGTACGGCCAAGGCCTATTCCTTGCTGCGGTTTATGGTTCAAACGAAAACATGAACTTCAGTGCAAAAGGCGACCGTTTAGAAGAAAGTGATGTGTACGAAGCGATCATCGCATACGCTCTGGCGAACAGCCTAAACTTGAGTGTTAACTATGAGATGGTGGAAGGTAAAGAGTTTAAGAGCTCTAAAACAGAAACTGCTCGTGAAGAAATGGCACTACAAGCAGAATATAACTTCACGCCTAAATTTGTTGGTTACGCGGGTTACCAGTTTGACCTAAATGACGACAATGGTCGTGAAACTGATGACAAATGGGCGTTAGGTGCTCGTTACTACCTATAATAGGGTTTAGCGAGAACTATTATTCAAGCTCATTGATCTAAAGCCAGCCTCGTGCTGGCTTTTTTGTCTATTTGTTTTACAAATACTTTGCTGTTTCAATTAGATGATACAAAACTCAAAACGGGGTGAATGTCTTATTTTTTACACTAGAGGTTGCTATTTAGTGTCGTTAAGTCAATAGGTTAGATTATGATGGGATTTTTGTTTTGCAGGGAAGAATGATGAGTGTTATTCAAGTTGAAGAAAAGAAAGTAGAAGTGGGTAAAGTGCTTTGTGTTGGACGAAATTACGTTGAACATATTCATGAGCTTAATAATGCAATGCCTGAGCAAATGGTGGTATTTAATAAACCCGCAACTTCCGTATCAACAACTCTGCGTTCATTCCATCAAGAGCCCCTTCATTATGAGGCTGAAATCTGCTTTTTGATCAAGGATGGACGTTATTCAGCGGTTGGTTTGGGATTGGATCTGACCAAGCGTGGTTTGCAATCCTCGCTTAAAAATCAGGGGTTGCCGTGGGAGCGTGCTAAGGCATTTGATGGCTCTGCTGTGTTTAGTCGGTTTGTCTCTTTGGATAACATTGATATCAATGATCTTAACCTTGAGCTCTTAATTAACTGTGTTCGTGTACAAAAAGGTCACGTTAACCAAATGCTCTACCCGCCGCTAACTATCCTGGATGAATTAACCAGTTACACAACACTTCAAGATGGCGATGTAGTGATGACTGGTACACCAAAGGGCGTTGGTGAGGTACATGAAGGTGACATCTTCCTTGGTCGATTAAAGTGTGGCGATGTCACCTTGTTGGAGATTGAGTGGTTGGCGGATTAAAGCCAAATTCGTAGAACGAGAAATACCACCATACTGATAACCGTCGTTAAAAGAACATTTTTAGTAAAATACGCGATTAAAGCAGCCAGTACGGCAGCCAGTAAAAATGGGTTTTGCACATTGACGCTGAGCTCCCCATCGGGAATGAAAACGATAGGTGCCCAGATCGCAGTCAGTACTGCGGGGCTAGCGTAATTGAGTACTTTTTGAGTGCGCGTCCCTAATCGCAATGGTAGCTTGGGTTCTAAAAACAAGTAGCGGCTGGTGAAAACAAGTACCGTCATCAGCAAAATAGCCAACATGATCATTAGCGTTTCTCCTTTACTTGTTCCACAAAGTAACCAGTAAGCATGGCTAAAATGCTTGAAATCATCAAACTTCCCTCAATTTGATAATAGGTTAGGGCAACTGAGCTCACCAAAGCCACAATAACACTCGCGAGCACTGCTGCATTTTTAATGGTGGGTACTACTATCGCGATAAAAGTTGCGGCTACAGCAAATTCCAAACCCATTTCGTTCAGTTCAGGGATTAGACTTCCCGCAATAATGCCCGTCAATGTCGCGACATTCCAAAACAGGTAAAAACTCAGACCAGCCCCAAGTGCATACCAGCGATTAAACTGTTTATCGGAATGGTGGCCTACAATCGCAAACAGCTCGTCAGTAAGTAAGAAGCCGAGTGATAATCGCCATTTTAGAGGGAGCGGTGCAATTTTACTGCGCATCGATACACTGTAGAGGAAGTGTCGAGAGGTGATAAAAAGCGTTGTCAGTAACATGGTCACTAGACCTGCTCCCGTTTTAATCATTCCCATCGCGACGAGCTGTGCAGAACCTGCGAACAAAATGGCGGATAGTGCTTGCCCTTCCAAAGGGTGAAGCCCAGTATCAATTGCGAATGAGCCTGCGAGTAAGCCCCAAGGGAGCACTGCGATACTCAGAGGCATCATCGCAAGTGTACCTTGCCAAAATAGCGTGGCTTTTGATTCTTTTTGTAACGGCAAAGTGTGGTCCATAGTTTCTTCTTATTTATTCCTAAATCAGATTACCAAGATAGCTCGGTAGTCGCATAACGCCTTGTACAATATTGCTGCTTTAGCTATGACGGACGTATTGGCCTGGAGTGACGCCCATGGCTTTTTTAAAGTGTCGATGCAGATGGCTTTGATCATGGAAGCCGCATTCTTGTGCCACGTCTGAAATTTTTTGTCCCATTTTTAGTAGCTTCTTCGCCATACGTAAACGTTGCTGAATTTGATAGGCATGAGGCGGAAAGCCAAATTGCTTTTGAAACTCTCTCAGCAGATGAAAAGGGCTTAATCCAGACAGTTTCGCGAGTTCTTCTAGTGAGACGTCCGTTTGTGGAAAGTCTTCCAAAAATTCTCTGACGAGCTGCACTTGTCGCTGAGCTCTGGTTGACTCTTTCAGTGGTGCCCGATGAGTGCTGTGTTTACTGGCTAGCTTGATCAACGTGCCGTAAACCAAAGTTTCTCTCAATAAACGGTTGTCTGATTTTTCTAGTGTTTCAAATACCAATCGTAACTGACTAGCCAGTTCAGGATCGTAAACCACAGGTTGAGGGAAATAGGGCAGAGCTACATTTGGTGAGCCAAGCTCTTGTCCTAAAGTTTGAAACTGCTGAGGTACGGGGTACATTGCTTTGTATTCCCAGCCGCCTTCCGAGGCTGAATGCCCGTTGTGTACTTCATCTGCATTAACAAGGATGATGCTGTCCTGTGGCGCGATATGATTCCCGCCCGTCCTAAAAAATTGTTGTGCCCCTTTTTCGATGACACCAATAGTGTAACCTTCGTGGCTATGGCGTGAAAAATTCTGCTTCTCATACTTTGCATCGAGAAGCTCTAAACCTCCGAGCTCTTGAGCTATCTTGAAGGTAGCGATTTCCTTATTCTTTTCTTTCATCTTTATCCGGTCTGCTCAAGAAAATCATTTTAGAAGTGTAACGGATCCATCGTGCTTATTTTTGTACAAAATTGCTATTCGATTTTGATAAATAGGCGAATTGATTGCTATTTTTCATATGGGCAAACTATGATTTTTATTTTTTGAATTATCTTGGCTATTTTGGGCTGGATGATGTCATTTTGTTGGTATAACATTCGCCGCCTTGTTGTAGAAAAGCGGTTCCATCATGATTGATTTATCTGTACTTCCTGTTTATCTCACCGCAGTAGTGGCTTTGTTGCTGTTACCAGGGCCCGATATGTTGCTGATAGCGAGCTCTAGTATGAGTTACGGTAAGAAGGTCGGTCTGTTTGCTAGCTTAGGCAATGCGACGTCTGGTGTTATTCTTACTTTGCTTGCAGCAATGGGTGTATCTACCCTGATTGCCATGAGCCCAATAGCCCTTAAAGTCCTTCATCTACTAGGTGGCGCTTACTTGTTAAAAATGGGTTGGGACTGCTTACGAGCTGAGGCATCTTCGGCTCCAGAGCTTGATGGTCAAAACAAAATGGCATCAACTTATTATCAACGTGCTTTGATGAGTAATTTGCTCAACCCTAAAGCCTTGGTCTTTTTTGTGATGTTTTTGCCGCAGTTTGTCTCAAGCAATATCACGGCATCTTCTGGTGAGCAGATGCTAGCGCTAGGGTTATTGTTGAACGTTCTTGGCTTGTCATTCAATTTATTACTTGTTGGGTTAGCAGGCACATTGGGCAAAGGGCTGCTCGAGAACGAAAAATTCCGCACGTATCAACATAAACTAATGGGGTTAGTGTTTGTTATTCTGGCGTTGTGGATGCTGAGTAGTTTCGCCTTGTAAAGTTATCATATTCCATCAGAAAGCCAGCAATTGCTGGCTTTTTGTTTTAGGATATTGGTGTTTCCTAAGGAGAGGATATATGAAGCTTGAATTTTGTTTAAATCCAGATCAAACAGACCTTGATTTTGTTCGTGAAGGTATTCGATCTTATAACCGACTGCATTTACCTGGAGGGGAAGTGCATGCTGTAGGCTGTTTCGCAAAAGATGAGAATGGCAAGATCATGGGTGGCTTGACTGGCGAAATGTTTAAAAATACGGTATTTGTTGAGTTTTTGTGGGTAGACGCTGAAAGTCGAACCTCTGGTCTCGGTAGCCAATTAATGTCGATGCTAGAACAAAAAGTAAAGCCTCATGGGGTTACCCATGTTTATTTGGATACCTACAGCTTTCAAGCTCTTGAGTTCTATCTCAAATTGGGTTTTGAGAAAGTGGGGCAGTACTCAGGCTATCCTGCAGAGGGCATCCACAAGTACTTTCTACAAAAGGAAATTGTAGGCTAGGGAAAGCACGGGTTAGCTTGACTTGTTCTCGTTAAAATCAAAAAATGAGGCGCGAATTTGCGCCTCTTGTTGTATCAAATATCTATGTTTCTCTTTGACTTACAAACTTTGCTGGTGCGCGTCGATAAGTTCGTTCATCTTCGCTTCTGCTGCTTGCTGTGCTTGTTCATAGCTCATATCCGCAGGGAAGAGGTTGATGACTTCGTAGTAACATTTTAGTTTTGGCTCAGTACCAGAAGGACGAACAATCACGCGAGATTGATCTTCTAGGTGATAAATCAATACGTCACTTGCTGGTAAGTCAATGGATTCTTCAGAGCCGTCGTCAAACATGCGAACCGATGTTTTAAGATCTTCGGTTACTGCAACTTTTTTACCAGCAATCTCTGTTGGTGGATTTGCTCGGAGTTTGTCGCCGATTGGTGGAGAGTTCGGGTCGAGAGCGATGCTGCGTTGTGCGTTGAAGTAGAAACCGTGCTCGCGGTACAGCTCTTCCAGTTTATCCCACAGTGTTTTGCCTTGCGCTTTAAGCTTGCCTGTTAGCTGTGAAAACGCGACGATTGCAGATAAACCATCTTTATCCCACACCTTGTTACCCACGGTATAACCGAGCGCTTCCTCATAAGCAAACAAGAATGGGTTGGTTTCAGTCTCTTGTTCCATGGCAACGTTAGTAAGCCATTTAAAGCCAGTTAATGTTTGATAGTATTGTGCGCCATGCGCCTTAGCGATGCTGCTCAGCATTCTTGAGGATACGATGGTGTTGCCAACCAAAGCGTTAGGTTGCTGTTCCAGCAAGTAATCGCCAAACAGTGAGCCCACCTGATCACCTGTTAGCATTTGATACTCGCCATCTGGGCGTTTAACTGCCACGGCAAAACGGTCTGCATCTGGATCGTTCGCGCAAGCGATATCGGCATCTACGGACTTACCTAATGCCATCACCATATCCATTGCACCGGCTTCTTCAGGGTTTGGGAAGTTGACGGTTGGGAAGCTTCCATCAGGTTCGCGCTGTTCCTTAACACTTGCCACTTTTTGGAAGCCTGCGTCGGCAAGTAGCGTTTCCGCCATATTCGCGCCAACGCCATGCATTGCTGTGTAAGCAATAGATATATCGGTATTGTTGTCAGGAGTAAGCAGCGCGTTTTCGTTCATTGTCTTACGGTAAGTTTGGTAGTAGTCGTCTTCCAACCAAACTAACAAACCGTGCTGTTTTGCATCATCGAGAGACATTAAAGGTAATGGCTTCGTTGTTGCGTCATCAATTTTCGCTGCGATTCCAGAGTCGTGCGGAGGAATAATCTGTGCGCCATTCTCCCAATATACTTTAAAGCCATTGTATTCTGGTGGATTGTGACTGGCAGTAACAACAACAGCGGCCGCCGCATTCAATGTACGGACACCAAACGCGACAATTGGGGTTGCTGCAACGTCATACGTTAGGTAAACCTTGATACCAAGGGCCGTCAGTACGGATGCGGTATCATGCGCGAATTGCTTTGAATCGGGACGACCGTCGTAGCCAATAACGACACCACGACTCGCGGCATCTTTGACTTGCTCAAGCAAATAGTTCCCTAAACCAGTGGCGGTCTCTTGAATCACCAAGCGGTTCATTCGGTTTGGACCTGCGCCCACTTTGCCACGTAAGCCTGCAGTACCAAAGGCAAGGCGTGAGCCAAAGCGATCAGTAAGTTCTTGTTCATTGTTCGTATCGACGAGGTGTTGTAGCTCTTCACGAGTCTTAGGGTCAGGGTCTCGTTCTAGCCATTGCGTAATTAGTGCTGTCATATCAGTCATTCCTTAGTAGGGGGAGCCTACTTTCTTGGACACTTCGTTTGGTAAGTATCTCAATGTTTTCTTTTAAATCAATGTAAATGGTTCTCAATTACATTTCAAAGAGGGCAATCGATAAACCGAATTAATTTTTCTTATCCGAACAAAATTTAATCATATTTAATTTCTTGAAGAACCTTGGAACTATAACTAGCCTTTTAACATAAATATAACAAACCGTGTCGAAATCGTAGTTTTTGTGATTTTTCGTAAAGTTGTTCGATATTTGCATCGGGACGCAAGGAAGCTCGCTTAGGCGTAGCGGCTGAGCAGAGGAGAGATCTTTTGAAAAGATTAACGACTACTCTAGCCTTATCACTGAATGTGATTTTAATCACATTTTCCTCTTTTGGTTGGTCAAAGGAAAATGACTACAACATGACAAAAGGGGTCACAGAGATAAGTGGGCAAGTGTATGAATTACATATGCTGATTTTCTATATCTGCTGTGTAATTGCTTTGATTGTTTTTGGTGTGATGTTCTATTCCATCTTCCGCCATCGCAAGTCAAAAGGAGCAGTTGCCGCACATTTCCATGAAAGTACAAAAGTGGAAATTATTTGGACGGTCATACCCATCATCATTCTTGTCGCTATGGCGATTCCCGCAACAAAAACTCTAGTAGCAATGGAAGATACAAGCCAATCGGATATCACGGTCAAGATCACAGGTTCGCAATGGAAATGGCATTACAGCTATTTTGGCGAAGATGTTGAGTTTTTTAGTTTGCTTGCCACCAGCCAAAAACAAATTGATGGAATCGAAGCTAAAGGCGCACATTACTTACTGGAAGTAGACAACCCTTTGGTGTTGCCTGTGAATCGCAAAGTGCGTTTTTTGATGACTTCTGATGATGTCATTCACTCTTGGTGGGTACCGGACTTTGCCGTCAAGAAAGACACCATTCCAGGTTTTATTAATGAAGCATGGACAAGAATTGATGAGCCAGGCGTATATCGCGGCCAATGTGCGGAGCTATGTGGTCGTGCACACGGATTTATGCCAGTGGTGGTGCATGCGATGGAAGAAGAAAAGTTCGATGAATGGCTAGCGAGTAAGAAGCAAGAACTCGCACTTCAAAAAGCGGCGGCACAAGAAGCGCTCTCTCAAGACTTATCTATGGACGAATTGATGTCGCAAGGCGAATCGATATACACGGCGCGTTGCGCTGTGTGTCATCAGGCAAATGGTGAGGGAATTCCGGGTGCATTTCCCGCGATTAAAGGCAGTCCTATTGCAACCGGAGATGTTACAGAGCACATAGATATTATTGTCAACGGTCGCCCTGGTACCGCAATGCAGGCTTTTTCTAATCAGTTAAGTGACAAAGAAATTGGCGCGGTTATCACATATCAACGAAATGCATGGGGCAACGATACTGGCGATACAGTGCAAGCATCCGATGTGAATGCCTTTAAGGCACAAGGCAGTGCTAAGGAGGAAATATGAGTAAGCCAATAGATAAGGCAGTGAAGTCTGCGCCAGCAGAAGCCAGTGCGAACAGTACCATTGCGATTGATGATGGTCACGAGCATCATGCACCCCAGGGCATCACTCGTTGGTTGTATTCTACAAGCCATAAAGACATAGGCACCCTCTACCTTTGGTTTAGCTTTGCGATGTTTCTAACAGGTGGTGCGATGGCTATGATCATTCGTGCCGAACTGTTCCAGCCAGGGCTACAGCTAGTCGATCCGCAGTTTTTTAATCAAATGACCACGGTACACGGTTTAGTAATGGTATTTGGTGCGGTGATGCCAGCATTTACGGGTCTTGCTAACTGGATGATCCCGATGATGATCGGCGCTCCAGATATGGCGCTGCCGCGTATGAACAACTTGAGCTTTTGGATCTTACCTTTTGCATTTCTTATTTTGTTGAGCTCGTTGTTTTTACCTGGTGGCGGTCCTGATTTTGGTTGGACGTTTTATGCTCCGCTGTCCACGACTTATGGCCCGGATAGCACTGCGCTGTTTGTATTCTCTGTTCATATCATGGGTATCAGCTCCATTATGGGCGCGATCAACGTTATCGTGACGATCGTAAATATGCGAGCTCCGGGAATGACTTGGTTCAAGTTACCAATGTTTGTTTGGACTTGGCTAATCACCGCTTTCTTGTTGATCGCGGTTATGCCGGTACTAGCAGGTGCTGTGACCATGGTTCTTACTGACAAATATTTCGGGACTAGCTTCTTTGACGCAGCTGGTGGTGGTGACCCGGTAATGTTCCAACACATCTTTTGGTTCTTTGGTCACCCAGAAGTGTACATCATGATTTTACCGTCGTTTGGAATCATCTCCGCAATTCTGCCTGCTTTCAGTGGTAAGAAGCTGTTTGGTTATCATTCGATGGTTTACGCGACGTGCAGCATTGCATTGTTATCTTTCCTTGTGTGGGCGCACCACATGTTTACCACGGGGATGCCAGTTTTTGCTGAGCTCTTCTTCATGTATTGCACTATGCTGATTGCGGTACCAACGGGGGTTAAAGTCTTTAACTGGGTTGCCACCATGTGGCGTGGAGCTCTGACCTTTGAAACGCCAATGTTGTTTGCCATTGCCTTTATTGTGCTGTTTACTATTGGCGGCTTCTCGGGACTGATGTTGGCGATTGTGCCGGCGGATTTCCAATATCATGACACTTACTTCGTGGTTGCCCATTTCCATTATGTGTTGGTGTCTGGTGCGGTATTCTCGATCATGGCAGCGGCATACTACTGGCTACCTAAGTGGACGGGCAATATGTACGACCACAAGCTGAGTTTATGGCATTTCTGGTGCTCAATTATTTCCGTCAATGTCCTGTTTTTCCCAATGCACTTCCTAGGCTTAGCGGGCATGCCAAGACGCATACCGGATTACGCCATTCAGTTTGCTGATGTTAATCAAATAGTATCAATTGGTGGGTTTGCATTTGGGTTGTCACAACTGATCTTCTTATGGTTGGTGATCAAGTGTATTCGTGGCGGGGAGAAGGCTTCTGCAAAACCATGGGAACGTGCGGAAGGCTTAGAGTGGACAGTGCCAAGCCCTGCGCCACATCATACGTTTACTACACCGCCTAAGATTGACTAGCAAGTGGGGTGAGTGACATGAAACCGAATCCATCAAACAAGAAGCTCACAGTGAAGTTATTTTTGGCGACCCTGTTAATGTTTGGCTTCGGCTATGCACTGGTCCCACTTTATGACGTGATGTGCGACGCACTGGGAATCAATGGAAAGACAAGTGAAGTAGCCGCCATTCAACCGACAGGTATGCAACCGGACATGAGCAGAACTGTTCGCGTGGAGTTTATGGCGCATGTAAGCCCAGATATGCCTTGGGAGTTTAGACCCAAAGTGATTTCGATGGATGTTCACCCAGGTGAAGTCGTGCAAACCGAATACCTTGCATTTAATGAAAGCGGGCAGAAGTTGGTGGGGCAAGCCGTTCCTTCTGTTTCTCCCGGGACTGGAGCTGCTTACTTCAATAAGATTGAGTGTTTTTGTTTTAATCAGCAGCCTCTGGATGGTAAACAGCAAGCTCAAATGCCGTTGATTTTTTATATCGAACCGGACTTGCCGGAGTCTATACACACGTTAACGCTGTCTTACACACTCTATAAACTTCCCCCTCCTACAGGCTCTTAGCCACTCAGGGAGAGAGATACAGACCAAGGTTGGTCAGTAAGGAGAGAAATTATGAGTAACAAGCCAGGAACATATTATGTTCCCGCTCAAAGTAGCTGGCCGATCATCGGTGCATTTGCTCTGTTTTTGGTTGCTGTTGGCGCGGGCATGACCGTCCAGGGGACACAAAGTGACGGTGCAGTGGGAACCATTGGTGGCATTGTGCTAGCGGTGGGCTTCTTGTTCTTGCTTTACATGTTGGCTGGTTGGTTTAGTAATGTGATTACTGAATCACTGAGTGGAAAATACAGCTCGCAAATTACTCGTTCTTTTCGCCAAGGAATGAGCTGGTTTATCTTTTCTGAAGTGATGTTTTTTGGTGCCTTTTTTGGTGCCTTGTTCTACGCCAGAATGATTTCTGTGCCTTGGTTAGGTGGGGCAGATAATAACTTCATGACTAACGAAGTCCTGTGGCCAACCTTCGAAGCGATGTGGCCACTAACACTGACACCGGGAGGAGAAACAACACAAGCTATGCCGTGGCAGGGCATACCCCTTACCAATACTATCTTGCTGCTATTGTCGTCTATTACGCTACATATGGCGCATATAAGCCTTGAACAGGACAAAAGAACGGCACTGATTGTTTGGTTAGAGATAACCATCGTACTTGCTGGCTTTTTTCTATATTACCAAGCGGTTGAGTATGTTCATGCTTATCAAGACATAGGGCTCACGTTGCAGTCCGGTATTTACGGTAACACGTTCTTCATGTTGACGGGGTTCCACGGTTTACACGTTTGTCTTGGGACTATCTTCTTGATCGTGCTGCTGTTCAGAATCGCTAAAGATCACTTTTCGCCAAAGAACCATTTTGCCTTTCAAGCCGGCAGCTGGTATTGGCATTTCGTGGATGTGGTTTGGTTATGTCTGTTTGTGTTTGTTTACGTACTTTAGGCGCAGTGTGAACTCTTGGTTCGACTAATAAGGGCGAGGGTTTGGTGCTAGCCAACCCGAGCTGAGCGCAATAAGCAAAAGGACGACCACCAAAGCGGAGAACATGACTCGACGGCCTAAGTAATGACTCATGGGTTTGTCTCTTTTTTCAGGATTATCTGGGTCTTCACGAACCATTTCGATAAGCGCTTTTGCGAGGTTGAAGATAATGAAAAGCAGCAAAAGGACAAGCGTCAGTTTGAATAGAAATACGGTGGACATGGCACCTCCGGTTTCATCATTGTTGTTATCAAGACAATTATGGCTATCGAAACGGTTTTGGGTTGCAGTTGGTTTAACTGTGGTTGTGTTTTCTCTTTTGGTCAAACTGGGTTTTTGGCAGTTTGAGAGAGGGCAAGAAAAACAAGCATTGGAACAAGCCATTCTCGCGCGTGCGGATAGTGCGTACCAAGCACTAAGCGTCGTTCTTGAAGACAACGACTGGCGAGAGGAAAGTATCCTCGGGAAAAAAGTGGAAGTTAATGTTGTTCCTCAGGCGTTTCCCGTAATTTTGTTAGACAACCAAACGCATCAAGGCAGTGTGGGATATTTAGCATTTCAGATTGTATTGACGAGCGATGAGCCTAGTACCTATGCGTTATTGGAGCTTGGTTTTGTCGAGGGAAGAGCAGATCGCTCAATGTTACCAACGGTCACCAAACTCGATAATTCGATTTTCATCACAGGACGCCTGTACCGAAAATCTACTAATCCACTGAGCTCAGAGTTAATGCCGGAAGTTGGCGATGTTATTCGCGTGCAAAACCTAAACATCGCGCAATTGAATCAGCTACTGAACATTGAACTTATGCCCGCAGTCTTGCAGCCAGACAATTTAACTCGTTGGCCCTATGACTTTCCTTGGAATCCATTACCACTCAATAGTGCCAAACATTTTGGCTATTCGATTCAATGGTTTTCGATGGCAGGTGTTTTCTTATTACTGACTTTAATTGTTTTTGTTCGTTGGCAAAAAAAGTTGCGTCACATGGAGGTGAAGCATGACATCTAAAGTAACCAAAGGACGACTAATGTTGATTGCGCTGGTTTGTACGTTCGCGCTTCCCGCTGTCATTGCAAAAGTCATTCTCACACAAGGGTGGTATCAAAGCGGAGTGACCAATAGAGGCGAGTTAGTCGAACCATACACGACGTTAGAGCAACTTGGTCAAGAGTCACCTCTCAAAGACCATGCTTGGCAGCTCGCTTATGTATTGCCTAACGAATGCACTGAAGAGTGTAAACAGCAGCTTTACCTGCTTCAGCAAAGCCATGTTGCTTTAGGTAAGTATCAAGAGCGAGTAGTGCCAGTCGTTTGGCAGACTGAGCATTCAGATCCCATAGAAGTATCGATGTTAGCGATGCAAATGAATGAATTGGTTACCGCAAAAGTGAAACCTGGGCAAATGTTGATCGTTGATCCTCTTGGGCAACTGGTGATGTCTTACTCGCCGAAACCAAATGAGGACTTAGTCCTATTGAATAAAGGTATGTTGGCGGACTTACGCAAGCTCTTAAAACTGTCACGAGTCGGTTAGAGGAAGTGCATATGAAATTAATTCAGTTGGTTAGATTCAGTTTGCTGCTAACTCTCGTGGTGATCATGTTAGGAGCATATACTCGCCTTTCAGATGCAGGGTTAGGTTGCCCGGATTGGCCTGGTTGTTATGGGCACTTTTCTGTGCCGCATCAAGAAGAAGACGTCATACGTGCTAACCTGAACTTCCCCGAGCGGGCAGTAGAGCATGAGAAAGCATGGCTTGAGATGATTCATCGCTATTTTGCAGGAACGTTAGGTTTAGTCATTTTTGCGATGGCAGCGATATCAATAAGGTCTGAGCGTGTAAATTCAACCATTCCGATGTTGCTAAGCGTATTGGTGATTGGGCAGGCACTTTTGGGAATGTGGACAGTTACTCTTAAATTAATGCCCGTCATCGTGATGCTTCACTTGCTCGGTGGTTTTGTTTTATTGGCGTTACAGGCGATTTTTTACTGCCAATTAAAAGCGCAAAACAATCTCTATTTCTCTCCATCTTCTAGCTCTCTGAGAGGCTTTTCATTGTTGGTTTTTCTGGTTGTTTTGGTGCAAGTGCTCCTTGGAGGATGGACTTCGTCAAATTATGCTGCGCTGATGTGTACCACACTGCCGATTTGTGAGGGAGACTGGATGAGCCATCTCTCATGGAAAGAAGCGTTTTCTTTCTGGCAAACTGGATTCGAGAATTATGAATTTGGTGTCTTGGAGTATCCGGCAAGAATGACTATACACGTCACTCATCGTATAGGCGCTATTGTTACCGCCACCGTGGTATTGGCTTATAGTATTGGGCTTATGAGGCAAGATTCTCATCATTCACAGAGAATCGGAGGGTGGTTGTTATTCACTCTGGTGTGCCAAATTATGCTGGGTGTAAGCAACGTAGTATTTCAACTTCCTATCTATGTCGCGGTGGCGCACAACCTTGGTGCCGCTGTTATGTTGAGTCTCGTTTGTGTTAGTCAGTTTTACTTGTGGCAGGGTAAAACGGCTTGGAATTACACCGCGAAAGGAGTTCGCTATGAGTAAAGAAATCGCGCTGTCGTTAAATGGGCGAAAGCGACTAAGTTCCGTTTATTTGAAGTTAACGAAACCTAAAGTGGTGGCGTTAATGTTGGTGACGGCAGTAGTAGGGATGAGCTTAGCCCCGGTTGATGATTTCCCCTGGTTGCACGCGGTAGTTGGCCTAACGGGGATTGGTCTGATGGCAGGGTCTGCGGCAGCGTTTAATCATCTAATTGACCGCCGAATTGATGCGAGAATGGCACGTACACACAAACGACCATTGCCATCGGGTGAGACTAAACCATCATCGGTGATAGCCTTCGCTACAGTTTTAGGTGTCTTAGGGTTTGTACTTCTCTATGCGATGGTCAACCCGCTGACGGCATGGTTGACTTTGATGAGTTTGCTCGGCTATGCGATGGTATACACAATGTACCTCAAACGTGCTACGCCCCAAAATATCGTCATTGCTGGGATTGCCGGTGCGATGCCGCCTCTTCTCGGTTGGACTGCTGTAACAGGGCAATTACATGCGAATGCTTGGCTGCTCGTGATGATCATTTTTATCTGGACGCCACCACATTTTTGGGCTCTGGCTATTCATCGTGTCGAGGATTACCGCAAGGTAGATATTCCCATGCTGCCAGTGACACACGGCATTGAGTACACCAAAACTTCTATTCTGTTGTATACGGTGCTATTGACTTTGGTTTGTGTCCTACCGGTTTTGGTTGGTATGGTCGGCGTGGTGTATCTTTTTGCCTCGCTACTCCTCAATGCTGGCTTTATGTACCATGCATGGAAGCTAAAATATGCACCAGAGCCAAATACCGCGATGGAGACGTTTAAATTCTCTATCTATCATCTTTTGGCGTTGTTCATTGCATTGCTTTCGGATCACTATATTGGTTTTTAACCTCTCTTAAAACAGAAAACGCCGCGTGGTTCACGGCGTTTTTGGTTTTGATACTTTGGCTTTAAGACAAAGCTTTCTAGATTTATTGAATTTCTAGCAGTTCAACATCAAAGATCAAAACACTTGCTGGTGGAATTGGGCCAGAGCCACTCTTACCATAGCCAAGCGTGCTTGGTACGAAAAGGCGGATTTTCTCACCTTCTACCATGTATTGTAGACCTTCTTGCCAGCCTTTAATGACTTGGTTAAGACCAAATGAAATCGGCTCACCACGATTAACAGAGCTATCGAATACCGTGCCATCAATCAAGGTGCCGTGGTAGTGTACTTTTACTTTACTTGTTGCAGTTGGGTGAACCTCACCTTCGCCTTTTTCAAGAACCATGTATTGAAGGCCACTTTCTGTTGTGATGACGCCTTCTTTTTTCGCATTTTCTAGTAAGAATGCTTGGCCTTTGGCAAAGTTTTCATCTGCTACTTTATGGTTTGTCCAAGTACGGTAAATGAAAAAGCCCGCCAAAATAAAAATAATAAGAGGAAACAAAAATTTAGACACGTAATCTCCTTGTCTATTTAGGTTGTTTTAGCAAAAATTTGATGGTTTCTGCCATGGCTTCAACGCTGTCATGACCACCAGTAATCACTTGATATTTTCCGTTTACGATAAAGGCTGGAACGGAGTTCATTTGGCCGCGAGTCGTGATCGCTTCTGCCTTAGTGATGTACTCAAACAGCGCTTTTTGCTGTGCTTCATCTAAATGGTAAGGGCTGATAAGGTTGCGAGACTCAAAGGCTTTCTCTACGGCGATTTGGCGTTCCTCAGCCGTTGCATCGGCACCCATTTGCACAGCAGTAAAAAGATCCGCCATAAACGCTTTATCTGGTGTTGATTCAAGCTGCATTACGGCAGTATAGAAGATGATGGCGCTCACTTGTGCACTTTCATTGAACGTTACATGCATTTTTTCAACGCTTTGATCGGTCAATGATTCAATTTGAGGGACAAACTCTTCCATTGAGCGGCAGTGGCCACAAGTTAAAGAGAATGCTTCAGTCAGGGGAGCTAAATCATACTCTTCAAGGGATACTGGCAAAACTTCGTATTGTTTGCCTTGCTGAGGCTGACTCTTGCCGCTATCGCATGCCGACAAAGCCATTACGGCAACAACAACAGCAAAGCCTTTCGATATGGTTTTTAACATAGTAGTGCTCTAAATGAGAAATTTGCGTTAGTTTATCGGTTAACGATAGTGACTAAAACCATTAAATAACAATAAAGTGAGACCATTGGTAACAGACTTTGCCTGACGTATGGACTGTAAGGGTAGGGTATTTTAGTGTTGCGTTTTACTTGAGAGATGATTTTGCATTGACTCCAGTGGCATGAACGCTGCATAGACAAACCAATCGGTGGACAAAAGCGCTAAAGATTCGGCGTGTTTTGTCGACACAATGAACAAGAGTTTTTCTACGTTGGTAATGGTATGAAGCATTGGTTTTTAATTGTTTGTGGCATTCTGGCCGGGTGCAGCAGCCTCGATCAAGATATGGTCCCTGGTGGGAACATTTTAGATACAGCTCCTAAATCAAACACTGAGCTGAGACACCCAGAGTGGGGATACCCGAGCGCATCCAATGTGGCTTCTTCCCCTCGTTCATATCAAACGGCGAGGGCGTCAGTAAAAAAGTCGCAAAACGTGACCTCTCTGGAAATGTTCCTGAGCAGGCATAACATTCCTCACGAGACGCTCAGTGGTGGTCACCTGATGATACGTTTGAAAGAGCAAGTGCATTTTCAAACGGGTTCTGCACGGTTATCTGCTCAATCTCAAGACTGGATTCGAAACATTGGTCACTATCTGGCTGGAAGAACTGATGTTGATGTCGTGATTGATGGTCATGCGGATAGCACGGGAGCTGAAAGCTTCAATGACACGCTATCTGAAAAGCGAGCTCGTGAAGTAGAAAAACAACTATTGGCGACGAGTATTCCACGTCAACGAGTGTTTTCTAGAGGCTTCGGAGAGTATGTACCGAAGTGCAGCAATGCGACAGCGAGTGGTAAAGCTTGCAATCGGCGCGTAGAGCTAACATTGATCGTGGATGAATAACGCAGACGTTGGGTGGTAATCTTCGTTGTGTTGTTCTTGCATACCCGTTATTTGCTTAGTGGAGTTTAAGTTTGGAGTTGAGCAAGAAGACTGAATAAGGAAAGCTCGCACGGCAACATCTAGCTAGAAAAAATAGAAAAGGGGCACCGTTAGGTGCCTCTTTTACATCCGCCAATGTTCATAGGGGGAACTTAGGCAAATTCTTTTTCAACGTAAGCGACGATGTCAGATGACTCGTATAACCACTGTGTCTCGCCATCTTTTTCGATACGCAGACAAGGGACTTTAACTCGCCCACCACCTTGCTCTAGTTCAGCTCGATGAGTCGGGTTATTTTTTGCATCACGTAGCTCAATGTTCACCGATTGACGCTTCATTGCACGGCGGACCTTTACGCAAAAAGGGCAGGCTTCAAATTGGTAAAGTGCGTATTGTTTCGCTTTTTTATCAATACGTTGCTGTTCTTCTGCGGTGCGCTTAATACCACGAGGTGAGAACACCACGTTCAGCAATAAGATAACCTTGCCTAAAATCCAACGGATAAACTTCATAATGATCCCTTGCTGTTCATTGGGTAATTGTCCTTTAAGAATGCAATCATGATGCTTGTTGCACTGAACGTGAAGTCTATCAGTTGTTTGAAATGGATAAAACCATGTACTTTATGCGGAAAATAGACGTTTAAACCAACCCCAAAAGCCACTTGCTGAAGCCGGACGGGCTTCTTTACCTTGATAAAAACTTTGCATGAGTTCGGTTCTGAATGCATCAACGTCCATGCGTTTTATGACAAGCTCATGCTGCAATGTATTTTGAGTCTGCTCGGCATGATCGTGCGCCAAGCTGAAATCCATATTTAAATAGCCTTGCGTGTATAACCAAAGGTGGGTGACTAAGATTAGGTCTTCAGCAGATTGGTTAGTAAACTTATCCGCGAGCTCATTACCCAAGGAGTCAGTCAGAACTTGCTGCATACGCTGGGTAGAGTGAGCATGTTGCTCGTAGTTAGCACTTGCTTCAATATGTGATTTGGTCAAAAGGCCAAGCAGGTGAAGAGTAGGTGCTGTTGTGGGTTTGTTCTCACAGACTTTTGTAAATAGTTGTGACTGTTCTTTTAACCAACGTCGCTTTGCTGCTTTATGTTCTTTAACAAAGGGGATTTCTTCAAATCCCATCTCTTGACTCAGTTCACTAAGAGACGTCATGGTTTTTTAGTTCCTTCACCGTTACTTCGATATGCTGATCATTGATATCAACAAAAATTGAGCTGCCAGTAATCATAACAGAAAGGCTAGTACCTCGGTCAAGGTGCTGACAAATCAAGTCGATAGCGTCATAGTCAAAGCTCTCTACGTTGACGGGAAACATTGAGAACTTTCCTGACATTTTGTCCCACCAGACAGCCGCTTTGGTGTTATAAGTGTAAACTTTTACATGCTTTGCTAGGCGAGAAGCTTTCTTAATTCTGTCTGGTTCTGGTTCGCCAATTTCAATCCAGTGAGTAATGCTTTGATCATCGCCAACATGCCATAAATCAGGCTCTTCAATCGTAGAGAGTCCTTTTGTAAACTCCAGATTGCTTTGAGCATTTAAACAGTAAGCTAGAATGCGAGCCAACATTCTTTGCGGCTTTTCAGAAGGATGAAGGGCGATAGTTAGATTTTTAGAATCGTAATAGTCATTATTCATATCGGAAATGGCGATACGAAATTTGTAAATGGTTGGTTTAAGAGCCATAGATTTATATCGTTTTGTTGGCAAAATAAGTTTTAGGCAAAAAAATAGCCAGCTTTAAAAGCTGGCTATCGTATCAAATTCTTTAAGAATTAAAGTACTTTGATTTGCTCTGCTTGAGGGCCTTTTTGACCTTGAGAGATAACAAATTCTACTTTCTGGCCTTCAACTAGAGTACGGAAGCCGTCACCAGTGATTGCAGAGAAGTGAGCAAATACGTCAGGACCGTTTTCTTGTTGAATGAAACCGAAGCCTTTAGTTTCGTTGAACCACTTAACTGTGCCAGTAGCTGTGTTAGACATGTCTATTTCCTAAATATCTAAATAATGTAATCTTTCGCCTCAACGGCGCTTATAGCGTGGAAAAATAAATTGCTATTGCGTACCACAGGACGACGGGTTACAAGTAATCCAACGAAATGTGAAAACAAAGAACTTTCTTTCTAGCCGTGTTTGAGTCTAGGTTAATTCCACGAAGAGTCAACATATATTAGTGCTTTATGGACAAATATTTGTATTTAGTCACTATTTAACCAGCATGTTTTTGATTAAATTTCAAATAAATGACGGTGATGTGAAGTTTTTTAGCATAAAATTCAACTAAATCTATAAATTTGACTTATTTATATAATTATTGTCCAATCTGGTTCGACCATTAAGGAGGATTTATGGCAAAGCGTAAAATCAGTCCTCAACCGAGTGGCTCACAACATGAGACCGACTTCGGCAGAGGTGAAATCAAAGACAACGCGTTAAAAGCGGTTGTTACCAGTCAGCTGTTCCAAACACGAGTCGTTAAAGCGAAAAAAGGTAAAGGTAGCTTCAGCCGTAAAATGAAGCATAGAGGCAAAGAGCCCTATTCAAAGTTCTCCCCAAGGTGGATTTTGAATAGGGCTTTTTTGTTGGTACTAGGTGTTTGCAAAACTGATGATATTCAATTTTTAGTACCAGATAAGTTTTCCTAATTTATCATGTACTGCTTCAACTGCTTCAACTGCTTCAACTGCTTCAGCGAACTAGGCGTTGAAAGTACCAATTAAGTACTAAAACTTACTAAGTTAGATTCATATCAATAAGCGTCACTTCCTGTCTTATGCAACTCTACTATATCTTTAGTCTAATCAAACAGCCGAGATTATGGTTTAAAAAGACTGGTGAGAAGTAGGTATGTCATCGACGAGTTATGGTACTTATGGTTGCAAATGTAAAAAAGCGTGTGCTTCTTTATTACTACTGTGGCTGTCCATTTGTCCGATGGCGCATGCACACAAGGCAGAGTCTCATTCTTTAATTGTTGCTAACTCCAAAGCGTGGAAGCCGTTCTCTTACCTTAGCCCAGATGGTGAACCTAAAGGTGTTTTAATCGACTTTTGGAAAGAGTACGCGGCGAACAACCAAATCGACGTTCAGTTTCTCCTTTTGGATTGGGATGCTTCTTTACAAGCCGTAAAAGAGGGTAAGGCTGACTTTCACGGAGGACTTGTCTACTCGCCCGAAAGAGCGAAGTATATGGACTTTGGCGCAGTCATAATGCCTATCCAAACCAAATTGTACGTAAATAAAGATGTACTTTCGGTTGATATCAGGAGTGTTTTAACTGGCGAAATGACGCTGCCAATTGGCGTTGTTAAAGGAAGTTACGAGTCTGAGTTTGTTCAGACGAATTATCCGAATGCACCTATCGCAGAATACATTAACAATGATTCGATGATACAAGCCGCCGTCGATAAAAAGGTGCTGTACTTTGTTGCAGACCTGCAAGTTGCTAACTTTTATATGGCAACCACGCCGGGAGCGGGTATGTTTGTCCCGACAATTAGCTTATATAGTGAAGATCTTCGGATTGCAGCAGGAATGCACAGTGCAACTTCCATTTTAGAGGTATCAAGAGCGTTTGAAAAAGTCATCGATACGGATCGTGAGCGGATCCTCACCCGTTGGAGTGTGGTGAAAACGGTTTATCCACTTTATCTTTTCCCTATTGCTATTTTCATTATGGCGATTGCAACGCTTTATCATATTTTTGCCCTCAAACGTATGGTTGCTCTTCGGACAAGGCAATTAACGATTGCCAATCAGCAATTGCTGGAGATGACGTTGACGGATTCTCTCACAAAGCTATACAACCGTAGACACCTGATTGAGCAATTGGCGCTACTGAATCATTTGAAGCGAAACTTAACGGTGATGGTGTTTGATATTGATGATTTTAAATCAATCAATGATCGATATGGCCACCTTGCTGGAGACCGAGCAATAGTTGCCATCGCAGAAGCCGCTAAGTCGATGATTGATGACCGAATGACATTGGCGAGAATTGGAGGAGAAGAGTTCGCACTCGTTACGTCGTCTCTGTCAGAGCGAGAAGCACTCAATTTTGCCAATATGCTTTGTAAAGCCGTTTACGATCAGCCTGTTATACTGGGTGGACAAGCAATTCATTTGAGTATCAGTTTGGGCTGTGCTTACTATCCTGAGTTTACCCACATCGTGAGCTTGCAAGATGCTGACGAGTTGATGTATCAAGGTAAGTCTGAAGGAAAGAATCGTGCAGTTTTCCAAGTTATAACAGACTGTCAGCTTCAACCTGCGCTTCGTCAAGTGAATTAGGTCTCGCTAATTCAACTGATACTTCAAACCATCCTCAAGCCTCAAAGGTTTAGTCAGAGTAACGTGGTAAGCGTTGACGATTACGTTGCGTTGTTTTCTTTGAGGCCAATTTGCGTACAAATATTCGCACTTTCATATATATAACCCCCCACCTGCTCACGTTTTTATCATAGAAGCAGTAATTGTTTTAAAGTGATAAGCGATTTCTTGGTAAAGATCAGAACCCCTGTCTACACTCAGTGTAAAGTAATGCATATAAAGCATGATGCATACGGTGTTGTACAAAAACAATTAAAGAAGATAAGAAATAAGTTGGCTTGAGAAGGACGGGGAATGAACAACGAATGCTTTGCTAGGTTCCGAGCTGTCACGGATGAACTGTCAATGAAAGAATCGTTGTCAGTTGGGAAAGACCCTTATGCTCACTATCTCAAAGATATTGTGGGGATTGATTTGTTGTCTCGTGAAGAGGAGTTGCATTACGCCAAACTTAATCGAGCTGGTGATGAAGAAGCGCGCGAAATGTTGATTGAGTCTAATCTTCGACTTGTTGTGAAAATCGCAAAAGGCTACCTCAAACGGCCAGGCAATAACTTTACTCTGCTCGATTTAATAGAAGAAGGTAACATTGGTTTGATAAAAGCGGTCGATAAGTTCGATCCTGAGCCAGGCTACCGTTTTTCTACTTATGCGGTATGGTGGATTCGCGAGAATATAGAAGCGGCATTAATGAACAATGGCCGCACGGTACGTTTACCTGCTCATGTGTGCAAAGAGATAAATAGCCTGGCTTTAAAAAAGCTCGATGCGTCAAAAAGTGAGAGCAAGGAGTTGTCTATTTCTGAACTCTCACGCTGCTCAGGGGTGAAAGCAGAGCGTATAGATGAACTTGTTGCTCTTAGTGGTTTTATTGATGTATCGACCACTGCGGACCTTCATCGTGTTCCATTTGTTCTTGAACTGTGTGAAAGTGAGTATACGCCAGATCCACAACAAGACTGTGAAAACCAGTGCTTTACTCAAGCTATTGAAAATATTATTAAAACCTTGCCAACTAAGTTGCAGAAAGTCTTAATCCATCGATTCGGATTATTTGACCAGAGAGTGAAAACCTTGTCGGAAATAGGCCTGTTATTAAACGTATCTAACGAGCGTGTTCGTCAGATGCAGATAGAGGCGGTTGAACGCGTGCAGAAACGTCTCCGATTCGATGGTTGGGTTTAAGATTTTTAGCCCCTTATCCTAGCTGATTAATTTACTGGCTTGCTACTCTGTTCTTCCGTAAGTAACAGCAGCTCAAGCTGTGCTTTAGCTGCTGCCTCCAATCTCCATACACTCAATAATCGGTTAAGTGCTGCGCGATAAGTACGACTTTTGAGTAAAAAAGCGAGCGTACTTGTGTAGTTGTTTACGACTTGCGCTTGTGTCTCGACCAAAGCAGTTTTGTTTTCGATGTCGATGTGTTGAAGGTTAAAGTCAGGAAGAAACGCACACTCATACCATACCTCTACAATTTCACGAATTTCGAGTTCTTCTTCAGGCACGTCGAAGTCTTGTAACTGGTAGTTTTCTGGTATCGTTGATAAATAAACCACATCCAATTTGTCTGCAACAAATGTATACATCGGATTCCTTAGTGTACGCGCTTACAGAGTAAATAGTCTCATCGTTTACATTTTTGTCAATGACCGTGCTCAAGTATGAATGATGAACCACACCACATTCCGAACTTAACTTAGACTTTTTAAGTACTTATCGGTTAACCCGAAATACTTCAGGTTGCCATCTGGCTCCAAGACTAAGCTCATATTGGATGTAGAGATCATGCCCGGATCATTCGTTGAGAAAATAACGGTCTTATTGAGTAGTTTGTCGCTAAATAACCGCTTGAAGTAGTGGGAATTTTCTTGCTCTGCACCATTAAATGGCTCGTCAATGATAATCAAAGATTGTTCGCAGTTGCCTAGCCCTAATGCGAGCCGCAGTCTTTGTTGAATACCATTTGGTAAACTTTTACAGATATCAACGCTCAATTGAGTGTCCAGGCCTTGTGGCAACCATGTATCGAGCTCAAAGAAACTCACCATTTCACGCATTTTTTCTGTTGGGATTAACCCATTATGCAAGATGAAGTTAGTCTCCAAGGAGCCTTCAAAAATATGCAGGTTAAACGGGATGTAGTTAATCGAGGTTCGATAGCGGTAACTGTTGAATTGTTTGATGTTATAACCGTCCACCGAAACTGAGCCTTGATAGCGTTCCTCTAGCCCAGCGATAATAGAAATGAGCGTCGTTTTACCGCAACCTGTTGGTCCACAAATCACAACTTTTGCGCCCGGTGGAATTTTAAAACCAAGATTAGTTAAGCCTGTTGCCGCACCACTATAACGATGGCTCACACCAGAGCCGACGATACTACCTTGAAAGAGGCGAATAGGGGGGCTTTTCTCTAACGTTAGCTTATCGTCATTCATCGCCATAAGGTTGTTGATTTGCGCAGAAGACGCCTTAATGGATTGGAACTTAGAAATAGAGTTGTAGATGCCCATAATAGGCCCCAACGCCTTCCAGACTAAAATTACGGTAGCAAGCATTGCACCTGCATCGGAGGTGCCGTCCATCACGCCGATAACGGCCGCGACGATACTTGCGGTACCAATAACCTGAATCAAACTCCCGCCTGCTGCCTGAACCCTGCTATTAGTCACTGAAACATGTTCTGCATCGCTGGTGCTTTGTAAATGCGATGCGCTAAAGCGGGACTGGATAACACGCAATAATGGCAAGCCTTGGATGGTTTTTATACCACGAAGAATCTCATTCCATTGGTAAGAAACCATGGCGTTGGCGCGAGAGCTCTTGGACGTGGCTTGCGAGTAGATGTAACGAGAATAAACACAGAACACCAACATTAGAATCAACCCCGCCATAACGACTAGCGCTGCGGTACCAGACATAAGAGCAATGGCAATAATGAATACGATAACAAACGGCATGTCGAAGTAGCTTAATGTTGACTCTGCGGTTACCAAACGGCGGAAAGTGTCGATGTCCTTCAATCGTGCTAACTGAGAAGAGACACCAGCGGTAGATGTCATCGAATAAGGAAGCCACAACAGTTTGGATATTACGTTTTGAGAAATATGCACCGCCAAATCCTTTCCTGATGTGGCGATGATGTTGACCCGCATTTTCTTGAAAAAGTATTCCGAGAACCCAACAATCACAGCAAATAACGTGAGCCAATAAAGCGTGGCTTGCGAGCTAGAGGTTAAGGCGAAGTTGTACACACTCATAATAAAAAAGGGCTGGAGTGCGCCGAGAATGCTGACCACGAAGCTGAGAATAATCAGGCTTTTGAGTTCATTGTTGTAGCGATAAAACGCGTATTTAATCCAGTTACTGCGGTCTTGAGATTCAGGTGGCGGTTCTCGGAATAAGCGGGAGTATTCGCTGATCGAGACCAACAAGCACGGCTTCTTGCAGAGCGGGTATTCAATGGTGTTGTTATTTGTGTAATCAAACAGGATCAGTTTGCCGTCTTTAGTGCCCAAGAAAATCGCAGTGAGGTTTTCTATCTCGATAAAACAAGGATGAGGATGCCCCTCGATGTGCTCCAACGTTTTTAGTTTGGTGACGTCACAACGGTAACCAAGGCGTTCAATCGTAGCGATAAAACTGTCGCTGTCTTTTGGTTTAGGGATAAAAGCGTCGCTGAGGATAGAAGGTGTGCCTTCCCATTCAAGCGCTATGAGGGTGTAAGCTAAACCACGAATCAAAGGTGACTCATTGTATCGCTCGTCATAACTGCGAGCCTCAAAGTCCAACAAGCGCTGAGGGACATTATTAAAATCAACCAAAATACTCATTGGTCACCTCCGGTAAGTTTGACGCGTTTGAGGCGATGATTGAGTTTGTCCATCTTGTTGCTGACGATGATGAGGATTTTGTCGTTGGCGCGATAGGCGGTGCTGGTCAAAACCAATCGAGCAAAGTCGTCATCATAAACACAGTCGATGTCGTCGAAGATCAACACACGTTTGTTCGCGAGTAAGGCACGCACTAACAACAAGGCATAAGCGACTTGGCGCGAGAATGGGTTGCGTAAATGTCCTTTAAGCTCGGTGTAAAAACCAGCGGGAAGGGCATCGATTTGTGCCTTGATGTTCATGGTTTCGCAAAGCGCAAATGCCGTGTTATTTAAGCTCGGGCGGAAACAAGTCAAGTTGTCGATGATGGTGCCTTCGACGAACGAACTGGTTTTGTCGACCATGAGCACGCTATTACGCCAGACGTTGTAGTTGACGTCATCGAGCGGTGTCTCGTTGATTTGGATATCGAGCTTGCTGTCGGTGTTTTGCCGCGTAATGCAATTGGCGAGGTGGGTTTTACCTGCGCCGCTTTTCCCCGTCAGCAAGTAAGCCTGACCGCGTTCAAACTCAATGCGTTGTTTTTCCGAATACTTCACCGAGATGCGCTCGACTTCCGTCGTGTCGTTTTGTTGTTCTATAGATGCAGCAAGCTCAAGCAGCTCGGCGATACGTTGAATATGAAGCTTGTTCAACTCCCATCGACTCACCGTGCGCATTACTTGCTGGTATGGCGCGAAGTAGCGGTTGGTAAGCATGATGATGGCAGCCATGATGCCTTGGCTCGATTGCATGTTGATAACTGCCGTTGCCAAAACCACCACCACACAAGCGATGGAGAGCTGTTGTATGAGCGACAAGATAAGGTTGAAGTTTGATTCAATTTGCTCGTATTTGATGTTCTCGACTTCACGTTCTTCCACCATTTGTGTCATCAAGCTCTCAACGCGATATTCCATATTGCGCGCTTTGATATCGAGTGGGCTAGAGATGATCTCGATGATTTTAGAAGTAGTTAAGCCTTCGATGTCGGATTTGTTTTCTAAGCTGTTGATTTTCTGCTTGGAAAGACTGAGTGCGAACACCGCCAAAATGATGGAGGCGAGCAAGATGGTCACTCCCGCCCAAATGTTGATCACACCGATAATCAGAATGGTCAGTATGCTGACGGCAAGGTTGATCAATGCCCGTACAGATTCTCCGCCAAAGAAGGATTTAATCTCTGGAATGGTCGCAATACGCTCTAGGTATTCACCGGGTTCTAGACGACGAAACTTCGATATCTCAGCCAAACAGATTGATTGAAACACCTTGTTGGTTAAGTTGGTTTCGAATTGCTTCATGATCACCGACGAAATCTTCTCTTCCTGATTCTTTAAGTGATAGTCGAGGAAGATGGTGATCAAGATAATGGCAAACAGAAGAAACAGCGTGTCTTTGGCTTGGTTAGGTAAAACACGGTCAAAGATAATAAGAATCGAAAAGGGCAGCACTAAACCAAACAGTGTTGAGATGACCGTTGAGAAAGTCAGATAACACTTGTCAGCAAAGTTAATCTTTTGGGAAAAGTGCTCAGTTTGCATTGCGACCTCCTTTCTTAATCGATGGTTTAGAGAGAAGGTGTTTTGGAACTAAGTCTTGATTGCTTCTGCCTTCGATATCGCTCATCAACTGCATGATGCTTTCGATAGATTGAACCGATAGCATGCCTTTGATTTGCTCAAGATTGATCGATTCAATGATGTAGTCATAGCGCGCGCTCTCGTAATCACGTAGTGCGCTGAACAGTTTACTTTCCGCTGCCAGTAAGTCGGTAATGGTTCGCGTACCAAGCTGATAGGCGCGTTGAATGCCTTTGTAGGAAGAGTAGTTGGCACGGATGATGTTCTCGTAACTGCTGATGGCGCGGGAGAAGTCGTTAATGTTGAGTACTGAGGTGTTAACGCTATTGCGCGTCGCGAACAATGAATCTTGGTACAGCAGCTCGGTTCGCTCGATGGCAGTCGACGATTTTTGATAACCGTAGTAATCCGAACCGCCGGAGAAAATTGGCACATTCAAGTTCAACCCGACGCTGGTCGAGTTACTGTCCCCTGTTGCGGTTGGGTCGGTTCGGTCATAGTTGTTCGCATCGTCGTAACGGTAACTGGCAGAGAGCGATACGGTCGGCACAAAGTTTGAACCGCTTTCTTTCAAGCCTCTTCGGCTGCGCTCGACGGTTTTCTTCGCAACCAATAAGTCGTTATTGAGCTTCAAAGCTTGTTCAAGAATCTCACGTTGTTCGGATTCGCTGATTTCCGCCAAGGGCACGCTTTCGTAGATGTCCTGTGATGGGGTGACTGGGTATTGAACTTGAATCTCTAAACCGTTCAAAATTACGCGCCGGTCTTTCTCTAAGGTTCTTAAGCGATTGGCAATGCCTTCTTTCTGGGCAATTACCTCATACAACTCGCTCGCCGCAGTGTTGCCAAGTTCCACGTTGCGACGCATTTGGCGCTCACGTGTTTCAGACGATTTAAGTTCTACTTGGGTGGCTTTGATTTGCGCGTTGTTTTTGAGGTATTCGAAATATTGCGTCGCGATTTCAGAAATGGTGCTCTGGATTTTGTTCTCGTGTTTGATTTCTTCAATGTTGAAATCAAGCTTCGCGGTGCCGTATTTAAAGATGTCACCAAGGTTAAACACCGATTGGGATAAAGACACACTGTAGCTGTTCGAGTTGTAGCTAGAACGTGTATCCGGTGTTCCCGTTAATATGGTTTCGTTTTCATTCCATGTGGTATCAGCAGCACCGTTTAAAGAGGGTAGAAACTTAGAACGGCTAATGTCGATGTTGTATTCGTTTTCTTCCACGCCTTTGTCACTAGCGCGCAGAGATAAATTGTTTTCCAAGCCGAGTTTGACCGCCTCAAGCAAGGTGGTCGCCATTGCCGAAGGAGCGTTGCTCAATGTAAGCGCTGCCAATACACAGCTAGTTAAGTTTCTGTACCGCCACATACTTGTTGATCACCTTGATGATTTCGTCGTTTTTATAAGGTTTGCTGATCACGTAATCCATTCCAGCTTCGATACAAGCTTGGTGTTCATTACTGCTGGTCAATGCTGTCGCACCTATAATGGTGCAAGGGTTCTGTCCGCTCTCTTGTTCGTATTGTCGAATGCGTTTGGTCGCTTCAATGCCGCCCATGCCCGGCATGATGCAGTCCATAAAAATGATGTCTGAGCGCTGATTCATGAAATGCTGAACGGCGTCTGCGCCATCGCCAACGGTGTCGGCTTCGTATTCTTGCTTGCTCAAAATACGTTTGAGTAGAATCTGTTGAACACGGTCATCCTCCACAATCAGGAATGAGCTGTTCTCCATCTGTTCTTCAGAGGCTTCCGCTTCCATGATTGCTAATAGGTTAGGGATGAACTCATACGGAATCGCGGGGGAGTTCAGAATCTTGTCGACAAAGGTATGACTCTCTTGTGCTTGCTGAGTGCTAGTGACTGAAAGCAACAACTTCGTGTTCGGGTGATTGCGCAGTTGCGATTTCACCGTTTTGCTCAGTGAGGGCAGCTTGTTTGGCTCGAACGTGTCGGTCAGCATGATGGCATCGTATTCGCCAAAGGTTTTTGCAGCAGAGAAGAGTTCGTTCGGCGTTCGAATTGGCGTGATCTCCAAGCCCAAGTTGACTAACATTTTGTTCATTACATCAATGCGCAGCTGAGAGTTGGCACACAGCAACAAACGCTTATTGTCGAAGCGAGTTTTCTCGGTGTGGAAGCTTTTGGCTTTCAAATCGAGCTGAATTTGAAAACGTTCCTGATTGCCCGATTGATACCAATGGCTCTCGTAATAGCCATAATCTTTCAGTACGCTTTTAGCCAAATCGTCTTTGGTTGCAGTGTGCTGTTTATGGTCGCTCCAGTGTAGGGTATTGAGCTTGGCAAACGGCACATCCAGTGTGGTTAAGAAGTTTAGATTGATGGTCAAGCGGGTATTTTCAATGTCTGTCGCCGCACCTGATTCAATGGTGACAAACAGTTTCTTGTCGGCTTTGAGTTGGATGGCATTTGATAGCTGTAGGAACAACACCCAGAATAAGCTGGTAGATTGTCCTTCAACACGGTTTGGTAAGTTATCTGAGATAAAGCAGTCTAGCTCACCTTCATTTCGCTGCACTTTTGAACTGATGTGAATCATCAATTCAGACAGTACATTCAGCAGTGAAAACTCTTTCGATTTGCTCTCGGTCCCTTGTGAAATGAGTCGGTTGTAGTTCTCTGCCAATTCAGACAGGGTATTGGCAGCCGAGGTTATATCTTGCGCCATCAACACTCCGCTCTCATCGGTCTCTTGAACGAGATATTGCACGCCGCCGTTAATGGTGTTGGTGATGCCACGAATCTCGTAACCAATCAGAGCATAGAGCTGCTTGTAGAGATCGTTATTGCGTTTTTGCTCTTCGAGTTTGCTGAAAATCAGTTTTAGGTGTGAGTAGATCTGACGCTGCTTAGGATTGATGCTCACTTCATTCAGCAACTCTTCCAACCTTTGTAAATCCAGTAGTTTGAGTTCTTGATAAAGCTCATCGAATTCTTGGTCAATGTCACGCTCATTCGAGCTGGATTTTTTCAGTTTAAGGATTGCCACCAAGTTCGATAGCACTGCGATACCAACCAGTACGACAACGACCACAAACAACCAAATGAAGAACTCGTTTTTCTCCATCATTAGGTCACTCGCATGGTTGTTAAATATGGTCCGGTAGTTGTCGTCCATTTGTAGGTAGTTATTGGTGAGCGAGAGGTACAGTGCCAACACATCGTCGCGTGTTTTTTGGCTGTCTGAGAAGCGATTGATTGCCAGTTCAAGCTGCGTGTATTCGGTCGCGCCCACCAAGCTAAACTCGGTTTTGTTGAGTGACGCGAGCGACTTAAATTGGTCAATTTCGTCTTTCAGAACCTCAAAATCAAGCTCTGTTGTACTGCAATAACGCGCGCTTAAACAGCGTTGAAGCGTTTGAATATCAAACTCGATAGTTTGGTTGAGCTGTTGAGCTTGAACCAACAGAGGCGCGTTTTGCACTTTCTCGACTGAATCCACTTTTTCCCAAGAGATATACAAATAAAAGGCGAGGGCAGCCAGCATCAAGCTGAAAGCGATGCTTAGGCGCATAACAGGAACGGAAATATTGTAAGAAGGTTTGCTACTCATCCATCACCTCTCATCGAATGCGTCTTCGATAGCCGACATAACCGGCTTCGCTGCGTATTCGATCACCCGGCGTGAACCTGTTTTCACGTCTGCGGTAAACTCCATATAAGGGGACAGCTTGTATTGTGTGCCTCCGCGCTCTAGATAGTTTTGACTGATTTGGATTTCCGCGAGATAGAATTCAGCGTCTTCTTCTTCATAAGAAGAACGGCTGATCGATGCAATTCGACCTTCCAAAAATCCGTATTTGGCAAAGTTGTAGGTATCCATCTTCACTTTGACCGCTTGTCCGATTTCTACAAAACCCATGTCTTTACGCGGGATCTTCGCCTCTCCGTGAAGGGCGTTATTGATCGGTGCAATGTCCGCGATGCTTTCACCTGGCGGTATCACAGCGGAGCGGAAATTGAAGTGCACTTTATCTACTACACCGTCAATAGGGGCGTAAACCACGAGGCGATCCACTTTATCTGAGTGTTGAGGACGTAATATACGTTTCAACTTTAAGTCCTTGTTTGCTTGAATGATTTGTGCTTGATACTCGGCATTACGATTCTCCACCAAGTCTCGGTACTGCTTCTCTAGTTTGTCGAGTTGGAAGCGCTCATTCATGACCGACTCATCAAGGTTTTCAATCTCACGCACCATGTTTGACTCTTGAACCTGCATATTCAGAACATCGACGTAAGACGCCATTTCCTCTTTGTACAAGGTGTTCTTAATATTGAGCTGCTTGCGTATTAAGGAGAGCTGGTTCTCGGAGCTTTTACGGCGCTTGAGCATTGAATCAATAAGCGAATTCTTATGTTGGATATCGTGAGTGATCAACTCTTCATTGGAACGGTTTTTAGAAAATTCTTGCTGCCAGGTATTCATGTTGACTTGCACTAATTCTGGGTACTTTTCGATGTAGGCAGAAAAATCGGGTTCCACCATATCGCGCAGGCTTTCGTAACGAATCTTGTCTAGCTCAAGCTGAATGATCTCTGTGTTTACCGTATCAAGTTGAGTGTTTCTATCCAGAGAGCGAAGGCGTGCAATAGGTTGACCTTCATAAACCACTTCGCCTTTGCGCACTAGCATTTCTTCTAGAATACCGCCTTCAAGGTGTTGCACTTTTTCGATGTCAGATTCGAGCAATAGCTCACCGCGCACCGACACCACAATGTCGATACGAGCCTGAGATGCCACGGCGATAGCCACCATGGAAAGCAAAAAGATAACCAGCAAGGTTTTGTGTACGCTGGTCATTGCACTGGCTAGCACGATTGTATCGTCTGCTGTTACCTTCGAAGCTTCGTTGTTCGAAACGAGTGCCTTTTTGAGGTGATGTTCTATTTGCTTATTACTCATGAGCCACCCCTACGATTCACTACCTGTGCGGCTATCGATTGAATTTTCGATTTTTAACAGCTGGCTAATTTGTTTGTTTACGTTGTTAAGCTCGGTTTTAACGTCCTCGATCAATTCATTAGGAGCAGGGAAATGGTGTTTGTTTAAGTGTTCAAGCTTTGCCAATTTTGGTGGTAAGTCGTCATCACATAACAAGACGAAAATGGTCTTTAGCCTTTTTGAATAACATCTGAGTGCTTCAAAACGGTTTTGTTTATGCAGCATCTCAATATCAATCCCTGCATCACTGAAATCTTGGTAAAAATCGCCTAATAGCAATTGCAGCCCCTTATGGCTGTTGTCGACTGAGCGCAACAGATTTGTCATATTTATCATTATCCCACCGCACTAATTGCTTTAATGACAACAAGTAAGGATCTTTATACTGGGTTTTCAAATTTTTTTGTTTTTATGGAACTCGAAAGGTATGAAAAAAGTTGTATAAAAAAGTTGGTTTCTAAAAATGGTGTCCTTTACTGCCTCTAAATACGATCAGTTAGCTAAAAGCAACGGAGGCTGTAATGGCAGGCGACACTAATCAAGAAAAAGACAATGAAAAGCTTAACGATGCGGTAGAGCAAACAGAAACGAAGGATACGGGGACAAAAGAAGAAAAACAGCAGTCGACCGTCTCTTCGACTGTAGCGACTGGTGCTGAAAGTGCAGATGCTGTTGATGAAGCCAATCGTGCGATGGAAGAAAATCCTAGTGGCGCGGGTACGGAAGAAGAAGCAGTGAGCTCGGGTGGCGCAGTTCAAGAAGAGGATACTGAAAGTAGCAGCGACTCTGACGCTGCACAATCCAATGTTGTTGATAGTGTAGCTTCTAGCGGAGAATCAGGTGACGAGGCTCTGGGCAGCGGTGGTTCGGATTCTGGGGCGGGTGCCCAAGCGGTCGGTGGTGGTGATGCCTCTGGCTCTGAAGGTGGTTCGGACGCAGAAGGCAATGAAGCGCAAGGACAAGCGGTACAAACTTCATCTGCGCCAAGTGCTTCTTCAGACTCTGAAGGTTCTCAAGGTGGTGACGAGCTAGATTCAGAAACCACTGAAGAGAGCTTCGCGGTGGATGTACAAGACACCAGCGAAGAAACCACGACGCAAGTAGAAGACGCTTTCGACTCCGAAACTACGAGCGAGACGTTCCAAATTAAAGTCGAAGGTGAAAATGACGCGCCAGAAGTAGGGCAAGATCTGGCATACATCATGGATGAAGATGGCACTATTACCTTCACTCAAGAACAACTTCTCGGGTACGCGAGTGATGTTGATGGCGATGATCTTGCCGCATTTAACGTGCAAGTGGGTGCTAATGCATCCGTTGTGGATAATGGTGATGGCACTTATACCGTCACACCTGAAGCTGATTTTAATGGTGAACTCGACTTAACGTTTGATATCAGTGATGGTCAAGAAACCGTTTCAAGTTCTATCGATTTAACCGTTCGTCCAATCAATGACGCACCAGTGCCTGAAGATAAAACCTTTGAGGTGGAAGAGGACGGCACGCTGATCTTCACCGATGCTGACCTGCTTGCTGGCGCAACGGATATTGAAGGCGACAACCTAACCGTTGAGGGTGTGAGCTACGATGGTGGCGACGGCATCCTGACCGATAACGGTAATGGGACTTACACTTTCGCGCCAAATGAAAACTTCAATGGCGATGTGAACTTCAGCTTTGATGTGTCCGACGGTACAGATACGGTTTCTGCCAACATTGATGTAAGCGTCACACCAGTCGATGACGCACCAGTATCTGGCAATCTTGCTTACTCGGTGGATGAAGATGGCTCGATTCGTTTGAGCCAAGAGCAGTTGTTGTCGCAAGCTTCCGATGTGGAAGGCGATGCACTGACGGCGTCTAACCTTTCGGTAGATGGCAATGCGACGGTGACTCAAAATGACGATGGTAGCTTCACCATCACGCCGGACGCAGATTTCAATGGTGATATCGACATCAGCTTCGATATCTCAGATGGCACGAATACTGTTCAAGCAACCGCTGACCTAACCGTTAACCCAATCAACGATTTACCTGTTCCTCAAGACCAGCAGTTTAGCGTGGAAGAAGACGGCACGCTGATCTTCACCGATGCTGAACTGCTTGCTGGCGCAACGGATATTGAGGGCGATAACCTAACAGTTGAAGGTGTGAGTTACGATGGTGGCGACGGCATCCTGACCGACAACGGTAATGGGACTTACACTTTTGCGCCAAATGAAAACTTCAATGGTGACGTAAACTTCAGCTTTGATGTGTCCGACGGTACAGATACGGTTTCTGCCAACATTGATGTAAGCGTCACACCAGTCGATGACGCACCAGTATCTGGCAATCTTGCTTACTCGGTGGATGAAGATGGCTCGATTCGTTTGAGCCAAGAGCAGTTGTTGTCGCAAGCTTCCGATGTGGAAGGCGATGCACTGACGGCGTCTAACCTTTCGGTAGATGGCAATGCGACGGTGACTCAAAATGACGATGGTAGTTTCACTATCACGCCAGACGCAGATTTTAATGGTGATATCGACATCAGCTTCGATATCTCAGATGGCACGAATACCGTTCAAGCAACCGCTGACCTAACCGTTAATCCAATCAACGATCTGCCTGTTCCTCAAGACCAACAATTCAGTGTGGAAGAGGACGGCACGCTGCAATTTACCGATGCGGATCTGCTTGCAGGTGCGACCGACATTGAAGGCGATGACCTTTCTGTAACGGGAATCAGTTACGAAGGAACCGACGGCGTTCTAACTGACAATGGCGATGGCACATATAGCTTTGCGCCAAATGAGAACTTCAACGGCGATGTGAACTTCAGCTTTGACGTATCTGATGGCACAGATACAGTTTCAGCGAATGTAGATGTGAGCGTTACGCCGCTGAATGATCCTCCTGTGGCTGGTTCAACGTCTTACACGGTTCACGAAGACAACTCTATTACCATTTCTGACGCGCAACTGTTGGCAAATTCTTCGGATTTAGAAGGGGATGTCTCGATTGATAGCGTGAGCTACTCTGGCAGCGATGGTGTGTTGCAAATCAATGGAGACGGTACGTACACTTTCTCTCCAAATGAAAACTTTAATGGTGAAGTGACGCTTGATGTTGTCGTCACTGATGAAGAAGGCGCAACGGATGTCACCACTGCTGGCATTACAGTACTGGAAGTGAACGATCCACCAGTCGCAGGACCAACTTCTTACACCATTGATGAAGATTCAGTTCTGACCTTTAGTGAGTCGCAAGTGCTGTTGAATGCCTCTGATGTGGAAGGCGATGTAGAGCTTGTTGGCATTAGTTACGATGGTCCGGATGGTATTTTCACTGTTAACGATGATGGCACGTGCAGCTTCGCGCCAAACGAGAACTTTAACGGACAAGTTCAACTTGATGTGACCATTCGAGATGAAGATGGGGCAGAAGTTGATACCGTCATTAATGTGAATGTATTGCCAATCAATGATGCGCCAGTATCGGGTGATTTGGCTTACAGCGTTGATGAAGACGGTGCGATTACACTCAGCCAAGAACAGCTTCTTTCTCAAGCGTCTGATATTGAGGGAGATGGTCTGACTGCTAGCGATTTGACTGTAGATGGAAACGCAACCGTCACAGCGAACGACGATGGCAGCTTCACGATTACGCCAGATGCGGACTTTAATGGTGACATTGATATCCAATTCAACATTACGGACGGCACAGACACTATCCAAGCAACGGCGGATCTAACGGTTAATCCAGTTAACGATCTTCCTGTTCCTCAAGACCAGCAGTTCAGTGTTGAAGAAGATGGCACGCTTCAGTTTACCGATGCAGACTTGCTTGCTGGCGCGACCGATATCGATGGCGATAACTTAACGGTTGATGGCATTAGCTACACAGGCAGCGATGGTGTGCTGACTGACCACGGTGATGGTACTTACACCTTTGCACCAAATGAAAACTTCAACGGAGACGTCAGCTTTAGTTTTGGTGTTTCTGACGGTACTGAAACCGTACCAGCAAATGTGGACGTGAGCGTCACTCCAGTGAACGATCCTCCGGTTGCGGGTTCTACGTCTTACACGGTTGATGAAGACAACGCGATTACGATTTCCGATGAGCAGCTTCTGGCTAACTCTTCGGATGTGGAAGGCGCAGTGTCCATCGATAGCGTGACCTATTCAGGCACCGATGGCGTATTCCAAGACAACGGTGACGGCACTTACACCTTCATGCCGAATGAGAACTTCAGCGGTGATATCAGCCTTGATGTGATTGTGGCGGATGAGCAAGGTGCGATTGACGAAACGACTGCAGGCATTACCGTCATTGAAGTGAATGACCCTCCAGTTGCCGGTCCAACGTCTTACACGATTGACGAAGATTCAGTACTGACATTCAGTGAGTCACAAATTCTTGCTAACGCATCTGATATCGAGGGCGATGTAGAGCTTGTTGGCATCAGCTATGAAGGCTCGGATGGTATCTTTACCGTCAATGGCGATGGTACTTGTAGCTTTGCACCAAACGAGAACTTCAATGGTCAAGTTCAGTTGGATGTGACCATTCAAGATGAGAATGGGGCAACCGTTGATACGCACATCAATGTCGATGTATTGCCAATCAACGATCCACCAGTATCGGGTGATTTGGCTTACACCATCAACGAAGACAGCTCAATCACGCTAAGCCAAGAGCAGCTGCTTGCCAAAGCGGGCGATATTGATAGCGAGAACCTTGAAGCCATCAATCTATCGACAGATGACAACGCAACGATTCAATACAACGATGATGGCAGTTACACCATCACACCGGATGAAAACTACAACGGCGACCTAGATCTGACCTTCGATATCATTGATAACGATGGTGGCTCGGTACAAGTTGGTCTGGACATTACGGTTAATCCTGTGAATGACTTGCCACAAGCGCAAGATCAACAGTTCACGGTAGAAGAAGATGGCACCTTGCTGTTCACGGATGCAGACCTATTGGAAGGTGCATCGGATATTGATGGCGATGATCTGTCTATCGAAAACGTTCTCTACACAGGTGCAGATGGTGTGCTTATCGACAATGGCGATGGCACCTACAGCTTCGCGCCGAATGAGAACTTCAACGGTGATGTTCAGTTCACTTTCGATGTGTCTGACGGCACAGGTTCAACACCTGCATTTATTGATGTCAGCGTGACACCAGTGAACGATCCACCAGTGGCAGGTTCTACGTCTTACACGGTTCAAGAAGACGGTCAAATCACCATTAGTGACGAGCAGTTGTTAGCCAACTCTTCTGATGTGGAAGGCGATGTAGCCTTGGCGAATGTTAGCTACTCTGGTAACGACGGTAGCTTCGTGGACAATGGCGACGGCACATATACCTTTACGCCAAATGAGAACTTTGACGGTAACATTTCGCTCGACGTTACGGTCATCGACCAAGATGGTGCAACGGATACGACAACCGCAGGCATCGATGTTATCGCGGTGAACGACGCACCTGAAACATCAGGCATTCAAGCTGAAGTGGATGAAGATAATGCCATCACCATTACACAAGAACAGTTGCTTGCGAATGCGACAGATATTGAAGGTGATGACCTTGTTGCCAGCAATCTACAAACCAATGACCCAGATGCGACGATCGTAGCCAATGACGATGGTTCATTCACCATTACGCATACGGAAAACTTTAACGGAGAGTTGGACTTCACTTACAACATCAGCGATGGCGAAAATGATGTTCTGACCACGCTGGATCTGACCGTTAACCCTGTCAACGATGCGCCAGAAGCGGGCGACGAGATATTTATTCAAGCGGAAGAAGACCAAACCGTGGGTGTTTCTCTGCGTGAAGAGCCTGCGTTACGTCTCGACCAAGCCCCTGAAAACGGCATCATTGAAGCGAATCTAAATGACGAATGGGTACAGCTAGAAGTCGGGCAGGAGGTTCCTGCAGACACGGAAGTGCGCTTCATTCCAAATGATGATGCATTGGCGAACGGTACGCATACGAGTCAAATTGGTACCTTTGACGACAACGCTAGCCTCGATGATTGGGGTACTGCTGTTGACCCTTACACACGTGAGTTTGTTGATGGTGATTTGAAAGTTACCGTTCAAAGTAATGATGACCCACTCGGTGCGTGGAATGGTAAAACACACATCGGTCACGGTATTGGCGATACTGACCGCCAAGGCTTGAGCGGTGATGAAAAACTGACTGTGACCGTTGAAGGCCAAGACATCAACGAAATCAGCTTCCACCTAGATGGTCTAGGCGGCTGGTTTATGGAAGAGTCTCGCCACTTTACGGAAGTCGAAATTCGCGCCTTTAACTCTGATGGTGACTTGATCGACTCGATGACTTACCACAAAGAAGATCGTGGTAGCTATGAGACGGATTACACCCTAACGGTGAACGAGCCGGTGTCTTACTTTGAGCTAGGTACGATTCAAGGTAACGGTACATACGTGGTTCAAAACATGACGGTTTCGCAAACTTGTCATGATGAAGCGGTGTTCACATCTATTGGCGTGGACGGCACGGAAATCACGGAAACGGTAGAACTGAATATCCGAGAAGGTGACAGTGAAATCGAACTGACTGCTGATCTGCCAAATGTGACCATCGATACCGAAGGTTCTACGCAGTTTGCCTCTGTGGTTATCACAGAAGAACAGCTTTTAGCACAAGCGAGTGATATCGATAGTGATGTCCTTGATATTCAAAACCTAGAGCTGGTGGGGGATAACGCGGAGCACGCTACGTTAACCGACAACGGCGATGGTACATGGACAGTCACACCAGATGAGAACTTCTACGGTGAGATTGAGCTTGGCTATCAAGTTACGGATGGTGAACTCACCGACGACAACATCATCAACATCAACTTCGAAGCAGTAAACGATGCGCCAATCGTTTCTGGTCCGATTGTGTTGTCGACTGATGAGGATGTGGGCATTACGTTTAGCGCGGATGATTTGCTTGCCAATGCAAGTGACGTGGAAGGCGATGCGCTGTCTATCTCTGATATCTCTTACAGCGGTGACAACGGTGAGCTTGTCGACAATGGCGACGGCACTTACACCTTTATGCCGAATGAAAACTTCAATGGTGAAGTCGACATCGATTACAAAGTCTTCGATGGCACCGATGAAGTCGATACCCATCTAGATCTGACCGTTATTCCAGTCAACGATGTGCCAGTTCCTGGTGCGCCGCTACATACTCAAATGCTAGAAAACGGCACCATCATCATCGAAGCAAAAGACCTGTTATCAGGTGCGACCGATGTGGATGGCGACATTCTGCATATTGAGAATCTGCTGCTTGTTGACCAGTCACAAGGTACGTTGACAGACAACGGCGACAACACCTTTACCTTCGAACCAACTTCGAACTTCTATGGTGAAGTGAACTTGACCTTCGACATCAGCGACGGTCAAGCAAGCGCACCAAGCACTGCGAAGATCGATGTTGAGATCGTCAACGAAGGTCCAGAGGTCAGCGGTCCAGTTGATGCGGTCGTTGATGAAGATGGCTCAATTACCATCACTCAAGAAGACTTGTTAGCGAACGCGACGGACGTGGATGGTGACAACCTTGAAGCGGTGAACCTGTCGACCAACGATCCTAATGCAACCATCGTTGAGAACGCTGATGGTAGCTTCACGATTACACCGAGCGAAAACTTCTTTGGTGAAATCGAATTTACTTATGACGTAACTGACGCGATTGAAACCGTCGCTGCGGATCTAAACCTCACCGTTAACCCAGTGAACGACCTGCCAGATGTACCTGATTTGTCCTTCACCACAGAAGACGGCGAAGCCATCACGGTTACTGAAGCAGAGCTGCTGGCTCAAGCGACGGACATCGAAGGCGATGACTTATCTGTTGTGAACGTGACGAGCTTAAGCGATACGGTTCAAGTGACAGACAATGGCGGTGGCACCTACACGTTAACGCCAGAGCAGGGCTTCTTTGGTAATGTTGACCTCACGTTTGATGTGAGTGATGGCACCGATGTGGTGGCGGCAAACATCGACTTGAAAGTTGAGTTCGTCAACGACGCACCAGAAGCAGCGCCAATCGTGGCAGACGTGGACGAGGATGGCTCTATTCTCGTGACACAAGAAATGCTGCTTGAAAATGCCAGCGATCAAGATGGTGATGACCTATACGCAACGGCACTAGAAACCAATGATCCTAATGCCTCTATCGTGGATAACGGCGACGGCACCTTTACCGTTACGCCTTCACAGAACTTCAACGGAGACATCGAGTTTACTTATGAAGTGAGCGACGGTGAATTGAGTGTTGCCAATGAAATGACATTGACGGTGAACCCAGTCAATGACATTCCAATTGTTGCGCCTGGCATGTACCACATTGAAGAGGATGGCAGCATCCTGTTCACGCAAGAAGATCTGCTAAGTGGCGCGATTGATATTGATGGTGATGACCTAACTGTTACGAGCATTAACTACTCGGGTGATGAAGGTACTGTAACGGACAACGGTGACGGTACATTTAGCTTCGTACCAGAAGAGCACTTCAGTGGTGACTTACAGTTCAGCTTTACGGTTTCTGACGGTACGGATGAAGTTGAGCAAGACATTAATGTCCATGTCGAAGCCGTAGCAGATGCGCCAGACCTAGTCATCACTGATGGCGACGGTCGAAACGTGGATGACCAAGCGATCTTGGTTGAGCCAGGCGGTATTGTTGAAGTGAACATCGCCGCAGCATTGGTTGACCAAGACTTGTCAGAAACGCTGACTGTGACCGTTGATGGTGTTCCAGAAGGTTCGGTGATCAGCTACGACAACGAAGGGGTACTTAACGATCAAGACAACGGTATCACCAGTTTCAATGATACTGAAATCACGGTTACCTTTGAAGGTGAAACCGCGGGTTACCAAAACGCAGCTGGCTATTACAAAGTTGATGAAGACGGCAATATCACGGGCGTTGAAGTGGTGTACGAAAACGCCTCTCAAGTTGGCGGAGGCGGTGACCTCATTCCGGGACAAGATCAGTTCAGCTTCCAAATCTCGGAAGGGGAAAGCTTCAACCTATTCTTGATTCCTAACGGTCATAACTTCAATGACTTTGCGTCCATGCAAGATGGTCAGTACGAGTTCCGTGCAGCAGATGGCTCTCCTGCGAACATGGATACAGTTGACCCACAACTCGTGTTTGTGGGTGCTGATGGTTCTGAAACCGTGATTCAAAGCCAATTTGGTGATGCAGTCTTCCATGGCGGCACAAGCTCAGAGCTCAACCAAGATGGCATTGAACATACTCGAACTACTGTGAACGAAGACGGTGAACTGGTTTACGGCTTTGAAGATCTCTACGGTGGCGGCGATGCCGATTATAGTGACTTCAACTTCACCATTGATGTAGGTGAAGTGAACAGCCAGATCTACAGTGGTGAAGTAACAGTCGGTCCAGATGGTTCTGTAACGCTTCCAACCACAGCAATTGAACAAGAGCTACAGATTCAATTGCCAGAAGACTTTAACCAACAGCTAGAAATCAATGTAACGGCAACGGCGACAGAGCTATCAAATAATGATTCTGAAACCGTTTCTCAAACCATCTACGTCAATGCAACGGGTGCTCACATTGAACATACGCCTGAAGCATTGCCTGTTTCTGCTGTGGTTGAAGAAGATGGTTCAATCCTAATCACGCGAGAAGATTTGCTCGCTAATGCGCGTGACTTGGATGGAGACCAACTGACAGCACTGAACTTGGCAACGGATGATGAAAACATCACCATCACAGACAATGGTGACGGTACTTACACCTTAACGCCAGATGCGGACTTTAATGGTGACATCACCTTTACGTTCGATGTGTCTGACGGCGATGATGTTGTCTCAACCAACCTTGAGTTATTGGTGTCACCAGTTAACGATGCGCCTGAACCACAAGATCAAGCGTTCACCATTGGTGAAGATGGTGTGCTGACCTTTACTGATGCGGATCTCCTAACAGGCGCTACCGATATTGAAGGGGATGACTTATCTGTTGAGGGCGTCACTTACACTGGCGCGGACGGTGTCCTAACCGACAACGGTGACGGCACATACAGCTTCGCTCCAAACGAAAACTTCAATGGCGACGTGAACTTCACCTTCGATGTTTCTGATGGCACGGATACCGTGACCGCGAATATCGATGTGAGTGTTACGCCAGAGAACGATCCACCGGTGGCAGGTAGCACATCTTACACGGTGCATGAAGACAATTCGATCACCATTAGTAACGAACAGCTGTTGGCTAACTCGTCTGATATAGAAGGCGAAGTGGCGATTGATAGCGTCAGCTACAGCGGCACAGATGGTGTGTTCCAAGACAATGGTGACGGTACGTACACCTTCTCGCCAAACGAGAACTTCAATGGTGAAGTGAGCCTAGATGTTGTCGTGGTCGATGAAGACGGTGCGACGGATTCAACTACCGCAGGTATTACAGTACTTGAGGTGAACGATCCACCAATCGCAGGTGCGACCAGCTACTCAGTGAACGAAGACGAAGTCATCACCATTAGCTCTGAACAGCTATTGGCGAACGCTTCTGATGTTGAAGGTGAAGTTGCGATTGATAGCGTCAGCTACAGCGGCTCCGACGGTATCTTTACCGATAACGGTGACGGTACATTCAGCTTCGCACCAAACGCCAACTTCGATGGCGATGTCAGCCTAGATGTTGTGGTTGTTGATGAAGACGGTGCAACTGCGGCAACTAACGCAAACATCGATGTATTGCCAATCAACGATGCGCCAGTATCGGGCAACTTGGCTTACAGTGTCGATGAAGACAATTCAATTACGCTAAGCCAAGAACAGCTTCTTGCTCAAGCATCGGATGTAGAAGGTGACGCGCTAACCGCGACTAACCTAGTGGTTGACGGTGATGCAACGGTCACGGCAAACGATGATGGCAGCTTCACCATCACGCCTGATGCGAACTTCAATGGCGACATTGATATCACGTTCGACATCAACGACGGCACCGACGCTATTGTTGCAACAGCTGACCTGACGGTTAATCCAGTTAACGACCTACCACAGCCAGAAGATCAAGCGTTCACCATTGGTGAAGATGGCGTCTTGTTGTTCACTGATGAGGATCTGCTTGATGGCGCAACAGATATCGATGGCGATGACCTATCGGTTGAAGGCGTGAGCTACACAGGCGCTGATGGTGTTCTAACCGACAATGGTGATGGCACTTACAGCTTCGCGCCAAACGAAAACTTCAATGGCGATGTGAACTTTACCTTCGATGTTTCTGATGGCACGGATACCGTGACCGCAAATATCGATGTAAGCGTGACGCCAGAGAACGATCCACCAGTAGCAGGCAGCACGTCTTACACGGTGCATGAAGACAATTCGATCACCATCAGCGATGAGCAGTTACTAGCGAATTCGTCGGATATTGAAGGCGATGTTTCGGTTGATAGCGTGAGCTACAGTGGCGCAGATGGCGTGTTCCAAGACAATGGCGATGGTACTTACACCTTCTCGCCAAACGAGAACTTCAATGGTGAAGTCAGCCTAGATGTTGTCGTGGTAGACGAAGACGGAGCTACGGATTCAACCACCGCAGGTATCACGGTACTTGAGGTGAACGATCCACCAATCGCCGGCGCGACCAGCTACTCAGTGAACGAAGACGAAGTCATCACCATCAGCTCTGAGCAGCTATTGGCGAATGCTTCTGACGTTGAGGGTGACGTCGCGATTGATAGCGTTAGCTACAGCGGCTCTGACGGTATCTTTACTGACAACGGCGATGGCACATTCAGCTTCGCGCCAAACGAAAACTTCAACGGTGATGTCAGCCTAGATGTTGTCGTGACCGATGAAGATGGTTCAACGGTAGCAACCAATGCAAACATTGATGTATTGCCAGTCAACGATGCTCCAGTATCAGGTGATTTGGCTTACAGCGTGGATGAAGACGGTTCTATCACTCTCAGCCAAGAGCAGCTTCTTGCGCAAGCAGGCGACGTAGATGGCGATGACCTAACCGCAGCGAACCTCACTGTTGACGGCAATGCGACCGTTGTTGCTAACGATGACGGCAGCTTCACTATCACACCAGATGCGGACTTCAATGGCGACATTGATCTGAGCTTCAACATTAAGGACGGCGATGCCACCATTCAAGCCACTGCCGATCTGACTGTGAACCCAGTGAATGACTTGCCAACGGTTGGTCAGCCACAGTTTGTTACGCAAGAAGACACAAGCTTCACCTTCACCGAAGAGCAATTGCTGCAAAATGCAGGTGATATCGATGGTGATAACCTAACGGTTGAAAACGTTGCTTCTGACAGCGGTACGTTAGTCGACAACGGTGACGGCACGTACAACTTCGCACCAAACGAAAACTTCGATGGCAACGTGAACGTGACGTTTGACGTCAACGATGGCACTGCAACGGTTCCTGCTGAAGCGAACATTGATGTTCAATCTGTGGTTGATATGCCAGAGTTGTCGATTGCTTCGGACTTGGTGATTGCCTCTGATAACTTCGAGTCTGGCTCGAACGGTTGGAACGCGAACACTGAAAGCTCTCAAGGCTTCGAAACGGGCGATATGCTGGGTCGTATTGGTGGCACTGGCGGTGATGAAGCGGTCAGCAAAACCTACGAGATCCCAAGCGATGTCAATGAAGTGAACATCTCGTTTAGCTTCTACGAAATCGATTCTTGGGATGGCGAGTCGTTCCAAATCTTTGTCGGCGGCGAACAGCTAACGACGTTAGAGAACTCAGCGTTCCGTACTCAAGATGGCACGACAACGCTTTACGACTCAGACGGTAACGAAGTGGGTGAAGTGATCCACGGAGCCTCTCAACGTGAAGGCTTCAGTGGCTGGAATGACCAAGCTCACCAAATCAATCTGACGGTTCCTGTCGAGGATGGCGAACTACAACTCGGCTTCGGTTCAACCTTGAATCAAGACGTTTGGGATGAATCATTTGGTATCGACAACATCGAAATCACGGTAGCGGATGCGGATTACCAAATTATTGGTACCGAAGATACACCAGTGCCGCTTGATATCGATGCAGCGTTAACCGATACCGATGGTTCAGAAAACCTCGCTATCTTGATTGAAGATGTGCCAGAAGGCAGCTCGCTATCAGCGGGTGTTGATAATGGTGATGGTACTTGGTCACTACAACCAGGCGAGCTAGAAGGACTAGAGTTTATCCCTTCTGCGGACTTCAACGGCGATGTGACGCTAACCGTGAATGCAACCTCTACGGATGTAGATACCGGTACAACGGCGACAGCGACGCAAGATGTGACGATTCATATCTCGCCAACTAATGATGCGCCAGAAGTGACGGGTGACATCAGCGCAGTCACTGCCGAAGACAACAGCATTACGCTGACTCAAGAGCAGTTACTTGAACACGCTGTTGATATCGATGGTGACGATCTAAGTGCAATCAACCTGAGTACCAATGATGAAAATGCAACGGTCGAAATGAACGAGGATGGCAGCTTCACCATTACACCGAGCGAGAACTTCTACGGTGATATCGAGTTCACCTACGATGTGACTGACGGGGAAGAAGTGGTTGCGGCTGGTCTCGACTTATCAGTAACACCAGTTAATGATGCGCCTGAACCACAAGATCAAGCGTTCACAGTGGGTGAGGACGGTCTTCTTACCTTCACTGATGCGGACTTGTTAACAGGTGCGACGGATGTAGAAGGTGACAACCTAACTGTTGAAGGTGTGACTTACACTGGCGCGGACGGTGTCCTAACTGACAATGGCGATGGCACATATAGCTTCGCACCGAATGAGAACTTCAATGGCGATGTGAACTTCACTTTCGATGTGTCAGACGGTACGGATACAACCTCTGCCAACATTGATGTGAGTGTGACGCCAGAGAACGATCCGCCAGTTGCGGGCAGCACGTCTTACACAGTGCATGAAGACAACTCGATCACCATCAGTGATGAGCAACTACTGGCTAATTCGTCTGATATCGAGGGTGATGTTGCGATCAGTAGCGTGAGTTACAGTGGCAACGACGGTGTGCTCGAAATTAATGGCGATGGTACTTACACCTTCTCACCAAACGAAAACTTTACAGGCGATGTTAGCCTTGATGTTGTCGTGGTTGACGAGGACGGCGCGGTTGATACAACAACAGCGGGAATTACCGTTCTTGAAGTGAACGATCCACCAATCGCAGGCGTAACCAGTTACACCATTGATGAAGATGAAGTCATTACCATCAGTGCAGAACAGTTGTTGGCAAACTCTTCCGATATTGAAGGTGAGGTAGCACTAGATAGCGTAAGCTACAGTGGCAGCGAAGGTATCTTTACCGACAATGGTGATGGTACGTTCAGCTTTGCACCAAACCAAAACTTCAATGGTGAAGTGAATCTTGATGTTGTAGTCGTGGACGAAGATGGTGCGACCGCTTCGACGACGGCAAACATTGATGTTCTGCCAATCAATGATGCTCCAGTATCGGGTGACTTGGCTTACAGTGTCGACGAAGACAACTCAATCACGCTAAGCCAAGAACAATTGTTGGCACAAGCAACGGATGTAGAAGGTGATGCACTAACCGCTTCTAACCTAGTGGTTGACGGTGATGCGACGGTTACGGCTAATGACGATGGTAGCTTTACCATTACGCCCGACGCGAACTTCAATGGCGACATTGATATCACGTTTGATATCAGTGATGGTTCTGACACCTTGGTCGCGACGGCAGATCTAACGGTTAATCCAGTTAACGACCTACCACAGCCAGAAGATCAAGCGTTCACCATTGGTGAAGATGGCGTGTTGACCTTTACTGATCAAGACCTGTTGGATGGTGCAACCGATATCGATGGCGATGACCTATCGGTAGAAGGTGTCACATACACTGGCGCGGACGGTGTTCTTACTGACAATGGCGATGGCACATACAGCTTCGCACCGAACGAAAACTTCAATGGCGACGTAAACTTTACCTTCGATGTTTCCGATGGCACGGACACCGTGACCGCGAATATCGATGTGAGTGTGACGCCAGAGAATGATCCACCAGTGGCAGGCAGCACGTCTTACACAGTGCATGAAGATAACTCGATCACCATCAGTGATGAACAGCTACTAGCGAACTCATCGGATATTGAAGGTGATGTATCGATTGATAGCGTGAGCTATAGCGGTAACGATGGTGTGCTGGAAATCAACGGTGATGGCACGTACACCTTCTCGCCAAACGAGAACTTCAATGGCGAAGTGAGCCTAGATGTTGTTGTAATCGACGAAGATGGCGCGACGGATTCAACTACCGCAGGTATCACGGTACTTGAGGTGAACGATCCGCCAATCGCAGGCACAACCAGTTACACCATTGATGAAGATGAAGTCATCACCATCAGTGCAGAACAGTTGTTGGCAAACTCTTCCGATATTGAAGGTGAGGTAGCACTAGATAGCGTGAGCTACAGTGGCAGCGAAGGTATCTTTACCGACAATGGTGATGGTACGTTCAGCTTTGCACCAAACCAAAACTTCAATGGTGAAGTGAATCTTGATGTTGTAGTCGTGGACGAAGATGGTGCGACCGCTTCGACGACGGCAAACATTGATGTTCTGCCAATCAATGATGCTCCAGTATCGGGTGACTTGGCTTACAGTGTCGACGAAGACAACTCAATCACGCTAAGCCAAGAACAATTGTTGGCACAAGCAACGGATGTAGAAGGTGATGCACTAACCGCTTCTAACCTAGTGGTTGACGGTGATGCGACGGTTACGGCTAATGACGATGGTAGCTTTACCATTACGCCTGACGCGAACTTCAATGGCGACATTGATATCACGTTCGATATCAACGATGGCAGCGATACTATCGTTGCAACGGCTGACCTAACGGTTAACCCAGTTAATGACTTACCGCAGCCAGAAGATCAAGCGTTCACTATTGGTGAAGATGGTGTGTTGACCTTCACTGACCAAGATCTGCTTGATGGCGCAACGGATATCGATGGTGATGACCTATCGGTAGAAGGTGTCACTTACACTGGCGCTGATGGTGTCCTAACCGATAACGGTGATGGGACCTACAGCTTTGCTCCAAACGAGAACTTCAATGGTGATGTGAACTTTACCTTCGATGTTTCTGATGGCACGGATACCGTGACCGCGAATATCGATGTGAGTGTGACGCCGGAGAACGATCCACCTGTGGCGGGCAGCACGTCTTACACCGTACATGAAGACAACTCGATCACCATCAGTGACGAGCAACTACTGGCTAATTCGTCGGATATTGAAGGCGACGTAGACATCAGTAGTGTGACTTACAGTGGCAATGATGGCGTCTTCCAAGACAATGGCGATGGTACGTATACCTTCTCTCCAAACGAGAACTTCAATGGCGAGGTTAGCCTAGACGTTGTAGTTGTCGATGAAGAGGGTGCGGCAGACTCAACCACTGCGGGTATTACCGTTCTTGAGGTGAACGATCCACCAATCGCAGGTGCGACAAGTTACTCTGTCAATGAAGACGAAGTCATTATCTTCACGGAAGAGCAACTGCTAGCGCAATCAAGCGATGTGGAAGGCGACGTGAGCCTAGAAAGCGTCTCTTACAGTGGTAGCGACGGCATTCTAACGGCGAATGACGATGGCACTTATAGCTTCGCACCAAATGAAAACTTCAACGGTGGCGTAAGCCTAGACGTAGTAGTGGCTGATGAAGACGGTGCAACTGCGACAACCAACGCGAACATTGATGTATTGCCAGTCAACGATGCTCCGGTATCTGGCGATTTGGCATACAGCGTCGATGAAGACGGTTCAATCACATTGAGTCAAGAGCAGTTACTGGCTCAAGCGGGTGACGTAGACAGCGATAATCTAGAAGCGGTGAACTTAACCGCGGTTGCCAATGCAACCGTTGTTGAGAACCAAGATGGTAGCTTTACGATTACGCCTGATGCGAACTTCAATGGCGATATCGACTTAAGCTTCGACTTGATTGATAACGATGGTGAGAGCGTGGAAGTGGGCGTTGACCTAACGGTGAACCCAGTTAACGATGCGCCGCAATCAACGCCAGTGAATATTGCTGGCACCGAAGATACCACCATTCTTATTACGCAGGACATGTTGCTTGCTAACGCAACAGACATCGACAACACCTACGACGAACTGTCTGCTGTCGACCTAGTGATTGATGAGCAATACGGTGACTTGCTAGACAACGGTGATGGCACTTGGTCATTCACTCCGGCTGAGAACTTCAATGGTGATGTGCCAATGTCGTTCGGTGTCAGCGATGGTGATTTAGTGACGCCGGTTGAAGGCAATCTAAACATCGAAGCGGTTAACGATGCACCAGAAGCGCCAACCATCCAGATGCAAGGCGAAGAAGATGTGGTCATGGTGATTGACCCAGCTTACATCGCTGATCAAGTCACGGATCTTGATGGTGACGAAATCAGCGTAGAAAGCATCACGGTTCGTGCTCCTGCAAACGCGACATTAACTCAGCAGCCAGATGGTATGTACCACTTGGTGACCACTCAAGACTTCAATGGTTTGGTGGAACTGGGCTACACCGCGACGGATGGTGAAGAAGTGGTTGAAGGCTCGTTGAATGTGGATGTTATTCCAGTCAATGATGCTCCATTCAATGTGGGTAATGCGTTTATGGCAACCGACGAAGATGGCGCATTCACCTTCGACGCTGGCGACCTGATGAACTTGTTCGGCGACATCGATACTGAAAACCTAGTCGTATCACGCATTATCACCGCAGAAGGTGAAGATGGTGGTGAGGTAACGGACAACGGTGACGGTACTTGGACATTCACACCGACTGGCGATTTTGCAGGGGTTTCTGACTTGCAAGTTGTGGTAAGTGACGGTGAGTTTGAAACAGTACTTGATGTACCAGTGTTTGTTCGCCCTGTTGCGGATGGCGCAGTCATCACAACCGACCATGATGGTCCGTTAGTCTTCGGTGAGGACGAAACGGGTCACTTAGGCTTGAATGTCGGTCTAATCGACGATTCAGAAACGCTAAGTAACCTAGTGATGACTGGTTTCCCTGTTGGCTTCGAAGTTACGGATGGTGTGAACACCATTACCATCACGGAACCGGGTCAATACATCGACTTGAACGAGTGGGATATCTCAGACCTGCAAATGACGCCTCCGGCTGACTTTAATGGCGAGTTCTTCGTAACCGTGACCGCAACAACGGTGGATTACGGTGACGAGCCAGAAGAGTTCGAAGATGGCATCGATTCAGGTGACTTCGAAACCCTAGCGGGTGAGCCCGTTATCCTAACCGCTGATGACCTAATCGGATTGGCAGAGAACGTAGACGCTGACGCGGGTGATGAAGTGAAATTCGTTCACCTAGCTGATCGCAGCCAAGGTGAGATTGTCGATAACGGTGATGGCACATGGACATTCAATCCAGCACCAGGCTTTACGGGTGAAGCGGATATCGCTTACGTGATTGATAAAGACGGTGTGCTTCATGATGAGCAAACAGGCGTGGTCGTGAAAGAAGACGCACCACAAGAGAATGTTTCACCAGAAATCGACAGCATTTCTACCACAGAAATGGCAGCGGATGGCACCTTGTCGTTCACCAATGACGACATGCTATCGACCTTGAGCGATGCAGAAGGCGACAGCTTGAGCATTGAGTCAGTGAGCCTAATGGAAGGTCAAGGTGTGATAGAGACCGATAACCAAGGTAACTACCAATTCACACCAGCAGAAGGCTACACCGGAGATGTTCAAGTTGGCTTCATTGCAACTGACGGTGAAAACCGCATTGAGAGCTTCTTTAATGTCGACATCCAAGGTGAAGGTGAAACCACAACCAGCGAAGGCTACGCATTGGCTGATGATGGTTCACTAACACTAACGGAAGCACAGTTGATTGATGAGCTTGGCATTAGCCCTTCTGCAGAAGTGTTGGATGTCGCCGATGCGAACGATGCTGGTTTCTTCGCGAAATCAGGTGACGAAGAGTGGACATACTGGCCGAACGATGACTTCGATGGCAATTTGGCTATGGATGTTCAGGTCAACGACAACGGTGAAGTATCGACTCAGAATCTGAGCATCCAAGTTGCGGACGATTCAGCGCAAAGTGACGAGCCACAAATTCAAACTGCTCAAGCATCATCAGAGCAGCAAGTTGGCGAAGCGCAACAGCCTGAAGAGCAAGCAGCAAACGGTGCAGACAGTGAAGAGGAGAGCGCAGCTGATGTGACTGCAGCACCAGGCGATACCATTTCTATCTCGGTTCCAGATGAGGTCAGTGGTAACGAATCGGTGGATTATGCAGAAATGTCCGGTCTACCTGATGGTGCATCAGTAAGCAACGCACTGGATAATGGCGATGGCAGCTTCACATTAAGTGGCAACCTGAACCAACCAGTATCGGTTGACTTACCAGAAGGTTACGAAGGTACGAGCGAAATCCAATTCCAAGGTTACGACGAATTGGGCAGCGCAGTAGAAGGTGCGAGTGGCACAGTTGAAGTTGAAGTCGATGATCAATACACCATGCAAGGTTCTGCTCAAGATCAGCAACCAGATATGGCGGGTATGGAATCTGGCGGCAGCGACTGGACAAGTGCAGGAGGTCAAGATCAAGGTGTTGACTTCACGGATGACTCTGGCAGCTTCGACTCGGATACTCAAACGGGTACTGACCAAGGCAACGATTTCGATCAAAGCTCAATGTAACTAGTCATAGACGAGGGCAGTGTCATTGCTGCCCGGACCAAAGCCATGCAGGTTCTACTTGCATGGCTTTTTTGTTGGTCTTCTTTCTATGAGCTCTAGAAAAAAACTTGGAAATTGAAAAAAGTATTCTTAGCTAGTTTATACCCAAGTAACCTCGAGATGTTAGGTTCAGCGAGAATGGCTTGGTTTGTAGACGCGGCGGCGATTTAAAGGTCTAGTGGGTCTAAATCAAGAATCGACAACAAAGTATACAAACCAAGACAGCTCGCCCTTCGGGAGCGTGTCATTGACTCGGCTTCTGTGTCAAACAACTTGGAAAGAGCTGACTATTACGCTGCGTTGTTTTCCTTGACCCCGAATCAATGACAACGCTCTGAATCCTGCATCTTGAAGTCACTTGGGTATAAGAGTCATTTACAAGGAGGAGCGACATGTACCGTTATGTCAGTTCGCCAAAAGCGTCAAAGTACATAGTACCGCCGCCACTGCATCGTGAGTTGTCGTGTATGGATGTGCCGGAGTCAGAACTAGAGATGCGTGAAATTCTGAACAATTGGTTTGCCGATGGATTGGCGCCGATCATTCAAAATGAAGACAATTACATCTCTGCTAATGAGCAACAGCGCTTTAAGCAGCTCAGCCGCACGGTGGGTGTGCTACTGCGTAATAAAGATTACTACTTCGCCACTAAGCGGATTCTTTCGTTGTGGGATCAAGACTGCTTAGAAACAACTTACGTTAATTATCTGATTTTACGTAGTGAGCGCATACCATACTTCAAATAAGCCCTATTTATCGGCTTAAAATAGTGATTTACATGGTTTTCTTAGTAACTTTTGATACCAGTATTTAACATTTTTTTAAACATCGTTATATTTAAGGCTCATCGTTGTCAGGAGTTTATGGATGAACCTTACGATATCAGGGAAGTTGCAGCTCAGTTTTGTGCTGCTAGCCGTACTTTTTATGGCATCAGCGGTATTCACGTATCGCAACGTCACTACCGTAGAGCAATACGCCTCTTCGTTACTTAAATCCGATTTACCGACCGTCGACACCAGTCGCGGTATCCAACAGTCCGTTCAAGCGTCGCTGTCTTCTATTCGAGCCTACATGTTGCTAGGTGGCGATGAAGAGGCGAGCGCACGTCTGAGTGAGGACGTACGCAATATCATGGCATCTACAGACGAGTCGCTTCCAACGTTGCAGGCTCTGATCTCTGAACAGGATTTTCAAGCGATTCAAACCCAGTGGGACGCGGTAAAAGTTTCTCTAAACAAGCTGATTGAACTTAGCCACAGTGATGAGAACTTACCCGCACACAACCTCTTTATTAACGAAGCGGCACCCATTGCAGAAGTGGCACTTGACCAGCTTCAAAGCTTAATCAACGAAGAGTCAGGAAACCCATTCGGTGGAAACAGAAAACGTCTGTTCAAAGTTTATGCCGACAGCTATACCTCGCTCGCCAATGCACTGTCTGCACTGCGAGATTTCCTGTTATACGGGCAGCAAGATCACCTAGACAAATACCACGACTTGATTAAATACCACAATCAATCTGTGGCGGAAATCGATAGCAAACTCGACAGGCTTACTGATAACGACCAATCTTTGTGGTCACTGTTTAAAGAAATGCAGCAACTGTACTTTCCTTTAGCAGAGCAGGTAATTGCATTGCGTCAATCGCCAGAGTGGAACGAATCAAACTTGTTAATGGCGAATGAACTGTTGCCAGCAGCGGATGCACTAGACCAAAGCTTAGAAACGATCGTATTGGCTCAGCAAAGTCGTGCAGATCAAAGTGGACAGGGCATTAATCAGTCGATCAAAAACGTACTCACCACCATGCTGATTGCCGCGGCATTGGTTTTGTTTGCCGCAGTAGCGATTTCAAAATACATGGGCAACACCATTGGTCGCCGAGTGAAAAACTTATCGGAGCGTGCAAAGACGATCGCTTCAGGGGACGTTTCTCAGCCTCCGTTAACTGTTGTTGGGAAAGATGAATTGGCAGACCTTACCGATTCGATTAACCGCATGAACCAATCGTTAGCGAGCATCGTGGCAGGGGTGAGTGAGAAAGCGCACCAAGTAGATACCAGTATGGGGGCTTTGTTGGAATCGGCGCAAGTCACTTCATCGAATGTAGAACAGCAACAGACCAGCATTGTTGAAATGGGAAGCCAATTGGATGAAATCGCTTTAGCCGCGCGTAACACCCTAGATCAAGCCAACCAATCAGTGCAGAAGCTTTCTGATTCAAAAGGCGAAATTGAACAAGGTCGTGATGCTTTAGAGCAAAACAAAGTCACTATGGAAAGTTTGCACGGCAGCATTGAAACCGCGAGTACGCAAGTGACGCAGTTAAGCAAAGAGAGCGAAGCCATTGGCCGAGTTACGGAAGTGATTGAAGGCTTGGCAGAGCAAACTAACTTACTGGCATTGAATGCCGCGATAGAAGCAGCGCGTGCGGGCGACCAAGGGCGAGGCTTTGCGGTTGTGGCGGACGAAGTACGTATGTTAGCGACGCGCACTACTCAATCGACGACAGAAATCAACGGCATCATCAATGCGATTCAACGCTCGACCAATTCGGTGGTTGAGGAGATAGAACACAGCCAATCACTTGCGGAACAGGGCGCTGAGCACATTGAAAAAGCGGTAACTCGTTTGCTTGTCACGACCGAGCAAATTGGTTCTTTGAATGAACAAATGGCAGAGCTTGCGGCAGCGGCAGAGCAGCAATCTCATGCGACCAACTCGATCACTGGATTGATGTCCGATATAACTCAATCAGTGGATGAGGTTTCAAATAACAGCCAACGTGCATCAGAGACATCATTGCAAGTAAAAGAGCAAGTTACCGAGCTGAATCAACAGATGGCAACTTTTAAAACGGCGTAGATAAGGTTTACGTCTGTTCATCGACTTTTGAACGTTAACCAAATAGTAAAAAAAGCCCCAATTCTTTTTACACAAAAAGGGTTGGGGCTTTTTGTTGGATGATACGCCGATATTCGTCTACTTGCTCATTGGATTTGGCTATTTAAATCATAGTTAAAACCAAATTTTCTTCACCGAGTCAGAGTCGTAATATGACTCCATCGGCAGCAAATACTGCAAAAGAATTTTTAAACTTTATACCAATCCCGGTAAGAGAATCGTTCGTTACTACGATTGGTATCATCCTCCTAGGAGCAAGATTATGAACAAACAAGTAAGCCTAATTGGTCTAGACAGCGAACAATCAGCACAACTAGCTCAACAGCTAAATCAACTGCTAGCGCATTACCAAGTGTTGTACATGAACTCTCGCGGTTACCACTGGAACATTAAAGGTGCGCAATTCTTCGAACTGCACGTAAAATTTGAAGAGATCTACACTGATCTACAAACAAAAATCGATGAGCTTGCAGAGCGTATTCTAACTTTGGGTCATACGCCAGCACACGCATTCAGCAACTACTTGGAAGCAAGTGAAATTAAAGAACATCAAAACGCGACTTCTGGTGAGGAGTGTGTACAAGGTCTGGTTCAAGGCTTTAGCGTTCTACTTCTAAAACAACGTGAGATTCTACAAAACGCGGGTGAAGCAGATGACGAAGGTACAGCGGCATTGATGGGTGACTACATCCGTGAGCAAGAAAAATTAATGTGGATGCTTAACGCTTACCTACAAGGCTAAGCAGCGCATCACCCAAGCAATCCTTGGGAACGCATGAAACAATCGGGAATAAGTCATAAGGGGCACGTTGGTGCCCCTTTTTTTGTGTGCGTGTTTTATGTGTGTGCTTTATTTGCGTGGTAAGGATTCGAAACGGCTCAATAAATCACTGAGTTCATTAAGCGCCAACGAGGCTGAATCATTGAAGGTTTCTTGATTACCGTGATGAACAAGGCAAGAGGGCATCTGTGCGTTATACGCTGCCTGTAAGTCGTAAAGGTAATCGCCGACATAAAGGACTTCATCCGGCATCAAACGCCACTCTTTCGCCAACACCTGCAAAGACAAAGGGTCTGGCTTGGGCGGGAAGCATTCACGAGTGATGACTCGCTCCACAGAGATTTGGTTGTGCTCTAGTTTGCGCTGCGTGGCGATTTGGCAGTTGCGCGTCACGATAGCGGTTTTGATTTCATATTGATGCAAGTGGGCTAGCAATTCATGGCAGCCAATCATTGGAGCAGACTGCTCAGCATCAGAAATCTCGTAATCAAATATCACATTATGAGCGTGCTCTCGATGGTGAGGATGCTCAAGTGCGTCGACAAAATCCAATAGATCTTCACTATGCGGACAGCCAAGCTGTTGTCGCAATTCGCCGAAGTTCATATCAGAACTCACCAAGGTGTTGTCTAAATCAAACACCACGGCTTTAATTTTATCGAGCTGTAAAGGGAATGGAATCATAATGACCTCGTACAACTTAACCGAACTATCGTTTTAAAAAACAAAAGGTTATTGTTAAGTTTAGATTCTTCTGCTTAGATTGTACGAAAATAAATCACTAGTACGTCACAAATTAAATAGTCTTAACGATTTTAGTGTTTGATTACCTTTCCTCAAGACGAAAGATTTTGCCGCTGTCGGTAGAAAAGTAGATATAACCATCGGGGCTGATGGTTATATCTCTTACTCGCTCACCAAGATTCTCCATCAATCTTTTTGATTCGGTGAGCTTGCCATTCTCAATAGAGACCACATTGATGTGCGCCAGTTTCAAGGCTCCGGCGAGGATTTTTCCGTCCAATTCTGGGTATTTATCGCCACGGTACAAAATCATATTGCTGGGTGCGATAGAAGGAATGTATACCAACTTTGGATCTTCCATTCCCGGTAACGACTTAGCTTCACCAACGTCCAACGGTCCCCAATATTCTTTACCATGAGAGACTTTAGCCCAGCCGTAGTTCGCGCCTTTCTTGATTAGATTAATTTCATCGCCGCCGCGTGGTCCATGTTCAATCGACCATAGCTGTTTTGTTACTTCGTCGTAAAACATGCCTTGTGGGTTGCGGTGCCCGTAACTCCATATCTCAGGACGAGCTTCGGAAGGTTTAAATGGGTTGTCTTGTGGAACCGAACCATCAAGGTTAAGGCACAGAATACTGCCAGCATGGGTTTGAGTGTCTTGCCCATTATCACGTTCGCCACGGTCACCGATTGAGAAGTAAACTTTGTCGTCAATAAATGAAATTCGACTGCCGTAGTGACGCCCTGTGTCAGTGATGGCATCAGCAACAAAGAGATCTTTCCAGCCCACAAGCTGATTGTTTTGCAATTGCGCCGTCGCTAACGCCACCGTATTGCCTTTGCTCGTGCGCTTGCTGTAGGTAAAGAAGAGTTGCGGATTTTGCGTATCGGCATTCGATGCGAGCGCGACATCCAATAAGCCAGCTTGCCCACTGGTATTCACATCGGGAACGTTAAACAGCTTTTGAGGTTTGCCTGTGGTGATATCTAGCAACGAAACCGTACCGTTCTTTTCATTGACGATTACGCGTTGGCTATCTAAGAACTCGATCCCCCAAGGGATCTGAAATCCATTCGCCACTTCGTTAGCGCGGTATTCGGCAGCGTTGGCAGAAAAGGATAAACAAGCGAGTAGGGCAGCAGCAATCGTTCTCATGGTTCCTTCCAATATGAATCGTATTAATGCTTAAAAGCTAACACTAAAAGAGAACGTTTTGCAGAGCATGGATTGTATAAGAATGTAAAAAATCCCCGATACGAGATCGGGGATTGAATTAAGGCTAGAGAATTGTTTATGTAGCGAGATTACATCGCTTCTTCGAAGATCTTAGAGATTTCTTCGTGAGTTGCTTGTTTAGGGTTAGTGAAACCACAAGCGTCTTTCAGTGCGTTGTCTGCTAGTGTTGGGATGTCTTCTAGTTTCGCACCAAGCTCTTTAATACCTGCTGGGATACCCACATCTTTCGCTAGAGTAACGATAGCGTCGATTGCTGCCGCTGCACCTGCTTCAGCAGACATGCCTTCTACGTTTACGCCCATTGCTTTCGCTACATCACGTAGACGCTCAGGACATACTTGCGCGTTGTAGCGCTGTACGTGAGGTAGAAGAATCGCGTTACAAACACCGTGTGGAAGGTCGTAGAAACCACCAAGTTGGTGTGCCATTGCGTGTACGTAACCTAGAGACGCGTTGTTGAACGCCATACCCGCCATGAACTGTGCGTATGCCATTTGTTCACGAGCTTCTAGATCTTCACCGTTTTTCACTGCTGTGCGTAGGTACGCTTGGATAAGCTCAATCGCTTTGATTGCTACCGCATCAGTGATTGGTGTTGCCGCGATAGATACGTAAGCTTCAATCGCGTGAGTTAGGGCATCCATACCTGTTGCCGCAGTTAGCGAAGCAGGTTTAGCTAGCATTAGCTCTGGATCGTTTACTGAGATAAGCGGTGTTGTGTGCTTATCAACGATAGCCATCTTGATGTGACGCTCTTCGTCAGTGATGATGCAGAAACGCGTCATTTCAGATGCAGTACCCGCAGTCGTGTTGATTGCGATAAGTGGCATCATTGGTTTTGCAGACTGGTCTACGCCTTCGTAATCTGCAATTTTGCCGCCGTTAGAAGCCACAAGCGCGATACCTTTCGCACAGTCGTGTGGTGAACCGCCGCCTAGAGAGATAACGAAGTCACATTCGTTATCAGTAAGAAGTGCTAAGCCGTCGTTAACGTTGCTGATAGTAGGGTTTGGTTGAGTGCCATCGAACACAACAGTTGCTACGTCGCGTTCTGTTAGTAGATCTTGAACCTGCTTTACTACACCGATTTGGTTAAGAATCTTATCCGTAACAATCAAACCTTTTTTAAAGCCTTGAGATTGGATGCTGTCTGCTGCGTCTTTCAGACAACCAGCGCCCATTAGGTTTACGGTAGGGATAAAAAATGCACTTGTCATATTGGATTGCTCCGTCGTTATTTTTAATAATCTTTCTTAATCTGTCATTTACTCTTGCATACCCCGTTCTTGATTTAGATTGATCTAGGACAAGTTTAACCCCTTAGGGGTATCTTGAGGGCTGAAAGTGTGATGACAGTCTTGTTGCACAGTGAGATGGTGCAACACCTACTTAACGTAGCTGAAATATCTCATTTATCACGCAAACGATTGGCAAAAATAACAAGATTCGTACGGTTTATCTCTCAATTCGACTAAAGTATAAAAAATCCCCATTAATATGTAGTCTATCAATGGGGATTCGTATGGTGTGTTTTAAGCAAACGTTTTCGATTTAGGCGATTTTAACTAACTTATCTACTAGTTTTTCAATGCCTGATGCGGCTTGTGAGATATTCTCCGCTAACATATAAGCTGGTGTTGAAAGTACGTTGTGTTTTTCATCGAAATGGATTTCATCCACCTGACAATTGACGTGCTCCCCCCCCATATGACCGAATGCTGCTGCAGTGGCTTCATCGTTACCAATTGTGCCTTTTACACCTTGATCGTAAATCATAGGGATAATAGTTGGTGCGATGCATAAATAACCTGCAGGTTTGCCCGCTTGAGCGAATGCACGACACGCTTGGGCAACGTGAGTATTAATCGAACACTCCGCACCCGAAACGGCGAAGTCGGTTAAGTTTTTCGCGGCACCAAATCCACCTGGAAGCAGTAGGGCATCGTATTCATCAACGTTAAGTTTGGCGACATCGTCAATGTTACCGCGAGCGATACGAGCTGATTCGATCAAGACGTTGCGTGTTTCATCCATTTCGTCACCAGTTAGGTGGTTGATGACGTGGAGTTGGTCAATGTTAGGTGCAAAGCAGTGCCAAGTTGCACCTGCTTTCTCGATGGCGTAGAGCGCCAATACGGCTTCGTGGATCTCAGAGCCGTCGTAAACGCCTGAACCACTTAAAATGACTGCGACTTTTTTCATGATTGGATTCCTTTACTCTGAACGTTCCTTAGATTGTTCTTCACTATCTAGACCATGCGTTCCCGAATGTGTTTCAACGTTTTCACTCTCGTTGTCATCTTCATCATAGTAGCGCACAACAAAGGGTGTAAGCATAACACTAGAGGGCAGAAAATGTTTCATATCAACTCCAACGGCTTAATAGAATGATTTTTATACTGATTTTTATAAAACAGTACGTTGAACCTGATCATTTTTGAGTTAAGCTGACGTTTCCTTTGGCATTCGTGAGTGGTAGGTCACATGAAATCAGTGCAATTTCGTTTCACACTTTATGGTTGTATCGCGATTCTCTCTTGGAGTTGTCTGCTTGGCATCGCGAGGTTGGTTACGGAGAGTTTAGGTCCTGTAGGCGGGGCAGCCATGTTGTACTCTCTTAGCTCTGTTTTCCTTCTTATCGTGGTCGGTATTCCAAAGTTGTCTTACTTTTCTCCCAAGTATCTTGCGCTTGGTGGTGCGATGTTCGTCTGTTATGAAATATTTCTCGCTCTATCTTTGGGATATTCCAACTCGCGCGCGCAGGCAATTGAGGTGTCGATTGTCAATTACCTTTGGCCCGCACTGACGGTTTTATTTGCGGTCCTTGGCAGCAATAAAAAAACAAACTGGTTGCTTTATCCCGCAGTTACGCTGGCGTTTGTTGGGGTTGCTTGGACTGTGAGCGGTGAGAATGGCTTATCCATAACTCAGATCATGTCCAATGTTAGTAGTAACCCTCTGGTGTATTTTATGGCTTTCGCTGGCGCGGTTATATGGGCTTTTTATTGCAACTTAACCCAAAGGCAGCAATCTAAACATAATGCGATTACCCTGTTTTTCATTGCAACAGCTGTTTCGCTTTGGGTCAAATACGCGTTTACGGATGAGCCACCAATGACATTCAGTTGGGAAGCGATGGGGTACTTAGTGGCCTCTGCGGCTTTAATGGCTGGTGGTTATGGTTTATGGAATATCGCGATCGTTGGCGGCAATATGGTTTTTCTCGCCACCTTGTCTTACTTCACACCCATTTTTTCCGCTTTATTTTCTTCCATTATTCTTGGCGTAACTCTGAGCCATAGCTTTTGGCAGGGCGTTGTGATGGTAACGGTGGGCTCGCTGATGTGTTGGTTAGTCACCAAAGAGAAGCGCGAAGCGGCTGGGTAAGTTACCAACGAGATCAGAGAATTTAAGTGAGCAACGAACAGATCTCCCTTGCGAGCTGTATTCGAATACGAAGAAACTAAATCGAAAAAATTAAAAAAGCTCCCGAGATTGGGAGCTTTTTATTGAGTTTTAACGGCTCTTTGGTGGCGCTCTAATAAGCGACGTTCAAGTGTAGTTGAAGCTTGAATCTGTGCTTCGACAGTCGCTTGATAAGCTGCTTACGAGTGTGCTCTAGTGTATCAAGCTCCAATGTGTCGTCATCAATATGTACGTCCACATTTACTCGTAGCTCTTGGCCCACCTTCGTTACGCCAGCCAGTTTCAATTGATGCTCAGTCACTTTTTCAATCTCAAGAACATCTTTGCCAACGCTCTGACACAGCTCTTTGCTTGGTGTCATCATTAGTAGTTCACGTAGGGCACCTACTAGCATATCGAACGGTACTTTGAGGAAGTAAAAGCCCATTAAAACCATCATCATGGGGTCGGCATATACCGCATACTCAGAGAATGGCGTTAGTGAAACAGCCCAAGCCGAGATAAATCCTACGGTCACCGCCACACTCAACAAAGTATCCATTTGCCACTGTTTTTTCTCCGCTTCAATCAAGCCTGATGAGAAGCGGCGGCTGCGTTTCGCCATAAACCACCAAGCGTAACCACAACCGATAACATTCACGATGCCGAATAAGGTCGCAATAGAAGCATCGACCTCGCGACCTCCAGACATCAATGCTGATATCGCAGAGTAGAGAGAGAAGCTTACAACCACTAAAATGACGGCTGCTTTTATCGCAATAACGATTGGTTCTAAGACCGCTTTTCCAAATGGGAATACAGATTTTGAAGGCTTGTTAATATAGTAAGAAGCGGCCAGTGACAATAAAGTTAACAGTAAGCTGACCAAAGAGTAAACACCGTCAAACACGATGACAATTGATCCTACAAGCAAGCCAAGTACCATACCACCAGCAGCGAACCCAGATGCCAAAAGGGCTGAAATGGTTAGAATACGGTTTTCGTTTTTGCTTGTCCTGTCACACATAAAAGATGCCTTTGAATTTTAATACCTTACTATTCTTCGCTCATAAGGTAATTTAGGCAACCACAAAGTGACCAGTAACTAATCTAAAAAATTGCGTTTTTATTTATATTCCTATAAAACAATGGCTTACTGTGATTTTTTGGTGTCAGTAAAATTGACGCTCACTGATAAAATGTTTAGAAGTCAAATAAATACTCGCTCAATTTATCTGCTAACCACATCATTGCTGGATGCTCAGTATGGCCGTTAGGTGAAAACATACAGTAGTCTTCTTGCGTCAATCCGTATGTGTGTTTGATAACGGCTAGCTTCTGCTGACGAAGGTAATGGCGGATTAATGGTTCTGGAAGCACGCCCCAAGCGTCTTCTTCTAAGATGGTGTTCAGCATGTAGTCAAAACTCGAAAAACCAATATATCGAGTCGAGAAAGGTTGCAGTTCAGGGTTGTCTTTCTCATTTAGGTACACCATTAGTGCTTGCATCTGACTACGTAGATCTTCGTCTGAGACACGGCGCATCTTACTTAGGCGGTGTTCTACACTGCATACTGACATCATACGTATCTTGCCTAATGGGTTATATACGATACGAGGATCGTCTACTCGCTCATAATCAACGCCGAAAGCAAAATCTACTTGGTGGGTACTGACCAAGTTGGCTAAGTCGCCACTGGATGCCAAGATTAAGTTGAAGGTTGTTGAAGGAAAGCGGTTATTCAATGTATGAGATAATTCTTGCCAGAGATCATCAGGTAAGGAGTCGTCACGTGCTACCCAAACTTCCGCGTTAAACCCTTCCGAGATTTGAGCGCAGGTCTTTCTGACCCGTTGTGCGATGATAAGTAGGTGTTCGCAATCTTTGTAAATGGCTTTCCCAGCTTCAGAGAGGGTGAGCTGGTTGCCAGTTCGGTTAAACAATTCAACGTCGAGATCTTTCTCTAATGCCTTAATCGACATACTGAGTTTGGTACGATTGCAGTCGAGTTGCCTTGCCGCTTCAGAAACAGAACCACACTCAGCGATGGTGCAGAAGGCTTCTACTTGAGTTAAGTTCATGATTTGACACAACCAATAAATGAATTCAAATAATTTGGGTATTATGCAGATGCGCTCCCAAAGCCATGAAAGATTATCGAAAAAAACGCGAATCCGCCAGATAAGTCTATGGTCTTTTAACGGTTTTGCGGTAATCTATGTGGGTTACAAAAAGTGAACATGGAGGCCACGATGGCACAAGATTGGGACGGCTTAGCAAAAAACTGGGAATCAAATCCAGCAACAGAGCAATTTGCGCAGTCGGTGTTTGAGCAGTTACAACAGCTAACTCAGCTTGATGGCATTAAAGTACTAGATTTTGGATGCGGAACAGGGCAGTTAAGTCAACGATTGTCACCGATGGTTAAAGACATCGTAGCATTAGACGCATCGGAAGCCATGATTGAGGAACTCGATAAAAAAGAGCTCGTCAACGTAGAACCTGTGGTAGATGCATTATCTCGCGGCTTAGTCGCTCAGCATCCGGCCTTTCGTGGACAGTTCGACTTGGTGGTTGCATCATCAGTTTTAGCGTTTGTGGAAGACTTAGACGCGTCATTAACGATCTCGCATTCTCTACTTAACCACGGCGGCTATTTTGTTCATTTTGATTGGATTGCAGAATGTGAACAAGACGGTTTTACCCTTGCGAAGTCTGAGCGTGCACTGAAAGAAGCGGGTTTTACTGAAGTTGAATCGCAACACGTTTTTGACATTACATCTGATGGTAAAACAATGTCGGTATTAATGGGGCTTGGTCGTCGCTAATACCGCTGAATAAAGAACAAAAAATGACAAAAGCGAGCTAACAAGCTCGCTTTTTTCTTATCTGCTGAGGATATATGTAACTTCACTTGCTCTAAACAAGCGTCGTGGTGCAGGCAAGGACATACTCGAACAACTTAGTCTTCGGAGGTTATTTTGAGACGACTATCCTGCGTATCTCCTCCAGCACTTCAGGGTTGGCTATTGCGCCTAAATTTTCGACGCTTCGGTTGTTAACGACTTGCTTAACGGCTAACTCGACCAGCTTTCCTGAGCGTGTCTTAGGTATATCGCTTATTGCGTAAATTGCACTAGGTACATGCCTTGGAGAACATGCAGACTTTAGCTGTGCTTTGATGGAAGCGATCATCTCGTCATTGAGCTCTACCCCTTTGACTAATTGGACAAACAGCCATATTTGTTCGTTGCGATCGACTTCTTTTCCTACTGCGATCGAATCTAGAATACCGTCTATACAGTTCACTTGCTGATAGATTTCGGCCGTGCCGATTCTTACGCCACCAGGATTCAACGTGGTATCACTTCGACCATAAAATACGTATCCCCCAACGCGTGTCTGTTCAACATCATCGCCGTGGTGCCAAATATTGTCGAATTTATCCCAATAAGCACGATGATATCTCTCACCGGTGTCGTTCCAAAAGCCAGCAGGGAAGTTGGGTAATGAATTGGCACAAACCAACTCACCGCGCGCTCCCATTACGCTATTACCTTGTGGGTTAAAGACTCGGACATCGACCCCTAACCCTGCTGATTGGCACTCTCCCCGATAAACGGGAGAAATAGGGTTGCCTAATACAAAGCAGCCACAAATGTCTGTTCCGCCAGAAATCGAGGCGAGGTGTACATCTTCTTTAATGTGCTGATAGACATAATCAAACTGTTCTGGATACAGAACAGAGCCCGTTGAGCAAATGGTTTTCAGACTTGGAAATGCATCACTTTTCTGCGGAGAAAAAGATGCTTTTTCCAGCGCCTCTAGGTATTTTGCTGAGGTTCCAAACAGCGTCACTTCGGCTCGTTCTGCGAGGTCCCAGAGCACATCATGAGTGGGGTAAACAGGGCTACCATCAAAAATCACCAAACATGCACCGCTCGCGAGTGAAGAAACGTGCCAGTTCCACATCATCCAACCGCAGGTCGTGTAATAAAACACGCGTTCGTTCGGTTGAATATCGCAATGCAGTTGATGCTCTTTCAAGTGATTAAGCACCGTTCCGCCGACGGAATGAACGATGCATTTCGGTTTGCCTGTTGTGCCTGAAGAATAAAGCACAAATAGCGGATCGTTAAAATTCACACGAGTAAAAGTCAGCGCTTCGGGTGTGTATTGATTCAGGACGTTTTGCCAATCTTGGGTGCAGACATCGCATTCAAAAATGTGTGGTTTAAGGTAGCTAATTTGGCAAACTTGTTTAAGACCATCAAGATGATCCGCAATATGCTGGTTTTTCTTAGACATATCGAAAGTTTTGCCATTGAATGTATAGCCATCACAAGTAAACAGGATTTTGGGTTTCACTTGACCAAAGCGCTCCAAAACGCTTTCGACGCCAAAATCAGGTGAGGTGGAAGTCCAGGTCGCCCCTAAACTGGTGGTTGCTAGCATAGCTATTACCGTTTGAGGTAGGTGAGGTAAATAACCAGCGACGACATCACCTTGCTTAATTCCACATTCTTTCAACCATTGCTGCACACTCGAAACTTCTTCGCACAATTGTTTCCAGGTGTAGGTCTGTTTTTCTTCACGTTCATTTTCAAACCAAATCGCGAGATCATCGGGTTGGTGACACGCGTAGGTTAGCAAATTTTCGGCGTAGTTAATTTGCGCGTTTGGGAACCATTTTATATCCCTATTTTCAACAGGTTGCTGCCAGCGACTTTCTGCTCGCTCTTTTATGGTCTCTCCCTGAGTGCCAATGACGTCGCAGAATAGCCAAACTTCCTGCCAAAATTTTTCTACATGATCGAGTGACCATTGATGCAGATCAGCGAAGCTTTCAAGGGTATTTCCTTGTCGATTAATGTGTTCAATAAACTGTGTAATGTTGGCTTCTTCGATACGACTTTCGCTCGGTTGCCATACTTTGCTGCTCTCGCGCATAGGTCCCTCTATAACAAAGTGATAACAGGTTTTAGTTTGAGAGGAATACACGATAAAGTCAAACAAGCCAGAGATTATATCGTGTCATAAAAATCATGCAGTTACGATGAGTTGTAAACAATATGTTACATCGGGATGATGCTGAGAAAATCGCGCAGGGATTGGAAGCTCTTAAGACTACAGATAGGCTTAATGTAAAGGATTTGTTAATGGAGATGAGCCATGACCCAGTATCGTTCTAAACCCGTAAACCAGGAAGGCAGGGTTGAATGGAGCCGTGAAGAAGACGCCATTTGGCGAGATTTGGTAACACGACAAATGGGTGTGATCCAAAACAGAGCTTGTAAGGCTTATTTACACGGTTTAACGCTGCTTGATTTACCTCAAGACCGCGTTCCTCAATTGCCAGAAATTAATCGTGTCCTGATGGAGACAACAGGTTGGCAAGTGGAGCCCGTTCCTGCGCTTATTGACTTCGACCGATTTTTTAATCTACTCGGTAATAAGCGCTTTCCCGTCGCCACATTCTTGCGTACCAGAGAAGAGTTCGATTACTTGCAAGAGCCGGATTTCTTCCATGAAATATTTGGTCATTGCGCGATGTTAACCAACCCAGACTTTGCTGCATTTACCGAGCATTATGGTCAACTAGGGCAAGCCGCTACCCCAAAACAAAGAGCCTATCTCGCTCGCCTCTACTGGTTTACCGTAGAGTTTGGCTTGGTGAAAGAAGGGGACAAAACCAAAATTTACGGTGGTGGTATTCTTTCATCTCCTGGCGAAACCCTCTACGCATTAGAGAGTGATGTAGCAATTCGCGACCCATTTGAATTACAAACAGTGCTGAGAACGCCTTATCGTATCGACATCATGCAACCGAAGTACTACGTGATTGATGACTTTTCTCAGCTTTTTAAAATCAGTCAGTTAAATTTATTGAAACAAGCCGATCTAGCGATTGAAGCTGGACTGCTTCCTCCACTTTTTGAACCAAAGGAACCTGCTCATGTTGAATGAACAAAAATGCGAAGCTTGTAGTATCGATGCCATTGCACTAAGCAAAGAAGAGCAACAGTCTCTGCTTCTGCAATTGTCTGATTGGCAGATCATTGAAAGAGAAGATATACCTCAACTAGAAAAGGTGTATAAATTTAAGAACTTCAAACAAGCATGGGCTTTCAGTAACAAAATCGCGGAACTGGCAGAAGATGAGTTCCACCATCCCTCTATTTTGTTGGAATGGGGTAAGGTTACCGTAACGTGGTGGAGTCACTCTATCAAAGGTCTGCATAAAAACGATTTTATCTGCGCATCAAAGTGTGACGCGCTAGCATCGGCAGAGTAGGACATTACCTCATACAAAAAAACGCCCGGCTTACGTCGGGCGTTTTGGTTCTAAATGACTTTTACATTACCTTATAGATTGATTCGGAAGACGGATGTCGTGCCCGATACCTCATTGCCAACGGCGATAAAATGACCACCATTACGGGTAAAGTAATTAATGGATTCTGGACCTAAATCGCCTGCTTTTGGATTGTATGTGTCGTTCATGCATTCGCCATCTTCGACTTCTGTACATACTGGCTGATTGTAATCACGGCGGTTTACGTAATGCATAAACTGCGCTTGTTTCGGGTCTGTGATGTCATAAATCATGATACCGCCTTGACGCTCCAAGCCGATAAACGCGTAATGGCGACCGTTAATTTGTGCTACTTCAATCGCCTCTGGCTCAATACCTTTATCATCACTTCGGTCATTGCCACTATTATTGTTATCGTTGGTGCTGTTGAAGTTCTTGCCTTCATTCAGCAGCGCGATAGTCGCGAAATCGTCACCACTATCGAAGACCAACTTGCCGTTTTCATCCCAAATCGAGAATGAACGCGCGCCAAATGATTGAACATTCTCTTGTGCAGAAAGCGTTTGTTCCGGCTTAATCACTTTTAAACGCGCGAGTTGTTTGTTGTCTTTTAGTGCCTCTGCCAATGGGTGTTCTGCTGCTACTTTCAGCTTCTTACCGCGCACTTCATCAATATGGCTTAAACAGGTTCCTTGCTCAGATGTATATTCATCTGTACCGAGGTAATCGTCTTCATCCCACATAAAGCCAGCTTTGTCGCACAGTTCTTGAGTGGTTTTGAATCCGTACTCACGCCCGTCGCCTTCATTTGCAGATACGATGTAAGTACTCCCATTCACTGAGTAGCTGTCGATAGTGTCAGGCATAAATAAGCCAACCAGTTGTGGGTAGCTTTTCAAGTTCCCAATGATTTTGTCTTTGTTGGATGCATCGAGTTTAGCGCCCGACCAAGACTTCTCACCTAAGCCAACAATTTTTTCTACCGATTTGCTCTCTGGATTGACGATTGCCATGGCGTTATTTTCTTGTAGCGCGACATAGATTTTACCGTTATCTGCAAAAGTGAGGTATTCAGGCTCTAGATCTTGTGCGACGGTGGCGTTTGGCCCCGAAATACGCACATTCATTGGGAGCTCTGCTTTTCGTGAACCATCAAATTCGTTAAAGCCAATTTGTGTCACTTCTGCTTGAGTAACACCAAGGCTCAGATCGATCAAAGTGATACTACCTTCAGGGTCAATGCTGTAATCGCTGTTTGGTTCTCCTTCATTAGCGGTTGCGATGTATCGGCCATCTTTTGAGAAGCCAACCATGTCTGGCAATGCGCCTGTTGGGAAAGTCGTGACTAATGACAAATCGTCGGAGCGGTACAAGCCAACAATACCATTCGCTTGTTTATTACTGTTTTCAATCGCAACAGCTACCAAACCATTGAATACAGCGACACTGTTTGCTGCGCCAATTTCAATGCCCGCTGCTTCGCCAGCGCTGTTGAGATCGATGAATGCGCTTTGCGTTGGTACGCCGTTGTCATCCATAGACCTTACATCGACACGTTTTTCTTGAGCATTAACCACATAGAGCTTATCTGTACAGGCGTCATAACTGACGATTTCAGCTGCCGATGTATCGAATGGAGCATCAGCAACGGATGTCCCGATAAACGTTAACCCTTGAATTGAAGTTTCCCCAGTAACGGGTGCAGTGGTAGGTTTGCATTGTGTAGCGAATGAAGCCACGGTATCTTCGGGTTGTGATGAACACGCGATGGCAAGTGATGACAATGCGAGTGCACCGATTGCCTTTAAAGGGGTGATCATGATATCTCCTTATCAATCCGATAGGTTGTCAATCAGCATGGGTTTTATGCTGCTGTCCATTTCCGCAACTGGAATGATAGAGCGCTGAATGACGTGTGATTTGGTAAGGCTCTGAATATATGTATGATTGATGACTCTTATATTGGCTTTTTATGAAACTAATGTGTCATCAATATGATGAAATAGGGATAGAGGAATAATGGAATTAAAATCGTTTTTAGATTTATTGGCAGCGTCACCAGAGCAGGTCGAATTTGAAGCAACGATGGCGGTGATCGAAGATAACTATACGTTTGAGCCAACCGCTTTTGTAAATGGTGAGACACAAAACAATGCAGGCGAGAACAACGGTTCGTGTAAGATCTTCGCTTTCGGTTTGCTAAACAACCTAGACAAAGAAGCGACGCTAGCCTGCTTTGGCCGTTTTTATCGTGAAGATGTATTGCAGTATCCAGAGAACAGCGATCACCAGAATATTCGTAATTTTATGGTGACAGGGTGGGAAGGCATTAAGTTTGAAGCGTCCGCTTTAACCGCTAAATAAACACCAGTCAGAAAACGATGATCAGTAAGCCAGTCGTATTACGCGACTGGCTTTTTTTCTAGACATTTTCGGCACAAACACAGCTGGTTGGCGCTTGGCTTGGGTAAATCACGGGTTTCTATAGTAAAGCACCAGCATGTCTCTTTGCCTGCGGCGATATCACAATGGGCTTGAGTCCCGCACTCAGGACAACTGTGCGTTGAATCTTCTCCTGCGATTTGTTCGATAATCGCATCTCGTTGGAGATCGGTTTTGTCTTTCCATTGGATGATTTCATCCATCGTTCGGTGACAACCAGAGCATATTCCGGCGTTATTTTTACATGCAGCTCGACAAGGTGACTTCATTGCTTTCTCGTTCTCATTTTTTATGCCGCGTACTCTAGCATAAAGCGAGTCAAGGCCGCCAAAAATAAACGTGACTGCGATTTGCTGGTGAGGAGGGAGAACCAGTGTTACCCTTGGACGAGTTACCTTAACTCTCTGTCACTTATGTTAGAAAAAGAAAACCTCATTAAACTCGCTAGAATGCAAATGCCATTTGGGAAATATGCAGGGCGAGTGTTAATCGACCTGCCTGAAGAATACTTACTGTGGTTTGATAAAAAGGGCTGGCCAAGCGGCGAGCTAGGGGATTTGCTCAAGCTATGTTTAGCGCTCAAAATTGAAGGCTTAGATAGTGTCGTGAAGCCTTTGAAGCGTATGTAACTAGCCACAGAAACTCCCACTCTTAATGAAAAGACTTATTATGAATTTTGATATCGATGCACTGAAACACCACCAATTGGTCGAAGATGGTAAATTAGAGGGATGTTACATTCATCAGCCAGCTCAAGGTAGCCAGCAAGATGACAAAGCTGTTTTGGCAGAGCGCCAAGCGTTGGAAAAGTTGGGATATAAGGTAATACAGGTTAAAGCTAAAGGCGGGACAACAACGTTTGCCGAGGCGATGCAAAAGCTTGCGAAGGAAACTGGTCACCTGCCTAAGGAGTAAGTGAGTGTAACCTGCCACAGCCTTACAAGTTCTCCCACCAGACTATTTTTTCATTCAAAAGAGCCAGACCGTTAGGCTGACTCTTTTTTGCCCCAAAGTGTGTTACGCCTCGAAATGCGAATTTAGATAATTGGCAATTTTATACATACAAAACTCTGCTCTTTGCCATTCAGGCAGAGTGCCCCAAAACTGGTAACAATGATATGAATGTTATCGTCGCTAGGCTGATGTTGAACACGCGCTGTCTTAATACGGTATTGAGATAAATACGAATTTTTTTACCAACCCAGACCCAAGTAATATTTGCAAGCAGTCCGAATGTCGTAAACACGAAAGTAATCAATGTAACAGAGAACCAATAGTTAGAAGGGAGACTATAACTTGTGACCAAAGCAAGTGATGCCATCCAAGCCTTCATATTACCCAGTTGAAACAACGTAGCCTGAGTTACGTTGATTGGTTTGCTTTTAGTGGGTTTGCCTGCGAAAGGGTTAGTACATAGCAGCTTAATCATCAGCCAGAACATGTAAACCAGACCGATGTATTTTATAGCGAGATACCAACTTGGATGAGTTTGTAGGGCAACACCGACACCACATGCACAAAGCAGAATTAACCCTATTACGCCAATACGGATACCAATTAGGTGTCGCCATGATTTCCTTATACCAAATTGTGCCCCTGAGTTGGCGAGCAATAAGTTGTTTGGGCCGGGTGTTATGGCGGTGACAAACGCAAATAAACTCATCGCTGGAGTTAGGTCCCATAATGTTGTCATTTCTTTTCTTCTCAAGTTAGTGCTGATAAGCCAAGAATAAAGGGATGAAGTGAGAGAGACCTACAGTTAATGCGTCATGGTGACAATTCTTTGATTTCATTTTCGTCAGGCCTTATTTATCCTGAATACAAGAGTTAATTGTACCCCTTCGGAGAGAGACAATGTTAGTCCCTGATATATCGGGTCGTTCCGGACCTAAGTTTATGGCACTGGCTGAAGCGATTGCAGAGGTGATAGAGAGTGGTGAACTCGAACCAGACACTAAATTACCTCCTCAGCGTATTTTATCTTATCGCTTAGGTGTGACGGTTGGAACGGTGACGAGGGCATATAGGGAGCTAGAGCGGAGGGGCTTAACGGAACCAAAAGTAGGAAGCGGTACTTATGTACGTAACAGAGAAACTGAACTGAACCACTTTTATCATCCGGTATTGGAAGAAAAAGGCATTGATCTGGCACGTTGCCGACCTTTGCTATTATCGCAGCCGAAATTTCTTGCGAATGCGTTGAAAGAGCTATCACACGAGGAAATTGCGCAGGCAGCCGTGCTGGATTACTACTCCGCTGATGGCATTCAGGGTCATAACGAGACTCTTCGACAATGGCTGATGACCAAATTCAATATCGATATTGATGCACGGCGTCTAGTGTGGACTCATGGAGGGCAACACGGGATCTCGTTGATTATTCAATCTCTGAGCCGCCCTAAAGATACAATTCTTGCTGAAGGGCTGTGTTATCCAGAGTTCATCTATGCATGTCAGCAATCTGAACGAAAGCTAGTGCCAGTAAAAGTCGATGAACATGGATTAGATCCAGAAGATCTGGCTTTGCACTGTAAGAGGCATCGCCCAAAACTGCTTTATCTTACGCCGGGAATACAGAACCCGACCGGAGCTCAGTTAACGGATAGCCGAAGACTAAAAATCATAGAGATATGTCGTCGTTACAATGTGTTGATTATTGAGGACGATGTTCTCTACTGCCCGCCGTCTAATCGAAAGAGTCCCTTAGTTGCTATTGCTCCAGATATTACCTTATACGTGGGCAGTTTTTCTAAGTACTTTGCAGGTGGATTGCGGCTGGGTTTCATCATTCTGCCTTTGTCGTTCAAAGATTTACTGCAACGTGCGCTACGAGCCAGTTGTATGTATGTTAGCCCTTTGATAATCGACCTTGTTTGTCGTTGGTTAACTAGCGGAGCTATGCAAGCCGTGGACAAAGAGATAGCGATGGAACTCAGTGCACGTCATCGGATCTGGAAGGCAGTATTTCCCGAAATCCAGATTGGTGTTCCTGGTTACAATGTGTGGCTACCTTTGCCTGAGCCATTAACAGGATATCACTTTAACCAGTCGTTGTTGAAACATGGTGTCAGAGTGAGGGAAGCGGAAATGTTTGCTGTGGGTCGGTATGAAGTGCCGGCAGCAGTGAGGATATCACTTGCAGGTCCATTAAGCCGATTACAATTGCAATCAGCTTTAGATATCGTAAGAGAGCAAATCAAACGGTTAACTTAAGTTTCATAGTTCACATGGATTGCTCAATATCTAACTATTCAATGCTCTATTAGGATTGAACACACCGATATACATAAAGTGCTCGAAGTTGTGCTCAAAGTCTCAAAAGTTACTTGAAATCTGAAACTCGCTTAGACGTCTTTTGGGCAGCATCGAGTTGATTCATCTTTGTCGAGAGCCTTCATGTTGAGTACTTTCCAACGCAAAAGTGCCCCAAAATGATTTTCGCCAAGTTACAGTCAACGACGCAACTTCATAAATTTGCATCAGCTTTTGTAATCTAAAAGTGGATACCGCTCTCAGGGCTTACTAGGTCTCACTTTTAATATAGTGCTAGATGCCAATACACTAGAAGCTAATAACATTTTACACAAGAAACGCCTACTTATTATTATGTAATGGTTTGTGTATTGAAATTAACAAAGGACTTTTAGGCATGGACTCTTTAAGCGTCACATCTTCCAGATACACCCACCGGCAACACAATCAAGAGCCGTTAAAGTTCTTCATTGTTCTCATGGGTCTAGAACCATATAGAAATGATTTACATCGCGAAAATCAATCGTTAAGCCTTTTGTCTGGTATTGTGTTGTACAGACATTTATCGAAGCCCGACCAAAGAAAAGTAACGAGTAGTGTGTTGAATTTAAAGAACAATCGCTTGAAGTCTAAACTCTATGGAATGATAGGCCAAATTGTCGCAAATCCATACTGGTTCTGCTGGTCACTAAGTGATTCTGAGTTAAAAAGTTATTATAATTCAAACAAGAAAATCTCTGACTTACTCAGTAGCCTTGGCTTTGATGTTCCAACGATTTCAGTCGGAGTGTTAGCCGCTGGCGCATATTCTGTTTTTAATGAAGGAATGAAAACAACAGTGACCAAAGGTCTAACGAGTATCGCTAGTTCGAATAAGGTGCTAGAGACAGCGAAAGAATTGGGATTAAGAAAGCGACTTGTAGGTGAGTCAGGGCGAATGCTTGGCGCTTTTGTGATAATGATTATTGGTTTTAATGCAATGCAAACCAAAGGCATGAAAGATGCGAGAAAAGAACTGATCCTCAGAGGCCTAATCAATCCTTCGGAGTTATAATGATTATAGCAATATTGGGTCTTTTCGGTGGGTGCGCTTTACTCTTCTTTTACTTGCAAGGACTAAAGGTAGAGCTAAGAGAAGGCTCATCCGGTATAGTTAAATGTAACGCTTTTCCATTTAACGTAGCGATGCTGATTGGTGTTATTGTCGGCTGCTTATTCTACATCGTGATGGCTGTAGACAGTTTGGTTGTGGTATCAGCGACGATAGCGATAACATGGTTTATCTTACGTATATTTCGCGATCGAATAATTCGTGCACTCTTAAAGGGCCTATGAATTACTATTTACCCTTTGATGTTTGCTTTAAAAATTAACATCAAAGGCTTTTGATCTGCCCAGCCGGACTGGATATATAAAGAAGCGACTTTCTGATACCAAAAGTTATCCGTATTTCTCTAATTTAAGTGATAGAACTAAGAAGGTTTTGTCCAAGAGAGTGCTGGGATTGATTCGAAGTGAGTTAAACATGAGTTTTAGTGAATGGCGGCAACAAGTACTGCTAATACATTCATTAGAAATGATAGCTCGAGGGGAATCGGTGGGAGATATTGCACATGCTTTAGGTTATTCGACACCCAGTAACTTTATTGCGATGTTTCGTCGGGTCTATGGCGATTCACCCACGCGTTACTTTTCGAGTCGTGGCATATAGTTGCCAGAGCTTACCTAAATTAGGTACGTTTTTATGTACTGAGGCTTTTACATACATTTACTCACCCAACATAAGCAAGTGCTTCTAGCTTCTTTCTGCCTCAAATGAGCTGAAATCAATTTCGAAGTGGATAATAGATTCGTCGCGAACGCTACCATCTTGGTCGTAGAGTATTGGTTATCGAAACCATTAACTCATGTTAGTGAAAGGAAGTTCCTGAACCCTATAGTGCTTCTTTCACCAATCTTCTGTTTGGGCCATTATCTCTAACATCCAGACGCGAAATAGCATAAGATACACGGCCTTTACTAGCACTGAGCCACTCTTTGTAATGACAGATAAAACACAGCAAGCGACATTTGCCGATCTTGGCCTGATTCCAACATTAGTCGAGCGACTAGAAGCGTTAGAATACAGCCAACCGACACCCATTCAATCCCGTGCTATTCCTGATATCCTTGAAGGGAAAGATATTATTGGTGGTGCCAATACGGGTTCTGGTAAAACCGCTGCTTTTTCGCTGCCAATCCTGCAAAAAATTGTTCAGCAAGACGGATCAAACAATCGCCGTGGTAACTTCGTTTCTCACCTGATTTTAGTTCCAACTCGTGAGTTGGCATCACAGGTGGCATACAACGTCAAATCTTACTCATACCATCTTAGAGATAAGATCAAAACGGTTGCCGTATTTGGTGGTGTGTCGGTGAACCCACAAATGCTGGCACTTCGCGGTGGCTGTGACATTATCGTAGCTACGCCGGGTCGATTACTTGATCTGGTATCCAGTAACGCGATTAAGTTGGACCAAGTAAAAACGCTCGTGCTCGATGAAGCTGACCGTATGTTGAGCCTCGGATTTACCGAAGAACTCAATAAGATTCTTGCGTTACTGCCAGAGAAGAAACAGACGCTGCTATTTTCTGCTACTTTCCCTGATAAAGTCACGACGCTGTCTCAGCACTTGCTCCGCGACCCTGTTGAAGTTCAGTTGCAGAGCGCAGAGGCCAGCACTTTGGTGCAACGCGTGTTTAGTGTAAATAAAGGTGAGAAAACGGCGGTACTCGCGCACTTAATCAAACAGCATCAGTGGCGACAGACTTTGATTTTTGTGAATGCTAAGAATGCCTGTAACCATTTAGCTCAAAAACTGTCAAAACGCGGTATTACTGCTGAAGTTTTCCATGGTGATAAAGGGCAGGGCGCTCGTACTCGTGTACTTGACGGTTTTAAGTCTGGCGAGATTCAAGTTCTTATTGCCACCGATATCGCTGCTCGTGGCCTTGATATTGAAAAGCTGCCAGTGGTGATTAACTTCGATCTTCCGCGTAGTCCTGCTGACTATATGCATCGAATCGGGCGTAGTGGTCGTGCTGGTGAAGTGGGTCTAGGGCTATCTCTTATCGATTACGATGACTATCACCATTTCAAAGTGATAGAAAAGAAAAATAAGTTCCAACTTGAACGTGAGCAGGTAGAGGGCTTTGAAGTGGAAGACGACCAAAGTGAAGCCTACTTTTTACCGATGAAGCCGCGTGCAAAGCCAGCAGGTACAGGTAAAAAGAAGAAAAAGCGTAATCAATAGAAAACGTAAACTACATGTGAGTTTACTTACGGGAGTTGCTGGAGAAAGGGAATGCTCACTAGCTTGAGTCTTCGCTTCTAGCCATTCCTTTAAGAACAATAGAGCCCTGCTGGAGCTACCAGTAGGGCTCTATTGCTTTTCAAGATAGTGTTATTGGCGATGAGCAGGGCGTCCGCGAGGTGAACGCTTTTTAAATGCAGACGCTGCTTTAGCTTGTGACTTAAGAATAGAGTCAACGGTTAGCGGCATTGGCTCTTTAGGTTCAAGGCCATGAGGGAAGGTACGAGCTCTTGGTGGTAAGTTGTATTCTTCTTCGCTCGCGCGTGGCATACGCTTAAAGCGATAAAGGTAAAAGTTTTCTAATTTTTCTCTCGCCCATTCGGTTTTCTTTAAATACTTCACGCTACTTGCAATCGAAGGCTTAGTGTTAAAGCAATTAAAACGCATTGCTGTATCTAGAATGTCCCAGCCGTAAAAATCTACTAACTCTTGCAACATAGTCTCTAGCTTTAACCCGTGCAGTGGATTGTTCTGTTGCAGCTCGATTCTCTCTTCGTCAGTCATCATTTTTAAGGGCCTTACTCATTAAAGGGCGGAGTTTAACAAAGTATACAATGCAGAGATATCTATAGTTACTTTGCGATGGATGCGAGCACAGTGCTCTCTACCTTGAAAGTATAAATCGGAATTGGCCGCTCTACTTGGCTCTCTGCTCAAAAATGACTCATAAAAGTTCAAGCGTCCTAGCTCGATGTTAAATTATTGTGTAATAAGTGAGATTTTTGTTGTTCTTTTACTAATGTCTAATATTCCTACCCATAGCAACACATGCTTAATAAGCTCAAAATCAAAATTGGTTCATGCCGCTTTCTTAGTATGGCCTAGAAGTTTGATGTGGGTGTTGTCTCGTATTGGTCGAAGGCCTGTCTACCAAGCGAAACTCTAGTTGACGTAGTTCAACGTTGAAACATAAAAGGATGACTCAATGTCTGACAAAAGTAAGACTTTTTACAGGGATGTGCGCAAAAAACCGCATGAATTTGAAAACCGAGAAGACTTTCTAAATCATGATTTAACCGTCATGAGTTTCCGTCGCTGGGGAATTCATTTGCCCTCACGTGATTACAGTATTGAAATCGAAGACTGGGTACCTGCATTAGCAGCAACCATTGGTAAAGTGGTGATGGTCACTGCCATGGTTTCCGCTTTTGCTGCTCAGTTTGGTTTATCTCCGGAATTCATTGCAGAAAACGTGCGTTACGAATTACTTATCGCTGGAGCCCTGTTCGTCATCCTGTTTTCTGCCATCCTAAACCCGAATGCAAACTTAGCGGGAACCCATGGCCCAATGATACCGCTGATTCCTATGATCGCAGCTGCAGGAGGGCACCCTCTCGCGCTAGGTTTGATGGTATGTGTTTTTGGTTTAATTCTCGCTTTAACCAAAGGTGGCTCTAAACTCATGACTCTGACTGGTATCGGGGTTCGAGGAGGGTTGTTGATCTACCTTGGTGCTGTTGGGTTGCTCGGGCAAATTAATAAGACGGAAGCGTGGGCTGCAAGTACGGACCAAGGTTACATTTCGTTTGTGGTCATAGGCCTAACCGTTATGGTTTACGCTTACTTAGCCAAGATCAATAAACGTTGGCTCGCTATCCCATTGTGCTCTGCACTCGCGGGTATTGTTGCTTATTTGATGGGCGCTGAGTTTGCTTTTACCACAGAGCCGGGCCTGCCTAATTTCAGTCCATTCTACTGGTGGGGGGAAGATACAGGCTGGCAGCTAGGCTGGCCAACCCTAGAGCACTTTATTGCCGTGACTCCATTTGCTCTACTGGCAGTCGCTATGTGGTCCCCTGATTATCTCGGCCATCGTGTGTTTCAAGAACTTAACTACCCAAAAGAAGCGAAAGGTGTACTCATGGATGTCGATGACACGATGGTCGGAGCATCTGTTCGTCAGGGGGTTGGCTCACTCTTAGGAGGCGGAAACCTAGCCTCTTCTTGGGGAACGTACATGATTCCTGCCGCAATTGCCAAGCGTCCTATTCCAGGTGGCGCTCTGTTGACGGGTTTCATGTGTATTGCGGCAGCGGTAATTGGCTACCCAATGGATCTAGCAATGTGGGAACCTGTTCTGCGCGTTGCTTTGATTGTGGGTGTATTCTTACCACTCCTTGAAGCGGGTATGCAGATGATCCATAAGCATAAAGATTCACTCAGTGCAGGTATCTGTATTTTTGCCTGTGCATTCGTTAATCCAGTCTTCGGTTGGGCAATCACTATGCTGCTGGATAATCTCGGGCTTATCGGCGACCATGAGCGTGCTAACGAACTATCGCGCAAAGATAAATATCTGATTCCTGGCACTGCGTTTATCGTTTGTGCAGGCTCCCTTGCTATTGTTGGTCAGCTTCCAGGCATTCCAGCTCTTATCGGTTAATCGAATTATGCTTTTAAGGCATAGTGGGATTGGTGAATAAAAGGACTTGCTTCTTAAAATACAAGACACAAACAAAAAGCTACCTAGTACCAGGTAGCTTTTTGTATATAGGGTTAGGCTACGGAGCTAGGCTATATGAGTGATTCAATGCCGTATTTTGCGCCGTAGTGTTCAACGACAAAATCAATGTCTTTGTCACCACGGCCTGATAAGTTGATCAAAATCGAGCCGGTTTCTCCTTGCTGCGCGAGTTTAATTGCGTAAGCGACAGCGTGTGAGGATTCAATAGCAGGGATTATTCCCTCTTCACGAGACAGCTCAAAGAAGGCATCAATCGCTTCGTCATCACTGATTGAGCTGTAATTGACACGGCCAATGTCTTTTAAGTAACTATGCTGAGGTCCAACCGATGGGTAATCCAAGCCACTTGCTACAGAGTACACTTCCTGAGGTTCACCTTGTGCATCTTTAAGCATGTAAGACTTAAATCCGTGCATGATACCTGGCTCACCGAGTGTGAGTGTTGCAGCATGCTCGCCAACCTTTTGCAAAGAGCGGCCCGCAGGTTCAACGCCGTGAATGGCGACTTGTTTATCCTCTAAGAAAGCAGTAAATAGCCCCATCGCGTTAGAACCACCTCCAACGCATGCGACGAGATTATTGGGTAACTTGCCGGTCATTTCTTTGAATTGAACTCGTGCTTCGTTACCGATAATTGATTGGAAATCTCGTACCATTTTAGGGAATGGGTGAGGGCCAACGACAGAGCCTATCGCATAAAGCTGTGTATCAGGATCTTTCAGATAAGCTTCGAATGCAGAATCTACCGCTTCTTTGAGGGTTTTGCGCCCATGAGTGGCAGGAATGACATTAGCACCAAGGATTCTCATGCGGACGACATTCGGATGTTCTTTGGCGATATCAACTTCACCCATGTAAATGTCGCATTTCAAGCCAACCAATGCCGCGGCTGTAGCAAGCGCAACACCGTGTTGTCCTGCGCCAGTTTCTGCAATTAGTTTCTTCTTACCCATCTTTTTAGCGAGAATGGCTTCTCCTAAGCAGTGGTTAATTTTATGTGCGCCAGTATGGTTTAAGTCTTCGCGCTTTAGGTAGATGTCTGCTCCGTATTTTTTAGACAAGTTTTCCGCATGGAAGATTGGGCTAGGTCGTCCAACAAAGTGCTTATACAGGCGAGCGAGTTCCGCTTTAAATTCAGGATCTTTTCTGCATTCCTCATAAGCTGCGTTGATGTCATGCATGATTTGTTCAAGCTCAGGTGGAACAAAGCTACCACCGTATTCACCAAAGTATCCTTCTTCGTTGGGCATAGTGAGATCAAACGAGTTTTTCATTATTTACATCCTAGTTAACGAAAGTATTGCTACTTTTATACCCAAAATTTGGAAGAGGTTGTGTGATCAGTTGCTTAAATAACAATTGTCGATCTAGTGAACTAGTTAAGAAGTACAGCTTGGGTAGGGGATAATAGTTGGGATGTAGAATCAGGTGGTTTGAATAGGTGCAAAAAAGCCTCGAGAGATCCTAGGCTGTCATAAGAACCTCTCGAGGCAAACAGAGTGCTGGAAATACACTCTGCGATGGTGTCTGGAAACAAAAATTAGATTCGTTTCCTTTGTCAGATATTAGGGTTTTAGAATGAGTCGATGTCAGCGAAATGTCACAAGTTAATTGCGGTATTAAAAGCTTATTTTTTATTTTTGATTAATGGATTAGAAAGTAACCTAAAACAGGCTAACCTACCGCGTGTTCCGCGTCTTTTAAGTTGAACATGATCTTTCTTTGTCTCGAATCGGCGTCTTTAACCAACACGTGCACTTTGGTCCCTAAAGTAAACGTGGCGCTCTGGCTGGAAATTTTTTGTTTGACTGCATCAAATTCGAACTCACCATTTTGGAAACTTGATAAAGGAATGAGACCTTCGATTCGGTTCCTCTAACTCAACGTCTCAGCTAGGGATTATGTGCTCGTAGTTATTAGAATTTATTGATTGAGCAGATATATTTAATTTCATTTTTTCTCTTATATTCGCCAATCGCTTTTATTTTATAAACTTTATTTTTATGAGCAAAGCATGAGGCGAAGTGATTCAGATATGAATGAGATTAATTTAGTTCCAAACTGGAATTGCAAGGTACGCCGTGTGATTACCTAAAGATGTATACCAAAGTGACTTTATTGAAAGTGATTAATGATGGTGTGGGAGAGATAAGTGATTTGGGTATATAAACTTAGATAGAGAATAGTAAGGGCGGCAATAAGTGGAAGGGGATTGTGGCACCAACAACGTTGATGCCACACAAAGAATTACAGTGCAGTTACTTCAGCAGCTTGTAAACCTTTGTTACCTTGTTCAACAACGAACGATACTTTTTGGCCTTCAGTAAGAGTTTTGAAGCCTTCAGAAACAATAGAACGGAAGTGAACGAATACGTCATCACCGCCATTGTCTTGAGAAATAAAACCAAAACCTTTAGTTTCGTTGAACCATTTTACTGAACCAGTTAATTTATTAGACATAGATACCTCTATATTTGATTGTTTTAAATATTGAATTTTTAGCTAATATCAAGTGCTACTATATGATTTTAGAGATAACTATTTTGTCGCAGGAACGTAAACGAGGAATTCGATGTGGAACTGAGAGAAACTTTGATCTTTAATTACATTAATAGCTCTTTCCGTAAGAGCTGGTGTGCAGTATACCGACAAAATTAATAAAGGCTAGCCTTTTCTTTTTTATTTTTTGAGTACACCAAGCGCATTGCTTTCAAAGCATACGCTTGGTGTATAAGACGGCGTGATGTTATAGGTGGCGTCGAGCGCTTAGTGTTTTCTGGTTGGGCCGTTACGAACGATGTCTTTACCATTGTCATATACGTGCTGCGAAACCCAGCGACCGAGGAGCAATTGGTGCTTTTCTCCTAATACGGCAACAAATGGACGACCATCGGTATTAGAGGTGGCTAGCGCAACGCCAGTGACACCTTCAAGGCCAAGAGCGCCGCTTTCTACTAAATGCAGAAATGCCTCTAACTCTTCAATCGTTTCGATTACATGGTTATCAATATTCATTGTATTCAATCTCTTCGAATTGCATTGCGGTCGCGTACTCTACCTAAGTTAAGCGTGGAAACCAAGCTTCTACGTGCGTCATGTAATGAGAGAACCTTGCCCTGCCACTAATCATCAATAAGTTAGTCTCGATCGTCCGGAACTTGCCTAGATTCAATGAGGCAGAAAACACTCTCTGGTTAGACATGAGTCACATAATGTTGTCTGGTTTATCTCATCAATACTTTTGCTATTGGATGGGGTGAAGGGGAGTGCAATAATTTGTAAAACTCTTTTCCTAAAGGCTGTTATGAAGAAAGTCCTGATTACCGGTTTTGAACCTTTTGGTGGTGAAGCCATTAACCCCGCCTTAGAAGCGGTCAAGCAATTAGAGGCTGCGGCCATAAAAGGCGGTGTGATAGTTACTTGCCCAGTCCCCGTAGTTCGATATGACTCGGTGAAAGTCGTTATTGAAGCAATAGAAGCGCACCAGCCAGACTGTGTGATTACTGTAGGGCAAGCGGCCGGGCGTAGCGCGATAACCCCAGAGCGTGTCGCAATTAATGTCGATGATTTTCGTATTCCAGATAACGCTGGTCATCAGCCGATTGATGAACCCGTGGTGGCTGATGCTCCTGATGCTTACTTCTCGACACTGCCGATAAAGCGTATTGTTCAAACGCTGCAAAAGCAGGGGATACCTAGCCAGATTTCCAACAGTGCCGGAACATTTGTATGTAACCACCTTTTTTATGGCATCCAACATTATCTAAAAGACAAACCTATTCGTCATGGGTTTGTTCATATCCCATTATTGCCAGAACAAGCAGTAGATGGCAGTCAGCCTTCCATGTCTCTGGAGATGATAGTCGAAGGGCTAAGGCTGGTGGCGCAAGTTTGTATTGCCAATGAAAACGACATATTGGTCAGCGGCGGGTCGATTTGCTAGTAAGTGCTTTACAGTCCACTAAGTGTCTGAAAGCTAGTAATAAGTTCATCGTTTGATGTTGTAATAAATGTTAGCTTTGTCAAATTTCACAAGTAGCGAAAGGAGTAGCATTGAATAGTCAGGTTGGATGTTGTTCAAACTGGCACTCCCCTAATACAGGAGGTATTAGGGGCTACCCTTACGAAAGGCGAGTTATCATGAAAAGCAACAAAAGTAAGTCTATCGCACTTATCTCTGTCGTTGTTTTCGCATTGGCTATCGCTGCGCTTAAATTCGAAAACACACTCGGAGTTCTTCCCATTGTAGTCGCTATTATCGCGTTTTTTACTTGCGTTATTTATACCAGTAGATACCTGTCTGATATGAAGCGTTCGGAGTTGATAAGTCAACCCAAACAAGCTCGAAAAATGTGTTCCAACGCATCACGCAATGAGCTTGATGCGTGCGATAAAAAGCGTTGAAGCGAGTCACATTCTCCGTATACTTTGCTGGAGCATTAATGCACTAACGTGTCGGAGATAAGCATGTCAAATCGAGTACCAACCAACATACTGACCGGATTTTTGGGTGTCGGTAAAACGACCACGATTTTAAATCTACTGAAGAACAAACCGGAAAACGAAAACTGGGCGGTTTTGGTCAATGAATTTGGTGAGATTGGCATCGACGGTGCATTGATGACCGACCAAGGTGCGCTGATTAAAGAAGTGCCGGGTGGCTGTATGTGTTGTACGGCGGGCGTGCCAATGTCGGTCGGTATTACCGCGTTACTGCGCCAAAAACCGGACCGTTTATTGATTGAGCCGACAGGCCTTGGTCATCCAAAACAGGTTATCGCGACGCTTACCTCACAGCAGTATGAACCTTACGTTGATCTAAAAGCGACGATCGCTCTGGTTGATCCGCGTAACTTAAGTGATGAAAAATACCTTTCTAACCAAAATTTCGTGGACCAGTTAGACAGCGCAGATGTGGTTATAGGCAGTAAGGTTGACCTTTGTACCAGTCACGACATTGATGTGTTTAATGACTGGGTGACGGACCAATCTCCCTCAAAAGTATTCAGTAAGCTTATTCATGATGGTGAGTTACCGATAGAAGTCTTGGATATCGAACGGGTTTACGGCAGCGCTCCTTCCCATATCGAGTCACATCATCATGACCATGCTCACCAAGAGCCTCAATTCCAGTTGCCGCCAGGTGAAGCCTTTGTGCGTAAAGAGAACAAAGGGCAAGGGTATTTTAGTTGCGGGTGGTTGTTTGGGGCAGAGTACACGTTTGATTTTGATAAACTCTTCTCAATGCTTTCGGACTTAACGGCTGAACGTGTTAAAGCGGTGGTCAACACGGATCAGGGGTGTTACGCGTTTAATGTTGCCAACCGAGTCGTGTCGGTGAATGAAATCAGCTTAGAAGGGTTTGAATCACGATTAGAAGTGATAGATTCTCAGCTGTTGCCATGGGATGAACTTGAGCAAATTCTCCTTCAGTTGTCTGGCATCAAGCGTTAAATCGAACAAATGTTAAACGGAAACGGTGAGCCAGCAATCTGTCTGTGTTCGCCGTTTTTGCTTTTGTAGCGTTTCAATGAGAAAAGTGAGATAAATCACTCAAATTCGGGTATAGTGCACGGCTAAATTTTTAAAGCTATTTTTAGTGGTTTGTTTAAGGAATACGCTCAATGTCATTTTCATCTCAAGGTTTTGCGCCAGAAGTGGTTAAAGCACTGGCAGAATGCGGTTATGAAAAGTTAACGCCAATTCAACAGAAGGCGATTCCAATGGCTCGCAAAGGCCATGATATTTTCGCTACAGCACAAACAGGTACTGGTAAAACGGCTGCGTTTTCTCTGCCTATGATTCAGCAGTTGTTAGACAGTAACCGTAGCGCTTCTCGTAAGACTGCTCGTGCACTTATCTTGGCTCCAACTCGCGAGCTTGCTGAACAAATTGCTGACAACATCAAAGCTTACACGAAGTACACCAATCTGTCGGTGGCGGCGATTTTCGGTGGCCGTAAAATGTCTTCTCAGGTTGCGGCACTGGAAAATGGTGTTGATATCCTTGTGGCTACACCTGGTCGATTGGAAGAACACATCGAACAAGGTAATGTCTCGGTGGCACACTTAGAGTTTTTGGTGTTTGATGAAGCAGACCGTATCTTGGATATGGGCTTTATTCATGCAGTTCGTAAGATCATGCTAGATGTGGATACTGATCCGCAAATTATGATGTTTTCTGCAACGACTTCGAGCCAACTAAATCTGTTAGCAAAAGATATCCTGCGTAAGCCTAAGCGTATTGAAGTTGAGCGAGCGAATACGACAGCACAGACAGTTGCTCACGTGTTGTATCCAGTTGATCAAGAGCGAAAAACGGAACTGCTTTCGGAGCTGATTGGTCGTAAGAACTGGAAACAAGTGTTGGTATTTGTGAACTACAAAGAGACCGCAAACGAAGTGGTAAAAGAGCTGAAACTTGATGGTATCAAAGCGGTGGTTTGTCATGGTGACCGTGCTCAAAGTGCTCGTCGTCGTGCGTTAGAAGAGTTCAAGTCCGGTAAAGCACGTGTCATGGTGGCTACCGATGTCGCTGCTCGAGGTCTAGATATTGAAGATTTACCTCACGTTGTGAACTATGACATGCCTTTCCTAGCGGAAGATTACGTTCACCGAATTGGTCGTACAGGCCGTGCAGGTAAACAAGGTCATGCCGTTTCATTTGTAAATCGAGATGAAGAACTCACGGTTGTTCAGGTTGAAAATCTAATCCAGCAGCGAATTCGCCGTATTGAGCTTGCTGGCTATGAACCAAAACAGCGTGAATCTTACATTGAAAAGCTGCACTCAAAACCAGCATTCAAGAATCGTCAAGGTCGTCGTAATAATCCGAACCAGTCGGCAACAGACCAAGGGTCGGCAGAGCGTCGTCTTGCTATGGTGAAGCGCCTGAAAGCGCGTCGTGGCGCAAAGTAAATTACATCAGTTTGTGATGAAAAGAGCCCCTCAATTGAGGGGCTCTTTTTGTTTGCCGTTTCGCGTTAATTTAGGCCAAGCATATTGGGTTCACCACGATAAATAATGCGATCGTTTCCTCGGTGAATACCAAACGTAACTGTAACAGGTGGATTTTCCTCTTCACTTGTCGTGTTATCCCAGTCGTATTTCAGCCAAGGGATGCGATTGCCTGAGCTGTCTAAATCTAGGTGGAATTGTATTTGCTCTCGCGCTGAGTCAATTTGGCTTGCAACGATATCGGTCATTCTGCCAATACTCATCGTTCCAACGCCAGAAAGCAGGGCGTTGTTTGCTGGCGCATGAGACCAAATTGGCGTGCTGAAGTAATATTCACCATTCGCCGTTGTTGAGCTGTCATCGAAGTTAGTCGTAAATCGACCGTTTTGCCAAATTTCCACATCAAGTGGCACTTTGATCACCATGCCTTGGTTGCCACCTACATCTTGAAAGTTCAAACGACCGAATCGAATGTCTGGTTGTTTTGTGAGCACTTCGCTATCGTCGAAGAAGTTTACCTCATCAACGGCTTTAGTCGTGACTATACCTATTTTGCTGCTGTCACTGTTAGTCCCTTTATTAAATGGGCCATCAGGGTATTGTTTATCTGTCGTGTTCTTTTTCCAACATGGGCTATTGTTACAAGTCGCATTGGTCGACGGCTTCTCGATCACAAACGTTCCAACACTCGCGTTACCCAGTGGTTTCCATTCTACCTTCTTAGGCTTAGGCGGCAAAAACCGATCGGAGTATGAGCTTAGCTCGCCTAAATCGAAATGTTGTTGAAGGTTAGACGAAAAGTGGACGTAATTCTTCACGTTTTCCTTATGCGCATTGAGTGCGACAACATCGTAAGTGACTTTCTCAAAAGGTTGATTCATGTAAGCAAAAGTTTGGCCATGTGGGTTGTGCCATTCTTGGTCTTGCACTTGAAAATATTTTGGGTAAAAACGACCAACGTAACGATAGCCTTCGTTTACAGTCATACCTAGATATTTACTTTCTAGGTTTGCTTTTACTCTCAAGCTCCCGACTTCTTCCCAATATAATCCATTAAAGACGAATTGATCATTCTTGGCTGAATTATGCGCCTGAGCCAGTGAGTCACTACTTTTTAGCAATTTTGAGGTTTGGTTCGCTGTCTCTGATGGCGTATGTTGCTCACTCGACAAGACAACCGATGCTGCTGGAGCGTCATCAAGCGTAAAATTACGGGTGATAGAAGCATCACAATAGCGTGCTGATTCAACAGACCCACTTATAGAGCCGTCAGGTTGCCAAATGATTGGTTTCACCGTTAGAGAGAAAAGTTCTCCGGCAGCAAGAAACCCTTCTCCTTGTTCAGAGGTACCAGAAGGCAAAGCACGTTGGTTGTCACAGATAGCCAGTGTCCATGGTCGCGAGTGCACATTAAATGTTCCTTTCACTTCCACTTTGCCTTCTTCTGGGCACTCTTCAAATCCCTCACATTCAAAATGATCGGACAATGTCACTTCAAATATGCCGGATTCGTTCGTGATAAGGCCATGTTCAGACAAGCCATCTTCAAATTCTGCTGAATAGCTAAAGTTTCCTTCACTTCCTCCTAATGGTTGAACCAATGGATGAAAAACTTTAGGCGTACCATTGTAGTTGCTTGCTACTACAGGTTCGCCGGTGATGGCACAAGCAAGTAATCGCGTATGCACGTTTTCTGGCTTACCTGCAATAACGCGTATTTCATTTAAAGCGGTGCTTTTTGTCTTTGAGTAGGCCTCAAACATAAATGGCGTAAACATAAAGCGAACAGTTTGATGCTTGCTCGTGTCTTCTGCCATAGTGAAAGTTAGTGTGTAGTTGGTATCTAACGAGATCGTATCAATATTATTCGGAACCACTCGAACAACAAGTTCACCATTATCGTCTGATATAAATTGGTTGGCTCCTAATGTCTGCTGACCTTTAACCACCTCTAAAGTGAACAAGTCAGGGTGTGATAGGACAGCACTGACTTCTGCGCTTACAACTTCTCCATTATTGGTTGTTGTTGCTGTAAATTGCGGAAGATCGTCGCCGCACATCAGTGCCATGTCGTCCGATGGTGTGACGCTGAGGTTTAAGTCGTTCTCCGATGGAGGCTGCATGCTGCAATTCGGAACATCTTGAGGGGTGATTGGACAGACTTGGGAAGAGTAGTGACAATCAGCCTCGCCCAATCCACAGTATTGCGTGTATTTGTTGTCTTGTGCTTTCGTTTGTGCACTTCCTGGCGTTTGTTGGATTTCACCACAAACTTGACTAGGCTGATTTGGAGCGTTGTTGAAGTTCAATGTTTGGAAGTATTTAATTGCTGCGGTGGAACTATAGAATGAGCCACTTAATGTAGCTGACGATCCTACAGATTCAGCCGTACCATAGATCGACATATCTTTTATAATCAGAGAGTTGTGCGCAGAAACATCACCGACGACAAAATGGTCTTGTAAAGGATGGTTTGTTTTTAGGTGTAGTGTTTCGCCTTGTGATTCGACCTTACCACAGATGTTTGTATTAAATATATTGGTCGTGCTGTGAGTCAAAATGTCACCAATAATGGTGTTGTACGTTCCATCAATGTGAAGTGTCGAACCTGTTAGCTTAATATTCCCGTCTATGAGAACGTTATGCAGCTTTGTTGGATAAGCCGATAGAAGATCACCATAGATGACAGTGTGTTTGTTTTGGTAATCGTCGAGGTTTGATGCTTTCTCATTGTTAACCGTTAATCCGGTAGCGAGGGCGTGTAGAGAGATACGTTTATTGGGTTCACCAATCGTATTATTCCCCTCTAACACAATTCCATAATCTGCTTTTAACGTTATCTCTTTTTCCGGTAATGAGGAGACAATTTTATCACCAGCGGGTAGGACTAGTTTCCCTGTACAGCGATAAGTCGTGCCATCGCTTTCGATACTAAAACTCTTGTGTGAGCAAAGTTGACCTAACTCAGATAGATCTTTTACGTCATAAGTGGTGGCGTGTGAGGTTAGCGGTAAAAAAAGAACCGCAGTGAAAATACTGCAAAGACGCATCATCAAATGTCCTAATGAGTGGAACAAGATGGCATCAAGCGAGCGTGAGCAAATGCTCACTGAAATTGGAATAGCTGCGGTACTTTTTTGTTTTGAAGCCGCTTAGTTATTGAACTTTGGTTATTTTTTATTTCGTATGTCATACCAAAGTTTAGCGGCCTTATTACAACGTAAGTGTCAGGTTAGTTCAAGAGGTAAGTGTGATGTGTGTCGATTTATATGTGTAACTATTTGTTAGTTAAGGATAATAAGTAAGCATGTTGGTTCAGAATCAGGAAGGACGCGATCCTGATTCTGAATGTTTATAACGCTAGGCAGCGTGAACGATGAGTGGGGCCATCTGATATAACTCTTCTAGTATGGCTTTCGTTTGTCTCGAATACACCAGACAATCTCGATCGCCAACGAGCTGAATTGCTCGCACTTTACCTGCAACCAAACATTGCCTAATCGTGCGTAGAACCATTTGGATATCGATTTCTGACGCGCCATCAAGGCTGTTTTTGGTTTTTAGAGATCCAAGGTCGATGCTAATGATTATTTGGTCGCAGTGGTCTAGGTAATTGCCGATCTGTTGCTTAACGTTATTGCGATGACGAAAAGAAAACTCTTTCTCGGTCACCCAATCACAACCTTGATCTTCCGCGTATTCCCACGTTTCCTGCTTCGTCTCTTGCTCACTGACGCCAGCAAAAAACAATCGTACGTTTTGATAGCGAGAAAGAGCAAAATGGAATGCAGAGCCTAAGCGTGGCTCAAGTGTCGGTTTCAAGTTCATGTTATGCCCGATATTTACGACACCCACTTCGTCTCGATAGGATACGACCACAGGTAACATGGACAAGATTGCCTCGGTACAGTTAGTGACTAAAACCGGAATTGAGTGACGAGAAAGCGAAAGACTTAACGCTTCCTGAAACTCGCCATTCTCCAGTTTGTCGTGGTTGAAGTGCCCATAGTTTTCAGCAGTTTCGTGATCATGTTGTTGGTAAAGCCAATCACTAGCATTTTCCAAACTTTGATCAGCTAATTCAAACGCGCCCTTAGACATGGGTGGCAAATACTCACACACTGTCATAAAAGAAAAAGGGTAATGCTGCGGCTGTTTCACGGTGTGGTGGAGTTTATAGCGTTTGAAAAAGCTTAACATGATGAATTACCTTTCTGGTGGTAGTGCCCTTGCCGCTTGCAGTACATGTAAAATAATGCGCTGCTTATCCTTTTCGACTCGGTGGGCCGGAGCCATCACCGAGACTGCGCCAATCAGTTTGCTTCCTTTCATTACCGGTGCGCTAATACCTGAAACACCAGGGTCAATCTCAGAAGTACTGACGGCATATCCGTGTTTACGGATGGTTGTGAGCTCTTTTTCCCACTCGTCGCGTCGGTGATCTTGATTAAAGTATCTCAAGATTTTCTCGCATCGACTTTGAGGCATAAAAGCGAGCATCACTTTAGATGAGGCACCGCGCAGCAGAGGTTGACTTTGACCCTGGACGAAGCTGCAACGCAGCGCCTGCATACTTTCTTTCTGTCTGACACAAAGCGCACGATAACCCGCTGGTACCATATAAGCGGCCATTTCCCCGGTTTGTTGTACCAACCTAGCCAGTATGGTTTCGACCATGTCGAGCCCATGTTGCGCGGTCTCATAGCTGTGCATGAGTAATAATGCCGCCGGACCAACGACAAATGTCTTGTCGTGAACGCTTTCTTCGATCAAATTCCACTCTTTAAGCAGTTTTAAGTGTCGGTAAAGGCTGCTTAAAGGAACGTTCAATTGCTCGCTTAGCGTTTTCGCCGAAACTGGGAACGGACTAACTGCAACTTGCATTAACAACTGCAGTGATTTTTCGTTTACCTGGTTAGCATTAGCTTTGTTTGTCGTCATGAGAGTGTTGTAACGTGTTGTAGGAGTTACGACAAATATAATTCTTAATCACTGAGAAAAGAAAAATAATTTTAATGGGTAATTCTTACATGATGAGAAACAGACAGGTAAAGAATTTCGCAAGTACCGATAGACATAACATGGTGTCGAATTAAAGTCTCAGGTTTGAGGCGCTTGATACTAAATTGGAACAGGAGTGAATAAGACATTGTTTAGTTTGCGGTATTACTCAGCGTTTCGCATACTGAGTTAATCCAAACAAATAATGTTAAAAAACGTGAGTTGCTAGCGGGTATCGGAATCGAGGTACCATCTCAGTAAATCGGTTTTATAAAAGGTTACTTTTATATGCTGAATAAGGCGATTTTTAAAAAAGCCATCATTTTTCTTCTGCCTATTCCCTTGGTTATTGGAGAGGTTTTGTATTTAGCTCGTGAAAGCGTGCAAAACAATCTCAATCATTTATTAGAAAAAAATGTGCAAATTGCAGATGAAATTTTATTCCAAATAGAGACAGAAAACCGCACGGCGTTGCTACACCCTGAACGATGTGAAGAGCTCCAGCAAAGCTTAATGTTTGAACGAGATATTGAAGAAATGCTCATTGTGAAAGAGGGAGTCATTACTTGTTCTTCGAAATTGGGAAGTATCTCTAAACCGTTAGCTGAGCACATCACCTTTCCTAAGGGACAAACGCTAGCGTTTGGTAGTGTTGATAGCTTGTACGATCAGTTCTTGCTTGTGGTAACGGAGGGAGAGCGGGGTTATCAAGCCGTAACGATTATCGATCATGACTACTTTAATGCAACAATAGGGTTTAACAACGATTTACGCCTAAAACGCTCTGCGCTGTTTATCCATGATCAAGTTTCACCTGAAGGAGCATTAAGAGCGGGAAGTAATCCTATCGGTATCAAATCGTCGCAAATGTTTGAGTATGAAGCTTTGAGCGAAGCCAGCGATCTTTTCGTCAAACAGAGAACACTTTCCTATTTTTTGTACTCAATTCCAATTATTTTCGTTATCTACCTTTGCTTGTATGCGTTGAATAAGTTTATTGATCCCCATCGCAATTTGATACTGGATCTTAAAAGAGCGATAAAAAGAGGAGAGTTGACCCTGTATTACCAACCGCAAGTTAACGTTGATACCGGCCAGTTATTCGGGTTTGAAGCGCTAGTGCGATGGGAGCATCAAAGTAAGGGGTTCATTTCTCCGGATGAGTTTGTCCCTGCGGCAGAGCAAAGTGGATTGGTTTTTTTACTTACTGATTTCGTTCTGGATAAAGCGGCAGAGGACTTCAGTAAATTAGGCTTTGATCAGCCTGTCCACCTTGGTATTAACGTGCCGCCTGGTTATTTAGTCGGACCAAACGCGATCAGAAAAATTCAATTGCTCGACAGACAGTTGAGCCGAAACAAAGTCTCATTAGGGGTAGAGATAACGGAGCGTCAGCTCATTGATTCAGAGGCGAGAAAATGCATTGCAGCGCTGCGAGTGCATGGTATTGATGTGCTGATCGATGATTTTGGAACTGGCCAAACCTCGTTAGCATTTCTACAGCACATGCGCATAGATTACTTAAAAATCGATAAGTGCTTTGTCGAAACTATTGGTATTCCTAGCCTTAGTGCTTCTGTCTTAAAAGCGATGGTTCACTTCGCGGAAGAATTACAAGTACAATTGATCGCTGAAGGCGTGGAAACCATAGCGCAAGCTGAACACTTAAAGAAGATGGGAGTGAGATATCATCAGGGATACCTGTACTCCAAACCATTACCTTATGAGCAGCTTGCGCAGCGAAGTCATTATGATTGGTAGACGTTAGCTCTATAACACTGAGCATTTTCATCAAACACAAACTCTAACTCATTTTTGATGCTATCTAAGCGGTCTTCTTGGTAGTGAGACACATACAATAGTTGGCTTAAATTCTCTCTAGCGATGAGCTCAAGTGTGTTCTTAACTAACCGTCTACCCAAAAAATCTAACCCTTGATACGGCTCGTCCAAAATCAATAATGTGGGTTGTTTCACGATGGCTCTTGCAATCAGTAATAGTCGCTGCTGACCGTACTCTAATTGCTTGAATGAGGTTTTTTTGTACTGGCTCATATGTAAGATATCGAGCCACTCGTTTGCAATATTCATCTCTTTGCGAGTTGGCTGGTTATACAACCCAATCGAATCGTAAAATCCTGACAAAATGACTTCTAATGCGCTGCAATTGACTCGATATTGGAGGTGTAGCGCTGAAGACACCATACCGATATGCTGCTTAATTTCCCAGATTGTCTCGCCAGTACCACGCTTTTTACCAAAAATATCAATGTCATTGCTGTAGCATTGCGGATGATCGCCAAAGATCAATCCAAGTAAGGTACTCTTTCCACAACCATTTGGACCTTTGACCTGCCAATGTTGGCCCTTGTCTATGCGCCAGTTCAAGCCAGTAAAAATCTTCTTATCGGTATATTCAACAGCCCCATTCTTTAGTTCAAATATTGGGTTGTTGAATGGTGTCGAGTGCTGATGCTGACGTATCAAGCTCATCATTTCTTCACTCTGTTGTTCTGACTGAGATTTAATTTGTCCAATGATTGGATGATTATCCCAACTGGACTTATCCATTGTACTATCAAGCTTTCCTGCACTGAAAAGCGCGATGCTATTGATCCACTCAGGCATGTCAGATTCGCGAGAGAAGGTTATGAGTAGTTGCACATTTTGAGAAAGCGAGTGTAAATAGCGAGCGAGAGCAGCTCGGTGCGCAATATCTAAGCCAGTAAATGGATTATCGAGTAATACTAAGTCAGGTTGTGTGGCTAAAGCTCGGGCGAGCATTACTCTTCTGGTTTCTCCGGTAGAGAGAACACGGAAGCCACTATCTCTAAGATGACTTAGGTCGAGATCATTAACTAGCTGTTCAGTTAAGTTAGTGTCTTGGCTCTGTTCTAGGATTAATGAATAAACAGTGCTTCCTTGGTCGATACGATCAAGAAAATCCGTATCATCTTTTTCTAATTCTCTTTCCAGTAATCGCTGTTGCTCTGATAACGACACTTGCGCAACGGATAGCCCATTTAGCTCAATTTCCCCACTATTTGGTGACATTTCATCACAAATAAGGTCTCCAAGCAGAGAGCCAATATCTCCATCCGCGCTGAATATCCCCCAAGACTGCTGAGTGTTAATTTTCCAATCGTCAATAAACAAGTGTGTCGTGTTTCTCTTAGCTGCAAGCTGACGAAAGTGAATAGTCATTGTGTTTGTCTTCCTTGTTTTCGTTTTAGTGGATTACTTATAACAATTTACGAACTCAGTACGGAAGCGCTTTTGTGTATTAATTTTGAACAGTGCTCAGTCTTGTGCATATCAACGAAGCCTTGTATTAGAGGATAAAAATGCGACTAGAGTCATTAAGTAACAAGTAAGCTTGTCAATAATTTTGTTTTATTTTTGAATCAATCTATCATTATGCATGTAAATGTTATGCCGATAAATTCATATTTGCCGTTTGTTAATTAATCAATGTAAGGACACATGTTTATGAGTGAAACGGAATACGATTACCCTTCGAGTTACAGCCTAGTTTCCATTACCGATACCTCCAGTTACATCAAATATGCCAGTGAAAACTTTAATGAAGTAGCGGGGTTTGATGAAGGGGAGCTTATCGGTAAACCCCACAATGTTGTGCGTCATCCTGATATGCCAAAACAGGCTTTTAAAGATTTATGGACTCACCTGAAAACTGGCAAACACTGGATGGGAATGGTCAAAAATCGACGTAAAAACGGCGGCTATTATTGGGTTGACGCGTTTGCTTCTCCTATAAAATCTAATGGTGAAGTTGTGGAATACCAATCAGTGAGATTTAAACCTGAGCGTATACACATCCAGCGAGCGGAAAAAGCGTATTCGAAGCTTCGAAATAATCGTAAGCCGTGGAAAATGTATCTTCCTCGTACACGTTTGTGGATGAGATCGGCCTTCTTCCTTTTAATTTCAAACCTTCTTGGCTTACTCATTCTACAAATGAATCAATCACCAGTGATAGCGTTTAGCGTTGTTGCGTTACTTTCCGTTTTCTCTATTTATGTATTAACCAGACCAGTTGAAAAGCTCGCTAAACAGGCTAGGCAAGACTTCAACAATCCACTCATGGAATATATTTATTGCGGAAGAATCAACGATCTGGCTGAGATTGAGCTGGGTATGAAGATGCGTAAGCAATTTGCCAATGCGCTATTGGGGCGCGTTGGCGTGTCTGTAAAAGACTCTTGCGAAGAAACGCGCGCAAGTGCTAACAGTGCTGCGACAAATAGCCAGCAAGTGACGGAGAATTTAAGCGCACAGAAAGTGGAGATTGACTCGGTCGCAACAGCGGTCAACGAGATGCAAGCATCTTCATCTGAGATATCAAATAATGCTCAAGCGACCGCCGAGGCTACGTTAGAAGCGCAAAATACGATGATAGACAGCCGTAGCGTTATCGATAATGTTAACCAATCGGTTTTAGAGTTGGTTGATGAGCTCGGCGAAATATCTAAAGTGGTCATACGTTTGAACCAACAAACCGAGCAAATTGGAACCGTTGTTGAAGTCATCAATGATATTGCCGAACAAACTAATTTATTAGCGTTGAACGCTGCAATTGAAGCCGCGAGGGCAGGCGAACAAGGCAGAGGGTTTGCCGTTGTAGCAGATGAAGTGAGAACCTTAGCTAAAAGAACTCAGGAATCGACAACAGAGATTAAATCGGCCATTGAAGGGATTCAAAATGGGAGCAAATCAGCGGTTTCAGCGTTAGAGAAAGGTAACGAAATGTCGACCGGAACGGTAACATTGTTAGGTACTGCTTTGGATAGCATTCAACAACTGGAATCCCTTGTTCAGGACGTCGTCGAACGAAACCAACAAATTGCGGTCGCGATAGAAGAGCAGGTTTATGTAACGGATGAAATAAATGAAAACATCCAGTCGCTTAATTTAAAGTACAGTGAATCGTATGAACTGATGACTGAAACGAATCATATGAACACCAAAGTGCAAAATTGCACCAATGACCTGTCTGAAATGATTAAGAAGTTTGCTTAAACTTTAGAAAATCGAAGTTAAAAGCCCGCTAAACATTAGCGGGCTTTTAACTGGAATATATTGAAGTGCCGGATTCGTTTACGAGCGAGGATTTCTAAATCTCGTTTTTTAAGAGCTAAAACGACGAAAGCTCGCAATAAATGCGAGCTCTCTAAATAAGTGGCGGAGAGATAGGGATTTGAACCCTAGATACGCTATTAACGTATGCCGGTTTTCAAGACCGGTGCTTTCAACCACTCAGCCATCTCTCCGTTGTGGGCGGTATAATAAGGAGCATAGTCCGACTTGTAAAGTGCTGAATTATAATAGAAGTACTGTTTGCTTGTTTTATGATCACTGATGTGATGTTGGACAGTTTGAAAACGGAGTGAAAAAGGGACAAAAAGTACCAATTTATAGAGTTTTTACTTTATATTGGCGCACGTCAATAAAATGGTGTTTTATTGTTATCTTGCTGATATATAAGACATAACATGCTTTTAGGGTACATGTGTTCGCCCGAAAGTATTTGCAAGACTTTGTGAACTAATTCAAAATTAACTGGTATAGCCAGTTGTGCTTAGAATTCTTAAGGGTGTTTATGAAGGTCACAAATCTATTTAAAGACAAAGTTGATGCGATTTCTGCTCATCAATCCGAGTTTATGAATTGGATGTCTCCAACGTTACGCGATTATTGGAGTGACTTTTTGGGGAAAGCTCAAAATAGCTTTCTTTTCTCAAAAGTTCGTGATCACCAGCAGCCAGCCGTCAACGAAGAAGTTGCACCTCAACCTGCACCGATCGTAATGGCACCTGAGGCTCAAAAGCTTTATGACGAGTTAAGTGAAAAAATTGGCGAAGTTATTCACACTGGTGATTGGGTTCATGTGTCTCAAGAACGTATTAACCAATTTGGTGCGGTAACGGAAGACATGCAATGGATTCATACTGATCCAGAGCGTGCTTCAACTGAATCTCCATTTAAGACAACTATCGCTCATGGCTTTTTAACATTAGCATTGCTGCCTAAACTGACGGATTCAGTCGATCCAGAAAAGCCAATGTTCCCAACAGCTAAAATGGTAGTTAACTTGGGTTTAAACCAAGTCCGTTTCCCTTACCCTGTCAAAGCAGGCAATAATGTTCGTGCAGTCAGCACGTTAACAAAAGTAACGCCAATCAAAAAAGGTTTGGAGATTGAGCGCGAAATTAAAGTGGAAATTGAAGGTATTCGTCGACCTGGTGCGGTTGTGGTCTCTGTAATTCAACTGCATTTCTAATTCCGAAACCGGATAGAACACGACATAGTAAAAGAGAGCATCAGGGTGCTCTCTTTTTCATTTTTACTGATTAAAGTTTTTTACTGGCGTATAACCGTAATCTGCAATCGCTTTTTGTCCCTGCTCTGAACGAAGGAAAGCGATAAAACCTTTACCTGCATCGCTAATCTTATCTACTTTGTATAGCACTAGGAATGGTCGCGCCAACTTGTACTTATGATTGCTAATGTTTGTCGAGGTTGGGTCAATACCATCTAACTGAATCGCCTTGATCGAGCGATCTACTGACCCTACAGAGATAAAACCAATGGCGCGAGTGTTATGGTTAACAATGGTTTTTACCATGCTGTTGCTGTTTACAACCAAGTTGTTTGGGCTGATATCCGAGACAAGGCGATCATTAACGATTTTGGTCAGTCCCAGCAAGCTTTCGAAGCTGTAACGTGAACCTGAAGACGCTTCTCTAGTAACCACCGCGATAGGCTGATCTGCGCCCCCGACCTCTTTCCAATTCTTAATCTTACCTTTGTAAATATCAAACAGCTGTTGCTGAGAAAGGTTTTCTACAGAGTTGGTACGGTTTACAACAACAGCGAGGCCATCATAAGCGATAGGGTATACATTGAGATCTTCACCTTTTTCGCTTTCAGTCAGATAGCGAGAGCTCATGCCTATTTCGGCTACTCCTTTATTGACCATGGTGATACCAGCACTCGAACCAATGCCCTGAACAGCAACGTAATCGTCTGGGTGTGTTTTGTTGTATTCCTCAGCAAGTACATCCATCACACGAGCAACCGACGTTGAACCCGAGATGTTGATTTCTTTTGCAATGGTAGGGAGGGAGACTGCTATGGCCAATAACGTCGCCACAGTAAAACGTAACATATTAAACTCCATATACGGGATAAAGCAGAGTTTATGATATTGCGTTCAGGTTACACTTTTGTGAACTGTTAGCGCTAAACAGGGGAATTGTTTCTAGTCAAGAGGTGATGGAGCTAGCGTTTCCAAGTGGACTGAGATGATAATCTGGGCAAATGATAATATAGCTATCTTATACTTGAGTTAGGTAGATAACTACCATCGGTGATGATGTAAAGGTTATATACTAGGATCGACAGCTCTAACTATCATCCATCGGGAGAACGTTGATGTCAGTGTCCCAAATGGCGACAAGTCGTTTATACAAATCAGTTCAATCGCTCTGCTCTGCGCGTAATGCTAACTTGCCTGTCGAACAGGGCAAGTGCCTCTATGAGCTAGTAGAAAATGGCGTTGAGCTTCATCGGGCGCATTTTCTCCTCGACTCCCAGCATAGCGAGTATACTTCTCCCGTCGCGAAGATCATGTTTGATGAGGAAAACCAACTTTGGTATTTCTATGTTCCCACATATCACAACGAGCTGTTAAGGTGGGTGCCTTATAAGCCACTTCCATTTAGCCGAATGCTTGAGGACTTACTCAACGAGTTGGAGCGCGATCCTCAAGCGTGTTTTTGGGAATAGGGCGAGCCCAACGGATGCGAATGCCGACATGATTTATACTTTAGGCCTAACAACTTGGTTTCTAAAGTCTTTGGGGGTCATGTTGTAAACGGATTTAAATGCTGTACTGAAATGCGCTGCACTTTTAAAGCCAGACTCAAACGCTATTTCTGTTATTGATTTTTCTGACTTGCGCAGTTGGGTTGCTGCGAAGTTTATCCGTTTCACCTTTAATATCTGAGAAAACGAAAGATCATCTGCGGCGAGGCGACGTTTTAAGGTTGCGATGGACATGCTCATATGAGCCGCTAAGCCTTCTAGCGTGATGTCTTTTTCAATATTACCCTCAATGTACTTAATGGCTTTTTGAGAGTCGCTCAGGCTACTTGCATCATCTATGATAGATAGGATGTTTGGCTCTACCTCAACCATCAACGACAGCAATGCCATTGCGATATGGCTTTGTGTGTAGTCTGGAGCATTGCGACTCGCTAACTTAACCAACATGTCCTTCAATTGTGCTACTTCGCTACTGGATTGCGTTGAAAAAGGATAGAAGCGCCTTTCTTCCGTTTTGGAACGTAGCATCGGGTGCGCTTTCTTAAAGTCACAGAATATATTTGGATTGAAGACTAAAGCCAGTGCTTTAAAGCCTCCGTCACTAGAGACGGCTTCTGCACTGCTCAGATCTGCGGAGTTATAGAGTGTGAAATCTCCGGCTTTAAGTTCAAATTGCTCGCCATTAGGTTGATGAACTAATAGGGCACCTTCTTCAACAATATATAACCCATTATGTGTTGCAGTGTAACGCTCACTTTTGCGCGCAGTGAAGTGATTAAAGCGAATGATCTCAATGTTCGGCATACTCTTTCTTATCGTTTTACATAACAAATAAAAAAGGCGCTCAATAGAGCGCCTTTTAACTTCATTCGGTATTACTCACTTACAGTCTGTTCTGTTTGTGCTGCTGGTTGTTCAGCGAATACCTGGGTTGGCTTTGCAACTAAACTGCGGTTTTCTTGGTTTACGTCCGTAAGGACAATTTCCAATGTATCCCCAAGTTTGTATACGACCTCTTTATCGATAGAGATGGTACCGTTGTCGCCATTGCACTCAATTCTTTCTTTATTATCAAGAATTAGTGCACCAGGAATAAAGGCTGCTGCGCCATTTTCGAGAAGTCGGACACGTGCGCCTGCACGATTAATATCGAAAATCTCACCTGTGAAACAAGTTTTCTTACTCGGCTCATCAGCAAGCGTGCGTGCATATAGCCAATCTGAGACATTTCGCTCAGCGATTTTATGATGTTTACGATGTAGAGCTAGCTCTTCGCCTACTTGGTCATCTGGTTTTTGTACGGGTTCTTTACCAAGGATGACGGCCTTCAACATACGGTGGTTGATCATATCACCGTATTTACGAATTGGTGATGTCCAAGTTGCATAGATGTCTAAACCCATTGCGTAATGAGGCAGAGGCTGATTACCCACCTCACTGTATGCTTGGAACTTACGAATGCGGTTATCTAGATAAGACGTTTCTTGAGCTGCCAACCAGCGGCGCAACGCAGCAAAGCCTTCTAGCGTAGCAATAGACTCCGCTGTGAACTCCAACTGGCCTTCTGGATTGACAAGTTGAACCACTTCTTCAATCTTCTCGTTCTTGATACCTGCATGCGTATTGAAGACACCTGTTTCAAATTTATCGCGTAATGTACGACCTGCACAGATGTTTGCGGTAATCATGGATTCTTCAACAAGACGGTTTGCACTGCGGCGCATGTCTGCGTGGATAGCGATTACATCGTTATCTTCACTGAGCTCAAAACGGTAGTCAGGACGATCAGGGAAGACCACTGCGTTTTTCTCACGCCATTCAGCGCGAGCAAGAGAGAACTCATAAAGATCACGAACGATGGTCGCGATCTCTTCAGATGGCGTCCATGCTTCAGAGCTGCCGTTTTCTAACCAATCAGACACGTGATCGTATGCTAGGCGTGCATGTGATTTGATGTTTGCCGCGAAGAATTTAATATCGTCGCCAATCACACCATCTTTACTTACCGTTACGGTACAGCAAATAGCAGGGCGGGTTTCACCTTCAATCAGAGAACATAGGTTGTCCGCTAAATCGCGAGGTAGCATCGGGATGTTGCGTCCTGGAAGATAGATAGTATAGCCACGCTCACGCGCTACTTTATCCATTTCATCTTCAGGTGTGATGTAAGCGGTTGGGTCCGCAATAGCGATGGTGAGTTCGAAATCGCCAGATACGGTTTTCTTCGCGTACAGCGCATCGTCCATATCTTTAGTCGATTCACCGTCGATAGTGACGAATGGAACATGAGTCATGTCTACGCGTTCTAGCTCCGCGTCGTCTTTCAGTTCCCAGTTATCGATGCCTGCTGGCTCAGAGTTTGGTAGATCGTTTTGAGCAAGCGTTACCCACCAAGGCGCAATTTTATCATTCGCGTCAGTGATTTTTTCAGAAATTTCTACGAAGAAAGAGTTATCGCCTTTTAGAGGGTGGCGAATAAGATGTGCGACAACCCAATCACCTTCGGCGAACTCGTCAGGTTTTAGACCTTTCTTTAGTTTCGCTTTAAGAGATAGCTTTTTAAGCTGTGGGTGATCAGGTGCTACGTTGAGCTTGCCTTTGAACATTTTTACTCGACCAATAAAGCGAGTCACGGCTTGTTCTAGCAGCTCTTGTGGCTCTGCAACTTCGCGTTCATTTTCGGTGCGGATAATGGCGATGACTTTGTCACCGTGCATGCACTTTTTCATGTACGCAGGCGGGATGAAGAAGCTCGTCTTACTGTCCACTTCCAAAAAGCCAAAGCCTTTATCTGTGGCTTTTATTGAGCCTTCTTTTTTAGGCAGGTTTTCTTGGATTTGCTGCTTAAGCTGAGCGAGTAGTGGGTTATCTTGAAACATCTTTTCTTAAATTACCTATGGAGTTGGGCACACTATAATCATTGCGAGCTATTATTACTACCTGTGGAGCGTAATTTCGCCGTGAATTTTGCCAATTTAACCACGAGAAATTGGCTTAAATATTGATGAAATTCTCATCTGTGAGTTACGCGAATCTACGGGGAATGGTAGGGTTGGTGGAAAAATATGCTAAAAATACCATTATTGAGAATAAATTGTGATGTAATTCAATTTTTTCTGGATTTTTTTATGCTTTTAAGGAATAATCCGCCTCCCTTAGTCGTCCCTAATGGCTTATCGCGGTTGTGTACTGTGCTGTGTTCCCGTCTGAATGGAATCAGTATCTGGATGGATCAGTATCGAATTGGAAGAGCATATGGGACTGTTTTTTTGTTTAATTAAGTAGGATCCCAATGCAAGATTCTGTTATTCAATTCAGTGATTTATCTCTGAATGATTCTATCCTTTCTGCTCTAGACGGAATGGGTTTCGTGTCACCAACTCCAATTCAGGCTGCGGCAATCCCACACCTATTGGAAGGTGCTGACGCGCTGGGTAAAGCTCAAACAGGTACAGGTAAAACAGCAGCGTTCTCTCTGCCTCTTCTCAACAAACTCGATCTAAACCAACGCAAACCGCAAGCGATTGTACTTGCTCCGACTCGTGAGCTGGCAATTCAGGTTGCAGCGGAAATGAAAAACCTTGGTAAAAACATCAAAGGTTTGAAAGTTCTAGAGATTTACGGTGGCGCATCTATTGTCGACCAAATGCGTGCTCTTAAAAGTGGCGCTCATGTAGTTGTCGGTACTCCAGGCCGTGTTCAAGATCTTATCAATCGCGAACGTCTACACCTAGACGAAGTTAGTACTTTCGTTCTTGATGAAGCAGACGAAATGCTAAACATGGGTTTCGTAGATGACGTAACTGCGATCATGGAGCACGCTCCAGAGTCAGCACAACGCGTTCTGTTTTCTGCAACTATGCCTCCAATGCTGAAGAAGATCGTTGAACGTTTCCTTCGTGACCCTGTAACGGTTGACGTTGCTGGTAAAAACCACACTGTAGACAAAGTTCAACAACAGTTCTGGGTAGTGAAAGGTGTAGAGAAAGATGAAGCAATGTCTCGTCTTCTTGAAACTGAAGAAACTGACGCGTCAATCGTATTCGTACGTACTCGTCAAGATACTGAGCGTCTGGCTGACTGGCTATCTGCACGTGGCTTCAAAGCAGCTGCACTGCACGGTGACATTCCTCAGTCTCTACGTGAACGTACTGTTGATCACATCAAACAAGGTGTTATTGACATCCTAGTTGCAACTGATGTTGTAGCTCGTGGTCTTGACGTTCCACGTATTACGCACGTATTTAACTACGACATCCCATTTGATGTTGAGTCATACATCCACCGTATCGGTCGTACTGGCCGTGCTGGACGTAAAGGTAAAGCGATCCTTCTAGTTCGCACTAACCAAATTCGTATGCTTCGCACTATCGAGCGTGTAACTAAGTCATCTATGGAAGAAATCCAACTTCCTCTACGTGACCAAGTTGCTGAAGCTCGTCTAGCTAAGCTAGGCGCTGAGCTTGAAGCAGAAAAAGAGCACAAAGCACTAGACAAATTTGCTGAGTTGGTAGAGAAACTACAAACTTCTCTAGACATCGACCCTGCAACACTTGCTGCTATGCTTCTTAAGCGTCAGCAAGGCAAACGTCCTCTGTTCTATATTGGCGAAGACCCAATGGTTGAAGCAATTGAGCGTGACAAGCAACGTCGTAAAGAGCGCCGTGAAGGTGGTCGCGACGGCGGTCGTAACTTCAACAACCAAGACTGGGATACTTACCAGCTTCAAGTTGGTCGTGAGCAAGGCGTTCAAGTTAAAGACATCGTTGGCGCTCTAGCAAACGAACTAGGTCTAGGTAAAGGTTCTATCGGTGCGATCAAACTAGCTCAAGGTCACACATTCGTACAGCTACCTAAAGCAATGACTTCAGACGCGGCGAACAAGCTAAGCAAACTACGTATCCGTCAACAAGATGTTGGTGCTGTAGTATGTGACTTCGATGATTTCCGCGAGTCTCGTGGTGGTCGCCGTGACGGTGGTCGTCGCGATGGTGGTCGTCGTGATGGCGGTGGTTACCGTGGCAACCGCGAAGGCGGCAATCGTGGTGGTGATCGTCGTGAAGGCGGTCGTCGCGAAGGTGGTTTCCGTGGTAACCGTGACGGCAACCGCGATGGTAATCGTGAAGGTGGCGAACGTCGTTTCGATCGCAACCGTGGTGGTGATCACCGTGGTGCACATCGTGGTGAACGTGGTCACGGTCGTGGCCGTCGTACAGACGCATAATCACGAGTGATTAAAGCGACGGTTTAAGTTGCTACAAAAAGAATTGAAAGCCGAGCAAAGCGCTCGGCTTTTTTATGCGCGTCTAATACGGTTTTGCTTTTCATCGTGTTTGTTTACCCAACTTATTACTTCGTCTAAGGGCAGGGCAGAACAAGTAACCCTGAATGATGTCACAGCCTCGACTTCTCAAAAAATGCAGTGTGTCCATGTCTTGAACGCCTTCTGCTACGACCGAATACCCTAATCCATGTGCTAGCGCAATCGTGTTCTCAACGATAGAGCGGGAGCCTTCAGTGCGGCTTGCTGTGAAAAGAAATTAACCAGCTTACCTTGAAACGTATTATCAATCTTTCGACGTTTTTGAGGTTATCTCATAATTTGAATCAGTCATTGGCCTTCAGGTTGTGTCATGTCTTCGATAGACTCAAAGTAGTATTTATGATAAGGGAGCCCAGTAAGAGCGTCATGGACGGCATTGCGCTTCTCTCTTTCAGCAACAGTATGAAGCTTTAATATCGAATCGTTGCTCCACTTAATCACCAGCACGACAAAGATACTGCCGCCAAAAAGTATAAGAGAAACCCCCGTTTCTAAGAGAGAAGTAATAGGTTTTTGCATGATAGCGTGCAAAAAAACGGCATAAGCAAAAATGAAACAGCTGATTAACAATAATAGGAAAGTCCACCCGGTTACGTCAGTTTTCGAGCAGATGTTTTTTGTCATCTGCCATCCCCAGCAGAGCAAAATCAAACCTAAGATCACTAATAGAAATGCAATAGTGGGCACATTATTACCCCGATTTATTGATTGGTTTGTTATTTTTGTTCACCCAATAAACAACGTAGCTTATATATCTGACTTTGTACAAATTGACCTATTCATAAATTATGTTTAACAAGTGATATTTTTTAGTCTTCAAATAAAATCAAAACTTGCTACAGATCAACAAAATTTGTTCAATCAAATCGCTTTTACTAAAAGATTGTTGAAAGATTAAAAAATTATTGAATAATAGAGGGGCAAACAAGAAGTACGCAGCGCACAAGCGCTATTACAACCTCTGCTCTACAACAGGATAACTATTTCATGTCTAATTCGTTTGTACTGGTGATCAACTCTGGTAGCTCTTCATTAAAATTTGCTGTTATTGATTCTGAAACCGGTGAAGCTTTGGTATCAGGTATTGGTGAGTGTTTTGGCCTACCTGAAGCTGAAATCAGTTGGAAATATCAGGGAGAAAAAACCGTTGAAGCAATTCCAGCTGGCGGTAACCATCATCAGTACGCTGTTGAGCGAGTGGTAAAACTACTCGAAACTCTAGGTTTGAGCTCAAAATTTGTCGCTGTAGGCCATCGCATTGTCGCAGGCGGTGAAACCTTTAAAGGAACTGTGAAAGTTGATGAAACAGTTATTCAAGAAGTAGAGCGCCTTGCTGAACTTGCACCACTTCATAACAAAGCGAACGCTGAAGGCATGAGAGCGGCAATGGCGGCGTTCCCTTCACTGCCTCAATTTGCTGTATTCGACACTGCTTTCCACCAAACAATGCCAGCCAAAGCCTTTATGTACGCACTTCCTTACGAGCTTTACGAAGAGCATAAAGTGCGTCGTTACGGTGCTCATGGCACAAGCCACTACTACGTAAGCCGTGAAGCAGCGAAAATGCTAGATAAGCCGGTTGAAGAAAGCAGCTTTATCACTGTGCACTTAGGTAACGGTGCATCAGTGAGTGCGGTTAAAAATGGCGAATGTGTTGATACAAGTATGGGTTTGACGCCGTTAGCTGGCCTAATGATGGGCACTCGCTGTGGTGACCTCGACCCAAGTGTTATCGAGTTCCTTTTCCGTAAAGGCTGGGAAAAAGACGAAGTGTTCGAGATGATGAACAAGAAGTCAGGTTTCTTAGGTGTATCTGGTGTGACAAGTGATGCTCGTGGCGTACTAGAAGCAATGGAAGCGGGGAATTCACGTGCGAAGTTGGCATTTGAGATCTTCACTTACCGCGTTGCGAAATACATTACATCCTACCTCGCGGCTCTGGATTCATTAGACGGCATCATCTTCACTGGTGGTATTGGTGAAAACTCACTACCAATTCGTCGTGAAATCTTGAAAAACCTAAAACTGTTAGGTTTTGTTGAAGATCAGAAAGGTAACGAAGATGCAAGATTTGGTAACGCAGGTGTTATTGCAACATCTGAGTTGTTAGGTGCCAAAGCTCTTGTTATTCCTACTAACGAGGAATTTGTGATAGCCAAACAATCGGTTGAGCTATTGTAATATATAACGAAAACAGAAAGTTAAAAGCGAGCCTCGTGCTCGCTTTTTTTACTTAAAGCAATTTGACAATTACTCTTTGGGTTTCAGAGCTTCGCGCTTTTCGATTAAAAAATCCATCAAGACGCGGATTTTTTTCGGCATATGCTCTCGTGAAGGTATATACAAATAAAACCCTGGAAACTCTTTGCACCAAGGTGTCAGAGCTCGGGTCAATCTTCCCTCATTTATGTGCTTTTCCACCCATAAATCAATATGCTTCACTAAACCCACACCCTGTATTGCAGCTTGTAACATACTATAGTCATCATTAAAAATAGCATTGCCTTTAGGCTCGAAAACGAGGGTGCGCTTTGCAACATCTGGAGAGGTTAGCGACCAATGATCAATTGTTCCGCTAGAGGTAAAACGATAAGCAAGGCAATTGTGATCTTCTAAATCCTCAGGAGTTTGAGGTAGTCCATTTTGCCTAAAGTATTCAGGAGAGCTCACTATTGCCGTTGTTAACGGCGGAGTAATAGGGATCGCAACCATATGTTCATCTAAGCTTAATCCTAAGCGAATGCCAGCGTCAACGCCTTCTGCGACGATGTTAGAAAACCCATCATCCATGATTAGCTCTAGGCGTATTTTAGGATAACGAGAGAGGAACTCACCTAGATAGGGCTCAATAAGCAGCCGAGCAGCGGTTCTTGATACACTGATACGGATTAATCCCGAAGGCTCAAGATGAGAGTCGTTCAATTCGTTAACGACCTGCTCAATGTTCACCAATGAAGGTTGCAAAATATCAAGCAGACGTTGGCCTTCTTCCGTCAGCGACATACTTCTGGTGGTTCGATTAATTAACCGAACTTGTAGCTGTTGTTCTAACGCTTTTAGGTGTTGTGATAAGGCAGCACGGGTTACCCCCATTTCTAAGGCTGCTTTAGTGAAACTGCGATGGCGAGCAATATGTGCAAACCACGTCAGTGATGAAATTAAAGAAGGTTCTATTCTCATTTGTTAAGTATAACTAAACAGTCATGTAGATAAAACGATATTTATCCGAAACAGTGTGTTGACTAATATTACATCGAAGCTTAGGTCAGCCTGAGATGAACAGTTAACCTCTAATGGAGAATGTCGCTATGTCTAAAGTCACTTTCAAAAATCTCAATGGTCAAGGTATTGAGATTTCAGCGGTTATCAACTTCCCTACAGATTTTGATGCAAGTAAACAATATGCGGCGGTTGTTGTTTCACACCCAGGTGGTGGCGTAAAAGAGCAAACCGCAGGCCTATATGCGAGTAAACTTGCAAAAAGCGGCATAATTGCCATTGCGTTTGACCGTTCGTATCAAGGTGAAAGTACAGGTGAGCCTCGCCAAATGGAAAACCCTTACACGAGTACTGAAGACGTGAGCGCAGTCGTCGACTATCTGACAACGTTAGAGTACGTCGATAACGATAAAATTGGCGCAATGGGGATTTGTGCTGGTGCGGGCTATAGTGCAAATGCAGCGATCAATGATCGTCGAATCAAAGCACTGGGTATGGTTAGTGCCGTAAACATTGGCCAAATGTTCCGTAATGGTTGGGATAATTCGGTTAACGATGCTGACGCTGTTGGTTACTTAGAATTTGGTTCGAATGCTCGCACAACCGACACGAATGGTACAGAATTCGCGACTATTCCTCTAGCTCCGATGCGTGAAGAAGATGCCTCAAATGCAGAGCTACGCGAAGCTTGGGAGTATTACCACACACCACGTTGTGAACATCCAAATGCGCCGGGTTTTGCTCTAACTCGTAACTTAAACCAGATCATTACTTACGATGCGTACCACAAAGCGGAAGCATTCCTAACTCAGCCAATTCTTGCTGTCGTTGGTAGTGACGCAGGCAGCAAATGGATGAGTGATGACCTGATAGAACGTGCAGCGAGTTCAGATAAAACCTTGTATGCCATTGATGGTGCAAACCATATGTCGCTTTATGATGTTGCCGAATACGTCGATGACGCAGTATCCCAACTCGCATCTTTCTTCCAACGCACTCTTTAATATTCCCGATGAAAGGCTCAATTGCTTCGAGCCTTTCTGCTCTCAAGGCTTTTTACTCTTAAGGTATTGATTATGAATATGCAAAAAATCACTTTTAGAAATGCTGATATGGCTTGGGATATGTCTGCATTAATTTTATTTCCAGAAGGCTTCAATGAATCGAAACGCTACCCAACAATGATAAGCGTTCATCCTTTTGGTAGTTGTAAAGAACAAACATCCAGCGCTGTCTATGGTAAAGCCCTTGCTGAGTTAGGTTACGTCGTGATCGCATTTGACGCGAGCTTCCAAGGAGAATCGGGGGGATTGCCTCGCTACGTAGAAGACCCAAGTCAACGTGTTGAAGATATCAGTCGCGTTATCGACTATGCAGTGACTTTACCTTATGTCGATGAGAATAGAATTGGTGGACTCGGTATCTGCGGCGGTGGTGGTTACATGATCAATTCAGCCCTAACCGAAAAGCGCTTGAAAGCTGTCGTAGGTATTACGCCTGTTAACTTAGGCCGCTTGTTCCGTGAAGGCTTTAGTATGTACGACCCTATCGCCAATCTTGAAGCTATGGCTGCACAGAGAACAGCCGAAGCTCGCGGCTCAGAGCTGAAAATCGATGAACTTCTTCCTCCAAATATTGAATTTGCAAAAGAAAATGGATTAACAGAACGAGACGTGTTCGAAGCTACTGAATACTACAAAACATCACGTGGACAAACCGAAGGTGGTGCAACTCGTATGCTGTTTTCACATGCACAGAAAACACTGAGCTGGGATGCCTTTGCATTTGCCGAAACGTTATTGACTCAGCCTGTTATGGCCGTGGTAGGGCAAAAAGTCGGGGCGTTTGGTGCTTATCGTGATGGGCAGGAAATTTATGGCCGCTCTGTTCAATCAAAAGACCGACAGCTGGTTAATTTGGAAAACTGGTCTCACTATGAACTGTATGACCATCCAGAAGCAGTCGGCATTGCAATGGACAAGGTTTCTGCATTCCTTGAAACACACTTAAAATAATCTAATAAGTTAGAAGCGTTTTGTAGAGTTGCAAAGCGCTTATTTTTAACAGCGTAAGATGTAGTTCGAAGCGAGTAGGTCGGTAAATCTTCGTGCGAATAACTTCATCTACAGGCTATTGACTAAATACCACTGCCAAATACTGTTTAAGACAATGTACACTGAAACCTAATTAAAGGCGTTAGATAGGAAGGCAGTTTAATTCATGCGCAAATCAGATAAGAAGGTCGAGAATCTAATTAGAGAAGTGTTGACCGAAGTTTGTGAAGATACGCTAAAAGGCTACGATGGCTTTCTTTGGGTGACTCATACCGTCAAATTCTCTTCTTTTCCACAAAGTTTAGAAATAGTCTGCGTATTCGAAACGAAGCAAGATCGAGCTAATTTTTTTGAAGGAGAGGGCCGCCAGCATGTTTCCACAACTATTCAAAAGGCATTTAATAAGGTAGGAGTGCAACTAAAGAACGTCAGTAAGCAAATCAGTTACGATACAAAACAAAAGCATTAGCCGCGCAGCAATGGTCCGTAATAAAATGGTGCTTGGCTACCTTGCTATAAAAATGCAAAGGGCACTGGATGGGCAATGAAGCTTCGGCTCACTTAGATATACATCGGTGTAACTATGAGTTATGGAGTTATGGATTGTGAATACGGTTGGTTTTCTAATGTTGCCTTAAGAGGCAATGATTAGTCGTTTACAATGAGTAAAGTACAAACTTCTGCATGGTGGATATCCGCAGAAAATTATTGAAAAGAAAGGCTCTAGCTGGAGCGGTCTATCATTTTCTTTGGGTTACCTCGACTATGAATAGCTTAATTGCTATGTTTCGCAAAATATATGGATATTCTTCTGCTCGTTATCTTCAGATTCCGTGCAGAAGAATGTGTTTGCCGGCTGAGGGAAAAATGAAAACCAAAATAATAATGTCTTTTCTACTCGCTACATTGTGTGTCAGTGCCAGCGCCAGTACGAATGAGCCGAAATACCATTCTGCGCTAACAATCAAAACGGGATTCAGTGAAGACAGAGACAAGCCTGTGGAAGTCTATTATTGGTATCCCACAACGAACGAAAAAAACAACTTCTCGTTTGGTAGGGGGAACATTTTTAAATCAGTCGAAACGCAGTTAGATGCCCCTTTAGCAAGTGGAAAATTTCCCGTTGTGCTTTTGTCGCAGGGCGGAACACGGTCAGCGTTTTCCCACAGTGGTTGGATAGCCTCGAGCCTGGCGCAACAAGGTTATGTCGTTGTGGTACCAAAGCCTCCTGCACCGAACGAAATCAATGCAGAAATGGCTGTCGATGAAATCACATTCAGAACCAGTGATTTGGTGCTTGGGCTGAACGAATTAAGTTCGGTCGGGATACTGTCCGGAGGCGTAGATACTGATGCAGTGCAGGGGGTCGGCTTTTTTCTGGGCGGCACATCTATGCTGATGCTCTCCGGAGCGCAAATAAGCCCGGAGAAATATCGAACATCGTGTCACAACGCCACCAATGTAGACTGTCATTGGTTACGTGAAAATAACGTTGATATTACCAGCATCCCGGATCAAAAATTTCCCCGATTTCAGTCTGAAAACAAACTGAAATCGGTCGTCGTTATCAACCCTGAGCTAACGAAAACTTTTGTCCCTGAAACTCTGGCCTTGATGAACAATGCTATCACCGTGGTGGCGCTCTCTGATCGGCTATATCCCGCACTGACACCAGCCGAATCACTTGTTGCTCTTCCCAATGTAACATTTCAAGAGATCCCCAGTGCGAGTCAGTTTAGTGCGTTCGCAGAATGTACTGAGCGTGGCATTAAAATTCTCGCATCAGAAGGGGAGGAAGCACTTTGCCAGGAGCGTGACGAGGTTTCCAGAAAGGACAATCATCAGCACATTTTGGATGTAATTCTGGCCAGGTTAACAAAGTCATAAGAGTGCAACAATGAGGAGCTTTCTTACACATTGTGTGCTTGGACCAGCAAAGCGAGAAGTAAGTTTTTGCAGGCTTATCCTTTCACCATAGTGCAAGGCCTACTAGTGACCGTGTTATTTGCTCTAACTAAGTACTTGTACCAACATTTTGAAACTTAGAAGAACACACAAAATACCAACGATTTTCTTAAGAACTTTATTTGGGAAATACTCTGCACAACGCACGCCGAGGCTAGTAGTTAAGTAGCTACTAATGGAGAAGCTGAGCATTGCAGGAAGGTATATGTATCCTAAGACTAAGTTGTTCCAATCTGTATTTTCCCATCCGTTTAACATGTAACCGAGGCTTCCTGACAGCGCGATAGGGAAACCTATCGCAGCAGAGGTTCCAATAGCACGTTTTACTTCAAAATTTTGCTGGACAAGATAGGGGATGATCAACCCCGCACCGCTTATAGAGACAAGTGCTGATACAGAGCCAATGACCGAGCCTACAGTGATATTACCGATAGCCCCATGTGGGTTAGGGTTGTACTCATTTTCAGTGTTGAGAAACATCTTATAAGCAACATACAACATGAATACGCTGAAAAAGCCTGCCAGATAGACTCCTTGTAGATACGATGCTACGAATGTGGCGCAAAATGTTCCGACTAGAACTCCGCTCAACATTTTTACTACCATTGTCGAGTCTACATTCTCTTTTTTGTAGTGAGCGCGCATGCTGCCCAATGTTGTAACAATCATCGAAGCCATTGATGTCCCCAACGCAAGATGCACTACTTCCGTATCAGCTATTCCCTGTAGTGAAAATAGAAACGCAAAAATAGGGACGGCCATTCCACCACCACCCACACCAACGAGTCCTGCGAGAAAGCCAATGCCCAAGCCTGCCGTAATGTAATAGATAATAAAGATAGGTTCGTTCATGATGGTTCTGCCTTCGATAAAATGGTCGTTGCTAAAATGTTACTCGAACGCTAACTTGCTATGGTAACGTTAAGAGGACAGAAAATAATGAATAATGGCCAAAATGGAATTGAGTAAATAAAGTGACAAACTCTGATTACAGCGAATGGAAAAATGGCGCCGCACTGATCGTTAAGGAGTGGCAGCATGAAAGGAGCGACTTCAACCATTTGGATCAACGGCCACATAATTGGCACAGTCATCATCGAGGCCAGTTACTGTGTATAGATGAAGGGCTAATTCAGGTCAAAACCGATGAAGGAACGTGGATACTACCACCTCACCGAGCTGGTTGGATCCCCCCGGGTGCGATGCACAGTGTTTATTTTTGTGGTTCTCTGAAAGGTCGTTCATTACTGTTTACTCCAGAGAGTTGTGAGCGGTTTCCAATGAGACCTTGTGTTATCCAAATGAGCGATGTGTTGAAAGCCCTATCGGTTAGAGCATCGATATGGAGCAAAACAGACGATCTATCCATACAGTCTTTACGTATTCTTGCCGTAATATCCGATGAAATCGTCAATAGCCCTCATGAGTCACTCCACATCCCGCTGCCCAGAGATCCGAGACTGCAAAAAGTTACTCAAGCAATTTTAATAGACCCAAACAGCAAACATTCTGTGGAGCATTGGGCCAATATTGGGGCAGTCTCATCTCGGACGTTAAGACGATTGATTCGAAGTGAGTTAAACATGAGTTTTAATGAATGGCGGCAACAAGTACTGCTAATACATTCATTAGAAATGATAGCTCGAGGGGAATCTGTAGGAGCGGTTGCACATGCTTTGGGTTATTCGACGCCCAGCAACTTTATCGCGATGTTTCGTCGGGTCTATGGCGATTCACCTACGCGTTACTTTTCTAATCGCGGAATATAATTTCCGTGCTCGCATGCTCATGATGTTCCCCTAATTATTTTTAATCAAAAAAGGTAAATATTGAAAAGATTAATTGTTATGTTATAACATTGCTTTGTTTGGGGCTCTACAATTTGTTGTTTAAAGAATTGATCTCACAACCAGTAGTCTCCTATTGAGAGAGAGTAAACGTTGATTTCTTCACAAGCGTTGTCTGACTTGACTCTACATGGGGTGGGACTGTGTCAATATGTCCGTGAACTAGAGCGAAATCGTAACGATTACTAGGTCTCATAGCCCTAGAAAATCAACGTTATTAAAACCTTTACCTGACCTTTTTAACGCTTGGGAGGAAGATATATGAGCATTGATGTAGTTGAGAACCCGCTTCGTGTCCAAACAACATCATCGTTGGCGATATCGACATCAGCGAACATACTTAGCGACATCTACAAACCAGAGCACAATATTGCCATATGGCAGCGAACGCTCTCGAAAGAGTTGACGAAGGACATTAATCTGATGCTGGCACAGGAGCCTAGATTGGCACTGGTACAAAGTGTCACGCCAGATGATGCTGCACAATGGGTACGAAGCAAGTTAAAGGGCTATGCGTGTGCTGATGCGCTGAGTGAAGATGTTGCTTTAATCGTCGATATGTTCTGCTGTTTGTTTGAGGTTAAAGAAGCAGGTTTGAGGCTAACTCGCCTAGACAGCCCGATGTGCCCGAAATTTCACTTTGATCGTGTGCCTTGCAGACTTGTCATAACTTATACCGGCCGAGCGACCGAATGGTTAACCAACGATACCATTGATCGCACTAAACTCGGTGCCGGTAGTCTTGGTCAACCTGATCACCTATCGGGCTTATACGACTCTGAAAGTGCCATACGACGAATGCAGCCTGGCGATGTTGCCCTGCTCAAAGGAAGTGGTTGGGAAGGCAATGAAGCCACTGGACTTATACATCGCTCTCCACATGTTGCAGACAATGAACGTCGCTTACTACTCACATTGGATTTCATCTAGAGATATGAGAAAGCTCAAAACGGTAGATGACGTCATGAAGCAGGTAGAGAAAATCTGCCTGCTGCGAGGTAAACAACTCACTACTAAACGGAAATTGATACTGACTTCACTGCTATATGCGGAGAAGCCGCTTTCTGCCTACGAACTAGTTGACTACTGCAATCACAACTTTTCTCAAAACATTCAAGCGATGTCGGTTTATCGAATACTCGATTTCCTTGAAGCAGAGCACTTTGTCCATAAGCTCAATACATCTAGTAAATACGTCGTTTGTTCTCAAATCGCGTGCGATCAGAAGCATGGCGTTCCACAGTTTTTGATTTGCTCTCAGTGTGGAAAGGTTAGTGAAATAGCGGTTGAAGCCAATGTTATTTCTAGCGTATGTGCGAAAGCCATACAAGAAGGCTTCACCGTTCTTAGCCCACAATTTGAGATTTCCTGTGTTTGCGATGAATGCGCAAACCGCCCCCTATGAGGCAGACACACGATCTCCCCTTATAGCTTCACAAGGTGACCGAGTATTGGCCACCTTTTCAAATTATCTAAAAGAATGAATTATGTCAGCAACATTGATTAAAAACGCTCGGGTGGTTAACGAAGGAGCCATTACCGAAACAGATTTACGTATTGTTGATCAACGAATTGACAAGATTGCTACTAATATATCCGTACAACACGGAGATATTGTAATTGATGCTAAAGGGGCTTATTTACTGCCAGGCATGATTGACGATCAAGTGCATTTCCGAGAACCTGGGTTGACACATAAAGGCACAATTGCAAGCGAGTCGCGGGCAGCGGTAGCCGGCGGTATTACAAGCTACATGGAAATGCCCAATGTTAGTCCGGCTACAACGACTATTGACTCGTTAGAGCGCAAGTTCGCTCTCGCTAAAGAAAGCTCGTTTGCGAATTATTCTTTCTACCTCGGTGCAACCGAAGACAATCTTGAACAGATTAAACAACTTAACCCCAAATAACATTGTGGTGTGAAAGTATTTATGGGGGCATCAACAGGAAATTTGTTAGTCGAAGATCCGCAAGCGTTAGAGTCAATTTTTCGTGACTCTCCAGTACTCATTGTTACTCATTGTGAAAGTGGGACTGTTATTAAACAAAACCAGCAAAAGCAAAGGCTTAAGAAGCCAGGTTTCACTATCGAAGACCATCCCATTTTGCGTGACGAAGAGGCCTGTTACGCTTCATCTTCTTATGCGGTAGAACTTGCCAAAAAGTATCACAGCCAACTGCATGTGCTGCACATCACAACGGCGAAGGAGCTAGCACTTTTTGACGAGGGAGACATTCGAGATAAATCAATCACCGCGGAGGCTTGTGTTCACCATCTTTGGTTCAGCAACAAAGATTATGGCGCTCTTGGTAATTTGATCAAATGTAATCCTTCAATCAAGTTTCCTAGTGACCGCGATGCGTTGTTAAAAGCGTTAAATACGGGGCAAATAGATATCATTGCAACAGATCACGCTCCTCACACTTGGCAAGAAAAACAAGTGCCTTACGAGCAGGCTCCAGCCGGACTGCCGTTAGTTCAGCATGCGTTACTTACTCTCTTCGAGCATGTCCGTTTAGGTCATATGAGTTTGACTCAAGTAGTCGAAAAAACTGCGCACAACCTGGCCATTCGCTATGGCATTCAAGGCCGAGGTTTTATTCGTGAAGGTTACTACGCCGATTTGGTGTTGGTTGATGCTCATACCCCAACACGAGTTAGCAACGAAAACAGTTTATATCACTGTGGTTGGTCGCCTTTTGCTGGACATGAATTTTCAGCTCAAATTCAAAAGACTTGGGTCAATGGCGCGCTAGTTTATGCCAATAACAAAGTCATCGATAAACCAGCTGGAGCGATGCGTTTATCCTTCAATCGTTAAGTCGCTGACCGTAAAAAAAGAGCCATAAACAAACTGGAAGCATTATGTTAAGAAGAAGCCCAACGGGCCATATGCCACAGGTGTCCTCAACAGCCTTTATCGATCCAACCGCTATTATCTGTGGCAAAGTCATTATTGAGGATAACGTTTTTATTGGACCCTATGCTGTTATTCGAGCTGACGAAGTTAATAACCATGGAGACATGGAAGCTATCGTCATCAAACGTGACACCAATATCCAAGATGGTGTCGTAATTCACTCTAAGGCAGGGGCTGCGGTGACCATTGGTGAGCGCTCATCCATTGCTCATCGTTCGATTATTCATGGTCTTTGCCAGGTTTGTGATGATGTTTTCATTGGCTTCAACTCCGTCGTGTTCAATAGCGTCATCGGTGAGAGGTGTGTTATTCGTCATAACTGTGTCGTCGATGGCCTCGATTTACCCGCTTATTTCCATGTACCACCGATGACCAATATTGGTGTCGGTTTTGATTTAGAGAGTATCTCTAAAGTGCCGCCAGAATATTCAGCTTTTTCCGAATCCGTCGTTTCTGCCAACCATGAACTAGTCCAAGGCTACCGGAGAATTGCCAATGAACTTTAATAAGCCACTGATTTCGCGAGTGCCGACTAACATCATCACTGGCTTTCTCGGGGTGGGGAAAACATCGGCAATAATGCACTTATTGACCCATAAACCTAGCCATGAACGTTGGGCTGTATTGGTCAATGAATTTGGCGAAGTTGGTATTGATGGCAGCTTGTTACAAGGCCAAAAAAAACAACAAGACCAAGTGTTTATTCGAGAGGTCCCCGGGGGATGTATGTGCTGTGCAGCAGGTCTTCCGATGCAAATCGCTTTAAATCAATTATTGTCTGAAGCAAGGCCAGATCGATTGTTGATTGAGCCTACAGGTCTTGGTCATCCTAAAGAAGTACTGCAAGTGCTATCGACCGAGTATTATCGTCAAATTCTCGCTTTGCAAAAAAACATTACTTTAGTCGATGCACGTAAACTATCGGATCCTAAGTACACTGAGCATGAAACGTTTAACCAGCAAATCACTATCGCAGATACAGTGGTAGGTAATAAGCGCGATCTCTATCAAGATGAAGATGAGCAAAAGCTGACGGCTTATATAGCAAAGCTCGGTCTGCGGGAAACAAAAGTGATTTTCGCTGAACATGGCGCTATCCCTTTTCATGAATGTGGGGGAGCGACTCGTATTGACGTGCAAAAAACGCCCTCTGTTCTTTATCGTGAAAGAGAGAAAAAGTCACTTGTTCCTGAGTTGCCTATGCCTGAGAGCGGCATTCTAAAAGCAACCAATCAGGGGGAAGGTTTCTACAGTATCGGTTGGCGTATATCCGCTGAAAACGTGTTCGATCATCAAAAGCTGAGATTATTGCTGCTCGACCTCAAGGTCGAACGAATGAAAGCGGTTTTTATCACGGGAAGCGGTATTTTTGGTTACAATCTAACATCAGATGGACTCACAGAGTTTGAACTAGACGAGTGTTCAGAAAGCCGCCTAGAACTGATCTCTTCCGGTCTAGATGACCAATTTGAAGATAGATTATTTCGATGTTTGGAGAAGGCATCATGATAGAAAAGAGAAAACTCTCCTTTTAACCATAATGTCTTACCTCCTTAAAATTCTAGTGGGGTTTCTTTTAAAGCTGCGCTTAGGGCACTTATGCTGCCGTATTAGGGTGGGGTTAGTACCCGTATTTTCTGCCTATGCGGTTCAGGCACAGTTTTATTCATGGTGTGAGGTATCCACGTTACACGTGGCCTAATTACTTGCTTTAAGTTACCCGGAAGAAACACGTCTTTTTTTAGCGAGGGCCATTGCTATATTTGCGGTACTGTAGGCGCTCTCATTGATAAAGTGCGGGTAAATTTCCCCTTTGCCATTCCAATGGATATCATAACCAGCGAAAGTCGCTAATAAAGGTGCTCCTGGTTTGACCGCCTCAAAATCTCTGCCACAAATAGTAGGGTGTACTAGTGCTTGCCGCATACCCTCTTGATCAAGTGGAATCCTGATTTCTTCGGTGTAAAAAAATGCCTCATAATCGCTCAGTAAGCCTATTTGGTTGAGGTTGTGCTTTTCAACATAGTCCAATACTGCGGTAAGCATCTGTTTCATCAACTCCAACGTACTGTACTCTAGCGCACCATGTGCTTGCGCCCCGACCTCAATCATTATTCCATATTGCCCAGCAGTACAAAGGTAAGGTTGCTCTTGCCATTCTTTTCGCTCTTCGAAAAGGACATGTGCTGATGGCATTCGTTGTTTGACGTACGCGCCCAGTTTCCGATAAAACACATCGTTAGAAAGCAAAATCAACGTCGCTCCCATATTGCTTGTTGTATTGTGCAGGTCAACAATCAACAGTTTTTCTTGGTTTGCATATTTCTCGATAAATTGATGTGCAATCTTGCTTTCATGCAAATCAGGACAATGATTGCTATTCATTGCTGAGAACTCGCGATTTAAGTCTGTATCGATGTATCGGACGTTGTGTTTTACTGCTTCGGAGTTTGCGATGATCGAGCAGGCTGAAAAGGTTGATCTATTGACAGAGTAACGTTTTTCTTTGATTAGTTTATGTAAATAAATACCAGAAAGTTCGTTTCCGTGTGTTCCTGCAACGATAAGTGCTGAATTGAATGTGTTCATTATTGAGCCTTCTCAAAGAGAATGGGGTGAATGACTGGTCTTCTCTTAGCCAATCCAGTGAACTGAATAAACGTTTACTAAACTGAGTAAAAATAATCCTAGATATGTTATAACATAACAATCATTGTTATTGATACTTAGTTTCTCATGAGTCAGTTTAAATTTATTGCTTTAATCGTTGCTGTGTTTTGTTTTTCGGTCGCTTTGCTTCTACCTACAGAGGATGAGCCAAATCAAGATAGTCACAGCGTTCAACTGAATCAAAGCAGTGATTCGTCACCACCTCCATCATCAAAGATAGTGGTTCCCTCAGATGTCAGTTTGACTCCGTTGCCTAAACCTAAACAAATACACTATATAGTTAAAGTGGGAGATACGCTCAGTGGTATCTTCGCTCAATTGGGTCTCCCTTACGGTATTTTGCAGCAAATTCTCTCAGTTGATCTTGATCACCTCCAGCTAGATATGATTCAGCCCGGAGAAGAGCTTGAATTAGTGATGGATGACATGGGGCAATTGAGTCGACTAATTTATCATATGAGCCTTGTAGAGAAGGCTATCTACACTAGAGAAAACGATGGCTCCTTCTCTTACGAATTTCAGGAAATTTCAGGGGAATGGCGTGAAACCTTATTTTCGGGAGAAATCAAAGGGAGTTTTTCAGTCTCGGCACATCGAGTAGGATTGGCATCAGGCCACGTCGCAAATATTACGCAGGTGATGAAAGATAAGATTGATTTTGCGCGATCTCTTAGAGCCGGTGACCGTTTCGATATATTAGTGAAACAGCAATATTTAGGTGAACACAAAACTGGCAATAGTGAGATTAAGGCTATTTCTTTTAACTTAGCGAGGGGCGAAGTCGCTGCATTTCTAGCCGAGGATGGACGGTTCTATGATAGAGCTGGTAACAGTTTGGAGCGAGCGTTTAACCGTTATCCTGTCGATAGGGCATACCGCCGAATCACCTCTGGGTTTAACCCTAAGCGTAAACACCCAGTGACGGGAAGAGTCACCCCGCATAACGGAACGGATTTCGCGACACCAATCGGTGCGCCAGTTTATTCTACTGGGGATGGAAAAGTAATTGCGGTCCGCAAGCACCCTTATGCCGGTAATTATTTAGTGATTGAACATAACAGTGTGTACAAAACTCGTTACCTACACTTGAATAAAATCTTGGTTAAAAAAGGTCAAGTTATAAAGCGTGGGCAAAAAATAGCCCTCTCTGGGAATGCTGGTCGTTCAACCGGACCACATTTACATTTTGAAGTTTTAGTTCGTAATCGTCCGGTTGATGCAATGAAAGCCGACTTACCTATCGCGAAGTCGCTTCCTAACATCCAGAAACCTTCGTTTTTGGCGCGAGTATCAGAGTTTGATTATCTAGTAGAAACGAAAAACTGAGTCCCGACAATTTGTTAGGGCTCAGTTATGCTATTTTGTGTTGTGAGGTTGGAGCAATAGGTGAGTGTCAATATGTGTTCCTAGAAGAATAATGACTGCGATTTTTTCTTTTACGTGCGCCCACATCCGCAACATCGGACACTTTGCAACAACCTCCGCCTTTGATCGGCCTACGTGAAAACATCACACCAATCGCGAGCATCGCAATACAACTTAGGAAAATAAGGACGGTAAGAACTAAAGTCATAACACCACCTCCTATAAATCGCTGTATTGTCATCTTTCTCCAATTTTATAAACAAAGCAATGGTCGTTTTGTAACCACTTATTATTTTTATCAATAGTCAGACCTTTGCTGGTGATGAAACGTGATGAGAAACGAAGGAGAGTTCTGAGAAATCAGCCCCTGTGATCTTTACCGATTCTTAAGTTTTGCGTCTAAGACAGCAATTGGATTCCTTCTATAACTCACTAAGCTGTTATGTTATAACATGCGTTCATCCAGAGTTTGTAGGTCAAAAGTATGCCATCAATTCCAGTCACCATTTTGCATGGGTTTCTCGGGTCCGGGAAAACCACGTTTTTACGCAACATTCTTCAACAAGCCGATTCTTCTGGTATTGATCTGTCCGTTATTGTTAATGACATGAGTGAGTTAGACGTCGATGGCGTGCTTATCTTAAATACCGATGCGGTGAGTGAAGAGCAGGGCAACTTTGTTACGATCAGTGGAGACAGCATCAGCAGCCTGAGTGGTGTAAAGCAGCTCGATAAAGCCCTTAAAAAGCTCTGCGCAGAAAAATCGCCAGAATGGGTTGTGATTGAAACGTCGGGCAGCAGTCATCCTTTACCTTTGGTCGAGTACTTCAAAAGTAACGCACAATTCGCACTCAAAGACGTAATTACGTTGGTGGATGCGACTTGGTTGCGAGATGACTATCGACAAGGTTCTGCCTTAATTCCGAAGTGGCAAGAGAACGTAAAGCAGGGTGTTCGCGGCGTTGAAAACTTGTTGGTAGAGCAAATTATGTTCTCAAACCGTGTCATGCTCACCAAGACGGACAAAGTGGATGACAATACCGTTCGCAACATCGCGCAGGGGATTCATCCGCTTAATGTTTACACCGAGATAATCAAAACGTCATGGGGAAACTTGGATATCCGCATGTTGAAAGGTGAGCAAGACTACAATTTCTTCCTTGTTGAGCAGTTAATCGCAGAACTTCGTGAGACGGTGAATGAGCCGTTGAATCTCTCTGATAAAGACGAACAAAGCCTTGTCGCCAAAGTGATCAAAGATGATCGACCTTTTCATCCTGCGCGTTTGTGGAGTACCTGCCACCAGTATTTAACTAAAGGTGTGTTCCGCAGTAAGGGGTTCTTTTGGTTTCCAACTCGAGACGATGTTTCACTGCTTTGGAGCCAAGCAAGCGGCAATGTGGGGCTTGAAATTACAGGCTTTTGGCGCGCTTCGGTAATCAATGACGAATCGCAAAACTTCACTGAGGAACATCGTCAAATCCTGCAAGATAAGATAGACAGTGTTGAAAGCCGCTTTGGTGATCGTCGTTGTCGCTTAACGGTGATTGGGCAAGAAAACGAAGTCGATGTGTTTATTGATGCGCTGGAAAACTGCTTTTTAACGGATGCGGAATTGGAGCAATGGCAACAGGGGGCAACATTTGAAGATCCTTGGCCAAAGAAAATAGCTAAGTTGAGCCAGAAGAAGACAGTTTGAATGTACTGGTGAGGATTCCCTTGGTGCATGTTTGAATCTCGGCTTGTACCAAGAACGAACTTACTGAATTGGCTCGGTATACCAAAATTGGCTCTGTGTAACGAAAAAGCCTCCCGAATGGTGGGAGGCTTTTTTGAATCTCAGTCGTTTACTGTTCCTATTCAGGGAAAGGGTCTTCCAGAGATAACCAATAGTCGAGCCCTTGCTCCATCTCATCTTCTGTTAACAAGCATTCGTTAAGACGAGTAATCAATTTCTCTTGCTCTAATCCCTGACCAATAAACACCAATTCTTGTCGCATATCGCCGTATGGTTCTTGCCAAATGTCGTTTATAGCATCTAGGTAATCTTGATCCGTCGGCCATTCCTCCTTCGGAATCGCTTTCCAAAACATACCCGCAACACCATAACGTGCGATGCCTCCCGCTTGGCTCCATTGACCGACAAACTCTGGTCTGGTTGCTAGCCAAAAGTAACCCTTGGAACGAATCAGTTTGCCGTAATCTTTCGCATTGTGGAGGAAGTCGTAAAACTTCTCTGGATGGAAAGGGCGTCTCGCATGATAGGCAAAGCTGGAAATGCCGTATTCTTCGGTTTCCGGTATGTGCTCGCCTCGCATTTCCTTCAACCAACCTGGGGCTTGTTGTGCCTTTTCAAAACTGAAGCTTTGTGTGTCGAGTACCGCATCAAGTTCTACTTCACCATTCGAGATAGGAAGAATAGTGGCCGATGTATTAAGAGTTTTAAGAATCGCAAGAAGCCTTTCGATTTCTGATTTCTCAGCAAGGTCGGTTTTACTTATCAAGATAACGTCAGCGAACTCTACTTGATCAACGAGTAAGTCAGCAACGCTGCGTTCATCGTCTTCACCTAATGATTCGGCAGTCTCTGTTAAGAACTTAGCTTCATCGTAATCACGCAGAAAGTTAATCGCATCAACCACCGTAACCATGGTGTCTAAACGTGCAACGTCTGAAAGTGATAGCCCGTTTTCATCAGCAAACGTAAAAGTCTCTGCAACGGGAAGTGGCTCGGCGATGCCAGTGGACTCGATAACTAAGTAATCGAATCTGCCTTCTTGCGCGAGTTTAGTGACTTCTTCAAGCAGATCTTCACGCAGGGTACAACAGATGCAACCGTTACTCATTTCAACCAACTTTTCTTCACTGTGGTTGAGAGAAACTTCATTCTGAACGGTCGCTGCATCGATGTTGACTTCGCTCATGTCGTTGACGATGACCGCGACTTTTCTGCCTTGTCTATTGTTAAGAATATGACTTAAAACGGTTGTTTTTCCTGCGCCTAGAAAGCCGGACAAAACCGTAACAGGGAGTTTCTGGGTGTTCATGCTCATGCTCTTTATAGTGTAATGTTATAATATAACAATTAATATAGTCGGTGATCTTAACTCTGGCATCAAGCAGTTTGTGAGTGTGTCGAGCACTGCACCTTATTGGCGGCTTTATTTGTCGTTTAGTTGCACAGGTTCAGATGTCCGGAATTTAGAGATCGAACTCTTATCTCGGTGTGGAGGTTCTATGAACGAAGAGAAAAAGCATGTCATGACAGAAGAAGAAATTCTTGCAGCGCCCGAGGCGGATTATATGAATGAAGCTCAGCTCGCGTTTTTTGAAAACCGATTATTTGAGCTTTATGAATTGACGTTAGCGCATATTGAACGCGCGAAAGAAGAGATGATTGCGCCAATGGAATTCAGTGACGAAAGCGATAGGGCGTCCAGTGAGGAGCAATCTGCAATCGCATTAAGAATCATAGATAGAGAGCAAAAGCTGTTACCTAAGATTCAACGATCGTTGGCTCGCTTGCGCGCAGGGGAGTATGGCTATTGTTTAGAGTCCGGAGAACCTATCGGCATTCCAAGGTTATTGGCACGACCTACTGCTGAATATAGTGCAGAAGTAAAAGCTCAAATGGAGTCAAAAGAGCACTGGTATAAACACTAAAGCCTCACTATCTTATGACGTCGATATTCTTCTCGTTCACTTGTTTTTTTGATGTTCTCTGAGAAGTCTAAAGCGATGGCGACTACCGTTAGGTATGGTAGTCATTACCTTTGAGATATTAATAGTTATCGATAGGATAGAAGTAAGTTCTGTATTGTAAATAACGCACCATTTTTGTTTTTCTGAATGAGCTCTCGCTATGTTAGCGTCAAACATTTTCTCTGCTACTTCAAGCTGATCTTCTATCCTTAAAGCTAAATTGGTACTGGAGAAAGTAGCATGATTGACTTTGTGGCAACTTTTATCTTTTTCTTTGCTGTCATCGATCCCATAGGTACTGTGCCCGTTTTTATCGCAGCCACAAAAAGCTATGAAGAAGTGGCAAAGCGTAAGGTCGCTCTGTTTGCGACTCTATTCTCCGCTGCTATCCTACTGTTTTTTGTTGTTGCTGGTGAAATCATACTTACAGCAATGCGTATTCCCTTGTCTGCGTTTCAAATCTCGGGCGGTATCGTATTGTTCTTGTTTGCTTTGACTATGATATTTGGTGAGAGTAAACCAGCAGAAGAAATCAGAACGCTCAATAGTCATCATGATACAGCAGTTTTTCCTCTAGCCATTCCATCAATTGCTAGCCCTGGCGCAATATTAGCCGCCGTTTTACTCACAGAGAACGTGCGGTTTAATATTTGGGAGCAAGTCCAGACAGTGGCTATGATGCTGCTGGTACTATTGGTTGTTTATATCTTGCTATTAATGGCCAGCGGCATACACAGGATTATTGGGAATACAGGAGCTAGTGCTGTAAGTCGGATCATGGGGTTGATATTAGCCGCTGTGGCCACGACCAACACTCTGAATGGGATTGAAAGTTACTTTGACCTTTAAGGCTTTTTCGCAAACTGAGCTGAAGGTATGCGTTAAGAGCTAATTTTACGGCGAGATGACCGACCACCTGACAATCACTTTTCTGGCGGTTACTTTTAGCCGGATGTAATCCTTCAGGCTATTCGTGACGACCTTGTTTAAGAGGATCACGGAAAAGTTGAAATTAAAATACATAGATGTTGAGGGTATAAATCAGATGGGGAACTGGAGCAACACTTGCCCCATTGAGCTGTGCCAATACTCAAAGATTAGCTGCTAGAAAATAATATCGATAATTTCTCCGCCTAGGCACTACTCTATAATCTTGTAGTCTCGCAGTATATAGAGCCTAGCATGGAGGAATTTATTAGCTTCCAACGTGCCAAGACAAGACTTTTTCATGCCTTGAGAGTATCTGAAAATTCGGGAGGCTGAGAAGTTTATTCAGTATGGCTCTTATTGGGCAGTTTATGGATCAGCCAGTAACCAAGACTCATACTAAGAACTACAGCCGCAATTCCAATCAGGTACATTGGAGACAAGGTTTCAAAGTCTATAATAATGACCTTTCGGGAGATTGCCATCAGCGCGGTGGCCATGACGATTTTTACATGAATAACATTTTCTCTCAGGTAAATAGTTATATTGATGAAAATTTCAATAGCAATTAAAACGGCCATAAAAGCACCAAAAGTGGCTAGCATATCTGAAATCGTCAGAATGAGTTTAGGTGGCGTGATAAGTTTTTGATATATCGTCCATGCAACATCTATCACACCCATGACGATTACAAACAACATAACTATCGACAATACTCTTACAGACCAATGAATCACTATCTGTAATTTTTTTGTTAACTTATCATTTTTATCGACTTCCATGGCCCTGTTTCCTTCGCTTGTTTATGTTCACTTAACCTTCATATGTTGAAGGTAGACAATTGAATACATGTCGTTTAAAGCATAGTTGCTGTGGTGAGAGATAGAAGCGTCCGAGGGAAGGAAGTTATGAAACTTAGGAGTGGGCACAATGTTGGACACATAATGTAATCTCTGGTGTCATGCGTTATTACCTCATTACCTCATTACCTCATTACCTCATTGCCTCATTTCTGATCGTGACGAGTCGACTGGTGAGGTGGTGATTCATCACCTTCACGGCAAACTGAATGAGCGGATACCACAACGTATTGATACTGGGCAAATCGATGCGCTTGTTGCTGGTTCCTCCGTGCGTTGTTAATAGAAATACAAGCGAATAAGGAGTGGGTAATCGCTCAAAAGTCGGGTGGAAAAGCGGTAAAACGGCGAAAATTATTGGAACTAAGTCAAGGCCCTTTTTTTAAATGAAAAGGCTTATTGATCTGAACACACCACTTCTCCATATAAGTATATCCACAAATACAAACCTCAAATTGGCGATAAAGAGCTTTAATATTGATAAATATATAAACAACTTGGGTGCTGAAGAAATTTCAGTATACTGCGCTTAGGTTACACTGGAGAAAAAATCGCCGTATTCCCTGCGGGGTCCTTTGATAAGAAATAGAAATCGCGTTTGAATATGCAACCAAACGATTTTGCCGCTTGCAGTTTATTCGGTATACAAATAATAAACCTTTGACTAATCCGAAGGTCGGTCAAATGAGAGAAAGTCATGTTTTTTAATAAGTCGCTTCAACAAGAAAATCAACGATTAAAGCAGGAGTTGCAAATCCTGCAGCAAATCCAAACCAGTTTAGATGAAGAGATGATCCGCTTAACATTGGATAGTAAAGGCATCATTACTTCTGCAAATACTAAGCTACAGCAAGAACTTTTCTTAAATGATGATGAGATCTTAACGAAATCAATTACTGAATTGGTACCGTCAAATTCGCGTAATACAGATCACTTTCATCGAATGAAGAAAGCCGTCCAAGATAAAGTGTTCTGGAATGGGGCATTGCAAGTACAGAAAGGTAATGGTGAGGAAGCCTGGTTAAGAACGATTATCCAGCCTGTTTTAAATGAGCACAGAGAAGTAGAAAGCTTTTTTGTTTTTGCTTCTGAACTTACGCGAACGATCAAATCATCTCGTGAGCAAGAGGACATGCTAAATGCATTAAGTCGTTCTATGGCGGTGATTGAGTTCACATTAGATGGCCATGTTTTAAAAGCCAACGATAATTTCCTAAACACAATGGGTTATACGCTTGATCAGATTCTAGGGAAGCATCATCGCATGTTTTGTGATCAGGAAGAGTCGAGCTCTCAAGCTTACCGTGAGTTTTGGCAACGTTTAGCAAAAGGGCAATTTTCATCAGAGCGATTCAAACGAGTTAACCGTTATGGTGAAGAGGTGTGGTTAGAGGCTTCATATAACCCAATCCATAACGACAGAGGAGAGCTCTATAAGGTCGTTAAGTTCGCGACAGATATTACCCAGCAGGTGATGCAGGAACAGAAAATGGCCCAGGCTGCGCAATTGGCGAATGAAATCTCGCAAGAAACTGGAACACAAACCCTGCAAGGGCAAGAGGTTATAGGCTCAACGTTAGAAAAGATGCAGATACTTTCCGAGCAAATGCAGCAAGCGAACACCGCGATTGACGAGCTTAAAGCGCACTCATCGCGTATTAGCGAGTTGGTAAATAGCATCAGTGGTATCGCTGACCAAACTAACTTATTGGCGTTAAATGCGGCGATAGAAGCGGCTCGTGCGGGTGAGCATGGTAGAGGTTTTGCCGTTGTTGCTGATGAAGTCAGACAGCTTGCTACAAGAACCAATGCAACCACCGATGAAATTGTCACAATGGTCAGTGAAAACCTACAGCGAACAGATAACGCAGTTAAGCTGATCGCTAAATGCCAAAAAGAAGCACTAGATACGCTAGAGCTCTCTGAAAAAGCAGGCAATGTGATGAATGAAATACAAGATGGCGCTAGCCGTGTTGTAGAGGCCGTGGAGCAATTTAACCGCTCGTTGTAGTTAATCAATAAGTTTTCATTGTCGGGGCGATGGGTAAAAAGCAATTCGCCTTATTCAACCTGTATTGAGGATCGCTGAAGTCGCAATACTACTCCTGCCGCAGTCAAGTTAAGCGTTTTGAAGGAGGGGTAGTTCGACACCCGGTACAGGTTTTAGCCAGTTTGCTTGCTGTATAGAATGCCAAAGTAATTTAGTATGCGAAAAGGCTTGCCTTAAGACTTTGCCTGCATTTAATGTATCTAGCAGCAAAACTTCAGTCTGCGTGACAACAATACAGGAGAGGATCGGGCTTTCACTTTTTCGCTCGACACAAACCCCTTTCAAATTTACACAATAGCGCAGTAAAACTCTCTTGCTGCGCTATTGTGTGTTCCATATTTTGTGAGTACTTATGTTTAACTCAGAACGCAAAGCGACGGTTATTCTGGTTGCGACGACGATGATCGCGGCACTTGGCTGGATATTCTCTAAGGAAACAATACAGGGTTTACCACCTTTTGGCTTTATTGGGGCGCGATTTACTATCGCTTCGCTCTGCTTACTGCCTCTATGTTACCGACCTTTGCTGAAAGCAAACTTAAAAGATGTGCTTTCTGCTGGTGGTGTCGGGCTCCTGTTAGGCAGTGCCGTTATGACATGGATTTACGCTATTTCTATCAGTGATACTCTCGGGGAAGGCGCATTTATCATGAGCCTTTCCATGCTGTTTGTGCCGATTGTTGCATGGGTTATGTTTCGTCAACGACCACAACGAATTTTCTGGCTTTCTTTGCCTATCGCTGTATTAGGTCTTGCTTGTCTTTCTTTAGTTGGTGGCTGGAAACAATCGGCCAGTCAATTGTGGTTTCTTGGTGCAGCACTGGTTTTGGCGCTTCATTTTAATGTGAACAGCAAATACTCTCAAAAACTACCTGTGCTGCTGCTTACTTGCGTGCAACTTTTTTCAGCAGGTTGTTTAGGTTTGTTGGTTTCATTTTTTATGGAATCTTTCCCGGTAGAGGTGGACTCCTCTATTTGGTGGTGGTTTGCGTTGAGTACCTTATTAGCGACGAGCTTGCGTTACGTAATGCAAACCATGGGGCAAAAATTTGTTCAGGCAGGTAACGCTGCTCTAATTATGATATTAGAACCAGTTTGGACGGTTATTCTGAGCGTGCTGTGGTATGGCGAAGTACTAACGGCAAATAAACTAGTAGGTTGTGTGCTTATCTTATTTTCTCTAATTATTTATCGTACTGGCGGGCGGTTTCGCTTCCCTACCCGAAAGTAGAGCAAATTAACTTGGGTTGGGAGAATTTGAGGTGCCGGATGGCCTTCTACGAAAGTGATAATACGCGGTTACGCAATGCTAATGACACTTTTGATGTAGGCTGCCGACCCAGCTCTTCGCTGATCATCCAGGCAGCTTTAGCCAGTAGCTCTAAGTCGATCCCCGTTTCTATTCCTAACCCTTGGCACAAATACAGTACATCCTCCGTTGCGACATTTCCTGATGCGCCTTGAGCGTATGGGCATCCACCCAGCCCAGCTACACTACTGTCGATGGTATTGATGCCCATACTCAGTGCCTGATAAATGTTGGTGAGAGCTTGTCCCCATGTGTCGTGGAAATGGACAGCAAGCTGGCGAAGAGGTGCAACCAACATGACGGCTTCCAGCATAGCAGCGATACGGTTTGGCGTGCCTGTACCGATTGTGTCGCCTAGAGACACCTCATAACACCCTAAATCGATGAGTGATTTGACCACGCTCGCCACTTGTTTAGGGGCTGTCGGGCCATCGTAAGGGCAGTCGGCAACGCAGGATAGATAGCCACGAACAGGGATGCCGTGTTTGGTGGCTAATCGCATTACAGGTTCGAAGCGAGTTAGGCTTTCTGCAATCGAGCAATTGATATTGTGTTGGCAGAATCCTTCTGAGGATGAAGTGAAAATCGCGACCTGATTGACACCAGCCTCTAACGCTTGTTCTAAGCCTTTTAGGTTTGGTGTCAGGGCAGAGTAGGTAACATGATTTCGCCGTGTTATTGCTTTCATGACCTCTATTGAGTCCGCCATTTGTGGCACCCACTTGGGTGAGACAAAAGAGCCCGCCTCAATATGCGTTAGCCCAGTATCAGAGAGTAAGTTGATCAGCCGGATTTTAGTCTGGGTCGCAACAGGAGATTCATTTTGCAATCCATCTCGTGGACCTACTTCGACAATCTTTACTTTTGAAGGCAGCATTACTTGTCCTGTGATTTGGTTACCCAACTTGGGCTTCGTTTTTCAAGAAACGCTTGCAAGCCATCTTGGCCTTGTGGCGATACCCTAATGTCCGCAATGAGCTTGCTAGTATAGTGAATCAGTTGTTGTTCGATGGGGTTTTGATGACATTGGTGACAGAGCGTTTTCGCTTTACGCATCGCATCTGGGCTATTAAGTAGTAACGTCTTGATCACGCTATCGACCGCATTTTCAAGTTGTTTGGCTTCTTTCACTTCGTGCACAATACCAAACCGTTCGGCATCCTCGGCTGAAATGACTTCACCACTTAAAATATAACGTCTAGCTTGTCGATTCCCCATCGCGCGCATGACGTAGGGTGCAATGGTTGCCGGAACTAAACCAAGCTTAACTTCACTTAAGCAAAAGTTGGCACATTGGCTCGCGATGGCGATATCACTGCAACAAATCAATCCCAGCGCGCCACCGTAAGCGGAGCCTTGTACAACCGCGATGGTGGGTTGAGGGAACGAATCTAGTGTTTCCATGAGTCTTGCCAAGTTTTGGGCATCAACGAAATTATCTTGCCTCGTGCTGTCGGCCATCGACTGCATCCAATTCAGGTCGGCCCCGGATGAAAAGTGCTTGCCGTTACTTTTTAATACCAAGCATCGCACATCCGTTCGTAAAGCGAGATAATCTAGGCGGTGGATCAGCAAGTCGATCGTACAAGCGTCAAAAGCATTGTGCTTGGCTGTTCTGTTTAGAGTGATGGTCGCTACGCCATTGTCATCGACATGCCAAAGAACATCATCTTGCCTTTGGGCGTTGGGAATAATGCTTGGTTGCATTTCCTGCATATTTACTTCCTTAATTCATCTTTGGATATTTACATTCTGAAGACGCCAAACTCGCTATCAGGAATGGGGGCGTTTAATGCTGCCATTAACGCTTGACTCAACACCTGACGCGTTTTTTTAGGGTCAATAATTCCGTCATCCCATAGCCGAGCACTCGCAAAATAGGGATGTCCTTGTGTTTCATACAAGTCTATGATCGATTCTCTAAAAATGTGCTCTTCTTGCTCTGACCACGCTTCCCCCTGACGTTCCTTCGCGTCTTTTCGAACTTGTGTTAAAACGCCTGCTGCTTGTTCTCCGCCCATCACAGAAATACGCGCGTTCGGCCACATCCACATCATGGTTGGATCATACGCTCGGCCGCACATGCCGTAATTACCAGCGCCGTACGATCCACCGATGATCACGGTAAACTTCGGCACGTCAGCACAAGCGACGGCCATCACTAGCTTGGCGCCATGTTTTGCGATGCCTTCTTCTTCAACCTTTTTTCCGACCATAAAGCCGGTAATGTTTTGGAGAAAAAGAAGCGGTGTTTTCCGTTTGGCGCACAGCTCAATAAAGTGCGCGCCTTTTTGTGCCGATTCAGAAAACAAGATACCGTTGTTTGCCACAATACCAATCAAGTGTCCTTGAATACGAGCGAAACCACACACTAGCGTTCTGCCGTACAAGGCTTTGAATTCGTCGAAATCAGAATCATCGACGATGCGGGCAATAATTTCTCGAACGTCGAATGACAGTCTTAAGTTTGCATTCACGATTCCGTAGATTTCTTCTGCGTCGTAGCGGGGAGGAAGTACGGTGTTTTCTGGCTTAACAGGTCTTGTTCTATTGGCATTGGCAATGGCTTCTCTCGCAAGCATTAGGGCATGTTCATCATTTTCAGCGTAATAATCTGCGACACCAGATTTTCGACAATGCACGTCTGCACCGCCGAGCTCTTCACCCGTCACGACTTCGCCAGTGGCCGCTTTCACCAAAGGTGGTCCCGCCAAAAAAATGGTGCCTTGCTCTTTAACCATAATGGAGACATCCGCCATGGCAGGAACGTACGCGCCCCCAGCAGTGCAAAGCCCCATCACAACAGCAACTTGGGGGATGCCTTTCGCCGACATTCTCGCTTGGTTAAAGAAAATGCGACCAAAGTGTTCTTTATCGGGGAAGACGTCGGACTGATGAGGGAGATTTGCGCCACCGGAGTCCACCAAGTACACGCAGGGGAGTTGGCAACGTTGGGCTATCTCTTGCGCTCTAAGGTGTTTTTTTACCGTGAGTGGGTAGTAGGTTCCGCCTTTTACCGAAGCATCGTTGGCGATGACCATGCATTGAATTCCCTCTATGATACCAATGCCGGCGATAACGCCAGCACAGGGGATCGCTTCGTCATACACTTGCCAGGCGGCAAACTGGCTGATTTCAAGAAAGTCAGTGTTGTCATCAAGCAAGCGCGCGATGCGTTCTCGTGCGGGGAGTTTTCCTTTTTGCCTCTGGTGCTGAATGGCTTTTTCACCGCCGCCCTGTTTGATGGTCTCGATGTGTTGATTAAGTTGAGTGACCAACGTTTCCATCGCAGCTTTATTGGAAAGAAATAACTCGTCAGTTGGCTTAGTTTTACTTTTGATAATGGCCATAATGACTTCCTTGTCGTATGTTCCGTTAGCGAGATTCTTCGAACAGCTCTCGGCCTATTAACATGCGGCGAATCTCAGAGGTACCCGCGCCGATTTCATAAAGCTTTGCATCACGTAGCAAACGACCAGCAGGGTATTCATTGATGTAGCCATTCCCACCGAGCAGTTGTATTGCATCGAGTGCCATTTGTGTGGCGAGTTCTGCACTGTACAAAATCGCGCCAGCGGCGTCTTTGCGTGTTGCGTTACCTCGATCACAAGCCGCTGCGACGGTATATACATAAGCTTTTGCTGCACTCATTCGAGAGTACATATCGGCGATCTTGCCCTGAACTAACTGAAACTCGCCAATGGGTTTTCCAAACTGCTCTCGTTCATGTACGTACGGGACCACGATGTCCATGCAAGCTTGCATTATCCCGAGTGGTCCGGCAGCGAGGACGACGCGCTCGTAATCCAGCCCACTCATTAACACCTCGACGCCTTGATTCAACTCGCCAAGAATATTCTCTTTTGGCACTACGCAATGGTTAAATACAAGTTCGCAAGTATTCGAGCCTCTCATGCCTAGCTTGTCCAGCTTTTGAGCATGAGTGAAACCTGCGAAGTTACGTTCAATAATGAATGCGGTAATGCCACGTGAACCTGCGCTGACATCCGTTTTAGCGTAAAGCACCACTACGTCAGCATCGGGCCCGTTTGTTATCCACATTTTGTTGCCATTCAGTACAAAATGGTCGCCCTTGTTCTCCGCTTTCAGTTGCATGCTTATCACGTCTGAACCGGCATTGGGCTCACTCATCGCTAGGGCGCCAACGTGCGTACCATCAATGAGTTTTGGAAGGTATTTTTCGCGTTGAGAAGGCGTGCCGTTACGAAAGATTTGGTTGACGCACAGGTTAGAATGAGCGCCGTAGCTTAAAGCGACAGACGCAGAGGCACGGCTGATTTCTTCTATGGCAACAACATGAGCGAGGTATCCCATGCCTGCACCACCAAGCTCTTCATCGACGGTCACACCAAGCAACCCCATTTCTCCCAACAAAGGCCATAAATGATTCGGGAACTGGTTATCGCGGTCTATCTCAGCGGCGATGGGCGCAATATGTTCCGTAGCAAAGGCATTAACGTGTTCTCGGAGCATATCGATGGTATCACCAAGTCCGAAATTGAGTGGGGTATAGGTGCTTTTCATAACGTCTCCCGGTATCAGAGGTAAGGTGGAAAAGCCGGTAGCGGTGTTGCTAATTGAGTATAGCGTTTATGTCTGCTTGCTTTTGAGTGTTTGAATACAACGCTCCTTAGCGGCATTCAACTCAGCCATAACGACGCTGATGTCGTTGAGTTGTTGTTGTAGGACGGCTTGTTTCTCTTCAATGATATTGAGCATTTTCAATAACTGTCCTTCGGTTTGTTGCATGTCGTAGAGCTCGAAAAGTTCACGAATTTCTGCCAGCGAAAAACCGAGCCGTTTCCCTCTTAAAATCAGTTTGAGGCGAATTCTATCCCTGCGTTGATAAACGCGCATATTGCCTTTTCGCTCTGGTTCAATCAGACCCACGTCTTCATAAAACCGGATACTGCGAGTAGTAATATCAAACTCCTTGGCGAGGTCACTGATCTTGTATTTTTCCATAACATACTTACCTCGAATAAAAATCCAGTTTCTGGAAATCGAACCTTAAATGGGAAGGCCGAACATCAACTTTGAAATATAAACGTCTGCTTGGTGTGTTTTTTCATCTCATTGTAAAGGCTAGTGCTATGCTTACGTAAACGTCAAGAAATCGCGGAATGAAAGTTTGTTAGTGAAAAAGGCGATAAAGGCTGGTGTGGCGCTTGGTGAGTAATTCTATGTAGGGTGTCATCAGTCTGCCAAGTGTTCACATATACCTTAAGGGAATGCGAATCATGGGAAAAGACATCTGGATTGTCAGCGCGAAAAGAACGCCAATTGGGCGCTTTCAAGGCAAGTTGCAAACTTACTCTGCTCCTCAATTAGGCGCACTGGCGATCAAGGCGGCAATGCACGAAGTGAATGTGACTTCGGTGGATGAAGTGTTCATGGGATGTGTGCTTCCAGCAGGGTGTGGACAAGCTCCTGCGAGGCAAGCATCTATGGGGGCAGATCTTCCTTTGGGTGTAGGGTGCACCACCATTAACAAAGTGTGTGGCTCTGGCATGAAGAGCGTCATGTTAGCGCACGATCTCATTAAAGCTGGAACGATTCGCTCTGCCATTACTGGTGGTATGGAAAGTATGACCAATGCGCCGTATTTGCTGAGGGAGGCGAGAAAGGGAATGCGTATGGGGCACCAGTCTGCGTATGACCACATGTTTCTCGATGGGCTACAAGATGCTTACGAAGGGCACTTAATGGGTGTTTATGCTCAGCAAGTCGCTGACAGGCTTAAGTTCACCAGAGAGCAAATGGATGAATGGGCCGTGATGTCGGCAAAACGTGCGTTGGAAGCTCAAGAGCGAGGCTTGTTTGCCGATGAACTTTCGCCGGTTTCACTCAATACCAAGTCAGAACAAGCGGTGCTGAACTACGATGAGCACCCTCGCTCGATTGACCTTGGTAAAATTCCTCAACTCAAACCTGCATTCGATGAAAAAGGTACGGTGACCGCTGCTAATTCGAGTGCCATTTCAGATGGCGCAGCGGCTCTTGTGCTTATGGATGAAGACACTGCGCGTCATCAGGGGCTTAAACCACTTGCGATCATCAAGGCGCACTCTACACATGCCAGAAAACCTGCAGAATTTACTTTGGCACCCGTCTACGCAATTGAGCAACTGCTGTTCCAGCTAGATTGGTCAATTTATGAAGTGGACCTGTGGGAAATCAATGAAGCCTTTGCCGTCGTGACACAAATAGCGGTGGCGGAACTTGGACTAGATACGAGCAAAGTAAATATTAAAGGTGGAGCCTGTGCGCTTGGGCATCCGATAGGGGCTAGTGGCGCACGAATTCTGGTGACATTGATTCACAGTTTGCGTCAGCTACAAGCGTTAGGCACCAATGGTGATCTCGAAGCCAAAAAAGTGATGCGGGGTGTTGCGTCACTTTGTATCGGTGGTGGAGAAGCCACGGCGATAGGCATTGAAATACAGCTTTAATTGAAATCAGAAAGGAGTAAATGATGACTCGTTTGGTTCCCTTGTTTATTGGTGGCGAGTTTCGTGAATCTCAAACATCGGATTGGGTTGAGGTAACCAATCCCGCCACTAATGATGTCATTGCGTACGTTCCATGTTCCACAGAGCACGAGATGGAAGCCGCCATTGATAATGCGAAAGAGACATTCCAATCTTGGAAGGAAGTGGCAGTATCCGAGCGTGCCAGAGTCATGCTTCGCTATCAGCACTTGCTCAAAGAACATCATGATGAGCTTGCCACACTGCTTTCTCATGAGACGGGTAAGATTTTAGCGGATGCCAAAGGCGATGTGTGGCGTGGTATCGAGGTGGTTGAGCAGGCGGCAAACATTGCTAGCAACATGATGGGAGAAACCGTCGAAAACGTTGCCACGGATATTGATAGTTACTCAATGATTCAGCCCTTAGGTGTGTGTTGTGGGATCACGCCGTTTAACTTTCCTGCCATGATTCCGTTGTGGATGTTCCCAATCGCCATCGCTGCGGGCAATACGTTTGTGCTCAAACCCTCCGAACAAGTGCCATTGACCTCTATTCGTTTAGCCGAACTATTTGAGCAAGCCGGCGCGCCAAAAGGGGTGTTGCAGATCGTTCATGGCCGCAAAGAGCAAGTCGACTTTCTGCTGGCTCATCCTGATATTCGAGCGGTGTCATTTGTTGGCTCGGTTCCTGTTGCCCGTTATATCTACACTACGGGTACGAAACACTTTAAACGCGTTCAAGCTTTTGCTGGTGCTAAAAATCACATGGTGATCATGCCTGATGCGAACAAGGAACAAGTGGTGAATAACTTAGTGGGGTCCTCCGTTGGGGCGGCGGGGCAGCGTTGTATGGCAATTTCTGTTGCGGTATTTGTCGGCGATTCAAAACAATGGATTACAGACCTTAAACAGGCAATGGCGAAAGTACACCCAGGGCCTTGGGACGATGAGCAAGCTGCTTATGGCCCACTGATCAGTGAGCAAGCCAAACAACGCGTATTGGACCTAATCGAAGATGGCAAACAACAAGGCGCAGTGTGTGAACTGGATGGCAGTCAGTGTGAAGTGGAAGGCTTTCCCGATGGAAACTGGATTGGCCCAACCTTGTTTAGCGGTGTAACAGCGAATATGTCGATTTACACGCAAGAGATATTTGGCCCTGTTTTAGTTTGTATGGAAGTCGAAACGTTGCAAGAGGCCATTGAGTTGGTGAATCGCAACCCATACGGGAACGGCACTTCCATTTTTACGGCTAATGGCGCTGCTGCGAGAAAATATCAGCATGACATTCAAGTCGGTCAGGTTGGGATCAATGTGCCTATTCCAGTCCCTTTACCATTTTTCTCCTTTACTGGTTGGAGAGGCAGTTTCTATGGTGATTTACATGCGTATGGTAAACAAGCGGTACGTTTTTATACCGAGACTAAAACGGTGACGGCACGTTGGTTTGATGACGATATTCCAACGGGGCCTAATTTGACCATCCAACTGCGCTGAGTGAATAGAAGGAGCTTTTATGGACTTTGAACTTAATGAAGATCAACGTGCATTTGCCGATACCGCTCAGCAATTTGCCGATGAGTGTTTAGCACCGATGGCGGCGGAGTGGGATGAAAAGCAGATCTTCCCCAAAGACGTATTGAGAGAGGCGGGGGAACTGGGGTTTCTCAGTCTCTACACTCCAGAAGCGCAAGGTGGCCTAGGGCTGAGTCGCTTGGATGCTTCAATTATCTTTGAACAACTGGCCATGGGATGTACGTCCACTACGGCGTTTATGACGATTCACAACATGGTCAGTTGGATGATAGCCAGTTTTGCTACCGATGAAGCCAAAACGCAGTTCTGTCCGAAATTAGTTACGGGGGAGTGGTTAGGCTCCTATTGCTTAACCGAGCCTAATGCGGGGTCGGATGCCGCTTCGTTGGCCACAACCGCGAGCAAAAAAGGTGATACTTACGTGCTGAATGGTGGCAAAATCTTTATCTCTGGCGCAGGAGAGACAGATGTTTTGGTCGTGATGGCGCGAACCGGAGATGAGGGTGCCAAAGGCGTGTCCGCATTTGTTGTTCCTGCTCACGCTGATGGTATCGGCTATGGGCGCAAAGAACCCAAAATGGGTTGGAACAGCCAACCAACACGAGCGGTTACTTTTGAAAATGTCGTTATTCCAGCTAGCCATTTACTGGGCGAAGAAGGGCAAGGTTTTGTCTTTGCGATGAAAGGGCTTGATGGAGGGCGTATAAATATTGCGACCTGTTCCGTCGGTACGGCTCAACAGGCCCTTAATCAGGCGGCACGGTACATTCAAGAGCGTAAGCAGTTCGGCAAGCCGCTTGCGCAGTTTCAAGCCTTACAATTCAAATTGGCAGACATGGCGACAGAGCTAGTGGCTGCGCGGCAGTTGGTGCGCTATGCCGCCAGTAAACTCGACCGAAATGACCCTGATGCTACGGCTTATTGCGCGATGGCAAAACGGTTCGCAACCGATGTAGGTTTTCAGGTTTGCGACCACGCGCTGCAGCTTTATGGTGGCTATGGTTACATCAAAGAGTATCCAATGGAGCGTCATTTCAGAGATGTGCGTGTGCATCAAATTCTGGAGGGAACGAACGAAATTATGCGTTTGATCATCGCACGTCGTTTGCTCTCTGAGGAGTCGGCTTTGCTTTAGCGAAGTATTGGATTTGCTCATTGAGAAAGGATTCAGATATGCCATTAACCCAAGAAGCCATTCAACATACGATCACTAATCACGTTGCGGTGGTGACGATGAACAACCCGCCAGCCAATACGTGGACAGCAGAGAGCCTCAAGGTACTGAAGTCGCTGATACTCACACTTAACAATGATAAGCAGGTCTACGCACTGGTTTTAACCGGCAGTGGAGAAAAATTTTTCTCTGCTGGTGCAGATCTCAAGCCATTTTCTGACGGTGACAAAGCGGTTGCGTTAGACATGGCGCGATGCTTTGGTGAAGCCTTTGAAACGCTCTCGGAATTCCGTGGTGTTTCCATTGCCGCCATTAATGGTTACGCCATGGGTGGAGGTTTAGAAGTGGCATTAGCTTGTGATATTCGAGTAGTTGAAGAGCAAGCGGTACTTGCTTTACCTGAAGCCAAAGTCGGACTTTTGCCCTGCGCTGGCGGTACCCAAAACCTCACAGCGTTAGTAGGGGAAGGCTGGGCAAAGCGTATCATTTTATGTGGAGAGCAAGTCAGCGCTTACAAAGCAAAAGAACTAGGCCTAGTTGAGGAGCTGGTTCCCAAAGGTGAAGCTTTAAGTAAAGCGCTGGAACTTGCTGAATCTGTTGCGAACCAGTCACCATCTTCTGTCGCCGCATGTAAGGCGCTCATTCAAAATATGCGCTCTGCGCCACTTAAGCACGGCTTCATGAAAGAGCGAGAGTTGTTTCTGAATCTCTTTGATACGGAAGATCAAGTTGAGGGTGTTCGCGCCTTTTTAGAAAAACGCCCACCGCAATGGAAAAACCGATAGGAGGCCACATGGCAGGGATGGTAACCATTAGTGAAATAGAGTGCTTAGATGGCGTGCACCGCATTGGTATCGCAACGTTAGAAAACACCGCTTCATTGAATGCATTGACGTATGACATGTTGGTCCAACTCAACGATCAGCTTATCAAGTGGCAAGATGATCCACATATGGCTTGTGTGGTACTGACTGGCGCTGGAGAAAAAGCATTCTGTGCTGGTGGTGATGTTCGAGCTATGTATCACGTCATGCATAACGAGAGTAAAGAAAAAATCGTAGAGTTCTGTACGAACTATTTCTCGTTGGAGTATGAGTGTGACTATCTCATCCACACTTACAACAAACCCATTATCGGTTGGGGAGAAGGTATTGTCATGGGCGGTGGGATGGGGCTTTTTATGGGAACCAGCCATAAAGTTGTGACAACAACATCACGCCTTGCTATGCCAGAAATCAATATCGGACTGTATCCTGATGTGGGAGGTACGTGGTTTTTAAGCCAGATAGATCCGCAAGTGGGCTTATTCCTCGGATTGACAGGTTCAATGGTAAATTCAAGTGACGCTGTCACTATTGGTTTGGCCGATTGGTTACTGTTGGAAGAGCAGTATCCCACCTTACTGGATGAGCTAAAGCGGCTCCAGTGGGGCAAAGAAGATGCGAAAGAGTTGGTAACTGCGCTACTACAATTAATGGAAGAACAGGTTATTGATAGCAAACCAACCACGCAAATTTGTCCATACTTAGATCAGATAGAGGAAGCGTGCAAAGGCTTTGATCTTAATGCGATAGCACAGCGAATCATGGCTATCGACGGGAACAGTCAGTGGATAGAAAACGCGAAACAAACGTTCGCATCGGGCAGTCCGATCACCGCGCATATTTGCTTTAGACAAGTGAAAGAGTACCACAGCTTACCGCTTGCAGATTGCTTCCGTTTAGAGTTGAGTTTGTCGGTTCGCAGTGCCTTATTAGGTGAGTTTAAAGAGGGCGTCCGTTCTCGGCTCATTGACCGGGATGGCGAGCCGAGCTGGATATTTAACAGTGTCAGTGAAGTCGATGAAGATGTTATCGATACTTTGTTTACCTCGCTTTGGTCAGATAACGAGCATCCGCTTGCTAATTTGGGTGAACAAACACTAGGTCAATAAGGAGAATGATCATGAGTACCATCGCATTTATCGGTTTAGGAAGGATGGGGCATCCTATGGCGCAAAACTTACTCGCGTCTGGATTTAACGTGCAAGTATTCGATGTCGATAGCGAAGCCGCAAAGCAACTAGTACCTTTTGGTGCGGTGGTGGCGAGCTCTATCGAAGAGGTAGTAGATGGTGCTAGCACAGTCATCACGATGCTACCAGCAGGGTCTCACGTTCGTTCCGTGTATCTTGGTGACTTACACGGTGGAGTAGGTGTCCTCAATCTTGTCTCGCCAAGTACCTTGATGATTGATTGTTCAACCATTGATCCGGACTCTGCGCGATTAGTCGCCAATGAAGCGGCAAATAAACGCGTGTTGTTTGTCGACGCGCCCGTTTCGGGGGGCGTTGCTGGCGCTAAAGCGGCGACATTAACCTTTATTGTTGGTGGTTCGGATCAAGCGTTTTCTAAAGCCAATGCGATTTTGCAGTATATGGGAAAAAATGTTTTCCATGCTGGCAAAGCAGGCGATGGTCAAATGGCAAAAATCTGTAACAACCTTATGCTCGGCATTTTAATGTCTGGTACGTGCGAGGCATTAAACCTAGGTATCGATCATGGACTCGATCCAAAAGTGCTATCAAACATCATGCTGCAAAGCTCTGGCCGAAATTGGGCATTGGAGCTTTACAATCCTTGCCCAGGCGTGATGGACAGTGCGCCAGCCAGTCACGATTACCAACCGGGCTTTATGAGCAAACTCATGCTAAAAGATCTCGGCTTGGGGTTAGATGCGGCGTTACAAACACATTCTTCGGTTCCGATGGGGTCGTTAGCGCGCAACTTATATTCTTTCCACAACGCGAGCGGCCACGGCGAGCTCGATTTCTCAAGCTTATTTGAGTTATACAAGAGTAAGAAAGGCTAGACCGAGTTTTGTGACAAACCAGCCCGAGATGGTGACGTAAAATGCGCATCATTTCGGCCAACTTAGACTGGTTGAGGTATAGAACATTACGAGCTATGGAGTGCACCAATATGGACATAAAAAGTAGTGTTATTGCCATTACAGGAGCAGGGCAGGGGCTTGGGCAAATGATGGCCATTACCCTTGCTCAAGCTGGCGCTGATTTAGCGTTATTGGATGTAAACGCCAGTGGCTTAATGGAAACACAAGAGCAGTGTCGAATGCTGAGTGCGAAAGCGTTGACATATCAAGTGGATGTCACCAACGAAATCGATGTTGAAACCACGTTTGAAGCGATTATCCAAGATTTTGGTCAACTCAATGGGTTAGTCAATAACGCTGGCGTGTTAAGAGATGGGTTACTTGTAAAAGCAAAAGATGGCGTGATCAGTAAGATGTCTTTAGATCAATTCAATTTGGTCATGAACGTTAACGTGACAGGAACATTTTTGTGTGGGCGTGAAGCTGCCGTCAAGATGATTGAGAGTGGCTCCCAAGGCGTTATCATCAATATTTCTAGTGTTGCGAGAGCAGGGAATATCGGACAAACCAATTATTCTGCGTCAAAAGCGGCGGTCGCGACCATGGCGACAACATGGGCCCGTGAGCTCGCAAGATACGGTATTCGCGCGGCGGCGGTTGCACCAGGTGTAGTTCATACCGCGATGGCAGAGCAAATGAAACCAGAAGCCATAGAGCGATTAGAAAAGATGATCCCAGTTGGCAGGATGGGCGAAACAAGCGAAATCGCGCATGCAGTAAAATACATTATTGAGAGTGATTACTTTACTGGCAGGGTTTTAGAAGTGGATGGCGGTATTCGTATGTAAGTGACCACTTAAATAAGGCTCTGATAGACCTGAATAATAAGTTTCTTTCCATTTCAACATTTTCTATGTTGTGGAGTGCTAATTCTGCGCAACCCAAATGTATTTACAACTTATGTTTGGATTTACCTTGAGAATGATTTCTCGCAATCCAATAAAGAGATGTAAATACCACTCAAATATTAAGTGAAATCATTAATTTGATGCTGATCACACTTTTGGTTTTTTAGTTTCCGCTTCTCATTAAGGCTATCTGCGTAAATGAAGTTGATAGTCAGTCTCATCAATTTTAAGTTTCAACTATTTGTTTTTAAATAATTAATTGTTGAAGCACGAGAAATTCGTGTTGAGGTTAATATTCGATTTAAAGTGTGTAACTTCCATTAATGGAAGGTTAGTTTCCAGTTGTGGCTAATGAGCTTTAACTTTTTACTCCTCATAATGCGCCAAATGTAACATAGTGTTTCAAAGTGTAACAACAAACTCACACTAAGAGTGTGGTTTTGATCTCCACTCAATTCCGTTTTGTTTCGCTCTGAGCCCGACGTTACTCATGCTCAACACATAAACATTCTAATGACTATAACAACTGGTTCTTGGCTTGATACCAATCGTATCGTAGCAAATAACGGTTCATTCTAGCTGGTTAAATGCTTGATGACGAAGTTGAAAAATTGTAAGTAGAATAACTACTTATCGAAGTTTTTTCTTGTTCTCATACATTACCTCTGCGCTATTTGTGAGCTTTTATTTACTTTGATTGGCATCTGCTTTGAAACCAGACAACCATCGAGAAAGTTAATGGAAGCCTCAAGATATAAACGCATCTTGTCGAGGGGAAGTTTGGCGTCCGTCATACTTATGCTCTCAGGATGTAATTCAGCTTTACTTGACCCCAAAGGTGCCATTGGTGTGCAAGAAAAAGAGTTAATTATTACTGCTCTTTTGCTGATGTTGATCGTTGTAATCCCTGTGATTTTAATGACGATTTACTTCGCTTACCGATACCGCGCCTCTAACACTGAAGAAGAGTACGCACCCGAGTGGTCACACTCGACCAAAATCGAAGTGGTGGTATGGACAATTCCAATCATCATCATTGCGATTCTTGCGACGATCACATGGCGTTCAACTCATGAACTAGAGCCATCCAAACCTTTGGAAAGTGATGTTAAACCAATGACCATCGAAGTGGTGTCACTCGATTGGAAATGGTTGTTCATATATCCAGAAGAAAACATTGCGACGGTGAACTATGTGGCGTTCCCGAAAGACGTGCCAGTGCAGTTCAAACTGACTTCGGACAACATCATGAACGCGTTTTTCATCCCTCGCTTAGGTACACAGATCTACGCGATGCCAGGAATGGTAACCAAGCTCAACCTGATAGCGAACCACGAAGGTGACTACAAGGGTTTTGCATCGAACTACAGCGGCGAAGGCTTTTCGCAAATGAAGTTCACAGCTTCAGCAATGTCTGATCGTGCTGCGTTCCTAAATTGGGTGCAGAAAGTGAAGGCGAGCCCTGATCGTATTGAAGATTGGGAGCAATACAGCTCACTGGCAGCGCCAAGTATCGCAGAGCCAGTCACTTTGTTCTCTAGCGTTCCTCCGTTCTTGTTCACCGACGTTGTGACTCAGCATCCTGGTTCAATGAACTGTTTGCCTGAAAACCAAGGATAATCGTAATGTTTGGAAGATTAACTCTTGATTCAGTTCCATTCCACGAACCTATTATCGTCATCACCCTAGCGGTTGTGGCGCTGGTTGGTTTAGCCGTAGTTTACGCGGTGACCAAAGCCGGAAAGTGGCAATATTTGTGGAATGAATGGTTTACTTCAGTAGACCATAAAAAACTTGGCTTCATGTACATCGCAGTAGCGATGGTGATGCTTGTTCGTGGTTTTGCTGACGCAGTCATGATGCGTAGTCAGCAACTCCTTTCTTCTGCGGGTGAAGCAGGTTACTTGCCACCGCATCACTACGATCAAATTTTTACTGCCCACGGCGTGATCATGATCTTTTTTGTAGCGATGCCATTGGTCATTGGTTTGATGAACATCATCGTGCCATTGCAGATTGGTGCACGTGACGTGGCTTTCCCGTATCTGAATAACTTGAGCTTCTGGCTGTTTGTTGTTGGTGTCATCCTAACAAACATGTCTCTCGGCTTAGGTGAATTTGGTCGTACAGGTTGGCTAGCGTATCCGCCGCTTTCAGGTATTGAGGCAAGCCCAGGAGTCGGGGTCGACTATTGGATTTGGGCGCTGCAGATATCAGGTGTTGGTACGACGTTAACAGGCGTGAACTTCTTCGCGACCATTTTGCGTATGCGTACACCGTCTATGCCAATGATGAAGATGCCAGTTTTCACTTGGGCGTCTCTGTGTGCAAACATTTTGATCATCATTTCATTCCCAATCCTAACGGTGACTATCGCTCTGCTTACGCTGGATAGATACCTAGGCATGCACTTCTTTACCAATGATCTTGGCGGCAACGTAATGATGTACGTCAACCTGATTTGGGCTTGGGGTCACCCAGAAGTGTACATTTTGATCTTGCCAATTTTTGGTGTGTTCTCAGAAGTCACCGCAACCTTCTCACGTAAAAAGTTGTTCGGTTACACATCGCTAGTTTGGGCTACCGTAGTTATCACGATTCTTGCCTTTGTTGTTTGGCTACACCACTTCTTTACGATGGGGTCTGGCGCGAACGTAAATGCCTTCTTCGGTATTGCCACGATGATCATTTCTATCCCAACAGGGGTGAAGATCTTCAACTGGCTATTCACCATGTACAAAGGCCGCATCCGCTTTACGACGCCAATGATGTGGACGGTGGGTTTCCTGATCACCTTTACTGTTGGTGGTATGACGGGCGTACTAATGGCTGTTCCGGGTGCAGATTTCGTTCTGCATAACTCAGTATTCCTTATCGCTCACTTCCACAACGTTATCATCGGTGGTGTGGTGTTTGGATGTTTCGCTGCGATCACTTACTGGTTCCCGAAAGCGACCGGTTTCACCATGAATGAAACTTGGGGCAAACGTGCGTTCTATCTTTGGATTATTGGTTTCTTAATGGCGTTCCTACCGCTTTATGCGCTGGGCTTTATGGGGATGACTCGTCGTTTAAGCCAAGACATCAACCCAGAATACTTCCCACTGTTGTCGATTGCCGCAGCAGGTACGGTTGTGATTGCGCTGGGCGTATTGTCTCAGTTCATCCAAATTTACGTGAGTATCCGTGACCGCGAGCAAAATCGTGATTTAACTGGTGACCCGTGGGGTGGACGTACTCTTGAGTGGGCAACATCGTCTCCACCGCCGTTCTACAACTTTGCGCACCTACCAAAAGGTGATGTGCTGGATGCCTTCTGGTACCAGAAACAAAGTGGCGAGTTCGATCCAACTAAAGAAGTGGAATACGAACGTATTCATATGCCAAAAAACACGGCAACAGGCATCTACGTGTCGGCTTGGTCGCTCCTATTTGGCTTCGGCATGATTTGGTACATCTGGTGGCTAGCGGCGGCAAGTTTGGTCGGTATTATCGTGACGTGTATTCAGCATAGCTATAACGATGATGTGGATTACTACGTGGAAGTTGAAGAGATCAAAGCAATTGAGGCCGAACGTCGAGCTCAGCTTGAAGAAGCGAAGAAAAACTCAGTGAAAGACAGCGAAAGTAAAGATGATCTGGAGGTGACGTATGCAAACTAATATCGCAGCACATCACGACCATGATCACCACCATGACACGAATGGCAACAAGCTATTTGGCTTCTGGGTTTACCTGATGAGTGACTGTGTACTGTTTGCGACCTTGTTCGCGACATACGCTGTGCTGTCGAGCAATTCAATTGCGGGCCCAACAGGTAAAGACATTTTTGAACTCCCATTCGTGTTTGTCGAAACCATGCTGCTTCTGTTTAGCAGTATCACATTTGGTTTTGGCATTATCGCGATGAAGCGCAACAACGTTGCTGGTCTCAAACGTTGGATGTTAGTCACGTTCGCGCTTGGTCTTGGCTTTATCTGTATGGAGGTCTATGAGTTCCATCACCTGATTGAAGAAGGCTATGGGCCACAAACAAGTGCATTCCTATCGGCATTCTTTACGTTGGTTGGTACGCACGGCCTGCACGTAACCTTTGGTCTGATTTGGTTAGCGGTAGCGTATCATCAACTGTCGACGAAAGGTCTGAACGACAATATGGCAATGCGCTTTAACTGCTTAAGCCTATTCTGGCACTTTCTAGATATCGTTTGGATTTGTGTCTTTACCATCGTTTACTTACTGGGGGTAATGTAATGGATCAACATGTAGAAACCAGTTCGTCAGATTACGTGAAAGGCTTTATTGCCTCACTGATTCTGACGGTAATTCCGTTCTACTTTGTTTGGACGAAATCATTACCAGATACAACGACCTATGCGATTCTATTTGGATGTGCATTAGTGCAGATATTTGTTCACTTTAAATACTTCTTGCACATGGAAACAAAAACATCCGACGGACGTTGGAACCTTGTATCACTGATGTTTACCGCCATTGTTGTACTTATCCTTATCGCTGGCTCGGTATGGATCATCTACAACATGAACGTCAACATGAAGTTGTAGGTCAAGGTATGCTGAAAAGTTATTTGTCTATCACTAAACCGGGCATTATTTTCGGCAACCTGATTTCTGTTGCGGCGGGGTTCTTCCTCGCCGCAAAAACAGAACCAGCCAGTCTAATGCTGTTCGTTACGACGTTAGTTGGTGTTGGGTTAGTCATCGCTTCAGGTTGTGTGGTGAATAATATTTTCGATCGTGATATCGACCAAAAGATGGCACGTACACGAAATCGTGAAACAGTGAAAGGCAACATCAATATCGATATTGCGTTTGTTTATGCACTTGCTTTATTGCTGGTAGGAACCGCACTGTTATTTATCCGAGTGAACCCACTATCCGCTGTCGTCGTGTTGCTTGGCTACGTGTATTACGTGTTCTTTTACACGATGTGGTACAAACGTAACTCGGTGTATGGAACCTTAGTGGGAAGTATCTCAGGCGCAGTTCCGCCATTGGTGGGTTACTTAGCGGTAACAAACTTCATTAGCTTGGAAGCGATTTTACTCTTTACCATGTTCTGTCTCTGGCAAATGCCGCACTCGTATGCCATTGCCATGTTCCGCATGCAAGACTACCGAGAAGCCGGGATTCCCGTATTGCCAGTTAAAGAGGGCATTCATAAAGCTCATCGACACATGAAAGCGTATGTCGTGGCGTTTGGAGCAGCATCATTGGGGTTATTTTTACTAGGTGAAGCCGGGTATGAATACTTAGCGGTTGCAGCGGTTGTTTGCTTTATGTGGACGAAAGTGACCTTTCGCAGCATTGATGACAACAACTATATCGCTTGGTCAAAGTCGGTGTTTAAAGTCTCACTGCTAGTGGTGATGGGGATCAGTGGTGTGCTTGGTGTCGAGTTGATTCCTCTAGCTCTGTAACAACCAAACCTAAGCGTTTGCTAAGCGCCAATATCTTTTGCTGCTGAATGCATGAATGGCCTTACCTAGAAGTAAGGTCATTTAACTTTCTATTGTTCTTTATTTTCCCTGTTTTTCCTGCTCCTCCTCTAGCTTCACTATCACGTATTCATATCTAAAAGCAAAAACAACCAGTGTGTAAAACATAGTGAAGCACGTTTTCGCTGACGCGTAATAATGCCAAGAGATAGTGACTATTAAGCTAAAAAGTATAAACAGCGCAATAACTCTATTTGCCATATGAAAATTCAATATCGATAGTTTGTAATGTAAACATTTGGGGAGAGTGCTAGTTCCCATAGCAGCATACAAACTAACAATGTGAATGTTTGAGTTGAATCACCAGCTAGCGAAATACAAAAGTTTTACGACTGAAAGTGGGTGAGGAAGCACCTTAGCTCCAGTGAAATGAACACGATTAAGAATCATCCTTTTACATAATCTAAAAACTCACCAAACCTTAACCCAGATTAAAGTTTTGTCGTCTCCGAGGCATTAAGGTGCGCCTGTAGTTAGCAGGTCTCAAGGATTCAGAGAAGGAACAGCCATACATCGTGTATCGCTGTTCCTTTTTCGTTCTTGTTTACTTGCGAAAAGATAAAACATAAAGACAACTTTAAGAGGACTGGTTTTGAGCATTTTGTTTTCCGAAGCCCGAATTGGCAACATGACCCTAAAGAACCGTTTTGTGAGAAGCGCAACGTGGGAGAACATGGCGACCGAAGATGGTCACATGACGGTAAAGCTTTACGATATTTACGAAACGCTTGCGAAAGGGGAAGTTGGGCTTATTGTTACGGGTTATGCCAATATCGTTGAAGAAGAGAAACCCAACGCAGGTATGATGGGGATCTACAACGACTCTTTTATTGAAGAATACAAAAAGCTAACAGAGCTAGTACATCAACAAGATTCTAAAATCGTGATGCAAATTGCTTACGGTGGCACCAAAACCACCCATAACGTCGGTGAGCGTGTCATCTTCGCTCCGAGTGACGTGCCTGAGCGTGGTACAAATACGCAAGGCAAAGCGATGACAAAGGACGAAATAGACTACATCGTAAAGGCATTCGCATTGGCGAGTAAACGTGCTCAAGACGCTGGTTTTGACGGCGTAGAGATTCATGCGGCGCACACTTATTTAATTAACCAGTTTTTAAGCCCGTACTATAATCGTCGCGAAGACGAATATGGTGGTGACTTAGAAAATCGCATGCGCTTTCTTTTAGAAATTTATTCTGAAACCAGAAAGCTGGTTGGAAGCGAATTTCCCATCCTCGTTAAACTGACGGCAACAGAGTTCTTTGACGGCGGTTTAACGTTCAACGAAACTCGCGTCGTCTGCAAGAAACTTGAAGAAATAGGCGTTGATGCGATCATCGTATCTGGCAATGTTCACGGCAAAGCAAACGAACTTGTTGGTCAAACGTTCGATGGTTACACACTACAAGAAGAAGGTTACTTTCACGAATATGGTCACGTGATCAGTCAGGACGTTAGCATACCGGTGATTACTGTCGGCGGGCTGAGCGACATTGATGCGATTGAGAAAATTGCAGAAAACACAGGTATCCAATTTTTTGCTGTGTCACGCCCTTTATTGGCTGAGCCACAGTTGATCAAACGTTGGAAAGAAGGCAATCGCGCACCAGTAGATTGTGAACGTTGCTCAAAGTGTCGTACCAAGCGTGGTAACTTTTGCGTGGTGTATAAGAACCGAAATCGTCGCAAAAAATAGAACGAAGCGAATACACAAATACAAATTAGCCTCCACTCTGAATATGGAGGCTTTTAATTATCCGCATGTTAATCGAACCATTATTTATCTTCTTTTTGATAGTTTAAATAATGCACACAAAGATCGTGAAATGCTTTAGCTTGAGGCGAGATCGTGCGATCGGTTAACGTAAATATACCAATTTGCCTTTCAAGTGGTGGATCGATAAGCGGAATCCAAACCAAGCGTGTTTCATTGGTTGGGAAAGCAAGCTTCGGTAGGGTCGTGACACCAATCCCAAGTTCTAAGACAGAAAACAGTGAAGTAATATTTTCGACCGAATAGAGCGCTTGCTGACTCAGAGCTCTTGCTGGGGTTGGATCGAGAAGTGTACAAGTGCCGTTACGGATAAAGGGTTGTTCCAACAAAGTTTGCCACTCGATTCCTTCTGGATGACTTGCAATAGGGTTGTCCTTTAAACACACCACGCCTATTGGATCGGCTAACAGCGGCGTAAAGTCAATGCCGCCCTCATCGAGGTGAGAGGGGTTACCGAGCGCCAAGTCGACTTCACCGGAGAGTAAGCGAGCCTCGACGCCCGCCGCGTTATCATCGATCAAGCTTACTTCTACATTTGGATACTGCTCGCAAAAGGCACCCAACACGCTAGGGATGAGTTTCGCTGCAACAGAAGGAACGCTCGCAATTCGCACTCTCCCTTGCTGTCCGGCCGCGGCAGCTTTGAGATCGTTGTCCAGCGCACTGTAGATATTGAGAAACTGAACCACCTTGGGCAGACAAATTTCACCAAACGGGGTCAATTTGGTTTTGTTTCCGGGTTCAAACAGCGTTTGCCCTAGAATTTTTTCAAGCTCTTTTATCGATGTTGACAGTGCCGCCTGAGAACGATTTGCACGATGTGAAGCGGCTCGAAAGCCTCCTTCCTCGACTACCATCACAAAATGCATTAATTGTTGAAGCTTAATACTCATCCCTAATGCCTCTTAATCCCTTTATTTACGTTATTTTAAACAGAGTGATAAGTTTAATTTATCAAATGTCAAAAATTTACCGTTAGATTTATCGCCTGTCAATGTGCATCATTTAACCATATTGAAACAAAGCTGTTACAAAGGTTGAAAGGCACGTGAATACTCCTACTAAAAAACACCCAGTTAAAACCAGTCTATTTGCTTCTAAAGCGCCGCTTGAATGGGCGATAGTCAACAACGGAACCCTGTATACGGCTCAAATTCCTATTGATGACACAGGCGCGGTTGTGGAAGGCGGTATCGAAGCACAAACACGTCAAACCTTTAACAATCTCATTCACACCCTGGAGTGTGCAGGGGAGTCTTTGGACTCGGTGTTGCAGGTCCTGATTTATGTGACTGACAGAGAATACTTAAAGACCGTTAACCAAGTGTACGCGGAATATTTTGAAGCGCCGTACCCAAATCGCGCCGCCATGGTGGTTGCAGGGTTAGCGCGAGAAGAGATGTTGGTGGAGTTTGTTGTCTACGCGTCGGCAAGCCAACCAGAATAAATCCAACGAGAATAATTAGAGATCAGTGAGTGAGTGGCTTGCCATCACAAATCGGAATAACAAGGAAAGAACCATGACTTTTATTAACAATGTTCAAGCAGAAAAATCCCTCTATATAGCAGGTGAATGGCAATCGGGCATGGACACCATCGCCAATATTAACCCTTCTGATATCAGCGAAAACATTGGCGATTTCGCACAAGCGAGTGTGTCGCAAGTAGAGCAAGCGATTCAAGCGGCTAAATCAGCGCAGCCAGAGTGGGAAAAAACACCAATCGAGCGCAAGCAAGCAGTGCTACAAGCGATTGGTGATGAGCTCATTGCACGATGTGACGAATTGGGCACCTTGCTTTCGCGTGAAGAAGGTAAGCCATTTGCTGAAGGTCGAGGTGAGATTTACCGTGCTGGCCAATTCTTCCAATACTTTGCTGCTGAGGTTCTGCGTCAAATTGGCGATAGCGCTGCTTCCGTCCGTCCAGGTGTCTCCGTTGAAGTTACTCGCGAAGCCGTCGGCGTTATCGCCATTATCTCTCCTTGGAACTTCCCAACAGCAACAGCGGCTTGGAAAATCGCGCCAGCACTTGCGTTTGGCAACAGCGTCGTCTGGAAGCCTGCCAACCTAACCCCAGCAAGTGCCGTTGCGCTGACAGAGATTATCCATCGCCAAGGTTTACCTGCCGGCACGTTTAACCTCGTTTTGGGTAGCGGTTCGCAAGTCGGTAATACCCTTATTAATTCGAAGGAAGTGAACGGCGTGAGCTTCACTGGTTCTGTGGGCACTGGCCGTAAAGTTGCAGCGGCAACGGCACCAAATTTTGTGCGTTGTCAGCTAGAGATGGGTAGCAAAAATGCGCTCGTAGTGGCAGATGATGCAGACATTCAGATTGCTGTCGAAGCGACAATCGCAGGCTCATTCTCGGGTGCAGGTCAAAAGTGCACCGCGTCTTCTCGTCTTGTGGTTATGGACGGAATTCACGACGCGTATGTTGAGGCGCTAATCAAACGCATGAGCGAACTTAAAGTGGGTCACGCTCTAGAAGAGGGCGTATTCATGGGCCCTGTTGTTGATGGTAACCAGCTGAATGCGAACTTTGAGTGGATCGAAAACGCACGCCAAGCAGGCGCGGAGCTGGCTTTCGGTGGTGAGCGTCTGAGCCTAGAGCATGACGGTTACTACATGTCACCAACTCTGTTTTTAAATACACAGAATGGCTGGGAAGTGAACCAAGAAGAAGTCTTTGCGCCAATGGCGAGCGTGATTCGCGTTTCTGATCTGGATGAGGCAATTGCAGTCGCGAACGATACGCGCTTTGGCCTGACAGGCGGCATTATCACGCAAAGCTTGCGCAATAGCGCGATCTTCAAACAGCAAGTCCAAACGGGCTGCGTCATGGTTAACTTGCCAACTGCGGGTACAGATTATCACGTTCCATTTGGTGGTCGTAAAGAATCTAGCTTTGGTCCTCGTGAGCAAGGTCAGTACGCCAAAGAGTTCTACACCGTAGTGAAAACCGCTTATCAGCGTCCTTACTAAGATCGGCAGGGTAACTGATGGTGTCAGTTGCCCGCACGAAAAGGCTAAGAAATTGTTTAAGGAGTGGTTATGTACCAACAACGGATTGTGATTGACGGATTGCAGTACTGCAATTGGGATCGAGAGTATTTCCAAACGCTTAAGGCGAGTGGCATTACCGCCGTTCATGCCACCATCGTCTACCACGAAACTGCGCGCGAAACCTTAACGCGTTTTGCTGAATGGAACTTGCGCTTCGAGCAAAATGCGGACCTCATCATGCCTATTTATTCAATGGCAGATGTAGAAAAAGCCAAAGCAGAAGGCAAAGTCGGCATCTTCTTCGGCGCGCAAAATTGCTCACCTATCGATGATGAAATTGGCCTGATTGAAGTGATGCGCCGTCAAGGTCTGCTGATCATGCAACTGACCTACAACAACCAAAGCTTACTGGCGACAGGTTGTTACGAACAAAACGATTCCGGCGTAACTCGCTTTGGTAAACAAGCGATTGAAGAGATGAACCGAGTCGGGATGATCATTGATATGTCCCACAGCGCGGAGCGTTCGACGTTGGAAGCTATCGAGCTCTCTTCGCGTCCAATTTGTATCAGCCATGCTAACCCGACGTTTGCGCATGACGCACTGCGCAACAAGTCCAACACCGTGATCAAAGCACTGACGGAGCGCGGTGGTTTGATTGGATTCAGTTTATATCCATTCCATTTGCCAAATGGCAGCCAGTGCACGCTGGATGATTTCTGCCAGATGGTAGCGAAAACCGCAGACATGTTTGGCGTCGACCATTTAGGCATCGGTAGTGATCTGTGCTTAAACCAACCGCAACAAGTATTGGAATGGATGCGCAACGGGCGTTGGTCAAAAGCGATGGATTACGGTGAAGGTTCAGCAAGTAACTCAGGATGGCCAGATGCGCTGCCATGGTTCTGCGGCAGCGCAGGGATGGAGAACATCTACAACGGATTAATGGGTCACGGATTCAGTGAATCTGAGGCAGGAAAAATATTGGGTGAAAACTGGTTCAACTTCCTTAAAGAAGGATTAGAGCCTATTTCATAGCATTCCCCAAAGTAGGAACCGCCTGCCCACATAATAACAATACGGCAGGCGTAAAACTCACATTTGTAGCCAGTCTTTGGCTGCTGCAAAGAACCTCTGGAGCCAGAGTATGTCTGATTTAACCAATAGCATGAAAGCTTCCACGATGAGCGTGTCATCGGGCAAGTCGAAAGCAAAACACAACACATCAACAACAGAAAACACGACGAACAAATTAGGACTGAATAACCCGGCCTTTTGGTATAGCGGTGGTTTCATCGCGTTGTTCGTTGCTATTGCACTTTATGACGGCGAGCTGTTATCTACGATCGTTAACGCTGGCTTTGGCTGGGCAGTTCAGGTGTTTGGTCCATACTGGCAGTTACTGCTGCTTCTCACTTTTCTTATTGGTCTTGGCTTGGCTGCAGGGCGAACAGGCAAGGTGATGTTGGGCGGGATTGCAAAACCAGAAATGGATTCTTTCCGCTGGATGGCGATTATTTTCTGTACCTTATTGGCTGGTGGTGGCGTTTTCTGGGCCGCGGCTGAGCCTATCGCGCATTATGTTAGCCCACCTCCTTTGTACGGCGCGCAAGATAACCCGCAGCAAGGTGCGGTGAATGCGTTGTCGCAATCCTTTATGCACTGGGGCTTTCTAGCTTGGGCGATTGTAGGTAGCTTAACTTCCATCGTGGTGATGCACCTACATTACGACAAAGGTTTACCGCTAAAACCCCGTATTTTGCTTTACCCAGTCTTGGGCGAACGAGCACTTAAAGGCCAACTCGGTGCATTGATTGACGCGTGCTGCATTATCGCGGTAGCCGCAGGCACCATCGGGCCAATTGGGTTTCTAGGCTTGCAGGTTAGCTACGCGTTAAATGCGTTGTTTGATATCCCTGATGGCTTTACCACTCAGCTTATCATCATCTTGTTTGCGATTGCGCTTTACACCTTGTCAGCACTCAGTGGATTAAGCCGAGGCATGCAACTGCTTAGTCGTTACAACGTGATTCTGGCAATGGCATTGATGGTTTACATCCTGTTTTTTGGTCCGACGAATTTTATCTTTAACGGATACATTCAAGGTGTAGGAAGCATGTTGGATAACTTTATCCCAATGGCGACTTATCGCGGTGACGAAGGTTGGCTAAGTTGGTGGACAGTATTTTTCTGGGGCTGGTTCCTGGGTTATGGTCCGATGATGGCAATCTTTATTGCGCGTATTTCCCGTGGTCGAACTATTCGCCAAGTTATTTCCACCATCAGTATTGTGGCTCCGTTAACCACCTGTTTTTGGTTCACGATTGTGGGCGGCTCAGGCCTTGCGTTTGAAATTGCTGAACCGGGTAGCGTGAGTGCGGCGTTTGAGGGCTTTAACTTGCCAGGTGCTTTGCTTGCAGTGACTCAGCAACTACCAATGCCAATGCTGACTTCAATTCTATTTCTGATTTTAACCACGATCTTCATCGTCACGACGGGCGACTCAATGACCTACACAATCAGTGTCGTGATCAGTGGTGAAACGGAGCCGAATGCGATCATCCGTACCTTCTGGGGAGTAATGATGGGTGTGACGGCATTGATCCTAATTTCCCTTGGCTCTGGCGGCATCTCTGCTCTGCAATCTTTCATTGTTATTACCGCGGTTCCGGTTTCGTTGATTCTGTTACCGTCACTTTGGAATGCGCCACAAATTGCAATCAAAATGGCGAAAGAGCAAGGGCTATAACAATTATCCAATTCAAACAACGTGGAGCTTGTGCGGGTGTTTTCCTCCTGCATCCGCACAAACCCTAGTATTCTTACAATAACAAATAGGTGGTGAGCAAAATGGATGCACATCGTTCTACTTATACGGAAGCAACTATGCGCGATGCAGCGATTGTCATGGCAGCCGAAAGGCTTGGCGCAATGCACCAAAACCGAATCAGCTTTGTTCGCAGTCTGATTCGTAATATGGCAAGCCAAAACTGGCAAGTAACCAAGCATGAGTGGCAGCTTTGTCCTCGTGGTTATGGTCATGTGATTTACAAATTGACCACGCCAGAGCACGTTTATCATTTGGTGGTATTCTGTGATGAAATTGCCGACGACGAGCGTAATGATCGCGTAATTGCTGAAAAGTGGGACGTCACATTTGCACTGGTTCAAGGCGATGTTGATGTTACTTTGTTGGAAAGATTGCGAGAAAATGTACCGCTGCAAGAAGCGGGACGTAATCCAAACAACGTACTTGTTCTTGCTCGCGCAAACAAAAGTGTGCGCGTGTTTGAGCACATTGTTAGCGCGCTTTCTCAAGGCGAGCAGCCTGAGCCGAAAGAGTTAGCGGAAGTGGGTTATATCCTGCGTACCACAGCTGTTTATGGTAACGGAAAGTTTGGTATCGCCGATTTCAAACTGTTAGAGAACAACTCAGATTTCAGCCAGTCTTTTAGTGCGCAAATGTGTGCCGTATATATGTTGCGCGAATTCAGCCTAGATTGGGTGCACTATCTGGCACTTCAACAAGGTGGCGACAACGCGGTGGCTTTGCATCGTGGCTTGCAGCGCTACCTTGGTGTCGGCAATGCGACTGGCTTAGGCATGGCTCCATACTTGATTAATCACCCGTGCATCGTTGACCAATGGATGACCTCTCGCGAACGTGCGGTAGCGCGAGTCTTTGCGATGCCATGTGAAGCTTCATTCCATGCTCCTTTGCAAGGATTACTACAAAAAGCACAGCGTCATTTAGAGCAAGTCATCACCATCAATGAACATCAATACAGGCTCAATCATCAAGCGATATCAGACATCAAACAACTGCTATCGGAGCTAACAACGTTAATGGCATTACATCCGAACTGGGCGAGTTTGGTCGAGCATAAGAAAACAATGAGTGTGGAAGCCCAAGAAATCCTCACCTCTTGCTTGATCGAACTCTACCCATCTTTAGTGGATGAATTTGCTAGCCAAATGAATACGGATGAAACGTTATCTATTCCGGGCGGGAAAAAGATCCAAGACTTACTGGAAGTGTTGCAAAACAAATACCGCTGGGCGATTGATGCGGATTACTCACTGGCCGAGAACAATTATTGGTTCTGGTATCGTTCACAAGACAAAGAAGAGCCAAGGCTTGGTGTTCGTGGCGAGGAAGCAGGAGAAGAAAAAGAGCTGCCGCTTGATATCGGCAGACAAGTGAATCGCTTGTACCACGCTTTGCTTGGTTGTGATGAAGAAATGTCCGTAGCAGAGTTTCTGTTGCAAAATCCGACTTATCGTTCGATCACACGTCGCGTATGGACGCTAGGCAACCGTGCGATGGGGGATATTCAAATGAACGTGCTGCGTAAAGATGCGTTACCAATGCACTTACTGCGCTGTAAATTGGCGATCTTTGGTGCGACTAAGTTTGATCCGCGCTCGGATCGTTGGGTTCGAGTAACTTTCTTCCAAGGTGCGCCGTTGTTAGATGAAATTCACGACCCTAAACTGGCAGACACATGGATTTTCCCTAGCATGCCGCCACGTGACGAAATTGCGCAAAGTGATAATCAAAAAATCAGTGGAGGATTTGCATTATGATCGTCTCTCACAACGAATTGGTGGCCGCGGTTAATAAGGCATTTCTTGGCATGCGCCGTCACTGTGGTGAGGCGGATGTCATTGCGAACATGGTGGCGGACTTGCAAATGGTTGGCTTACATGGAGTTCGTCATTTTAATAACGCCAGTCTGTTTCTTGGGTTAGATTCAGACTGCGCCGTATCGGTGACCAACAGTACGCCGTCAAACATAGAGGTAGAACTGCACAACGGGAGTGTAGCGTGTCATTTACCCGCTGTGTTGGATTTCGCACTTGAGAAAATGATTAACCGTAAGTCGATTACTATCACGTTGACGCAGTGCCATAACCGTTGGCTAGGTTTTAGTGAGTTGTTGAAGCTCTCTGCAAAAGGCATCGCGTGTCGCGCACAATGGGTCAATGGCTCTAGTCCCAAGCGAACGCTTTATGTGTTAAACCGCGGACGAATCGCACCAGAAGTCTTTTTCTCGGATCAGTTTGATGGGCATGATACGGATTTGCATAGTATGGTTATCGAGCTCTCCGTGAACGATTTCGATATCGAGAAAAGTGCACAAGGATATACCACCCACATTGAAGGCGATGAGTTAAGCCGTACGCAACAAGCTTCTTGGCAAAATGGTATCTTTGTCGAAGACCAAGAATGGGAAACACTGAAACAAACCGCAACCGCGTTGCTGGTGGAGAACAGTGAGCGTTCTATGCTCGGTGCTGGTGGTGTGGTTTAAGCTATGAAAGGCGATGATTCCAAGTAGAAGTGATGAAGGCTGCTGTTTAGCGGCCTTTTTTGTGCGCGATGTTCAGTCACTTCTGAAGTTCAAAGACTATGATTACCGTTATCCGCAAGATGGAGCAACACAGGTAAGAAAAATGGATCTGCAAGAGAATAAAAGAAATGCCATTGCGTTTTACGAAACCGCCTATAGAGGTAACCCAAGAAAGGCAGTTGAAGACTACGTAGGTGATGAGTACATCCAGCACAATCCATTAGTTGGAAATGGCCCCGAGGCTTTTATCGAGTATTTTGAGCGGATGCAAAATGAGTATCCCGATAAAGATATTACGTTTGTGCGAGCCATTGCTGAAGGGAATTTGGTGGCACTACACACTCACCAAACATGGCCTAATGATATTGAATACGTGACGATGGATTTCTTTCGTTTTGATCACAATGGGAAGATCGTTGAACATTGGGACGCTCTGCAAGAGATACCCAAAGAAACATTGAATGGTCACACCATGTATTAACGAGTCGTTGATTAGCCTCCCATGCCGTTTATTCAAACGGTATGGGAGGTTAAATGATTTGTGGCACTCGAAGTATTAATCATCAAAGCGCTTTTTCGATTCTCACCGCGACGTCTTCAGATACCCAGCCTTTCCACAAGTCAGGGTAGGTATTAAAGAAGTAAAACATCGCTTCTTCACCGTCCGCGTAGTTATCTTCCATCCAGGCCAGCATTTCACTCATTTGCTCGTTGGTAAATCCGCGTTTCTGCAAGTACGCGAATGCTTGGGGTTCTTTGTTCGCAAATGCCTCAGTTGTTACTGTGCGAACTGGAGAAGGTGGGTACATTGTTACTTTGGGAGAAGTACAATCAGGCTGGGTGGTACAGTTGCGATACTCTTCCAGATCCGTTCCGCTACCAAAATCCACTTTGACCATATCATACTTGCCCAATACGGGTGTTGGTGACCAGTAGTAACCAAACCAAGGCATTTTGCGATCATAGGCTTTGGCGATGGTACCAGCTAGTGCAGCGCCAGAGCCTGGGTCAACCATCTCAAAGCCGTGCTCACTTAACCCTAATGCATTAAACAAGTGACCGGAGGTGATTTGGCATGTCCAACCAGCAGGGCAGCTATAAAACGCGAACTTGTCATCATCTTCTGGGTGTTCAAATAGTTTGGCGTGCTTGATGACGCCTTCTATCGTCGCGAGTTCTGGATACTGTTTTACCAGATAGGCGGGAACCCAAAACCCTTCTTCACCACCATTGACAAGCGATTCACTAGCGATGCGCAAGCGTTTATCCGCAATTCCTTTATCAAGTGCTTCTTTAATGCCGTTTGTCCATAACTCTGGCGCAACGTCAGGCTGCCCCTTTTCAATCATAGAGGTGCCCGTAGGAACGCTATCACCAGGGATCAATTCCGCATCGCACTGGTAGCCTTCATTTAAGACAAATTGGTCGATGTGCGCCATTAAGCTGGCCGAATTCCAATTCATATCCGCGATGGTTATTTTTCCACATTCATCCGCATTTGCATGAGTTGATAATGCTGAGAGCAGCATAACAGAGAGCATTGAAGGTGTCGTCTTCATGTGACTGAATTTCCTTGTCGTTGTCATTTACTTCAGTATATACATCGGTTTATAAAGATTCAGTGAACAAGGTTTTTTCAGTGACGTTAAGCATAAAAACGGCGATTTATGAAGCGTTTAGTCAGAGTGGTTGAAAGGGAGTTAATACAGCAAGAACACCCCTTCGTAGCCGCCGATCTCAATGTGAGAAACATAGTCGCCGATGTTACCGTCTTGATCTACAGGTCGCATAGGTTCTGGAAGTGCGATAGTTATCTTCGGTGAGGAGAAATAATCGATATTCTTGCCAAAGAAATCAGTTCGATACAGAACTTGGCCTTTGGTGAATTCGCGGGCTAACACCATCTCTGTAGGGCCATGCATCACTACCGTATCGTCTGAGTGATACGCAAAGTACGTATGGGTTGGTAACAAATCGATAGCGCCATTAGGCAAGTCAGGATGAGCCACTTTGCTCATAGAAGCATCTCCAATCACCGTGTAATCGGCGGAATAGGGCGTGCTGGTGGACATCATTAGCGGAGTCGCCTGATACCCATCTGGGATTTGATTGGTTGGCATACCTAAATCGATGGCAAGCAAGGCGCTAGGTTGATAAGCAATATTCTTTGGTACGCCTGCCTTCCAGAAGTTGTCACTTGTTGTGTTATTACTTCCATATAAGTAGCCATTGTTCCACTGATTAAAGTAAATGCGCTCAGGGTGATAGTTTAAGTAGAACACCGCTAGTGCAGAGTATTGGTCCTGTTTCCAATTGTTTTCTGTGTTACCAAAGTATTGAACTCGACCATAACGCGTGGTCGCTTGATAAATCACTTTCTGACCCGCTTTGGCGAGTGCAGAGTTATCCCAAAACTTAGCCAAGCCAGCATAGCCACTAAAGCCGGTAGCAGGGAAAAGGTAGTGCTCGCGCAAGTACAAGGAGCCAGCGTTAACCAAGTGGTTTTGCCCATTACGACCGAATAAGTTTGCCGTACCTATGTTGAGGCCAATTAACGCATCTTCATCCAGCGTTGCCAGTTTATTCAAGAACGCCGAGAATTGCGCTTTGTAAGCATCGTCAGCAGCTTGGCTACCCGCCACCAAACCAAGTTCATCCACTGTGCCTCCGGAATATATGTAGAACTGATTTGCACCGAGTAACTTATTCGTATCGTCGTTGTACGCACCATTTAAACCTTGTTTCGCCCATTCAGCTTGGTAAGAGTGGCGCATTGTATTGGCAAAAAAGGGATTGCCGAGATTGGTCAATGCCCAAGAAGAGGTTTGATTCCACATACGACCAAATGGAATAACGCGTGACTCCCAACGAAATCGTGCGGTTGCATTCTTATTCGAACGGTTTTTGTATTCATGCCAAGAAAGATAATTGTCTTGGTTTCGATCTGCAGATTTGTCGAAGCCACGAATTTTACGCCAGCGTTGAATGGTTTGACCTTCAGGTGTCTCCGTTGGTGCTCCTGAGATATTGACGGCAGGGAAGCTATCTTTGAGTTGAATGTTTTCGAGACGTGGGCGGTTTTCTATGTTGTCGTCATGCCAAGTAATTTTCGCAACGTAAAGGCGGCCGCCGTCGCGTAAAAAGGTGGAGCCAAAGTTCTGACCGCCACCATAAGTTTTTCCGCTACCATCATGCGTTGTAGCGCGAACCCAATCCGAAGGGACAGACCAGTTGACCGTTTGGTTTTTAGTCATGTTCTCAGTTTTGTCTTTTTTAATCGCGAAGCGTTTCCATTCAGTTACCTGACCAAACGAGTCGATGGCAGAAGGGTATTCAATCGTGAAGCTGCCGCCTTGAGCAAACTGAGAGAACGTAAAGGCTAAGCGGTCGAACTTCTCTGAGTGATAGACATAGAGGGCTCCACCATTATTCGCCTGACCAAATACATCAGCATCCCATGGCGGTGGTTGATATAGCCAAAAACCGGCGTGGTTAGCGCTGGCGGTATAGCCAACGATCATCGGTTTTCGATTGAGTAGAGTATTCTCACCATGGCTTGAGTCGACTTCAGCTAGGATAGTGTCTTCAGAAAAGTGGAGAAAGAAATCTTCGTAGTCAACTCCATTCAGTTTTGCTTGGTTACGTATATCGTTTTCCAGCCAACCTGAGTTAAGTTCCAGCTTTTGGTTGTACATGTAACCAAGCGCTTTTACACGCTCGTTATCACTCTTATTTTCGTAAGCTCCAAACACGATATCGGCATTATCCAACTCCCATTCAAGTGCAGCGGCAGCAGAGATAGGCTTATCTTGAAGATCAATACCCTGTTCATGCAACCCAGGTAATACGATTGCTGTTCTACTCCAAACGTTGGGTACAGAAAGTAAGCTCAGAGAAGCAAGTGCAATGAGAGAAAAACAATGCGACTTCAACATGGGGTTATCTCACTCATACTTAGATGACTCGAATTAAGGGCCAGAATACAAAGAGAAATTATAGTCCATTCACAAAGTCCTAATCAGGAACCCGCCGATAGAAGGCTTTACCGGAAATCGAGGGGAGCCCGGCAAAAATGAGAAGGTCTGCGTCGGGTGTAGTACGCTCAAAGACTCAAAATTCCGTCTACACAAGCACAAAAGTAACCAGAATTTTAACCTTGTTTCGATTGCCATCATATTGTTGGATTTTCATCAACAATTTCAGTTAAAACCAACTGATTAAACCAGTCATATTCTCTGTTGTATTGATTGCTTATCATACAAAAATTTAACAAAATTAATTTTTATACATTTTTATTGCATAAAAAATCCTTTTGAGTAATATAAATGCTAAGTGACAATTAATGCGGTATGTCAGCATGACTATTCAGGTAAGCGGAATCAATAAATCCTACGGTGAGACACAAGTGCTTCACGATGTCAGCTTTAAGTGTGAAAGCGGCGAAACACTGGTGTTACTTGGTCCAAGTGGTGCAGGGAAGAGCTCTCTACTACGTGTTCTTAACCTTCTTGAAGGTGCGGATAACGGCAAGCTAAACATCGCAAATGATGTTTTTGATTTCTCTACTGAAATCAAAGAGAAACAAGGTTTAGCGCTTCGTCGTAAAGTAGGCATGGTGTTCCAGCAGTACAACCTATGGCCACACATGACAGTGATGGAGAACCTGATTGAGGCTCCGGTAAAAGTCGCTGGCATGGATAAAGAAGAAGCGAAGAAGCAGGCAATGCAAATTCTTGCGACGCTGCATTTGGCAGACAAAGCGGATGCATGGCCGATGCAACTTTCTGGTGGTCAGCAACAACGTGTGGCGATTGCTCGTGCATTGATGATGAAACCGGAAGTCTTGCTTTTTGATGAACCGACCGCTGCGCTTGATCCGGAAATTACTAACCAAGTCGTTAAGATTATTAAAAATTTAAGCGAAACCGGAATTACACAAGTAGTTGTGACGCACGAAGTGGATTTCGCCAAGAAAATCGCTAGTCACGTACTGTATTTAGAAAAAGGACACATCGTTGAGCACGGCACAAATGATTCGTTTTCTAACCCGCAAACCGCCCAGTTTGCTGACTACTTAAATCACTAAATTACGTTTTTAAAGTTCAGTCTATTTAACAGATAAGCTCGGCTGTCATTGCGAGTGTCAGCCCACTAAGTACACACGGAGTATTGCAATGAAAAAGATTCTACTAGCTTCACTAATCGGCCTTTCTTCTGCAACTATGGCAGCAAACGCAGCAGCACAAGAAGAGATCAAATTCGCGATGGAAGCGACGTACGCACCGTTCGAATACATGGATGAAAACAACCAAATCCAAGGTTTTGATGTGGATCTGGCGAATGCACTATGTAAAGAAATCGAAGCAAAATGCACCTTCCACAACCAATCTTTTGACAGCCTGATCCCAGCATTAAAATTCAAGCGCTACGATGCGGCAATCTCTGCAATGGACATTACTGAGGCGCGTTTGGAGCAAGTGAATTTCACGAATGCATACTATGACAACTCAGCAGCGTTTGTTTCTATCAAAGAAAAAGTGGCTGATCAAAAAGCACTAGAAGGTAAGCGTGTTGGTGTTCAAAACGGTTCAACACACCAAAGCTACCTGATTGAGCAAATGCCGGGCGTAACCGCGGTTCCTTACTCAAGCTACCAAGACGCGTTCATCGATATGAAAAATGGCCGTATTGATTCTGTATTCGGTGACACAGCAGTCGTAGCAGAATGGTTCAAGAAAGAAGACAACCTAGCTTACGTGGGTGAGCACGTCACTAACCCTAAATACTTCGGTAACGGTTTCGGTATCGCAGTAAATAAAGGTAACGACGAGCTAGTGAACAAGCTGAACACAGCACTGAAAACAGTGAAAGCAAACGGCGAATACGACGTAATCTACAACAAATACTTCGGTAAGTAATATGGCACTAACGGGTTACTCTTTATCGCTTGTTCAAGCTAGTTGGATGACTGTCCAGCTAGCCTTCACAAGCCTCTTAGTCGGTTTGATTCTGGCAGTGGTATTCGCCAGTGGTGAAATGTCTCGCCGCGTTTTCGTTAAATGGCCAATGACGGCGTTTGTGACGATTGTACGTGGCTTGCCAGAAATCCTTGTCGTGTTGTTCATCTATTTTGGTTCGACGCAGGTTCTGTTTTTAATCACCGGCGACTTTATTGAAGTTAGCCCGTTCTTGTCGGGCGTGGTGGCGTTGTCATTGATCTTCGCTTCTTACGCTTCTCAAACTCTACGTGGCGCATTAAAAGCCGTTGGAAGAGGGCAGAGAGAAGCAGCAAGTGCACTCGGCATCAGTCAGGCACATGCTTTTGTTCGCATTGTTTTGCCACAAGCAGTAAGACACGCACTACCAGGTTTAACTAACCAATGGTTGGTTTTGCTGAAAGATACCGCGCTTGTATCACTGATCGGAGTAACGGATTTGTTGAAACAAGCACAGCTAACATCTGCAGCGACACATGAAGCGTTTACATGGTACGCAACTGCTGCGGCGATTTACTTAGGCATTACTTTGATTACACAACGTGCCGTCAAACTGATTGATAAGAAGTTCTCAATTCAAGGCATGAGCATGGGACAGGAGGCAACCGCATGAACGAACAACACGTTTGGCAAATGCTGGATGGCTTAGGCACTAGCCTTCAATTGACCGCCGCTTCTTTGGTAGTGGGCTGTCTCTTAGCTTTGATGATGACGCTGACTCTGATCCTACGTACTCCGGGTTTGCATCGGGTAAGTCGTGGCATCATCACCTTGTTTACTGGTACACCTTTGTTGGTGCAGATCTTCTTGGTGTACTACGGTCCGGGTCAGTTTGATGCCGTAAGAGAAAGTGTATTCTGGACATGGTTAAGCCAACCTTGGTTCTGTGCGATGTTGGCGTTAGCGTTGAATACCGCGGCGTACAGTACTCAGCTGTTCAAAGGAGCGTTTAACGCGATTCCTTCCGGTCAATGGCAAGCGTGTCGTGCATTAGGTATGAACAGAACTGCAACACTGAAAGTGCTGCTACCATACGCTATTCGTCGTGCTGTTCCTGCTTACTCGAACGAAGTGATTTTGGTCTTCAAAGGCACGTCACTAGCAAGCACGATTACGATCATGGATCTGATGGGTTACGCGCAGCGTATTAACGCACAAACCTACGATACGTTGACGGTATTTGGTATTGCAGGTGCATTTTATTTAACGGTAAATGGTGTGCTAACTCTCATTTTCCGTCAGGTAGAGAAGAAAGCATTGGCGTTCGAAGCCGCATAAACCCTCCATCAAACATTTATCATTTAGCTCCACAGTGCCTCTGCGAATGACTCTCTTGTAGAGGCATTTTTTATATTCGTCATGGCAAATTCCTCAAGTTCCCCCAAACTTAATTCAACGCAATTGTATTGGTGGCACCATGGAAAGAAGACACTTTTTAGTGCTGTGGACATTGTTGTTCGTACCCTCTTTAAAAGCGAAAGCACCAATCCGGCCAACGCCAGCACAAACTGAAGGGCCATTTTATCCAGTAGTGAACATTCCTCTTCGTCAAAACTTGATTCTGCAATCAGAAGGTTTGGTCGGTGAAGCTATCGTGTTGCAAGGTAAAGTCGTAGATACATCGGGAAACCCAGTTTCAGGCATCAAAGTAGAAATCTGGCAATGCGATGGGCAGGGGATTTACGATCACCCTAAGCAGCCAAATAATGATAAGTTTGATACTCACTTTGCAGGTTTTGGCGCGGTAGAAACTCAATCGGATGGTCGCTACTTGTTCCAGACTTTGTACCCCGTGCCTTATGCCTCTCGTCCACCGCACATTCACGTTAAGTTGTGGCGGGATAACCAAGAGCTTCTGACCACTCAGTTGTACTTAAAAGGCAATACTGGTGATGAATGGTGGGGTGGCAAAGCCCGAGATTATCTACAGTTTGAAACCATACGAACCGACGGGCGATTAACTGGCCAATTTAACTTTGTGATTGGCTAGCTAATCCGGTTAAGCCATTAACTCAACCAATTGCGCCAAGCATTCTTTATCCAGTATCGGATGAGGCTCGACGCCCGTGACCAAAACGATATCCACGGAAGGTAGCGATGGCATATCGTCTAAGATCTTAAGATCCTCGCTAACGCTAATACTGCCCATCGCACCGATAGCCATGCCTGAACGTACAATTGCTCGTTGTGCAGAAGCCGTATTGCAACATGCCAGTAGTTGATAAGGAGTGCCACGTTTGGTTAATCCGTCTACTGCTGCCGCATGGTATTTACAGTCGGTTTGGAATAGGGCGAGAGGGAGAGGTTGGGCGTTCTCAATGTCAAAATCAGGATGAGCAATCCATACGCCTTTGTCGCTTGCTAGCCAGTAACCTTCCTCACTGTCCGGTGCTCTTGTCACAATAGCGGCGTCTAGCTTTCCTTCATCGAGTTTTTCTCTCAAAGTGATGCTTGGCTCACTAAAGACTTGAATCGAACATGTGGGCTCAGATTGTTGTAATACGCGAATGACTCTAGGCAGGATATTGTCGTTGTAATCCTCGGGGCAACCTAAGCGAAGAGGGCGCTTGTTTTCATAACGTTTCACTTGTTTCAGCGCTTGATTGTGCAAGCTAACCAATTGCTCTGCGTGAGAGCGCAGTGCCAGTCCCGCTTCACTCAATACTAGGTTGCGACCTTCTTTTTCAAACAAACTGACGCTGAGTTCGTCTTCTAGCTTACGCATTTGAGCACTGAACGCGGATTGGGTGCGATTGATCTGCTTGGCTGCACGAGTGAAACTTCCCGTTTCGACAAAAGCCAGAAAGCTGCGTAACGCATCGATATCCATATCTAAAACTCATTCATCGTTTTTGTTGAAGTGTTCCATCAAAACTATCCGTTAGTCCCCTTAAATACAATCAGATATTGTGAATGGGTACTCAAAACACGAACCGTATGGAGGCGTCATGAAACTGTTTATTGCTAATCAAAACTACTCAAGCTGGTCACTTCGCGCATGGCTGATCTTTTCTCAATTCAAACTGGATGTGAAAGTCACCAAGCTCAAATTATTCACAGAAGATTTTTATAAGACCTTGGAAGATATTACACCAACCGCGAAAGTCCCTACCTTAGTGGATGGTGACGCAACAGTGTGGGATTCATTAGCGATTTTGGAATACGTTAACGAGCAATACTTACAAGGCAAAGCATGGCCAAGTAAGTCTGCAGAACGGGCTAAAGCACGCGCCATCGCATCAGAAATGCATTCGGGTTTCTTTAACTTAAGAAGCGAACTCCCAATGAACATCCGCGCACGCAGAAAAGTCGATTTAACGGAAGGTGCGCGTAAGGATATTGCGCGTATTGATGCCATTTGGGCTGAGCAAGCCAAACTGTATCCCAACGGTTGGCTATTTGGAGAATGGTCGATAGCTGATGCTATGTATGCACCTGTGGCATTGCGTTTCCAAACTTACGGTATCGAGTTATCGGAAGGTGCCAAAGCTTACCAACAAAAGGTGCTAGCAAGTGAATCTTTACAGCAATGGTTGGAAGAGGCGAACCAAGAAACGGATATCGTAGAAGAAGATGAAGCAGGGGTAGAAGTATAAGCGCATCTTGCGATCGCCTGTAGCAAGGGAAAGCATGACAAAGCACGCTTTCCTCTTCTAGGATGGTTGTAGTTTCCGGCGCGTTTAAGCTAGGTGTTCAACAATCGCTCTGCCTACGCCGTGTGCGCTCGTTGGGTTTTGACCTGTGATGACACGATCATCCACAATTACAAACTCTTGCCATGGTTGCACTTTAGAGTAGCGCGCTGCGCTGCGTGCAAGAGATTCTTCCAATAGGAATGGGATATCGTTGATGGTGCCGAAGTCGATCTCTTCTTCGCGAGTGAAACCTGTTACTGATTTAGACGCAAGCAGCTTTTCGCCATTGCTAAGCGTGATAGGAAGAAGAGCGCCCGGACCATGACAAACTGCTGCAACAATACCGCCATCTTCATAGTGTTTTGCAGAAATCTTGGCAAAATCTTCGTTGCTCGCTAGGTCTGAAAGAAGACCAAAACCACCCGGATAGAAGATCGCATCATAGTTGTCACCGTTGATTTGTGACACTGGAATCGTGTTATTGATGCGGTTCTGGAAATCATCATCCGCCAAGATTTTCTCGTTTATTGCGTCACCTTCGATGTCGGTTCCGTACAGTGGTGCTTGCCCGCCTTTGATAGAGGCAATGTCGTAATCGAAGCCTGCACCCAGTAGTTCGCTAAGGGCATGAGTGAGCTCTGGCGCGTAAGTTCCGTTTGCTTGGTCAGTTTCACCAAGGGTCGCATGGTTCGTCACAATGATGAGTACTTTCTTCATGATGGTTTCCTTTTTGGCTTACGTGTATTTGTTGAACACCTTCATACTAATTGCTAAACAAATAAGTGATAATACGATTAATTGGCAAAACATTATTGCTATATAGCAAAGGTAAGTATGGACAGTTTTGAAGGCATCAATGAGTTTGTTACGGTTGCTGAGAGCTTAGGGTTTTCTGCAGCGGCAAAACAGTTAGGTTGCAGTACCAGTCACGTCAGTCGCCAAGTCACAAGACTAGAAGAGCGATTAGGTGTCGCTTTGTTAGCACGTTCGACAAGAATGGTGAGTCTAACGGAAGCGGGGCAAGCGTATTATCAACAGTGTAAAGAGTTGGTGATTGGGCTTCAGCAAGCCAATGAGCAACTCACCACGCAGCAAACTCAATTGAGTGGTACGTTACGTGTGAGTGCCGCTGGTGCGTTTTCTGAGAACCATGTAGCGCCTGCCTTGATGGCGTTTGCCAAGCAACATCCTAATCTCACGGTTGAAATTAACTTCAACACCAGCATGGTCAACTTTATTGAAGATGGTTTCGATTTTGCCATTCGTTACGGCAGGTTGAGTGATTCAGGCTTGGTTGCGAGAAAGCTGGTGGATCGTCCCATGGCAGCGGCAGCCAGTCAGCGTTATCTCGATGAACATGGTTTGCCAACGCACCCAGAGCAACTCAAGCGTCATAGCTGCATTATTGCCAATAAGGACGTTTGGTTGTTTGAAAAAGACGGCAAGCCTTTAGATGGCGTAAAAGTGCAGGGCAGATGGAAGAGCAATAACGCACACACGGTCTTGCAAGCCTGTGCAGAAGGATTAGGTGTGGCGTACTTACCGAAGAGTAGTTTCAACGATGCTATTTCGTCTGGTCGTTTGGTGCCAATACTAGAGCCGTATTGGGGAAGCGGCAACAGCAGCTGGATTGTTTATCAGAATCGTCACTTTCTACCACTACGAGCGCGATTGGCTATCGACTTCTTGCTTGATCATTTTGTCGATTGGCAGGAGTAATGAGGCTCTGCCAATCGGTTTGTTTATCCATTTGTTAGATCGTCAACATACTAACGTATCTACATGTTTTGATAGCTTGGTCCGCCGCCACCTTCTGGTGCTTTCCACGTGATGTTTTGCGAAGGATCTTTGATGTCACAGGTTTTGCAATGAACGCAGTTGGCGGCATTTATCTGAAACTTCAACTTATTGTCCACTTCCACCACTTCGTAAACCCCAGCGGGGCAATAGCGCTGACTCGGTTCGTCATACATACCTAAATTCACATCAATTGGAATGTGAGGGTAAGTCAGAACAAGGTGACAAGGTTGATTCTCTTCGTGCTGTGTTCCCGACAAAAATACCGACGAAGGCTTATCAAAACTGATTTCACCATCTGGTTTTGGGTATGCAATTGGGTGGCACTCTTGTTTAGGTTTTAACTGCTCATGATCGTGCGAATAGTCCTTGATAGACCAAGGTAACGGCTTCTTAACCAGTGGTTGCCACAGGTTGTGTTCAAAAGTCGAAAGAGCACCGCCCAGTATGCTGCCAAACTTATGAATGTTCGCACCAAAGTTACGCGTTTCAGCGAGTTCGTCATACAACCATGATGGTTCAAACAACGACTGGTAGTCTGGCTCAGAAGCTCCAGTTTGTCGGGCCGTATGTACCGCTTCTGCTGCAATGATTCCGGATTTCATTGCTGTGTGGCTGCCTTTAATTTTAGCAACGTTCAAAGTCCCCGCATCACAACCAATCAATAAACCGCCAGGGAATTGCTGTCTCGGCAGAGAGGAAAGTCCACCTTTCGCAATGGCTCTTGCGCCGTAAGCGATGCGCTGAGCACCTTTCAAATGTGGTTCAATAGCAGGATGGTGCTTAAAGCGTTGAAATTCGTCAAACGGACTCAAGTAAGGATTGCTGTAATTCAAGTCGACAATAAGCCCGACGGCGATTTGGTTGTTCTCCATGTGATAGAGAAAACCGCCGCCTGTGGTATTTGTTTCACTCAAGGGCCAGCCAGCGGAGTGGATAACACTGCCAGATACATCCTTACTGTCAGTGGGTAACTCCCATATCTCTTTTAGGCCAAGCGCGTAGTGCTGTGGTTGCTTTCCTGCGTCTAGGTCGAACCTTTGAATAAGTTCTTTACCCAGATGTCCGCGACAACCTTCAGCAAAAAGGGTGTATTTTGCCCTTAGCTCGATACCTGGTTCAAAGTTAGGTTTGGCCTGGCCGTTCTTATCTAGTCCCATATCGCTCGTGTTAATGCCTGTCACGGCGCCAGTCTGATCATAATTGATGCTTGCAGCGGCAAAGCCCGGAAAAACTTCCACCCCAAGATTTTCTGCTTGGTTAGCGAGCCAACGGCAAAGGTTGGCAAGGCTAATTACGTAATTATTCTCGCCATTTATCATTGGACGCGGTGTAAGGATGTGAGGAACTCGAATATGGTTTTGTTCAGTAGTAAGATAAAGGAAATTATCTCGTTGAACCGAGGCTGCTAGCGGGGCCTCCATTTCTTTCCAGTCGGGGAAAAGCTCATCTAAGGCACTAGTTTCAAAAACAGCGCCAGATAAAATATGTGCGCCCACTTCTGAGCCTTTTTCTACAACGCAAATTGAAAGTGCGTCACCTTCACTGTCTTGGTTGAGTTGAGCTAGCCGACAAGCGGCGCTTAAGCCTGCGGGTCCGGCCCCCACGATCACGACATCAAACTCCATGCATTCTCGTTCCATCTTTATGCTTCCTTTCTATTATCGTCATCTGCGTGACAGGTTTTGGTTTCTATACAGAAAACTATAGCTCAGTTGACGTTAACGTGAAGTGGGCTAAGCTCAAGTAATGGATCTGACGTGTTATATGAGGCATGACCATGGAAGACCGACCATTAGCAACACTTGTGCTCGCAGAGCATGACAACCAATCGTTGGCTGTAGGGACGCTGTGTGCAATTAAAGCGGCATTTGAGATTAAGGATGATGATAAATCGCTTCCTGTTTCTGTGTTGCTTATTGGTTATCAGTGCCAATCAGTTTTGGATGAGTTGAATTGTGTTCAAGGTGTTGCAGAAATTATCTGGGTTGATGCGAAGGGATATGAACATGGATTAGCGGAAAATATCGCACCTTTGATCTCACAAGTAGCCAAAAACTACTCACACATTCTTTCTCCTGCCAGTACATTTGGTAAGAATGTGATGCCTCGTGTGGCGGCGTTGCTTAATGTTGGTCAACTTTCTGACGTGATGACAATCGAGTCTATCGATACGGTGATTCGTCCAATTTATGCTGGAAATGCATTGGCGAGAGTCACGTCGAATGATCCCTATAAAGTGATGACCATAAGAAGTACGGCTTTTGATGCCGCAGAGCTATCTGACACGCCAGTTGTCCCTAAGCTTACTCAAGTCGACACGGTGATTATCAATAAACTTAGTGAGTTTGTTTCGCAACAAACGCCAGAAAGTGAGCGACCAGAATTGCCAGCGGCTAGAGTAGTGGTGTCGGGGGGGCGTGCATTCGGGAGTAAAGAGAAGTTTGTTTTAGTAGAACAATTGGCTGACAAGCTAGGTGGAGCGGTAGGGGCGTCACGAGCGGCGGTCGATGCGGGCTATGTGTCTAATGACCATCAAGTTGGGCAAACCGGCAAAATTGTTGCACCGGAGTTATACATTGCCGTCGGAATTTCTGGCGCGATCCAGCATTTGGCGGGAATGAAAGATTCCAAGGTGATTGTTGCAATTAATAGCGATCCTGATGCGCCTATTTTTGACATTGCAGATTATGGATTGGTCGGCGATTTGTTTGTGGTAATGCCTGAGCTGTTAGAGAAGCTGTAGATATAGTCTTGTTCCCTAAAACAAAAGGCTTCCAAATTGGAAGCCTTTATCATTTGATTTTTATAAGTTACTTTTCGCTCGGACGTTGCAGGTGCTCTGCAAGTACTTTCGTAAACCTTGCAGCTTCACCACCAGTACAAGCGCGATGATCAAACGTTACGGATAGCGGCATTGCTTTCACCGAAATTGCTTGACCGTTTCTTATCACTACTCGGTCGAGTATTCGGCCCGCGCCGACAATAGCGACTTGTGGCGGTGTGACGACAGGTGTTGCGTAAATACCGGCAATCGCGCCGAAGTTGGAAAGCGTAATCGTCGCGTGCTGCAATTGCTCACGACCGATTTTTCTCTCTCTGATCCCTTCAACGGTTTGATCGAGCCAACGACGAACATCTTGTGGCTCGTATTCATCTGCGTGGCGCAAGACTGGTACGTACAATCCATGACGGCTATCTACTGCAATTCCTACATTGACCGTTGTGTGTACACAGCGTGTCATGGTTTCGGCATCAAACCAAGCGTTTAAAGCAGGCTCTTCTTGACACGCATGAACAATCGCTTGAACAAGGCGGATACTGATATCTTCGTTTGGCAGCCAATCTTCCAACAACGCTTCTTCCGTAATGGTTACGGCAGCAACATGTTCGTGCGATTCGGTCATAGACGATACCATGGTACGTCGAGCACCTTTCAAAACTTCGGTGCCTGGACGCTGTTTTCCGGCTTCGTCGTAAATATCGGTATCAACGATAAGTCCGTTCGGGCCACTACCTGACACGAGGTTAAGATCTACCCCAAGTTTTTGTGCCAACAAGCGAGCCGAAGGCAGGGCGGTAACGAGGTTACTTTCTGTCGTGTTGTGGTTGCCACCAATCCAGAAATCATCAACGTTAACATGATGCGCTTGGTGAGAAACGCTACCGACGACGGTTGCGGCGTCAGCAGTGGCTTTTTTCTCTGCCGTTACTTCTCTCCCGGCACCTGTTTCATCAATCTCTAGCAGTAATGCACCAATATTGACGATTTCACCTTCCTCACCATGACGGCTGACCACACGGCCCGAATAGGGGGCAGGGACGTCGACCGTCGCTTTTGCTGTCTCTACGGTTAAGATCACTTGATCTAATTTAACCATGTCACCGACATTAACGTGCCATTTTACAATTTCTGATTCAGCGAGGCCTTCGCCGAGATCGGGTAAGTTAAACGTCTTCATTTCCAATCCTCCACGAGTTCGCGCGCTGCGGTCACAATGTCTTCTTTCTGAACCATGAAATAATCTTCGTTACGGTAATAAGGCATAATGGTGTCCATTCCAGTTACTCGTTTAGGTGGGGCTTTAAGTAAGCACATGGCATGTTCAGCGGTTCGAGCTAATAGCTCAGAGCCCACACCACAAGTTTTACTCGCTTCATGAACAACGAGTAAACGTCCAGTTTTTTCTAGTGAGCTGAAAATCGTCGCGGTATCAATTGGCTTAATACTCGCCAAATCAATCACCTCGACTTCAATCCCCTGACTAGACAAGGTTTGCGCGGCCTGAAGTGACTCTACGACGCATGCGCCCCAAGTAACGAGCGTGATATCTCGCCCCTTACGCAAGGTGAAGCAGGTGTCGAGTGGGAGTGCTTCGCCGTTATCAACGACTTCAGATTTAACGGTGCGATATATGCGCTTCGGTTCGAAGAACATGACGGGATCATTGCTTCTAATTGCAGCGAGAAGTAAGCCGTATGCGCGTTGTGGAGAAGAAGGAATCACCACTTTAAATCCAGCAGTGTGAGCAAATAGCGCTTCCACGCTTTCTGAGTGGTGTTCCGGAGCGTGGATACCGCCGCCAAATGGCGCACGAAAAACCGCGGGACAAGTGAGCCGACCGCGAGTTCTGTTACGCATTCGAGCCGCGTGGCACATTAAGTGCTCCATCGCAGGAAAAACGAAACCTTGAAACTGAAATTCGGCGACAGGTCGTAATCCTTGCGTTGCCATACCGACCGCAACCCCGCCGATTAAGGCTTCAGCGAGTGGCGTATCGATGACTCGTTTAAGACCAAACTCTTGCTTGAGTCCAACAGTGGCACGAAATACACCACCATTATCGCCCACGTCTTCACCTAATACGACAACATTGGGGTCTTGTTGCATTTCGTGGTGCAGGGCAAGGTTTACTGCTTCAACCAACGTTAGCTCAGCCATGTCTGCCTCCCTGCATTCTCATTGCCTTGTTGATGAGTTCATCTCTTTGTGCATGAAGCTCTTGAGGTAGCGATTCATACAAATAATCGAAACCGGTTTCTGGTGCTTGTGGCGGTAAGCTCAGATAGCGTTCAACAGCTAACTCTACTTGCTCTTTACAGTAATCTAGCCATTGCTGTTCTTGTTCGTCGCTCCAAGCGCCTTGATTAAGGAGATACGTTTTAAGACGTGCGATAGGTTCGTATTGCCATGCGGTTTGAACATCATCTTCTTTACGATAACGAGTCGCATCATCGGCCGTAGTGTGGTCACTCAGTCGGTAACTCACCGCTTCGATGAGTGTTGCGCCTTTCCCTTTTCTTGCTCTCTCAAGGGCGGTTTTAGTTGCATCATAAACGGCGACGACATCGTTACCATCGACAGTAATACCCGGTATACCTGCACCTTGCGCTTTTTCTGATAAGAAATCGGCGGCACATTGGAGACTACGCGGCACTGAAATTGCCCACTGGTTATTGTTTACGACGAAAACAAGTGGAATATTCCAAGTACCTGCGCAGTTTATTGACTCAAGAAAGTCCCCTTTGGATGTACCACCATCGCCGCACATGACTAGCGCAGCTTCATGGTTACCTTGAATTTTTAGCGCGGAAGCCACCCCGACAGCATGCGTACATTGCGTCGCTATGGGTACACAGTAGGGAAGGTCTCGGCTAGGAACCGGACTGCCTTCAGGAGCAAAATCACTCCCGCGCTCATCGCCACCCCAGTATTGAAGGTTCTTTTCCATGCCAATGCCACGACACCACATCGCAGGCATATCGCGGTAGTAAGGGACAAACACATCATCGGCTTTAAGTGCTCTGCCGACCGCAATGCCTATGGCTTCCGCGCCTAAGTGTGAGGGATAGGTCCCTAGCTTACCGGTGCGTTGCAAGGCAACTGCTTTGTTGTCGTAAGTGCGAGTTAATACCATATCTCGGTAAAACCCGACCAATGTTTCAGTGTCAGCCCAGTTGGGTAGTTGGCCGACTAGGTCCCCACGATGGTCGATAAACCGATGCATGGGTAATGCCTGAACGTTCATCTCAAGCTCCTTTTGACGCTGCGGGTCTTTTGGACTGCAGCTGTTCATACAAAACCAGAGTTTGTATGGGTACTCAAACTCTGATATCAGCGCAAAGGCCATACCTAAGGTTGCGTGTGCTTTCGATAGCGGTAGGCATCTGTTCGTCCCTTAAACTATTTGTCGATAACATCGCTGCGAATATTTCACCGCAAGATACAGAGAAAGGCTTTTCTGTATCTAACCCTCTAACTAAATCGTGGTATAGCCAGATACAATAAGTGTAAACAAATTGTTAAATTATGCTTCATTTTGACTTTCGCTCAGTAGTAAAGTTTTGCTTACACCCTGATTTTGCAGAGTAATATGCTGCTATTTTGTTGGTGGTATTTTTAAACTCGAATTTAATTACTGGTTAATGAAACATATTTGCAACAAAATTTGGCTGTAAAATTTGACAAAGTGAGTCATTATTAATGAATCAACTCAAACAGTTGCTATATGATGAATTGCAAATTTTTGTTGTGCTCGAAGCCTCGACCTTATGAGAATGCATAACTTCTTCCCAACTGAGTGGAATCAAGGTAGGGTGACGGCATTACAAATGTATACCCTCGGCAGTCCTTGAGCTTATCCAAAGTAGGTGGTGCTCAAGTGGAAGTGATTATGGAGAAGTTATGTACCACGCTCATGTTTATTTTCCCCTAAGAGAACAAGATAAAGCGCAAGCCTTGAACGAGATCATCCGTCAAGAGCGTCAAGATGTGCTGCGTGTGTTTCCATTAGTTGGAAGGTTAGTTGGCCCACACAAGATGCCGATGTTTGAAATTCACCTAGAATCATTGAGTGAAGAGTTCTTGGCGTGGCTTGATACGATTCGAGGCGATTTTTCTGTGCTTATTCACCCAGTAAGCGAAGAAGAGTTGCTCGATCACACAGAACACGCGATTTGGTTGGGCAGAGAGATTGGTGTATTTGAAGAAAAGTTAGAGAAATAGTTGCTCCTCTTGCCCATGCATGGCCGCTTTGAATCCTTCTCTTCTCATTGCGGTCACAGCTTCTGCTTAACGCCTCATCTTCATTGATGGGTGCGGAATCCCTCTCTTACGCTTTGCTGTAGCTATTTTTGTGCTAAACCTAAAAGTAGGCTTTCGAACTTCACACAAAGCGTGAAAATGTCGCTGTATAGTATGCCGTTGAATGAATTTTGGTGGTAATAAAATAATAAGTCTTTGATAAATCAAATAGGTATAGCAGGGAAGTGCAGTTTACGACCCCAACGCCATTGGCAGTGGCGCCGATAATTTCTGAGGGGGAAGGGTATGTTTTCAATACTCTTGGTTATACTTGCACTCTATATATTTTGGCTGTTGTTTCGCAACGGGCCTGAGTTTGCCGGGCGTACCGCCCAAAAAAAGCGTGACTGGGTTGGGCCTACCGCCAACAAAGAAGAGTGGCGAGGATTTTGTACGGATGTATTTCAGCCGTTCAGTTCTCAAACAACTTTCTACGCCATTGCTTATTTTGCCAATTACGTAGCAGCAGCGAACGCAATATCTTGGTCAACGATATACGAAGGCGATTATCCGGTCATCATAAGCCGATTTGGTAGCTACTTCATTTTAAGTACGCATGATGCACTGGTCGTAGCTGGGTTTATTGCGCTTGCTTTCTTTATCATTAATTGGCAACTTGCCATGCGCTGCTCTGGTATTCTTAGCCAGTATCTAGTGCGGATTCTTATTATTAATCAAAAGCGCTTTGTCGCGATTAGCTTGGTGTTTTGCAGCTACTTTTCGTACCTACTGACGCTTGGTATATTCTGGCTGTTCCATGATGGGTATTCAATCTGGCATGGATTAATGCTTAGCCCCGTGTTCCTGTTGTTAGCTTTACTGGTAGCGGTTGTTGTGCCATCTGCAAAAAGAGAAAGTAGTGTACCTTAGATAGGTTTTCCACGTTAAATTACACTTGATTTTGGGATAGTAATTCTTATGCCATTAAGTTAGCATTGCCAGCTTTTTAACGGTCAAAAGGCCACTAATCAGTGGGACAGTGGGAGAAACAATGTTTATCGGCTTTGACTATGGTACTGCAAACTGTTCAGTGGCTAAAATGGAATCGGGTGATCCAGTACTGCTTAATCTAGAAGGAAACAGCCCTTTTATTCCTTCCACCCTTGCTGCACCGACTCGTGAATCGGTATCCGAGCATTTATTTCGCCATCGAGATATTAAACCATTAGATCAAGTTGGTGAGCAGGTTTTACGCCGGGCAATCAATTTAAACCGAGAAGAAAGTATTGACTTAGAATCCGACGACATCGCGTTTGGTCAGGCTGCACTTAATCTCTATTTGGAAGATCCTCGCGATATCTATTATGTGAAATCGCCGAAGTCTTTTCTTGGTGCATCTGGCTTGCGTGATGTGCAATTGGCTTTCTTCGAAGACCTTGTCTGCGCGATGATGGACAATATTAAGTCTCAAGCCGAAAACGATGCGCAGCAAAGTATTACCGATGCTGTGATCGGCAGACCAATTAACTTTCACGGGCGTGGCGGTGAAACGGCTAACATTCAGGCTGAACGCATTTTGTTGCGGGCAGCGAAACGTGCGGGCTTCCAAAATGTGGAGTTTCAGTTTGAGCCTGTCGCGGCGGGCCTAGAGTATGAAGCGACACTCAGCGAAGATAAAATCATTCTAGTAGTCGATATTGGCGGTGGTACAACGGACTGTTCGTTGATCCAAATGGGACCGTCTTGGCGCGGCAAAGCAGATAGGACCGCAAGCTTGTTAGCTCACAGTGGCCAGCGTGTCGGCGGGAATGATCTTGATATCGCGCTAGCATTTAAGCAGCTCATGTTCCCTTTTGGCATGGGAAGTAAAATGGAGTCAGGCATTGTGATGCCGACTACCCAATTCTGGAACCCGATAGCAATCAATAATGTAGAAGCGCAGAGTGACTTCTATTCGCGAGAGAACCTATCAGCGTTAAAGTTGCTTCAAAAGCAGGCTCAAGAGCCAGAAAAACTTGCTCGTTTGCTAGAGGTGTATCATGAGTCTTTAGGCTACAACATTGTTCGCCGTGCCGAAGAGGCAAAAGTGGCACTTTCAGAACAAGCTTCTTACCGAACTGGCATCAACTTACTATCAGAAACGATTGAAGTTGATGTACAACGTGACGAAATGATCGAAGCGATCCAGTCGCCAAAGAATAAAATGACGGCGTTGGTGACAGAAGCGGTAGAGCAAGCTGGAGTTAAACCCGATGCTATCTTTATGACTGGAGGTTCGGCACGCTCGCCAATCTTGCGCGATGCGGTGCAAACCGTACTGCCAAGTATTCCGGTTGTCAGTGGAAACTATTTTGGCTCAGTAACTGCCGGCTTAGCTCGTTGGGCTGAGGTTTGTTTCAAGTAGAAAGAAAGCCGATTAACCGTGGGTCTTTGTTGCCAAACTTATGATTTCATTTAGGCTTGCCAAGTGATGGTTGGATAACTTTGTCGAGAGGTTGAGTTTTAAGCGGGTAGGGAACCTTTTTAGGATCTTAAGTCTTTCAAGGTCATTCTGAATAGCGAGGAACGAGCGTGATTTAGAATCTCTTGCCCGAGCACGCTGTTATGATATATGACGCCGTTTCGCCAAGCGTTATTCATCACCATTGTTCTGAAGAGTCGAGTTAGGACCTGTTGGATAATGATTTTGACTAAGCTGAGATAAAAATGCCCGCTAAATCAGCGGGCACTTTTGTTTGCGTCATTAATGATGCATGTGTTTTTCCATCTGGCCTTGTTTCTCAACCGCCATTTCCACTTCAACCTTACCTGCGTTTTTAAAGGTTAATGTCATAGGGAAGCGGTCACCCTCTTTAAGAGTTTGTGTTGGATTGAAAATCATTAAATGGAAGCTGCCTGGCTTAAACAACACTGAGTCATTGGCTGGAACGCGCACTTCGTCAATCTTAATCATTTTCATCACACCATCTTCTTTCTTGTGCGTGTGAATTTCGACATGCCCTGCGATTGGGCTTTCTGCTGCGATCAATGCATCTTCACTGTCACCGTGGTTGGTTAATTGAAAAAAACCACCGATAACAGGTGCGTTTGGTGGCGCTTCGCGGCTCCATGGATGGTCGATATGAATTTTTCCTGCTTCATAATCGTGCGCTAAACTCAGTGGGCTAGCGATGACAGCAATAAGCGCGATAGCGGCGGTTTTAAATGATTTAAGCATGTGTTTTTCCTTTTGAATGAATAGCTTCTCTGAATGGACAACAAACAGAGTCATCGTTATTTTTGAATAAAGTTGTCAATGATTAGATGCCTGTTAGGCAGGAAAAACACTCGGCGGAGATTGCTTAGGCGCGATGTGTTTGTAAACGAACTTATCGCATTTTGAAAAATGATAAGTCGTCAGTGCATACTTTACTCGGCGCAGCCAATGGATGGTTGTCAGGTAAAGCCCAATCGCAACCAGAAGAAAGAATTGAACAGCTTGAAGAAGCGGACATTCAAACTGAAAGCCGTCGTGTAAGTTAAGATCTTGGATGAGCTTAGAAGAAGATTGAGCGTTAGCCTCAATCAACGTATTGATATCCACCCATTTGAAACCATCTGCGGTACACAGTAAAACCTTTTCACTTTGGACTTTGTTGAGCCAAGTTGTGCTGTGAACTTGTGTAGGATTAAGAGCGGCTGTGGACGCTAAATACAACTGAAACAACACCGCGATAATAACCGCAATAGCGTGCAAGCGATGGTGTTTGTGCTGTATTAGAGTGTTTTCCATACAATTGAGTGCTTATCTTCTTCGGCGCGGGATACTAACAAATTAACCAAACAATGTAATTATCAGTTTACTAAAAGGTGATGCAAGTGTGCATTATTTGTTTTGTTGCCTATTTTTAACGCTTTAATTTCTTGATTCGGCTGACATTCACAACCTCCAATTCAACTTGTCAGTCTTGCTTAGTCGCTTCTGAAGATACCGAATTAATCTCTCTTATATGTCACTGAAGCTTCGGTTAGTGGGTGTCGTGGTGGTGTTTTTACGTGCTAGATTTGGCTGATATCGATTCAAAATGCACACCGAATCTTCACTTGTTTTCCATTAACGGAATTATGACAGTAATTTAATAAAGGATACGGTATTCTGCGCTCCTTTGTACATGCCAGAAACGTCCGTCCTACTTAGTCGGAGGGGCGATTAATCTTAAGAAATTTCTCAAATGAAATACGAACAACAGATTGGATATCGATACCCTAAAGGTCGATTTGCCATGGTGAGTGTATATGCATTCACCGGTGCTGCGATTTTAGCATCGACTATTTTTTCTCTATTGCTATTTTTGTCTATCGACGAAAACCCGATGATGCAAACCTTATTTGGTGGTTTAGCGATCATTTTTGAAGCGGGTAAATTTTACGCTTGGTATGAATACGGTGAGCGCCGAGCCCATCGCAACTACACAGGAGCAGCAACCGCTCTCGTGTTTTATTTAGTTTTAGCTGCGATTTCCATTGGCGGTAGTATTGGCGGGATTAATAGTGCAACCAATAGTGCACAAAGTCATATTTCGGTAGAGCAGGCGAAAGTGGAAGCGTTTAATCGTCAGATTGCGGCAATCGATAAGCAGATTGAGCTCAACAATATGGCAGCGCAGAAATACATCGAGATGGAGCGTATCGCGACTGGTGTAACTCGCATTCAGGATCAAAACAAAACCTTACGTGAAGAGCAGCAACGCTTGGCTATGGAGCGTGATAGTTTACCGCCGGTTACGCAAGGCTCAGTGATTGGTTTGATTGATAGCCTAGCCAACGCATTTGGTACTACCTCTCAGCAAGCTCAGCTTGGCTTGGTTGTATTTCTTTCGATTCTTTTGGACTTCTTTGCTGCATTTTTTGTTGGCTTGATTGGTGAAGAGCAACGGTTCCGATATTTCTATCGCAGAAATGAGGGCATGATATTGAAAACAGTTCGCGATATAGACCCAGCGCCTGCGGGTTATCTTCCTCATATAAAAGAGGAAGAAGAGCAAGAAATACCAGCTGCGCCGGAGCCAGAAGAACCAAAGGAACCGAAAACCTTGTTAGAGCAAGTTAGCGATGCACTTAAAACGCATCAAATTACGTGCACCAAAAAAGCCGTTGCTAAACAGTTTAGGCTGTCTGCGGAAGAGGTAGACAAGGTATTTGAAGAATTGGCAGAGCTCGGTTTAGTGGGGAAAAAAGCCAACCACCATTATCATTGGATAGGTGAAGCAGAGACCGCATAATTGGTTATCTATTAAAGTTCGGAAAGAGCGTCAATCGGCGCTCTTTTTTTTGGGAGGGGGGAGTTTCGCTATTAAAGTTAACTACAAGAAAGCGTATCAATCTTTATTGAGCTTTTTGGTTACGTCTTTCACCGTTTTCTTCTCTTTTTCCGGTGTCATTGCATCAACAGCTTTACCCGCCATCCCTTCATCTGGCAATTTGTCTTTTCCTGCATCAACTGCGGTATCTTTCAGTGCCTCTTTAGGCGTACAGCGCCCCCCAACACCAACCACGGCTTTTGTCGCAGCGGCTTTAGCTGCCTTTTCTGCATCGCAGTCAGGATCCATCACGCTAGCTAAGCTCGTGGCTGAACCAAAAAACAAGATTAACAAAATGAGGTTGCGTTTTTTCATAGTTGTCACCAATGTTGTGAAACATAGGTAAAGTGTAACGGAGAGAAAAGGTTTTGGCTGAGAATTTGTTGGTTTGAGCTTGGGAAGCAAAGTAAGGTAAAAAGAAAAAGTGCCATCGAAGTGACACTTTTTCTTAAGCGTAGAAGGGATTAGTTGTCGTAAACGTCTAACTCCACTTCACGGGCAATATTTTGGTCGTTAATGATCACACCTTCGACTTCGACACGAGCACCATTTAGGTTAAGTTCTTCGATGCCTTGGAAGCGTGTTTGTGCATCAATCACAACGGTCGTGTTGTTTAGCAATTGATCTGCGTCGTTTTCGCAACGCTCGATTTCAAATGTTCTTGCTTCAGCATCGTAGTTTGATACGTATCCTTCACATTCAAATTCTTTACCTTGCCATTGGTTGTTATCGTCAAAGTCTGGTTGCTCAAACTCAATAACGGTAGCGATGCGTTTGCCATTTTTCATGACAGACGTTACTTCCACTTCTTGGCCTTGTTTTAGGTTCGCTTTGCTGCCGTCTTCAAATCGTGTTGCGTTATCGATGAAGAATGCTCCTCGGTAGTTTAGAGAGAACTCACTATAATCCTTGGCAACCCAAGTCACGATACCTTCCACATCGCTGTCATTTTTTAGATCGTCGTAGTCTTCAACTTGTACCTCATGTGCCATGAAGATACCGTTTTGCATTTCACCTTCTACTTCCACCCATTGGCCGATGCTAAGTTGGCTAATGTTGTCGTAAGATACGGTTATATTTGTACCAAGCTCAAACGTGCCAGCATTTTCATCGGTACTAGTAATGCGACCTTCCAGTTCGTAGTAGCTTCCAAGGGCTGGGTAATCGTTATCTACGTCGATTTCGACCACAGACAACACTCGATAACCCGCATCAGCAGTTGGCAATGATGACACCATCACCCAGTCGTTGACCTCTATATCATCACTTAAACCGTCAAACTGCAGATCTACGCCGTTTACCGTAAATGTTTTCTTCACATGATCAATCGCTGTGACACGTCCTGTAATGGTTGGTTCAAGTGTGACTCGGACGCCATTATTCGAAGCTTGCCGAATATCTGACCCCACGCGAACCACCATTTTTGGTTTTACATCGGCCAGTTGCACTTGTGTGTCGTCATAAACCACCTCAGACACACGATACGTATGTCCATTGACGGTTAACGTGCTTTCTTCAGCGTTGACCGCTTCAACAGAGCCAATCGCTACACTTGGTTTCACTGCTGGTTGAGTTGATGTGCTATCGCTATTGCTGCCACCACCTGAACCACCACAACCAGACAATGCCAAACCTACTACAGAAATAAGAGCGAGTTTTTTCATTGTATTAACCTCAATTTACGAGCGAGTTTAGGAAATTGCCTGTATCTTATTGGGCATATCGTGAAGAGATCGTGAAGAAATGTGATTTTATGAAAATTTTAATTGTAGATGACAACCATAACGTCTCGGAGACGATTGCAGACTATCTTGAGCTAGAAGGCATGATTATCGATTGTGCGTTTCATGGAGAGGCTGCGATTAAGTTAATCGAGGAAAATCATTACGATGTAATCATCATGGATATCATGATGCCGAAGCTCGATGGCATCAGTACGGTACAGAAGCTTCGACAAGATAAGTTATGTGGAACGCCAATTCTCTTCCTAACGGCAAAAGATACGCTAGAGGACAAAATCGCGGCTTTTAAAGCGGGGGGAGATGATTATTTAATGAAGCCATTTGCGATGGAAGAGCTCAGTTTGCGTGTTCATGCTTTGGCTAATCGTGGTCCAAGACAAGATATCGGAACGCTCAAATTTGCAGATATTTGTTTAGATGCGCGGACAGGAAAAGTAACGAGAAAAGACAAAGAAATTAAGCTGAGTCGAATTCAAACTAAAATTTTAAAATTGCTCCTCCAACGTGCTCCAGCAGCGGTCACGCGCACAGAAGTGATCGATAGTGTGTGGGGAGACGAACCACCCGGAAGTGATGCACTTCGTAGCCATATTTACGGTTTAAGAACCGCGCTAGACAAAGGTTTTGAAGAATCACGATTAGAGACTATTCATGGACAAGGTTACCGACTTAAAGCATAACGAATATCCAAGCATTTATCGCAAGATCCGTTGGGGTTTTGGGGTCATGACGTTTGTGATGTTTACTCTTTTTTGGTCGCTGATTTATGTGGCAGAAAACAAACTGGAAGTGCTGAGTTTACATCACTGGCTAGATACTGAAGCTGCGCTTTATAGTGAGAATTTCGAGAAACAGGGCTGGGATGCGCCATTGCCAAACGTATTGGAATTCAACTCATATTGGAGTGAAGCACCGACACCCGATTGGTTGCTCTCTTTTACTTCACCTGGTTTTTACGAATACCTGCTTGGTGAAGAAGACAAACACTTTGTTGTATTGAACCACCCCTCAGGGAAGGGGCTTATGTACATTGTATTTCAAGATGACTCAGATGATTACTTGGACGAATACGAAAGCTCGCTGCATCAGTTTACGCTGCTGCTCGGTGGTTTGTTTTCATTTGTCATGGTTGGGTATGGCATTTACATGGTGCGAATATTGTCTCGGCCATTAGCGCAAATTGAAGACAAAATTAGCCAAATGTCACCGGATCAACCCGCTTTCCAAGTTGAAACTAAGTTCAGCGAAACACGCCAGATAGAGCAGACTTTGCTGGATAATAAGAACGATATCGCGGGCTATTTCAAACGAGAACAAGAATTTAGCCGTTTTGCATCGCATGAGTTGAGAACGCCAATCATGGTGATTAAAGGCTCAACAGACATTCTGACGCGTCTTCCTGATCAACCTCGAGTTGCGCAAAAAGCCATCACGAGGATGCAGTCAGCTTGTGACGAGATGCGTGTACTGACAGAAGCGTTTCTCTTACTTGGTAAAGAGAAAATAGAGCCTCAACATTACGGAGAGCATCAGCTTCTTACTTGTTTACAAAAACAACTGGAAGAGCTGGCTCCTTTATTTGCCAAGCAAGATTCGAACTACGCTTTGCACGAACAACATAGTGGTGTAGTGAAGGCACCAGAGAGTTTTGTGACCATTGTTATCAACAATCTGATTAAAAACGCCTTTAGCTATAGTGTGGGAGATATTGAAATTGAGTTGAAAGGTCATGCGCTTAAGATCCTAAACCGTCACGATGGCAACGAGACGTACAACGCTGGTTATGGTTGTGGGCTTGTTATCGTACAACGAATATGTGAACGGATGGGGTGGGCGTTAGTACTGGACGATGATGGTGTTCGATTTAGTGCAAAAGTGGAGTTCTGCTCTTAGCTTTGCGCGTATTGATTCAAGTGAGAATTAACGCTCTGGATTTTTCTTGTCGTACGCATCTAACCCGTAGTCAAACAAGAAAAAACTGGAATTTGAATTAGACTGAAGTTAGTGAAGCGGAAACTCGAGGAACCGTTATGCTCTCTTATCAGGTCAGCCGAAGTATTGAAATTAATAAGAATCAAAGTGAAATTATTGGCTATCTCAAGAACTTCAATAACTGGCCCAGCTGGTCACCATGGATCATTCTTGAACCAAGCTGCGAGCTGACATTCAGTGATAATCAGGGCCACGTTGGAGCTGGTTATCAATGGAATGGTCAGCGTATTGGGACTGGCGCGATTGTACTGGAAAGTACTCAAGAGCATCGATTAGATATGGAGCTACATTTCTTTCGCCCAATCAAGAGCCATGGAAAGGTGACTCTAATCGTGACGCCGTCACAAAATGGCTGTTTAGTCGAATGGCAAATGCAATCTCGCGTCCCTTGGTATCTGTTCTTTCTGAAAAGTATGTTTAAGTCGATGATAGAGATGGATTATCAACGTGGGTTACGCATGCTCAAAAGTAAGCTTGAAACCGGAAGAGTGCATTCAGACTTAGTCGAAATAGGTAACCGAACGTTGCCTCAAATTCATTACATTGGGATCAAGGGTGTGGCTAGCTTGCAGGAATTAGGTTCGGTAATTGAGAAGCATGTTCAGCAACTAGAACAGTTAATTAGTGACGAAACCCTATCCGTGAATGGTGAATTGTTTTGTTATTACCAGTCGATGGATATGCAGAAAGGTACATTCGAGTTTATCACTTGCTTTCCTCTTCATAACTCAGTACCAGCGCCTCAAGGGGCGGTTACCGGTACCATTCCTGAGAGTGAAACATTTGTCGTTGAACACCGAGGTGAATATCAGTTTTTGGGAAATGCATGGGCTTTAGCGATGAACTTGGTTCGTCAGAGTGGTATGAAAGTCAAAACCAGTCCTTTAGGAATCGAACGCTATCTGAATAGCCCGAAGGAAACCACGGAAGAAGAGCTAAGAACGGAAATTATTTTGTTTAAGAAATGACAGGCGCAGGCGAGTAGGGTGTTTAGGTATCATACTGGTTATGCGAAATGTTATTAAAGAATAATAGCCTATCTGTTCCTACCCATAAAAATGCCTCAGCAATCGCTGAGGCATGGTTTTACAGGCCAACTTCTCTTGTTAGAGAATTATTGTGCACGGTATTTACCGCTGTTTAGTTCAATTTTAGACGCTTTTACCCGGCTGTCTGCGTTTAGGTAGTCGCTAATACTTAGTAGATCTTGATCTTGAGATGCTTTTAACACCGCTGATTCCCCCTCTGCGAAGATAACTTCTAATTTTAACTCTTTGGCGACTGCTTTCGCTTCGTTAGGATTGTTTACGGTGATATAAACCAGTCCAGTGGCTTTGGATACGTTACTAAACGCATTCTTAAACACCTCATCACCCGCTTGAAGTTTTACGTCTTCAGATAGGGTTCTAACAGTGCCAGTTTGCACTTTTCGATAATCTTGGCCATTAATCTCAACCGCTTCTGATGGCACAAACAGTTCTGGTGCAGGTTGTTGAGAGAGCTGTTGCTCAGCGTATACACTCGACGTCATGATAACGAGAGCCAGCATAGAAAATGATTTGTATTTCATGTTATTGACTCCTTTAGTGTCCAAATATGCGCATCGACCAGTTCTTAATAACACCGGGCTGAGCGTTGTTTGCCATCGGAATGTCATAGATGGTGGAAGAGTTGAAATATGCAATGTAAGAATAGACTTCATCGCCGTTCGTATCTATTGCTCGCAACGTCCATTCGCCTTTTGCATCTTCGCCATAAAATTGGTTAGACAACATTAATTGATCTTTGTAGCCTGTAATCGTTGGATCAAGAGATTGACCAACAAGACCATTGCGCGGTGTTTGCAAAACGGAACGAGTCCCTGATGGCGAAATGAGCTCGATAGCTAAGTCGGGCAGACGAGCGTGGTCCAATGTCAATGTCACTTGAACCGATTCTACTGTCAGCTCATCGGCAATGGCGATATTTGAAGAACCACCAACTAGACTTGCATCGGGTACACTTACTTCTGTAGCGCTATTAACCCATGGTGTAATGACTTGAGCTGGTAAAACACGATTCGTCATACGAGCACGTTGCATCGCTTCATCTAAATCTACAGCGCCGAAGCCATAAAAAGTATGGAAATCTACGCCTGCTGCGTTTTTCTGCCAAGGGGCAATGGCCTCGTAGCTAACCTGTTCGCCTTTATGGTTAGTAAATTCAAGCTGTACGCCTGGATGCGCTTTATCCGTTACTTTTGCTGTCTCCGCTAATAAAGCACGTACATCACGAGCAGAAAGTGCGTGGTTGGTTGACATTATTGCCGCGATGGCACCCGATGTGTTTGGCGCAGCCGATGAGGTTCCGTTCATCGTACTGGTATAGTTACAGTTCGGATCGAGCTCCGTTCCGCCGTGTAACCCATTAATGCCAAGGCCTTCACTGGTATTTTGCCCTTCTTCACAACCCATTAAATCAGTGGTGACCATAGCAGGGAAATCTTGCCCATATTCACCTGCTGGTGCTGCAACCCACACGTTCGAACCCACCGATGAGTAACTCGCTCTCGTACCATCCGCTCGCAGTGCACTAGTGACTAAATTGAAGTAATTGGCGTTATCATAAGACTGAGCAGAGTTGTGCATCGGTAAGCCTTGATTGTCTCCACCGGCAAAGAAGTTACTTGGCAATACGAAGAATCGCCCTGCATTGAAATAGCGGTAACCATTACCTGCTGACTTTACAAATACAGCACCTCGACCCCAGGCGTTACTCTCGCTGACGTTTTTCATCACGTCCATTTCAAGTTTTAGTTGAGGGTCGCTTTCATCAAAAGTAATCGGGTTTATAGGGCTGAAACCGTAACTTTGGTTAAATACGCGAACATCGCGTGTTGCTGGGTCCATGCCATGGGAGATTAACCAGCCTTCTAATGTCTGGTTGGCTAACCAGTTAAAACCGATGAGGGAAGAGTGAGAAGCGACACCGCGTCCGCCTTCACCGTTGTTGCCGACGGCGCTAATCAAACCGGCTACAGCAGTGCCATGACCATTAGTATCAACCGGATAACTTGGTGGGAATGAAGAGTCTTCGACGAAGTTTCTGCTACCTGTAACTATATTACCTGCAAGGTCGGGGTGATCGATCTGCACTCCAGAATCAATGACGGCAACTTTCACACCAACACCTGCAATCCCCATTGCCTGAGTGAGCCTAGTGTTTAAGTCGTTCCCAGCAACAGCAGGATTAGCCGCAAACGCAGTTTGCCCCGTGTTGTCTAAGTGCCATTGTTCAGAATAGAGTGGATCAAACGCCGAGACGGCAGGTGCAATGCCTACTGCCAACATAGCAGCAAATAGGCGATTAATGCGTATTTCCATTTTTGACCTCATGTCTTTGTTTGGAATTTTTTAGTTCCTGTTTCATATTCCGCTAACAGGAACAAACAAAGCTAACGACAAAGAATAAGGACGAAAACCATTTACAACTTGTTTACATTAAAAGTTCGATGGACAACATAAGTCTTTGTTAATTTACTGAAACCATGAGGTTTTTATATGTCGCATCGAACATGCATGAAAAATGAAAAGCAGAAAATACGAGTGTACCGTCTGCTTCAAGATGGTGGGTTATTTAGTTGAAGCGGGTTGAATAGTTGCGATTGGTTTCTTGGGTTCGGCTTTTTCCTTAGGCAGCACGTTATCAATCCACTTTTTAATGTACAACTTATCGAATTCTTTATCACACCACTTTTTGTTTAATCCACGTCGATTGAACTCAGCACCAATCGCCACTTTGGTTTGGTTAGTTGCACGGTTGTAGTAGAGAGTTTCACATAGTTGAGTGTTACTCATTTGCTGGGCATATACATTGACACTGCTGCTGCGCATTCCCAGTTGAGATGCTTGCTGATTACTACACGCCATAAGAAATAGAGGCGCAAAAGTAATAATGATTAGATTTTTTTTCATGTGTGCTTTTTTATGATGTAGGATGAATGATGAACTGGTTTCTACCAGCTTGCTTCGCATCATACAAAGCTTGGTCTGCCAAGAAAAACCACTGATCCCATTCTTGTTTAATTGTTTGTGCCGACAGTTTGTCCACTGCTCCAAGGGAAATTGTCGCGCTTAATGGTTTAGAGTCAACCACCAATGGCGTGTTTTCAACAGTATATCTCAATCGCTCCAAAAACTTAGTGCAATCTTCGGCTCGCTGTACTTCGAATAATAGGACAAACTCTTCTCCACCCCAACGAATGAGTAGGTCACCAGAGCGGGTGGATTCGTTAAATAGCGTGGCAATATGAGTCAGCATTTTATCGCCAATATCGTGTCCATATTGATCATTAAAGGTTTTGAAATGATCGACATCTAAAACGGCTAAGGCAAATGTTCTATCTGGGCTTCTACGAGCCATTTTGTCCAACCAAATGTGAAGATAGCGACGGTTATGCAATTGAGTTAATGGATCGGTAGTATTTTCTTGAGTGAGTGCTTTATTAATACGTCTAACGCGCAGTACGTAACGAAAACCAACGACTCCAATTGCCGCAATAGCGATAAAGTAGAACATTTCTCGATAGCGCTGTGAACGCAGTTCAGAGGCTTGTAGCGCATTTTTTGTTTCTAGCAATTTGAGTTCTTTCTGGGCTAACTTAGCTTCGAGGTCAAACTTAATGTTAATCATCTCTTCACCATGAATATGATGAGAAAACTCAGCCTCTAGCTCTCTTAATTGGGTTAAATAATGAAAAGCCGCTTCATAGTCATTAAGAATTTGATGAGCGTTTACCAGTACCGAAAGCATATCAATACGCTGACGCAGCTCTAATTCACTGGTTGATTTGGTTTGTTCTAGAACGTTAAGTGCTGTTGTAATAGCTTTATCGTATTGTTTGTTTGCGAGGTAAGCCTCTGCAAATGCCTCGTAACAAGACGTTTTTAGCATTTCTAGATTTTTTGGAATGGGCAGGTCTACGCAACGCTGTGCGACCATTAATGCATCATCAATTTTTCCTACCGAGCTCAACATTTGTGAAAAGCTGGATAAAGAGTGGTGCTTGACTGTGTCCGACCCCGTTTGCATTGAAAGTCGAATGGCTTCATTGAAATAATATTCCGCTTTTTTGTTATCTCCGAGGCTCGAGTGAACGATGCTAAGGTTTGCGTAGATAACCCCCATAAAAAAGCTATTATCGTATTGATATTCGCTCTCTAGGTAAGTGTCGAGAGCTTGCGTTAGGTAACTGTTGGCCCGAGCCCAATCTGATGCATCGATGTAGACCGTCCCAATGTTGTTCAGTGTCATCGCGACTTGTATTTCAAATACTGTTTTTTCTAATAACTCATAGGCATTGCGATAATATTTTAGGCCACTGCGTAGTTGATTTCGAGATACTTCTAGATTGCCTAACCAGCGGTAAGCACGGCCTTCTAATGCTAGATAACCAAGATCACGGGCTGTAGAAACAACGTCATGGAGTAACAATTCTGCGTTCCAGTTATCGTCTTGCTCAATCATTGTTACAGCCTTATTGAGCTGTGCTTCAGCGACGACCCATTCCAAATGGTGCTTTTTACCGAATTCGATTAAATCGGGCATATCTTTCGGTAATGGAACGCCTTCGTAACGCTTAAGGTACTTTCGTGCAAAGTAATACAGAGCAAGAGACTCCGCTGATGCATTCTGTGGCGCATTTAACTCATCTTTTTGAATTGATCGCGGCTTACCCATCGAGCGAAAGTAGAGTTTTAACATGGGCTTGCTTTCTGCTGAAATGTGTTCTTCCAGATAAGTTTGCTTTTCGGTACTCGCCAGTACGTTGGTGGGATGCAAGAAAAGTCCAAGTGCAGTACAAAGTGCGCAAGCCAGTGTTTTAATTGAGAAGTGCATGAGCGTATTAATAAAATGTGATCTCTTAACCGAATACCAGTTAAGTCTACCATTTCTTGTTGGTTAAGTGCGGATGGATTCCCAGTGGCAAAGTGTTTTAGGAGTGAGATACGAGAAGGATCTCTATAATATTATGATTTATAAAACAAAATCTATTGAAAACTTATGCAATGATTAGGCGATGGTATAGACAAGGTAACGATGACGGGTAGGCGAGCATATTCGGCGGACTCAATCTAATGATTTAAGCCGCGGATTCATCGCTCAAAATCAGGGCGAAGTGTAAAAAATTACGTTTCTGTCATAAATATTTAATGTTTGTATGGGTTGTTAAAAAACTGGATATTAGACATAGTGTTATTAAGCCAATAAAAAATGGCTTTTATAATAAATAGGAGATTAACTATGCATAATGAAATGATTCAACCTTCGCACTTCGGCATTATCGGCCGTACCTGCATCGCTTCAGTACTTATGATTGCGGGTGTTTTCGCTCTTATTTAAGAGTCAAGGGTAACGATGATTACCTTTTAAAGAGTAAGAAAATTCAGGGAATCACCTTAACCTTGTGTAAGGTATTCCCCTGAAAATCCAAGCTAGTCTTTAGTTATTAGCTGAAGAAGCTAAAAATCAATGCACTTACCGCCACAATGCCTGCTGCTAGAACAAAGTAAGTAGAGACATTTCCTCGATATTGTTTCATCGCCTCGATTTTATACACCGCTAACATTGGCATAATAAATAAGATCATTGCAATAACAGGCCCTGACAATGCTTCCATCATACCAAGAATACTTGGGTTCATGATCGCCGCCGCCCAGATTGAGAAGAACAGTGCTGCCACGCTGATACGATCAACACGCTTCTCAGATAGGTTAAAATGCTTGGTAATTAAACCATTTAAGCTTTCACGCGCACCTAAAAAATGCCCAAGGAAAGATGAAGTGATAGCAACAAACGCTACTAAAGGACCAAGTGTTGCAATAAATGGATTATCGGTTGCGTTCGCTAGGTAAGACAATACGGATACGTTTTGTTCTTTTGCTTGAGCCAATTGTTCAGGTGACAGTGTTAGCACACAGGAAAATACAAAAATAAGAACAAAGGCAATCAGCATGATGCTAGTGCGGCGAAGAATAACTTCGGATTTGGCATCTGCCTGCTTACCGTAATGGCGACGTTGTACATTTGCAAAGCTTGAAATTGCAGCTGCGTGACTAAACGAGAAAATCACTACAGGAACTGCTAACCACATAGTGCTAGCAAAAGCTGACGCTTCTGGCACATCCATGACAGGCATGGTCCAGTTCGGTATTAAGTAAAATGATAGAAAGGCAAGAATGGCAACAAGTGGGAACACCATAATGGCAAAGGCCCGTAGCATTACTTTTTCACCCGCCATCATAATAGCAATTAGTGCAAACACTAGTACGCCAGAAAGCAAAGGTCTAGGTAAAGAAGCCATATCAGCCTGATTTACCATGAAGCTATCTACTGTGTTTGTTATTCCAACACCATATATCAACAGGATCGGGAAGATCGAAAGAAAATACAGCAGTGAAATAGAACGGCCTGCTTTTGCGCCGAAGTGCTCTTCCACTACATCAGTGAAGTCTGCGTTTTTGATCTTAGAAGATAGTACAAAACGAGCTAAGCCACGGTGCGCAAGATAGGTCATTGGAAAAGCAAGTACTGCCATCGCGACTAAAGGCCAAAAACCACCAATCCCAAGGTTAATTGGCAGAAACAGGATGCCTGCGCCAACGGCTGTTCCAAATAGGCTAAGAACCCAATGTGTATCATGTTTTGACCAAGCTGTGGTTGTGTTTATTTCACTAGGATTTAAGGCATTTCGAGATTCTTTCACTTTAAAACTCGCTTTTATAAAAATAATAATGCTGAAAATGGTAAAGGTTTTAGTGTTTATTATCACATGCGAAGCTTGGTGAATAATGCTGTGGATTTGGGGTGGTTGTAAATTATCCAACTATGAATTTTTCAATAAACCAGAATAAAGTTCTTAATTTTAATGTATTTAATGGTTGTATGTGTTGAAATTTTAATATTGTGTGGTTTTTGATTTTGCGGTTAAAACTTAATCACGGATGTATGTTCTAAGTGAGTTAGGCCTAATTTTCAGGAAGAATATTACATTTCTTAAGCACTTAATTGAGATGTTTGTGTCCCGTCATTTAGATGAGATTTAGGTATACTGCTGCCATTCATGTTAAAGAAGGAGTCATTGAATGGACATTTTGTCTGCGCAAAAAGAGGACTTATTTGCCATATATAAGCTCGAAAATACTTTATTTGGAGAACACGCCTATCCTCAATTTTTCTTTCGGCAAGCTTTTGATTGTTGGGGAGAGAGTTTACTGGTAGCAAAAGAGGGAGAGCAGGTCGCAGGGTATATATTGCTAACGACTAGCACAAATGCACATCAATATTGGATCATGTCATTGGCCGTCGATATTCAACATAGAGGTAAAGGTATTGCGCGTTCCCTCCTAGAAAACGTTATTGCGTCGTTGACGTTAGGCTCAAGCGTGAAATTGACTGTCGATCCTAAGAACCAACCTGCATTGTCTTTATACCTCTCCCTTGGCTTTAAAACGTTAGAAGAAGAAGCGCATTATTTTGGTGACGAAGAATCCAGGTTAGTTATGGAATTAGTAAAGTAATACTGCACGATAATGACCGAAATTTGCACACAATCAGTGCGTAGCATTATGTTGCTATAATTGGTTTTAATATAACCCGTTGTATAGTAAAGGTTTTTAATATTGGCACCTCACTTGCTTTACATAAACGTTCATCGATAACTCGATGCGCCGCTCTTAATAGCAGGCGAGAGCGGTATAGGGTATTACTTTTTGAAAATGTACTAACAGCGTTAAAGGCATTGCTGCCTCTCTCGATTCGGGAGAGGCTTTTTTTTGCTAGTAAGTTGGGCTGAATCGCACTGGAGGTGTTATGTCGCAAGGATGCAAAAAAACCACTTGTCCCTATTGTGGTGTTGGATGTGGTGTCGAGGTCAATGCGAAAGGAATCGTTGGGGATGCGTGTCATCCTGCAAATGCGGGGTCACTGTGCGTAAAGGGTGTCGCGTTGGCAGAGAGTTTGAATATGCCTTCGCGTTTGCTGTATCCAAAGCTTGTCACCAAGCAGCGACCTCAAGGGCAAGAAGTACAATGGCAACAAGCCACGGATCTGATTGCAGAAAAGATTCATCAAGCGAAAGCAGAGTTTGGACCGGATTCCGTCGCGATGTACGTGTCAGGCCAGTTGTTGACGGAAGACTATTACGTCGCCAACAAACTCATGAAAGGCTATGTTGGCAGCGCAAACATCGATACGAACTCTCGTTTGTGCATGTCTTCGGCGGTTGCGGCTCATGTACGAGCATTTGGTGAAGATGTCGTTCCCGTCAATTACGACGATATTGATAAGACTGAGCTATTGATAATTTGCGGTGCTAATACCGCTTGGACGCACCCTGTTTTATTTCGACGCATTCAACAAGCGAGAGAAAACAATCCTAATCTCAAGCTGGTGGTCATTGACCCGCGTGAAACGGTCACCGCGCAGCAAGCTGATTTGCATCTACCGATTAAAAACGATGGGGATGTATCACTTTTTAATGGGCTGCTTAAGTTTCTTATTGAGCAGCAATGCATTGATTTTGAATACATAAACTCCCATACCGACGGGTTTGATGCGCTTGCAGAAGAAGTCTCTGATTTGCGTTACGATGTCACTAATCTAACGTCTTCCATTGGCATTTCAGAAGAAAAACTCACGACATTCTTCCAATGGTTTGCGCAAAGCCCAACCGCGATCACGTTGTTTTGCCAAGGGGTTAACCAAGCCGAAAATGGTGTCGATAAAGGCAATGCCATTATTAATGCACATTTGGCGTCAGGCAAAATTGCCAAGTCAGGTTGCGGGCCGTTTTCTATTACAGGTCAACCGAATGCGATGGGCGGACGAGAAGTCGGTGGTTTAGCAAACCAGTTAGCGGTTCATCGTGCTTTTGACGCAGAGTCTATCAAGCAAGTGCAAGCGTTTTGGGATTCACCAGAAATTGCCACTCAGCCCGGTTTAAAAGCCGTTGAACTGTTTGAGGCGGTAGAACGTGGTGAGATTAAAGTTCTCTGGATCATGGCAACCAATCCCGTTGTCTCTTTACCAGATAACCAATTGGTGAAACGTGCACTAGAGATTTGTCCGTTTGTGATTGTTTCCGATATCACAGCGGATTCGGATGTAGCGCATTACGCAGACCTGTTGCTGCCCGCTGCTGGCTGGGGGGAGAAACAAGGCATGGTGACCAACTCTGAGCGTCGACTTTCAAGGCAGCGTCAGTTTCAAACGCCTCCGGGTGAAGCAAAATCAGATTGGTGGGCGATAAGCCAAGTCGGACAAGCTCTGTGTGCATTGGAAAAGACACAAAATGGTTTTGCATTTACTTCTGAGCGGTCGGTATTCAGGGAATATGCGGCGATGACAGGCATGAATGCAGATTCGCCATTGAAGCTAGATCTTTCTCAACACGCCAACTTAACCGAGCAAGAATACGAAGAGTGGGTACCGACACAATGGGGAGGAGAGCGCCCTTTTGCTGATGGCATCTATTCGCACCCAGATGGTAAAGCGCGTTTTGTCGTGACCAGTGAATCTCCAACGCGTTTAGAGAGAACAAAAGGCTGGTGGCTCAATACGGGCAGACAACGCGACCAATGGCATACCATGACGCGCACAGGTCATATCGCACACCTTGCCGCCTCAGAGTTAGAACCAACCGTGTACATGAACACACTCTCTGCTACTCAAAATCGCTTAAAAGCAGGACAACTCACCAAGCTGTTTCAGCCTACTTCAAACACCAGTATTTATGCCAAAGTTGCCATTGATGAAGGTTTGGGTTTTCAAGAGCTATTTATGTCAATGCACTGGGCGGGTCGATATGGCGGTGAAAGCGGTGTCAACGCAATAGTAAACAGCGCAAAAGACCCTATTTCTGGGCAGCCTGCGTTTAAGTCATCTTATGTTGAAGTGCAAGAGGCGGCGGTAAAAACTTACGGTATGTTCATTGGTACACAGTTTGATTCCGGCAAGTTTCTCTACAGCGCATTTCAAGCAGAAAGTAATTTAGGCATCTGGCGCTTTGCACACGACAAACGACCAAAGAAGCAGAGTTTTTGTCGAACGGAAAAGAGCCGCAGAATTACGATAGATATTGCCCAAGGTTGGCTAGCAGTGGATTACGACCTTGTTGGAGACGTGCGTATCATTCGTTCTGTTTTAGTGGTGTCTAGTGACCCGATTCAAACCGACTACACCAACTTTACCGGCTTGATTGGCAAACCGATGGCGCTATCGCAACTGCTTACCATCACTCAATCGCAAAGCAGCGCCAAACTGGTTTGTAGTTGTTTCCGTGTCACCGATAAACAAATACATGACGCGATGGAGAAACAAGACTGCACTTCACTGACTCAACTTCAAAACAAACTCAAATGCGGCACTAACTGTGGCTCGTGCGTCTCTCAAATCAAACAAATGGTCAACAGCCATCAGCATCAAAAGGGCAAACAGCAAGCGAACCAGCAAAGTTTGGCTATTCAAATAAAGTAAGTCATAAAGAGGATAAGCACATGGAAGCGCCTTATCAAAAGTCTTGGTTTAAGAAAGGACAAGTGAGTCAGAAACAAGAACGCTCGTCTCGCTTTTCTAAGCATGATCAAGCAAGCAAACTAAACAAGCTTTTAGAAGACCATTCAGTAGACCTGGACGCGAACCACAAAGGTTTTGTCTCGATTGTTGGATCAGGGCCGCACGATCCTGACTTGTTAACGGTAAAGGCTGTGAAAGCGATTATGTCGGCAGAGGTTCTGCTGTACGACCGTTTGGTTAACAAAGATATTTTGGAGTTGGCTTCGCCACAAGCCGATTGGATTTACGTGGGCAAACGATGCGGACAACCTAGTATTGGTCAGGAAGAAATTTGTGACTTGATGGTATCGCTCGCTCAGCAAGGAAAGCGAGTTGTGCGCTTAAAAGGGGGAGATCCATTCGTATTTGGCCGTGGAGGCGAAGAGGCGTTAGCGCTCGTCAAACACTCTATCGCTTACGAAGTCATCCCCGGTATTACTGCTGCGATTGGATGTTCAGCAAACAGCTTGATTCCGTTGACTCATCGTGGCGTTGCTCGCAGCGTTACCTTTGTGACAGGGCAAGTGGTAACAGGCGCATTTGAGGCTTGGAGCAATCTGATGCAAAGCGGACAAACGTTAGTCTTCTATATGGGGTTAGAAAAATCATCGCAAATACAAACGGGTTTAATCAACTCCGGTTTGAGAGAAGATTTTCCCGTCGCGATCATCACTCATGGTTGCAGCCCTCAACAACAAGTGCATGTTACACAACTCAATCAGCTCAATGATTTATCGATTACACTTAAAGGCGTGAGCCCAGCATTGATTGTGATGGGAGAAGTTGTCAAACTGCGCGAACAACTAATAGAAACCGTACAGTCAGTGACGGAATACGAGGGAATATGAGCAGCATTTTGGAATGTATTAGAACAGTCGGTCGTGGCGAACGTGGTAGAAAACCACTGAACTTTGACCAAGCGTTTCGAGTTATGGATGAATACCTAAACGGTGAGTGCGACGACGATCAGATGGCAATGTTATTGATGCTGATCCGTGTACAGAACGAGACTCAACAAGAAATCGCTGGCTTTGTGAAAGCATTCCAATCCCGCATGCCTGCTATTGGTGCAGACATCGACTGGCCTTGTTATGCAGGTAAACGTGAAGCGGCAGGTCAACCTTGGCACCTGTTGGCAGCGAAGATCCTCGCCGATAATGGCCATAAAGTGCTGATGCACGGCTATCATGACCGTCAGTCTGGTCGTTTGCATGCCGAAGATTACCTCGACAAGTTTGCCATCAAGAAAGCGGAATCAGCCGAAGACGCAAAACGTGTCTTAGAAACACAAAACATCGTGTATCTACCGCTAAGTTCGTTTGCACCCCAAGCAGAAACCATGATCGGTTGGAAGAATCGTTATGGGCTTAGAACGCCGATTAATACCGTGGTTCGAGCATTGAATCCGGGGCAGGCGACGGTTGGTATTCGTGGTAGCTTTCATCCCGGGTTTCAACAACTTCATGCTGAAGTCGAATTCGAGATTGGCAAAACCGCTCATGCCGTTGTGTCATTCAAAGGACAATCTGGTGAGTCAGAATACAACCCAAAAGTAAGCCAAACAGTATGGTTAAGCCAAACAAGCGGTGTGACGTCGCATTACTGGACGGAGCAAATGCTGTCTGAGGTGCCAATACCTGTGAACTGCCCATTTGGGACGTCAGAAGATGACATGAACCAAATGGCAAATACGGTTCTTGCTACGATGACAGTGGTCTTGTTTGCACAAATGCATGATCGAGAAAAAGCCTTTGAACGTGCCTTTAGTTATTGGCAGACGTACTGTCATTACGAGTAATTTTGAGTTGACTGGCTAAACCAAAGTATTGGTTTTAGACAAATCCACTCAAAACTAACAACGCAAAGTTGTTGAATCTGAATCCATTATCTATTGTTTGAAGAAGGTTAAAGATCCTAGCTCACCAGTGATGTGTTTCACCACCTTGCTCCGTATCAGAGAGGTGAAACTGCAGTTTTGACCTCAATTGCGCTCATTCTTTACTTCGCGTTTGAGAATTAGAAATTCCCATATGGTAAGACACAGAGGACATGGATAATGGTTCTAAAGCATACCACTCCCACTAAAAAGGCTTCTCATCCTATCCCGCAAGAAGCCTTCGATTGGTACGATGAATACGCACACGGAAAGATCTCACGCCGCGAGTTCCTCAATCGACTCGGTGGGCTCGCAGTGCTGGGTTTTAGCATGACGGCACTGGTCGATGCGCTAACCCCGAATTACGCACTCGCAGAACAAGTTTCGTTTAACGATCCTGACATCAAAGCAACTTACGAAACCTTTCCATCTCCAAACGGGCATGGAGAAGGGCGCGGTTATTTGGTTATGCCACAGAAGAAGACCCTGAAATCGCCGACCGTGTTAGTTATTCATGAAAATCGCGGATTGAACCCTTATATCAAAGACGTGGCTAGGCGACTCGCCAAAGACGGTTTTATTGCTTTTGCTCCAGATGCGCTATACCCACTTGGTGGCTACCCGGGGAATGATGATGAGGGTCGCGCTATGCAGAAAGAGATGGACAGAGCCAAGATCGAACAAGACTTTATTGCAGCCGCTAACTTCCTCAAACAATACGAGGGTGGCAACGGTAAATTGGGCGCGGTTGGATTCTGCTTCGGTGGATACATTGTCAATATGCTTGCAGCGGTAATGCCTGAAGAGCTCGATGCAGGTGTGCCTTTTTATGGAACACCAGCTGCGCAAGAGCTCCAAAAGCAAGTCAAAGGGCCGTTGATGATTCACTTTGCAGGGCTCGATAAGCGTGTTAACGACACATGGCCTGCTTATGAGCAGCAATTGATCGCAACCGACGCACAGTATCAAGCGTTAATGTATGAGAACGTCAACCACGGCTTCCATAACGACTCAACAGCACGCTACGCACCGGAAGAAGCAGCACTCGCTTGGGAGCGCACACTCGGCTTCTTCAAAGAACATCTTGCCTCTAGTTAAAACGCTTCAGCTTTAGTTGGCACATTCCTTGTTATGTCTCTCTTAGTGAGTGAGATATAAACAAGGAATGTGCATGACTCAATCAACGTCAAAAACACCCATCATAGTATGCTGTGATAGCCTCCAAGAGCAGGCTCGATTGTCCGGCTTATTGAGCAAAGATTACGACAACATCATCGGTTGCCAATTGGCACAACTAGAAACGTTAATGCAACGAGAACCGTCGGCAAGCGTTGTGGTTGGATGGCAGCAGCCAACGGCAGAACTGCGTTTGATCGTCGATTTCTGCCGCAGAAAATCAACACCACTTCTTATCGTCTTAAAGCAGTTATCATCTAATGATATCAATCGGTTATCAGAAAAAATGGACTATGTACTCATGCCGCATGATAGTGAGTTTGCACTTCAACCTTGGATTGAACATGCGACATTAGTGAGAGCGAAATTCGAAAGTATGCAATTGGAAATTGAATCGCTGACCAATAAGATTGAAGAGCGCAAGCTGGTGGAAAAAGCCAAAGGTCTGCTGATGAAGATGCACAGCGTTGATGAAGATCAGGCTTATAAAGCGCTTAGAAATTCGGCCATGCAATCGAGCCAAACGCTCGCACAAGTTGCCAAGAATTTGATAACTACTTTGGAAGTGTTGGATTAGTTGCTCTACCACTTTGGGGTTAGGGTGTATTTTCTAACGTGGTGCGTGTTGCACTATCAGCAAGCAATAACAGGGAATAAGAAACGGTGGAATAATCTAAGTTATTGTATTTACTGTAAAAAATAAGTTGGCACAGTAATTGGATTAGTAGAATTGGGTTTATTGTTGAATCGCTTATCTCAATTATCAACGGCGGTAATTGTAGACTTAGCAACGGCGCTACTGCTCTTCGGAGTAGTGGCGCTTTTTTTATGGGAGCAAACCAATGAAATGGAGTTCGATGCTGAAAGTGTCAGCAATTTCGTTATCGGTATTCACCACGGTCAGCGTAAAGGCAGAGTTGGGTGAGCCAGAAATTGAAGACCTGAAGTTTGGTTTTATTAAGTTAACCGATATGGCACCGCTGGCGGTTGCTTATGAGAAAGGCTTTTTTGAAGACGAAGGCTTGTACGTCACTTTAGAAGCACAAGCAAACTGGAAGGTGCTATTAGACCGAGTCATCGACGGTGAGCTTGCTGGCGCGCACATGCTTGCTGGTCAGCCATTGGGCGCAACGATAGGTGTTGGCACAAAAGCAGAAGTGATTACTGCGTTCAGTATGGATTTGAACGGCAACGCAATCACGGTTTCCAATGATACTTGGGAGCAGATGAAGCAATACATTCCAAAGCAACCAGATGGCAAGCCAGTTCACCCAATCAAAGCGGATGCACTGAAGCCTGTGGTCGACAGCTATCTGGATAAAGGCAAACCGTTCAACATGGGGATGGTGTTCCCTGTATCGACGCACAACTATGAGTTGCGATACTGGTTAGCGGCAGGTGGGATTCATCCAGGCTTTTACGCACCAGACTCAGGCGATAACAGTGGCCAATTGGATGCTGACGTTCTTTTGAGTGTTACACCGCCACCACAAATGCCAGCCACAATGGAAGCGGGCACGATCAAAGGGTACTGCGTAGGCGAACCATGGAACCAACAAGCCGTATTCAAAGGTATTGGTACGCCAGTCGTGACCGATTACGAGATCTGGAAGAACAACCCAGAGAAAGTATTTGGTGTTTCCAAAGCTTGGGCTGAGAAGTATCCAAACACGCACATTCGTGTAGTGAAAGCCTTGATTCGAGCGGCACATTGGTTGGATGAAAACGACAATGCCAACCGCCAAGAAGCAGTGAAGATGTTATCAAAAAGTGAGTATGTTGGAGCGGATGCCGAAGTTATCGCCAATTCAATGACGGGCACGTTTGAATACGAGAAAGGCGACAAACGAGATGTGCCAGACTTCAACGTGTTCTTCCGTCATAACGCCACTTATCCGTATTACAGCGATGCGATTTGGTACCTGACTCAAATGCGTCGCTGGGGACAGATCTCAAGCGAGAAATCCGATGATTGGTACATGGATGTCGCAAAAGAGGTTTACCGTCCGGACATTTACCAACAAGCGGCTCAAGCGCTAATTGAAGATGGTGTGTTGAGCAAAAAAGACTTCCCAGATTTCAGTGCTGAAGATGGTTTTCGTGCGCCACAAACACACTTTATCGACAACATCGTTTATGACGGTCGCGAGCCAAATAAATATCTAGAGAAGTTCTCTATCGGGCTTAAAGGAAAAGACAAGGTTTAACCATAACGATAAACGCCACAGGCGAGGGGGATTCGCTTGTGGCAACAAGGATGTAAATTTCTTAGGAGTGAGTATGTCTAGTAATGTCATTTCCCTGTTTCCTGCTAAGCAGGTAGTGAACCGAAGTCGGCTGGTGCTTTTGCCCGTCATTGGCTTGCTGATCTTTTTGGCAATGTGGCACTTAGCGGCGAGAGAAGTGCAAACTTCATTAGGTACGCTACCGGGACCTGTGCAAACTTTTCAGCAGTTCAGCAACCTTGTCGATGACCATTGGCAAGAGCGAGAAAAGGAACAAGCGTTTATCGAGCGTCAGGAAAAGCGCAATGCTGCGAAGTTAGCGAAGAATCCAGACGCGGAAGTGAAGATTCGTCCTTACACAGGTAAACCGACGTTCTTCGACCAAATCGTGACTAGCTTAGTGACTGTGACCGCGGGCTTTCTGCTGGCGACGATTATCGCGATTCCGCTTGGCATCGTGCTTGGTCTTAATCAAGGGCTGTATCAAGCGTTCAACCCAATCATTCAACTGCTCAAGCCCGTATCACCTTTAGCTTGGCTACCCATCGTTACCATGGTTGTAAGTGCCACTTATGTGAGTGATGACCCGATGTTTGCTAAGTCGTTCATTAACTCTCTGATCACAGTAGCGCTATGTAGCTTATGGCCGACGCTGATTAATACCGCTGTGGGTGTAACGAGCGTTGATAAAGACTTAATCAACGTGAGCAAAGTGCTCCAACTTTCGTGGTGGCAGCACATTCGCACTATCGTTTTACCTTCTGCCATTCCAATGATCTTCACAGGTTTACGTCTCTCTTTAGGTATCGCTTGGATGGTGTTGATTGCGGCAGAAATGCTCGCTCAGAACCCGGGGTTAGGCAAGTTCGTTTGGGATGAATTCCAGAACGGCAGCTCGGCATCATTGGGGCGCATCATGGTGGCAGTCATCACCATTGGTTTTATCGGTTTGATGCTCGATAGAGGCATGCTGCAACTTCAAAAGTGGCTGTCTTGGAATAAACAACAAGCGTTGAGATAAGGGAAACGATCATGGAAAAAGCATTATTAGATCTAACGCGTTTAGGGATGCGATTCCCAACGCCAGATGGCGAGTTCATCGCGCTTAAGAACGTCGATTTACAAATCAATAAAGGTGAGTTTGTATCCCTAATTGGTCACTCTGGCTGCGGTAAATCAACGGTATTAAACTTAGTCGCAGGGCTACACATGCCAACAGACGGCGGCGTAATAGTCGATGGACGAGAGGTGGCAGGGCCGGGACCCGACCGCGCAGTGGTATTCCAAAACCATTCATTATTGCCTTGGTTAACCGTGTATCAAAACGTTGAGCTTGCAGTAAAACAAATTGCCGGCAAAGAGGGTAAAGCGTGGATTCAGGAACAAGTGAATCACTACTTGGAGTTGATTCAAATGCAGCATGCCGCGCACAAAAAGCCGGATGAAATCTCTGGTGGTATGAAGCAGCGAGTCGGCATTGCGAGAGCACTGGCACTTCAACCAAAGGTTTTATTGATGGATGAACCATTTGGCGCGCTGGATGCGTTAACACGCGCGCACTTACAGGATGCACTGATGAAGATTCAAGCCGAGCTAAACAACACCGTCATCATGATCACCCATGACGTGGATGAAGCGGTGCTGCTATCCGACAAAATCGTGATGATGACCAACGGACCGGCTGCAACTATTGGTGAAGTGTTAGAAGTGAATCTACCTCGCCCTCGTGAGCGTGTTGCACTGGCAGATGATGCGCAGTATCAGAAGTGTCGACAAGCGGTGTTGAAGTTCCTTTACGAGAAGCAATCTAAAACCGAGATTCCAGCTTCGAAAGAAGACAAACCCAAAACCGCAGCGCAAACGGCATAAGGAGGCAGCGATGAACAGTCCTTTAACGATCCCAGTAAAGAACGCATTGAGCCACATCGTTGTGGTAGGCAACGGTATGGTCGGGCAACACCTCGTCGAGCAATTAGTGCAGAAAAATGCGCATTTGGAGCACCGAATTACCGTGATTGGTGCAGAGCGTTTTATCGCGTATGACCGTGTACAGTTGTCCTCTTTGTTCGCGGGTAAGTCTCATGATGATTTAATGCTGAGTAACCAAGAATGGTACGACATGCATGGCGTCCAACTGGTACTTGGCAGTCAAGTAACAGGCATCGACAGAGAGCAAAAGCACATTCTGCTTGATGGTGAAGATGTGCTGGGTTACGACCAACTCGTGCTCGCGACCGGTTCGTACCCATTTGTGCCGCCAATTGAAGGTAAAGACCGCGACAATGTGTTTGTCTACCGCACGCTTGAAGACCTTTCACAAATCAAAAAAGCATGTGAAGGCGCAAGAACGGGCGCCGTGATTGGCGGTGGCTTGTTGGGTTTAGAAGCGGCTAATGCACTAAAACTATTGGGGCTAGAAACTCACGTTATTGAATTTGCTCCTCGTCTGATGCCTGTACAGTTAGATGATGGTGCCGGCTTAGTACTAAAAGAGAAGATTGAAGCGCTAGGGTTAACCGTTCACACCTCAACAGGTACGGAACGAATCTGCGATGGTGAAACGGCCAAGCATCGTATGGTGTTTAAAGACAAAGATCCTCTCGAAGTGGATGTGATTGTCTTTTCCGCAGGCATTCGCCCTCAAGATGAGTTGGCAAGGCTAGCTGAACTAGAAGTCGGCGAGCGAGGCGGCATTGTGATTAATAACCGATGCCAAACCAGCGATGAGAACATATACGCGATTGGCGAATGTGCCCTTTGGGAGCAGAAGATCTTTGGTTTGGTCGCACCCGGTTACACCATGGCGAGAACTACAGCCGATGTCTTGACTGGAATGCCGAGCGAAGGTTTTAAAGGTGCAGACATGAGCACCAAACTCAAACTACTTGGGGTGGATGTGGCGTCTATCGGTGATGCACAAATGCAAACCGAAGGCGCACAGGAAATGGTCTTGCAAGATGCGGTCGCAGGCATCTACAAAAAGCTGGTGGTTGATGCGAGTGGCACTCAATTGCTTGGTGCGATTCTCGTTGGTGACAACAGCGATTACGATGCGCTCTTACACTGTTATTTGAACAAAACGGTCCTGCCAGACCACGCGGCGAACCTGCTGTTTGATACTGGAATGCTTGATGGAGAGATGCCAGACAGCGCCATCATCTGTTCTTGTCACAACGTCACAAAAGGCGACTTAGTTGCCGAGATTCAAGCTGGCACTACCAACCTGACGGACCTTAAAGCCAACACCAAAGCCGGTACTGGCTGTGGTGGCTGTAGCAATATGGTCAAGTCGGTATTGGATACTCAATTGGCAGCTATGGGGGTAGAGGTTAACAACCACCTTTGTGAACACTTTGAGCTCAGTCGGCAAGAGATGTTCCATATTTGCCAAGTGGAACAGATCAAAGACTTCGACACTTTAATCACACTGCATGGCAAAGGGCATGGTTGTGATATTTGTAAGCCGACAGCGGCATCTGTGTTTGCTTCTTTGTGGAATGAACACATCATGGAGCCGCAGCATCAGTCTCTACAAGATTCTAACGATGCCTTTATGGCTAACCTGCAAAAAGATGGCTCCTACTCGATAGTGCCTCGTGTTCCGGGCGGCGAAATTACACCAGACAAACTCATTGTGCTCGGCGAAGTTGCTCAGCAATATGATCTGTACACCAAGATCACTGGCGGTCAGCGAGTGGATTTATTTGGTGCGCAGTTAGAGCAACTTCCTGAAATCTGGCAAACCTTAATTGATGCTGGTTTTGAAACAGGGCACGCCTACGGCAAATCGGTGCGCACCGTGAAATCTTGCGTCGGTTCTACTTGGTGTCGCTATGGTGTTGATGATTCGGTTGGATTAGCCATTGAGTTAGAGAACCGTTACAAAGGATTGCGAGCGCCCCATAAGCTTAAGTTTGCCGTATCGGGCTGTACTCGCGAGTGTGCAGAAGCGCAAAGTAAAGACATTGGGGTGATCGCCACTGAAAACGGCTGGAATCTATACGTTTGCGGTAATGGCGGCATGAGACCAAGACACGCTGATTTGTTTGCATCCGACTTATCCAAATCAGAGTTGATCACCATGATTGACCGAGTTTTGATGTTCTACGTCAGCACAGCTGATCGCTTGCAGCGTACGTCGGTGTGGATGGAGAACATGGAAGGGGGCTTAGATTACCTTAAACAAGTGATTTTGGATGACTCTCTGAATCTATGTGATTCTTTGGACGAACAAATGGCGCGAGTCGTAGATACCTATCAATGTGAGTGGAAGAGTACGCTGGATAATCCTCAAAAACTGCAACGCTTCCGTCCTTTCTTGAACAGCACGGCGGGCAGTAAAGTCTTACCGTACCAGCGTGTACGCGGTCAGCGTATTCCGGCGAAACAGGAGGTGTAAATGGCAGCTTTAACCAAAGTGAAATTGTGTCAGCTTGATGATCTAATGCCGTTCATCGGTGCCACAGTGTTGATTGAAGGCGAGCATGTCGCGTTATTCTACATTCCTGATAACGGTGTTTACGCTGTTCAGGATTGGGACCCAATTGGTAAGGCTTATGTGATGAGTCGAGGGATTGTCGGTGATATCGATGGTGAGATGTGTGTTGCATCACCGCTATACAAACAACACTTCAGTTTAAAGAGTGGGCAATGTTTGGAAGACGAAGCGCACTGTCTAAAAACCTGGCAAGTAACGGTCGACGATAATCAGGTTTGTTACTTACTCGAAGAATGATCCTCGAAGTTCTTTAGTCTGCTCGATATGAGTAAATTCTTAGCGTAAGAGACAAGCGAATAAAGCTCCAGAGACACCACAGTATGGTTCTGGAGCTTTTTGTTATTTAGAAGGATTCACTTGTAGTTCGGTATAGCCAGTCGAGTCGTCCATCGCTCTGGTGAACTCAAGTTCTGAGTAAGAATGGATGATCAATTCTGCGGTAGTATCAATCACTGTGCCTTCCAGCAAGTGCCCACCCCAAACTCGTCCTTCACGATCAGACACCGAGATATGAACGTGTTGATGTTCAGGCGTTAGGGTTCCCATCACAGAGACAATTTCAAGTGGCTCTTGTTTGGTTAACGTGCTCTCTGCACCTGCCAAACGAAGGTTGAGGTCAGAGAAACAGCCAACGCATGAGGCAATCGAGCCTGCTTTGATACCATGCTTCTCGACCAATTTCGCTAGGCTCAGCTTTAAGTCCATGCCTTTGGTAAGACGTACTGCTATTACTTCAATCGACATATTACTTCCTAATCAAAACCAGCAAGCAGGAAAGCGCCGTATCCAAGTCGGCATAACGTTTGGCTTTGCCAAGTACGCGCATACCTTGCATGTTGTTGAGAACAAAACGAGCGAGCTCTTCTGGTTTCAGTGTTTTCGGCACTAAGGTTTCTTTCTGCGCATTGGTCAGCGCATCTGCAATGATGTCGATAAGATGGTCAAATAAGAAATGCCCTTTACGCAGTACATCATCGTCTTCACCAGCGTGCTCAATCAACGCATTTTGAATAAAGCACCCACAGTTGCGTTTGCGTTGCAGCTCAGCAAAAGATTTAAGGAACGATTCCAACTCAGGTAAAGACGCGTCGTCTTTTTCCAAATCATTCAGTGAAGGTAGCGAGACCTTCTTCAAGTAGGTATCGAGCGCCTCGTAGTAGAGTTGTTGCTTGTCACCATAGGTGTTGTAAAGACTGAAGCGGTTGATGTTCAACTCGTCGGTGAGATCCGAGATAGACGTGTTCGCAAAGCCCTTGCGCCAAAACACATCCATAGCCACGAGAAGCTTTTCATCTCGGTCGAAGTTGGCTTTTCTTGCCATAAATTACCTGCCTGGGTCTGCTTATCGGGTAATTAAATTGCTTTGGAGGGATGGTACAGAGAACCTCTAGCGTTCGAACTGAACCAATATGATGAATACCCATCTATTCTTGGGTATCAGCCCCCAAATTCATATGAACTCACAAACGGCATCAAAAATCTCGCTCAGCAAACAGACCCACAACTGTTTGAAAATTTTTGATAGTGAAGTTCTTGACTGATCGTTTATAAACTGGCTACAGTATATCCTAACCAATCGGTTAGAAAAAGATAAAAGGATGTGAAATGAAGCTCTATGAAACAGCAATGACTCCAAGTTGTAAGCGAGTTAGCATTTTTCTAAAGGAAATCGGTGGCGAGGTTGAGCGAATTGCGCTGAACGTTCGTGAGGGCGATAACCTATCTGAACCGTTTAAATCGAAAAGCGTGAACGGCAAAGTGCCTCTACTAGAACTGGATGATGGTACGACGATCTGTGAAAGCGTGGCGATTTGTCGCTACCTAGATGAAGCGTTTGAAAATGATCTGGCGCTGTTTGGTGCTAACCAACTTGAACGTGCTCAGGTGGAAATGTGGCATCGTGTGGTGGAGTTCCAAGGACTAAATGCGGCATTTCAGGCGTTTCGAAACATGACCGGAGTTTATGGAGACAGAGAACGTTGCGTTGAAGCATGGGGCGAAGAATCAAAACAACGCGTCTATGAATTTCTGCCTGTCTTAGACAAGCGGCTTGAACATAATTATTTTATCGCCGTAGACCATTTTACTATCGTCGATATAACAGGCTTTATTTTGATCAGTTTCGCAATTAAAGGCCTAGAAATTGATGTGCTATCGACGTCGCCAAACATTGCTCGATGGTATAACCAAATTTTAGCTAGACCTGCATTTCAGAGTTAATGTATTGCAGCGAGTGGATGATAGCTCGCTGCTACCACCTTACCGATTCTTAACTCAGCAGGATATTCAAATTTTTTCAGATTTTCTTATTTTTTCTCCTATCGCCTATAATTGGAAAAACAACCTCAATTTGCTTCGTTGCGTTTTAGAGCCTTGGGCTCTTGGTCCGTAGACGCTCTCTTTCATCATGGAAAGTCTAATAATAGACAAGGAGAGGTCATGAGTATTCAAGTGAAAACTATCAATAATATTCTAATCGCCCTGTTAATGGTTTCGGTTTTTGGTCTATTCGCACTGTACCTCAATTACACACAGCAGAATGAACAGATTGAAAGGCTGCAAAGTCAGTTAATCGAAAAAGAGCATCAGATACTAATTTCTAATGAAGCGTTGTCTTACACTCGATATCAACACCAATTATTAGCCGAAGACTACAGCCGTTTTAGAAATGAGCAGTCAGTGACTAGTGTTTTGCGTTAGCCAGTAAAGCAACCGTATTAAGGAGGAAGATGAAACCCATTCTTTTGGTCGATGATAGTAAAACAGTACTGCTTTACATCAGCAGTGCATTGGAAAAGCAGGGCTATGAAGTGGTTGCAGTTGAAGACGGAAGAGCGGCGCTTGAGGTGCTAACCCACCGCCCTGATATTCAGTTTGTGCTGAGTGATTTAATGATGCCTGGAATTAATGGTATTGAATTGTGTCGCCAATTAAAATCTAAAGTTAGCGAACGTTACATTTTCTTTGTTCTACTGTCTTCTAGAAATGACCAAAGTTCGATCGTGAAAGGCATTGATGCTGGCGCAGATGATTTCGTAGATAAGAAGACGTCTGTAGAGGAACTTCAGGCCAGAATCCGTGCGGGGTTTCGTACTTTAGAACTGCACAACAAACTCGTTGAGAGAAATAAAGAGCTAGATGCGGCCTATCAAACAATTCACCAAGACCTACAGTCTGCTAGTCATCTGATGGAGCAACTACTCCCTGCTGAATCAACTATTCAGAATGTAAATTTTAGCTATGTCTACAAACCATGCTCCCAGATTGGTGGTGATATGTTGGGGTATTTGGAGCTCGATGAACGACATGTTGCGTTTTATGTATTTGATGTTTCTGGTCATGGTATTTCTTCAGCTTTGATGGCTTTTTCTATTCAACAGACGCTATCTCAAAGTCAGGGGCCTGATTCGATCACGATGGAGTTGAGAGATGACGGCTATTGCGTAAGTGAGCCTGCATCTGTGATTGAACGGCTAAATCGGCGTTATCAGCAAACTAGAAACAGTCAACTTTACTTTACTATGGCTTACGCCATTCTTAACACAAAATCAGGGCAACTTAGCTATTGCACGGCTGGCCACCCCAGGATCTTAGTTTGGCGAACGAGTACGAAAACGATGGAACAGATAGGTGACGATAACTTTATCGTTGGTGCAATGCAGCCGATGGAATATATCGGTAACCAAATTAGTCTGGATGAGGGCGATGCATTGTGGCTTTATTCGGATGGTTTGATTGAAGCGAGGCAGGGTGAGGAGATGTTTTCACTACAACGATTGGCATCGAGTATAAAAGCTGTTTGCACGCTGACAGTTGAAGACCAAGTGGGAGACGTCTTTAAAAAAGTACAATCTTGGCATAACGAAGATGAGTTTGATGATGATGCCAGCCTTTTACAGGTAAAATGGCATGGTGAGAGGCTCGATTTTAAGGAAAAGAATGTCAAAGAGCGAATTTAAACGAACTTACGGGAGCTCCCTTACTCACTCACGAAGTGCGAGCAAAGACGTTGTTCGGTTTTTGATGGGTCATCAAATCCCCTTAAATGCAATTCAATCATTGGAGCTTTGTGTCGTTGAACTCATGAATAACGCTTATATTCATTCTTACAGTGAAATAGAAGGCCTACCAATTGAAGTGGAGTGTAGGGTTGGGGATGACCAAGTGTCCGGTTTCGTGGAATTGAGAGTCTCTGATTGCGGAGAGCCGATCAATGAAAAGACGTTCATCCAACATAAAAATAAACAGATTGAGGCACCTAACTTAATGGATGACGATAGTTGGTCCTCCTCAGGTCGCGGACTGATGTTAGTCGCTCAATTATCTGACCTGTTTACATTGGAAAAAGGTTTCGAAAACAATACGTTTGTTGTAGTGAAAAGGAATAGGGAGAGAAACTAACAACCAAGCAAAGTCGATTTGCTTCACTTGGTCCCTAGCGTTAATCTGACGGTTGCGTTGTATATCATTGTTATTTTGTATTCGTTGTTGGTGCCGGTGATAGTAACGCCTCCAACTCTTCTGGTGTTAGAATATCACTGATGTTTAACATATTACTTTCATCATCTAGCGCCATCTTTGTACGGCTAAGTAAGTACCTTTTTTGAGTTGGTGTTAAGTCTTTGAGAGACTCAATCAACTCCCTGAAATTGCTATTATTCATTGCCATATTTCCCCCAGTTAAGCCTTGAATTTCTTTATTGCATATTCTTCAAGTAAGTGAAGATTTGTTGATTAATTGCAGCTAGCTCTTTAGTAACTATAGCTATATCTGAGCTATCTGGCGCTGTATCGTTTCTGGTTTTTTCTTCTATTCTTTGAAACGCAATGACCGCGGTGTCTTCTCCGAAACTCTCTAGAATGCCCTTTAAACTATGAGCTAATAGATAGAGTTCTGACCAACATTTGCTTGCATATAGCTCATCTATACGCTCTATATCATTCGTGTGATCTTCAAGGTATGTAGAAAAAACAGTGACGATCAGATCTACGTCGTTATCCATGTATGTATTGAGAACATCAAAATTAATCATGTATACCCCTATTAAACGTTGAGGTAGAGGAATGTTTCGGATAATGAAGGCTTAGCCGAAGGTATGAATGGCATAACCAGTATTTGAGCAGAAATAGTTTGCTTGTCGCTTGAGATAAACTTACAAAAAGAAAGTCATTGTTAAAGATATTTTGACTTATATCCAAACGGCAATGGTCGAAATGTAGGGATGAAAAAACTTCAACTCGCGTGTTTTTAACACAAGTAGCAAAGGGGATGTTTCCAAGTAAAACGCCGAGTCGGTAAGTGTCTTGCAGTCCTAGTTTAAGGCTATCGTTGCATACGGACGCCAGACGTTCGCCAACTTTGACTATTCCTTCAGTCAAGGCTAACTCTCCTCATTAAGTACAAGTATAAATTAGCAATCTAGTTGCATATTGGCAAGTAATCTACGGCAAAAAAGGGACTCGCGTCCCTTTTGTTTTCAGCCCTAAACCACCTACTTCAGTAGGTGGTTATCATCCGTTTCGGCTTTGCCTGTAAAACTACTCATGCTAA
>NZ_JAWOTH010000002.1:0-576559 GCF_033338745.1 Vibrio sp. Vb1026
TCGGTGGCAATAATTGGGAAATCAATCGTCAGGCTGTCACTGTTAGCTGCATGGTCAATCGGGCCTTGCAGCGTAAAATCGTAAGTGCCATCTGTTGCTACGTTTAACGTGAATACCGGATTGCCGTCTGCGGTCGCCACATAAGTAAAGCTGCCGTCGCCATTCTCGGTTTCCACCAAGGTAATCGCCTCACCTTGAGACGTTAGCCCCGCAACAGGATCAGCCGTTGAATCCAGTTGATAGCTCACCACTCGGTCAGAGCCTTGAATAGTGGTAAACGCGCCTTCAACGAACACAGCGTCAGTTTGGTCTGAGCCCACGCCGCTAAGGTCATCTTCATCGACACTCAACGCATCCACCGCTGTGATGGTCGGTACATCATCAACAATCGTGACTGGAATGGTTTCAGTAACGGTGTCGCCATCGAAGTCGGTTGCGATAATTGGGAAGTTGAGTGTCAGCTCATCACTATCCACCGCGTGATCAATTGGCCCTTCTAGCGTGAAGTTGTAAGAGCCATCAGTATCTACTGTCAGAGTAAATACTGGGTTGCCACCCGCAGTCGCTTCATAAGTGAAACTACCATCACCATTTGCGGTTTCTATCAGTGTGACAGCCACGCCTTGCGATGTTAAACCGTCCACTGGTGTTGCTGAAGCATCGAGTTGGTAGCTCACCACTCGGTCAGAGCCTTGTGTGGTAGTAAAGTTGCCATCAATAGAAATTGGATTGCTTTGGTCTGAGCCAATTGACGCTAGATCATCTTCATCAACCGTAATGGTGTCGACGTCGGTAATAACAGGCTTATCGTCCACGATTGTCACTGGGATAGTGGCATTTGTGGTGTCGCCATCAAAGTCTGTTGCGATGATTGGGAAGTTGAGTGTCAGCTCATCGCTATCTACCGCGTGGTCGATTGGACCTTCAAGCGTGAAGTTATAGCTACCATCAGTATTCACCGTCAGCGTAAAGACCGCTTCACTACCCGCTGTCGCCTCGTAAGTAAAGCTGCCATCAGCGTTTGCGGTTTCAGTCAGCGTAACTGCCACGCCTTGTGATGTAAGGCCGTCAACTGGTGTTGCAGAAGCATCAAGCTGATAGCTCACCACTCGGTCCGAGCCTTGTGTGGTGGTGAAGTTGCCATCGATTGAAATCGGGTCAGTCTGATCTGACCCAATCGTGCCTAAGTCATCTTCATCAACGGTAATCGCATCGACATCGGTAATAGTCGGCTTATCATCCACGATGGTGACTGGGAGCGTTTCTGTGGTGGTATCACCATCAAAATCCGTCGCGATGATTGGGAAGTTCAGTGTCAGTTCATCACTGTCTACCGCATGGTCGATTGGACCTTGCAGCTCAAAACTGTACGAGCCGTCGGTATTCAAAATTAATGTGAAAACTGCGCTGCCATTTGCCGTTGCGCTGTAGGTGTAACTGCCGTCTGCATTTTGCGTTTCGGCAATGGAGACGGTCTGACCTTGAGATTGCAGGCCATTTAAAGGATCAGCGTTTACATCCAACTGATACTGTACGACGCCATCAGAACCCTGAGTCGTCGTGAACTGACCTTCAACCAGCGTTGGCTGTGATTGGTCAGAGCCTACCGAACTTAAGTCATCCTCATCGACGGTAAGAGCAACAACGTCGTTAATGGTTGGCACATCATCAGCAATGGTTACCGGTAGAACAAGTGAACTGGTGTCACCGTCAAAGTCCGTTGCGACAATAGTAAAGTCTAAAGTTAAGCTATCGCTACCAACAGCATGATCGATTGGACCTTCAAGGGTAAATGAATAAGAACCGTCAGGGTTCACTTGTAAAGTGAAGATAGCATCCCCTTCTGCTGTTGCAGAATAGGTAAAGCTGCCATCTGGATTGGTTGTTTCCGTCAGAGAGAGAGATCGACCCTGAGATTCCAACCCATTGAGTGGATCAGTACCGCTCTCTAATTGATAACTTACAACACGGTCTGAGCCCTGAGTCGTCGTGAAACTGCCTTGCGCGAGCACAGAGTCGCTTTGATCGGAGCCGATGCTTGATAAATCGTCTTCATCGACCGCTAGTGCCTCAACGCCATCAATCGAAGGAACGTCATCTTGAACTTGAATGACAATTTGCGCTGCTTCTAGTGTGTTCGAACCGTCGGTAATAGAGGAACGGTCACCATCCGCATCTACCGCGTAAACTGGCAGTGAGAAAGTAAGCGAGTCATCGTTAGCACCCGTATGGTCAAGTTGTTCATACAAGTTGAATTGGTATTCGCCCAATGCAGGTGCATCAATCGCCACATCAAATACGGTAATACGCACACCATCCAGCTCGATGAAGCCTTCGTAAGTACGTACGCCGTTACTCTCGGACGCTAGTTCTAATTGAACAACTTGCCCTTGAGATTGGAGTTCTCCACCAACATTAAACTCTGTAGGTTCCAACTCATAGTGATCAATGATATCACTTCCGACCGCTGTCGTGATCGACCCAGTCCCACTTGTTACTACCGCGCCTTCCTGTGAACCTTGGTCAACACCCGCCTCGTCTAAAGACAACCCCGTCACGTTTTCAATCACTGGATTATCGCCATCAAGGATGGTCATCGTAAAGGTGTTGCTTGCCGTATCTTGGTCATAGTCGACGATTGTGGTTGGTAAAGAGAGCTCAATCGTATCTTCACCGTTTGTTTGTTCTAACGGCTTAAATTGCTCAAATTGGTAGGTACCATCAGTATTCAGACTGATGGTTAAGACGGTTTCATTCGAGCCAGCAATGGACAAGGTGATAGTACTGCCGTCTTCAGAGAGTACCGCTTCTGTCGCCTGATTATCACTCAGTAGGCCATCGAACTGACTAAGTCCTTCTTGATTAAACGTGACCGTTGCCAATTGATCACTACCAATATCAACAAAGGTGCCAGTAATTGGTGTAGAAGAAGATTCAACGTTTTCAAAAGTAACGTTTTGCGGCGCAGGATCATCGCCATCAATAACGGTTGTCGTAAAATCGATAGGCGCTTGAATGCTGTTACCACCAATATCTGCACCTGTAATATCAAAAGCAATATTGATTTGATCACCGACGATCGATACTTGGCCATCAGCAACAGACGCAACATGGTCAATACCCTGGCTAATCGTGGTAACGACTTCTAACTCTAAATCACGGCCTACAGATGTCGCTTCGATCTCGATACGAAGCACTTCGTTACCTTCTTGAGTACCGATAATGGCATTTTGCGCTTCGTCATAAACGAACGCCACTGGCTGACCACCAGAGGTAATATCACTGTTAAGCTCAGTCAACAAAGACTCTAAAGAAGACGTTTCGGGTACAAATGAAGCAGTATCAAGTGCGAGATCCCCTGCTTCAACCAGCACACTAGACGAAATGGTTTGCGGGTAGCTTGATAGAGAAATTGAGCCTTCTGTTACGCTAGATTGCAGTGACTGCCCACCATCAGCAAAAATCGTGACATTCAAACCGTCATCTTCGTCGCGATCATCTTCTCCGCTGCGAGTCGCAGACGTTTCAAAAAAAGTAGAAGCGAGTACTTCCGGGTTATTATATTCAACCGTCACGTAGCCAGCATTAGCCGAGCCTTCAGCACCTGCGCCAGCAGCTGTTGCTTCTAAGATAGCGGTAGGGTCAGCTCCGTCTAAAATAGCTTGCTGGATAGCGGCAATATCGTTGGCGTCGAAGTCAGCACTTCCAATAGCCGTTGGGTCAAAAGTCACCAAGCCATTAACTGGAGATTGTACCAATACTGGTTCTAACGGTTCAGAAGAAGGCACAGGAAGACAAGCAACACAATTTGCATCGACCAGATAAAGCTCATTATTTATCTGTACGTCGAGAGAAGCATTATTTTCTGTGATAATAATCTCGCCAGGTCTTAACTCATCCCCCGCTTTTATGACCTTAACGTTTCCATCCAGGCCCAAAACCAAAACTTCACCTTTGACAGCATTTACAATCGCGCTCTGCGGTACCGTGTGCGTACTCATCTGACCTCCGCTAATGGCTTACGTTTCCCATTAACCTTTTTAGATAATTTCTTATTAATTTAGTGCGGCATACTGCACACCTTTATACGATTAAACTAAGTATTGAATCATTAAACAATCGATAAATACCCTACTACCAAGCAACATAAGTAAAACTTACTCGTAGTCACAGAAATGTGACACATGTGCTGACGCGTAGATATCGAATAATTATATGAAATTGATACCTTATTCTGATTAAGTGTAGTTGTTTTAAGAAAAGAAGAGAGATGAAATCATTCAGCTAAACGCCAGACTGCCGGTTGCGATCAATAATGGAAGAAAAGCAATGAGAATGTTGTATACACCGGAGCGTGATGACATCTTAATCAATATCGGTGACGAAAAAAACGTAACGATTAAATATTGAACAACATAAATTGCAGGACAAAATGCAACGATAAAAAAGTGGCTTACGATATGAATCCCCGCACACCACGAGTTCGGTTTTGTTCTGATATACAGCAAAAAAAACACGAGCAAGCTAATAATAAAATACATAAACACAGCACTTGAAAATAATTATCATTTTCAATCATATGTAAATATTCCCTTACTTTCAATGGTGTTTGAGCTATTAATGTCATCGTTATTATCAATCAACACAATAAGTAAAATTATCAGTAATTCCAGTCCTAAACGTTTGCGTAATCGCTAACCTTCTCTTAACCTTGATTTGAGGCTTTTATCACGGTTTTTCCATTGATATAGTGCGTCCATACAACAAAAAAAGACCATTCGAGGCATGGAGCTTCCTCATTAATCTCAAGATGAGAAGAATTGGTACCGACAAAATTCGGCAGATTTTAAGAGGGTCAAAAAATGGACATGAATATGGTTGAGATTTTAGGTTATGCAGCTTCAATCATGGTCGCTATTTCGCTAACTATGAAAGATATTGTTAAGCTTCGTATCCTTAACTTTATTGGTTGTGCGCTATTTACTGCTTACGGACTAATGATTGATTCTTGGCCTGTAGTACTAACTAACGGTTTTATTGCTTGCGTTAACATCTACTTCCTAGCAAAAATGCAGCAGGAAAAAAAAAGCCTAGAGCCTGAGAAAGCGCAATAGCATTCAAACAATAAAAGCCCGCAAATCATAAGATTGCGGGCTTTTGCTTTTAACATTCCCTTTCTATCACAGCATCCTTAAACGAGCGCTAACGAACCCAGCTAAGTGCTAGTGTTTCTCGACGAGAAAACATGTCCACATGCGATGAAATGATCGCCTTCACCGTATTCAGTTTCTCTTCTGAATCCGCCTCACAGGTTATAGTTAAGCTAGATGCACAAAGGTTAAACTCAGCTTTTCCCGTCGGAAATGTCACCAAACCGCTATTTTCATTCCAAGTAGCAGGAACTTTTCGTCCAAAATGCCGACAAAGCGTCACTAAGTATTTGTCAGCGTGTTCGCTATCTATTCGGGTGCTTTCTTTAATCATGAACTTACTCGTTACTTTGAAACGTCCTATGAAGAACCTTGTTAGAATTGATAAGCTGCAGAGAGCTTGAAGTTGCGACCCGGCTCGTAGTCATCAAGCGTGAAGCCACGTGCAGTCCCCGAACGAGACGCATGAGAGCTGTACAACTCGTCAAATACATTATCAATACCAAAGGTCACCGACAGCCCATCAATATCAGACGGCACCCATTGAGCGTATAGATTATGCACATCATAACTTGCTTTCTTTGGCTGACCATCAAAGACGTTGTCTTCCTCTAGAACAAACATTGAGTTCCACCCGAAGATCGTTTCTAAAGCGTCTGACTGGTAATCCAAAGTTAGAGCAATGCTATCACCCATATCAATGCTACGCCCATTGCCCCCAGCAACAGGACCACCAGTATTCTTGTTTTTGGTGTCCGACTTAGAGTAAGAAAGTTTGCTGTTAAACTTGTCGTAACCATAAGAAGCACTTGCTTCAAAGCCTTTAATCTCAACATCACCTAAGTTGTAAATCAGGTAAGTTTGAGTCGCGTTTTGGTACTGATCTGCAATGTAATCATCAATTTCCGTTTGGAATACCGTAATATTCGCCCCAAAGAAATGCTTATCAAAGGTTTTATCAAAACGAACACCACCCTGCGTGTTCAATCCCGTTTCTGGCTTTAACCCATCCTCTAAAAATGCAACGTCTTGGTAAGCAATAAAGGTTTCCATTAGCTCTGGACCTTTAAATAGAGAGCGTGCACTCGCAAACAACGTCCAATCTTGCGTCACCGCCCATTCTGCTGCTAGAGCCCAAGTCACATCATCATAATTACTGTTTCCTGTCTCAGCTTTGCGTTTGTAATCATCAAAGCGCATACCTGCAGTAATAAAGAAGGCATCAGAGAAGAAGAACTGATCTTCTACAAACAGTGCGGTTGAAATCGCCGATTCGTCCATAAACTTACGACTACCGTAGTAACTCGAAGACGTTTTATCCATGTAGTCGAAGCCATAAGTGACTCGATTATCAAACTCACCTAACATAACATCTGACTGGAATTTGCCATTCAAACCAAAGTTTTGGTTTTTGGCGGTGTTCTTTGATAAACGGTTCGAGGGCCAACGAGGCGCCATCACCGTTTCGTCACGTTTAATTTCTGTCTCGGTATTATAAAGAGTGACGTTTCCTTGGTGTTGTTCGCCTCGCAACTCATAACTCAAGGTAACGGTATCGCGGTCATAATCCGTAGGGATAAGTAACTTGCTCGAAAGGCTATTATTTGCACTACCCGACATATCAGGACGCGGACTGTAATCTCCACTGTCTCGGTACATGTCATAAGAGAGCTCAAAACGATGGATGTCATTTAGTTCATACCCCAGCTTAGCCAGAATGTTGTAAACATCACCTGCAGCACCGTAGGTTTTATTGCCATTACCATCTTCAAAATCATCACGCGTAACGTAATGGCCATAGACCATCGCATCAATGTTTTCGGACAAAAGTCCGTACAGTGTCAACGAACCTTGTTGGTTGTCGTTGGATGCATAGCCGCCATAAACACGCGCACCAAACTTTTCATCGTAACGAAGTAAGTCACGAGCGTCTTTCGTTTCAAAGTAGACCGAACCGCCTAACCCGTTTTGAGTCACAGAGTTATTACCTACCTGAATGTCCGCAGATTTGAGAATGTCAGGGTTCAACGTCAAGTTACCAATATGATGGAACATGCTCGCATGCTGAGAAGCACCGTCAAGACGAATGTCCAAATCGGTTTCGCTCAAACCACGAATCGTAATACGTTGATTCACAGAGTGTGTTCCACCAACATCTACACCGGGAATATCGCGCAGTAAATCAGACATATGATCCGCTTGCTTCAGTGACATGTCGTCCGCAAACATCGACTCAGTGTTGCTGGAAACTTTCGTTCCCCATACAACGACCTCTTCAAAATGTGACTCAGTATCTTGAGCTAAAACAGGGGTTGATAGCGCCATTCCCACTGCAAGGCAAAGGCTTGAAAGCTTGATAGGTGAACAAGCAGGGCTTTCCATAACTTCATTCCTAAATATTAATGATAATAATTCTCAGGTATAATAAGCATGAGTTTTATAAATACAAAGGCGATTTGGTTATGCGAAATCGCACAAGTGTTATGAGGAAGTGTCAAATGCAGGAAGTCACAACAAAACGAACTAAAATTGCCAAGATAGCTTTAACCCAAAGACTAAAGGCGACAGAGAAACAATGGATTGTCACGCAAGGCCAACCTTGTCAAACTCAACTGGCCGAAGGTAAGTTCCTATCATATCAGTATAATGATCAAATTTTTGTTCATGGCGGGCGTTGTCTAGAACTTATTGATTCGAATATTGTTTCTACTGCACACGCCTCACTGCTGGTCACTATTCTTTTAGAAGGTAGACTCTCGTTTGGCTACGACGATTTGCAATTTGATTTAGACGCGAGCGACGGCCCTAAGGGTGTAGTGGTGAACTTACTCAAACCTGCAAATTTTCGTCGTTCACTGCTCAAAGATAACCTCATTAATAAGATCAACATATTGGTTAAGCCCCAATGGCTAGAGGCCCGCCTTGAGCAAAATTGTAGTCATCGAGCCTTTTTTAACTCTCATCAGGCGTTTCAACAGTTGGAGCCTAACCAGACGCTATGCGAGTTGGCCGAAACGTTAACAAATAGAGAAACACCGCAAGAGTTCCAAGAAAAGCTAGAGGTCGAAAGCTTGATCTATCAAATATTACATCAAGCCACCAAGCAAATTCCTAAGAATTTCAGTGCTAAAAACAGCAGTATTGAACGACACATTGATGGTCGAATTGAGGATATTGTCAGCTATATTGAAACTCACCTTGATCAAGAACTACGCTTGGAAAAGTTGGCGAGCCAATTCTCAATGAGTGTTTCAAACCTGCAGCGTCGATTTAAACAATCACTCAATATGACCATAAACGGCTACATTCGTTTTCGACGTCTTGAGATTGCTAGGCAACATTTGGAACGTGGCCTAGTGACAATAACAGAAGCCGCCTATGAAGCCGGATACCACCACCCTTCTAACTTCACTTATGCCTTTAAAAAGGCATTTGGTGTGCCACCACATGAAGTGATTAAAGAGTAAGGGGACTCTAGGTAACTGACTGTTATTTAGGAGTGTCTTATCCACAACATCGGTATATACTCGCCTTAAACGTTATGGAGGTTAAACATGAATATTGGTGCCGTCGCGAAGCTCACTGGGCTTTCATCTAAGTCGATTCGATTATATGAAGACAAAGGGATCATATCTCCACCAGCGCGTAGCGACTCTGGCTATCGCGAATATTCAGATAATCATATTCAAGAGCTTAACTTGGTATCACGCGCAAAAAGCGCAGGCTTTTCGTTGCAAGAATGCAAAGAGTTCGTACAACTTGCTCATAACCCCAATCGCAAAAGTAGCGAAGTAAAAGCAAGAACCATGGACAAACTGAGAGAGGTTGAAGAAAAAATTGCACACCTCATGGAGATCAAAACGCAACTTGAAGGTTGGGTTTCTTCTTGTCCTGGAGATGCAGAGAGCCGATGCCCAATCATAGACGAGCTCACCAAGTAAGCCCGCCTATCTATTGATCTCGTTAAAAACGAACTAGCTCGCTTAATGATAAGTACACATGCGCTTACCGTTTAACTCTATGATGTTAAATGGCGTTTCATAGATGTCCTCTAGCGTAGACGCTTGAATAACATCTTCAACCGCACCACTCGCCACAACTTTACCTTTCTTAAGCGCCAATATGACATCTGAGTAACACGCCGCGAAATTAATATCATGAATCACGACCACCATGGCTTTATTCATGTCATGGGCTAACTGCTGCACAACTTTCATGATCTGAAGAGAGTGTTTGATATCTAAGTTATTAAGAGGTTCATCAAGAAAGACATAATCTGTATCTTGTGCAATCACCATAGCAATAAATGCAAGCTGTCGCTGACCACCACTTAATTCATCCAAGTATTTGTCTTGAATATCTTGCAAATCTAAGTAGTCGATCGCTTGTTCTATGACCTCATGATCTTCTTTAGTCAGATTTCCTTTAGAGTATGGGAAACGACCAAAAGAGACTAACTCTTTTACGGTAAACCGCATTGTAATCGAGTTAGCTTGGCGAAGTACTGCCAGTTTTTTCGCTAGCTCTTTTGTGTCCCATTCCGCGATTTCCTTGCAATCAATGATAACACTACCGTCATCTCGCTCCGTTAAGCGCGAGGCCATAGATAACAGCGTGCTCTTTCCCGCGCCATTTGGACCGATAATCGATGTTACCTTGCCCTTTTCAAACTGAGTATTGGCCTCGTCTACGACTTTGTTTGAACCGAAAGCCTTCGTTAATTTATCTATTACTATCATATTTATACAACTTTGTTTTTCAGCAGCAGGTATAAGAAATACGCACCGCCGATAAAGTTAATTACGACACTCAACGTCGTCTCAAAACTGAACACGTTTTCGATTATCCATTGCCCAGCAAGTAGTGAACTTATGGATAGAAACGAACATCCGACCAATAGCGTTTTATGTTGGTAACTTCGGAACATTTCTCGGCTTAAGTTGGTCACTAGTAAACCAAAGAACATGATTGGCCCTACCAAAGCCGTAGAAATAGCAATCAAAACCGCCGAGATAATAAACACATTTCTCGTCACTTTAGGTACATCAACACCCAAGCTTTTCGCATTGTCTTGGTCGAGCCAAAACACATCTAAAGTGCGATGCATCCTAAACAACAACCAACATGCAAACATCAAAGCCGGAGCACTAAAGTAAACCAAGTTCACTTTGACATTATTGAAACTGGCGTACAGTTTCGACTGAACAATTGCATATGTGTTTGGGTCCATCAGCAAAGAAAAGAATGACGCCGCATTGGAAAATAGCTGACCAAAGATCAAGCCGACCAATAGCAACGTAATCAAGTTCTTGCTTCCTTTTGAAAAGTAAAACCCAAACAGCAGTAGCGAAAACGACACCATTACAATTACTGCAATCGCGAAATTGACGTACAAGTTAAGAACTAAGGTACTCAACCCACCAAAAATCAACACGATCAAAATTTGGGTTAACACATACAGCGCATCAAAACCCATGATACTTGGCGTTAAAATTCGGTTGTGCGTAATGGTTTGAAATACAAGTGAAGACTGAGCAATGGCCACACCCGCTAGCACTATCGCCAATACTTTAGGAACTCTACGAGACAAAAAATATTGGTAGTTGTCAGCCGTTAGCCCAATACCAATAAACAGACACGCGAAAAGAATCGCAATGCCACCTAGCAGCAGGATTTTCGTTGAATCACGCATGTTGCTTACCTCGCAACAACATAGCGATGAATACCACGCCACCCAATATGCTGATCACGATAGAGATTGGCATTTCATGAGGGAAAATAATTAAACGACTCACCAAATCGCAACACAACACTAAAATGGCCCCATACATGGCCGTAAGCGGAATGTTCTTTTTGAGGTTATCGCCATAAAAGTGACTCACGAGATTCGGTACAATCAGCCCCAAGAATGGCAACTGGCCAACAATCATCACGACACTTGCTGACATGATGGACACCAATAGCACGCCAATCGTCACAACCTGCTGATAATTCAAACCCAAGTTAATCGCGAAATCTTTTCCGATACCTACGGCAGAGATCCTTGCGGCAAAAAGATAGCTGAGGATAACCATTGGTACCGCGATGTACAGCAGTTCAAAATCACCACGCAAGATGTTGGCGAAGTTTGCGACTGTCCAAGCATTCAGACTTTGAAGTGCATCATATTTGTAAGCGATAAACGTAGTCATGGATTGGATGACATTGCCGAAAATAATCCCGACAAGAGGCACAAAAACCACGCTCTTAAATTGAATGCGCTGAATAAAGAAAACAAACGCTAGCGTCCCAAATACCGAGATGCCGAATACGAGCCAAAGGTGATTATCATTACCAAAGAAAACCACGCTCAGTACGTAGCCCAACATGGCACATTCGATCGTACCGGTTGTAGAAGGTGCAGCAAATCGGTTCTGGCTGATTTGCTGCATGACAAGTCCCGCAATACTCAAGCCAGCACCAGCAAGCAGTATGGCAAATAAACGTGGTATACGGCTGGTAAAGAAAAGCTCTAATGCTTTCTCATCACCTGAAAAGAGTTGTTGGGGCGTCATGTTTGCCACCCCAACAAATAACGAAACCGTGCTTAAAACCACAAGGGTTAGCAATAACTTCTTCAAAGTTAACCTCTGCTATCTTGGATTACAGTTCAACGGTTTGCTTTATCTCACTGACCATTTTTTCTGTTGCTGTCACACCAGACATCGACAAGTACCACGCGTCCACATCTAAATAAGTGATTTTATGATTTTTATATGCCGCAGTAGCTTTGACTAAGTCGTTATCCATGGATTTACGAATATCGTTATCCGGCGTACCTGTCAGAGAATTTCGGTCAACCACGAGAATATTTTTCGGGTTAGCTTCACGAATAAACTCATAAGAAATGACATCTCCGTGAGTGCCCGTTTTCACGTGCTCAACCGTTTCCAAGAAGCCAAAGTCGTTATAAATGACGCCAAATCGCGACTGGGCACCAAACGCGCTGATGTTGTCACCCATGCTCAAAATCGTTAATGCATCATTTTTGTTCGATTGGTTGTAGTCACGGATTGCTTTGAATTGAGCATCTAGCGCTTCAATTTTCTGCTCTACTTTTTCTTCGATATTGAAGATCTTACCAATATTGCGCCATTGCGCTTGCGTGCCTTCCCAATAGCCTTGGTTCTCTTTCGCCGCAAAAACAACTGTAGGGGCAATTTCACTCAGCTCTTCATATTTCGCAGACGCTCGCGGACCAACCAAAATCAAATCCGGTTTTTGCATGTAGATGGTTTCAAAATCAGGTTCAAACAAACTACCCGCAGAGGTGTAGTTATCTTTGCTGTATTTTGAAAGGTAACTAGGAAGATTAGAAGAGTTAGATACTGCAACAGGATCGATACCAAAGTTGTCCAGCGCATCTAGCGGGCCAAAGCCAATCACAACCACACGCTCTGGGGATTGTTCTAGCTCTGTTTGACCCATGTAGTGGTCAATCACAACTTTAGCAGCGAAAGAAGGAGAAACAGTAAATAACGACAGCATAGCCGCACCGACGAATTTTTTCATTTTGTTAAGCCTTAATGAGATCTATTATCATACGCGTTCGCAATATAACGCTACTCTTTAATGCATTCAACAAAATTTAAGGTACTTTACATTAGTTACGTTTACTCAAGACTTAGATATATCAAAGACTTATAAAACCCATCAGTTCCAATACCTGGGCGTATCATTCATGCGCTTCAATAAACGCTTTGAGTGCCAGCTCATCAATAATCTCCAAACCGTTGTCCGTTTTTGTAATCAATCCCTTTTCAATCAAGTCCTTAACTGCACGTCGATAGACTCGGCCTGAGGTACCAAACCGCTCAGCCTCTTGGTTCACTTTATCAAAACCACCAAGCAACTTATCCGTCTGATTACGGACGAGAAGATCATAGGCAATGTTGTAAGTAATGGGATGCAACAAACGATTAGTGTAGATATCCATGGAGTCTTGATAATCCTCAGCCAATGCTGAAGCGAAGAACACCATCATTTGGGGATGATTTTGCAGTGCTTCGGTTAGTTTTTGGATACAGATAACATCAACCTGCATATGTTCATCTGCTATCACATTCCATTGACAAGGAGTCTGAGTGAAGAACTCCATTTCACCATAAATATGATAGTCGCAGTTAGCTTCCCCTAATTGAAAACGTCGTCCATTTGCGGCCAATATGTTCATCGAGACTCGACCTACTGGCACAACATACAAGTACTGAAGTTGCTCACCTTGGCGGAGAATTGCTTCCCCAGCATCAAAGTAACGCGAATTTATATGGCATTGATAAATCAAATCGCGAAAGGTGGCACTCTTTTCTTCAAGGTATGTTTTGAAGCGACCAGTCGGATAAGGGCTGATTTTCATTTTCTGCTCTCTCAGAAAAAGTTACGGACAACTATTTAAGGTGGATTGTACCCCGTAACTCCAAATAAAAAAGCGACAGTGACCTGTCGCTTTACATCTATTCTGTTTATGTGACTTACTGAGATAGAGACTGGCTAACGCTGAGCAACCAAGGCTTCTAATGCCGTAATCGCGGCACTCTTCTCACCTTGCATCATTACTTTGGCTTCATCAACGTACTGACCAACACCTTCTTTCACATCTTGTTGATACAGCACCACGTTGTTTAATATCGAAGCCACATGAAGGCCTCGTAGTCGACCGACCGTAAACAGCGCAGAGGTTTCCATATCGGCACCTAAGATGCCTTTCTTGTTCCAATGTTGGCATATTGCATCTTCGTCATCGGTATAGAAACTGTCGTGAGAACGCACCACACCAAAATGATAATGCACTTTTTGCATCGACAAGTAACGCTCAACTTCCTTTAACAGTGAAAAGCTTGCGTAGGCTGGATAAGACGAATCGACATACGCTTTAGAGCCGCCCTCATCTCTTACCGCGCCTTCGGCAATGATCAACTCGCCAAGATGAATGCCTGATTGCATTGCCCCCGCCGATCCAACGCGTACCACATGAGTCACACCGCACTGTTTTAGCTCTTCCACTGCGATGATCATCGATGGCGCACCTATACCTGTACTACATACTGAAACAGGTTTGCCTTTGTAGTTGCCGGTAAACACACGGTACTCGCGGTTTTCCGACACCATTTCTGCATCATCAAATAATGCCGCGATACGATTCGCTCGATCTGGCTCGCCGCATACAATAACGAGGGGAGCGATTTGTGTTTCATCCACTCCGATATGAGGTTGTTTGGCCATTTTTCGTTCCTTACGCAGCAGCGTGCGCTAAGGTTTTATCGCCATTGCGCTTAGCGCTACGAGCCCACTCACGCGTGCCATTGGCAGCGATGAACATAAGAATCGCGTACTGAACAGACATTGCGTAAACACCTTGCGTCGCGTAGATACCCACACTGATAATGTTAATCACGACCCATAGAATCCAGTTTTCGACGTATTTACGTGTCATCAGAATTTGTGCAACCACAGAAAGCACTGTCATGGTTGCATCCCAGAACGGGAACGCGTCAGGCTCAAGCACCGGTTCAGCCAAGCCAGCACCAAAGAGATTCAAGCTATCAACAGCAATGTTTGCTAGCGCAAAGAAAAATGGGTCGATATAGATCGTTAATAATGCGATACATGCAACGCTAATAGAGGCAGTAGTAATAAGTTTCTGTTTATTTAACCAGCGAACTTCCAGCGTTTCACCTTGTGCGTTTGGACGGGTCCACGCATACCAGCCGTAAATGTTCGCACAGAAGAAAAACAATTGAAGAAGCAATAATCCGTATAACTGAATTTGAAAAAAGATAACGGCAAAAAGCGTGACATTCAGCAAACCGAATAAGTAGTTGATGGTTTTTTCTTGGCTGGCCAACCAAATGCAAAGCAGTCCAAAAACTGTACCGAAAGCTTCGATCCAACTCATTGCGTAGCCGTCGCCGATCGGAATGTTAACGAGAGTATTATTAATATCGAGTAAGGCAAAGAGGTCCATAACATGTCCTTTATTATTTTGTTTGGAATACGCTTATATTAGAGCGTGATCCCCAACAAAAAGGAGGACATTTGTCCTCCTCTTGATGCACTCGATCATAAATCAGATTCATTACTTACTTGAAAGTACCTATTTATCTCAATTATTCATTCCAAATGAACTAGGACTCGTGTCCTAGGTAGCGCTTTTTGAACGTCGATGCTGACGCGAACAGTAAAGTCGAAGCAAATGTAAACACCACGCCAGCCAAGTATACATACTCTTCATTCGCAAGTAGTTCATAAACACTCACGACAAACACCGTTAATACTAGTGAAATATTGAAACGGTGAAACCACGGCCTCTTTACTGAATACTGTGCATATCTCTTAACTAACATAAAGATTTTCCATTCATCTCAATAATTTATAAATCTAATTATAGGCTTTATTAATAATAAGCTTTTTAAGCACTATCGACACGAAATCTTTCGAGTTACTCGCAAAAAATCACACTTTTCAAATGTTGAGTTAATAAATTCGAACATCTGTTTTGCATGCTTATTTATTTTTTAGCCCATTTTTTTATAAATTATATGCACTAAATTTGTTAACCATGCGTTTGTTTTTAATTAAGAGAAATTCGTCACACTGTTGCGTACAACCAATGTTGGTTCCAGTTGAACGACTTGAGCGTCGTTAGATTTGTCGTCCAGTCCTCGGACAAGAGTCTCAACGGCAGCCTGCCCCAAACGGTACTTAGGCTGATGAATGGTAGTTAGCGATGGCGACATAAATTTCGCGATATGGATGTCATCGTAACCAATAATGGACAGGTCGTCCGGCACTTTAATACCGAGCTCATTTGCGGCGTTAATCACACCCATCGCCATCATATCGTTAGAGACGAAAATCGAGCTGGGTAATGCGCCACGCTGAGCCATTTTTTTGAACGCTTGATACCCACCCTCACATTCGAAGTCCGATTCAATGATCCAATTGGCATTAAATTCCAAGCCCGCTTCGTTCATTGCTCGCTTATAACCTTCGTATCGCATTTGCGCTTGGTGTTTAATCAAAGGGCCAGTGATGCACCCAATTTCGGTATGGCCGCAATCAATTAAGTATTTCGCCGCTAAGTAACCGCCACGAAGTGAGTTGTCTTGGATTTTATCACTTGTAAATAGCATCGGCCCCCAGTCCATTACCACTACTGGGATATCTGGGTAACGCTCAAATACATCGATACGCTCTCCTTCTAGCGACGAACACATCAAAATCAAACCATCGACACGCTTTTGCAATAGCGTATTAATGGATTGACGCATACGTTCGTTATCACCCTCGGTGTTACATAAAATGAGGCTGTAGCCTTTTTGGTAGCAGCTGCGTTCGACGCCTTTTACGACTTCGCCAAAGAATGGGTTGGTTGAGGTTGTCACGAGCATACCAATGGTTTTGGTACGATTAACTTTGAGGCTACGCGCCAACGCAGAGGGCGCGTAGTAGTTAAGCTCTTTTGCGGCATTGTTAACGCGTTCAGAGATCTCTTCGCTCACAAAACGCGTCTTGTTAATAACATGGCTCACTGTTGAAGTGGAAACCCCTGCCAGTTTTGCGATGTCTTTCATCGTCGCCATGTTACTACTCCTATTTTAATGAGGCATTGTGCGCCTTATTGTTCAGCGAGAAACGCGTCCACCTCTTCGCGGGTTGGAATCGACGTTTGCGCGCCAAAGCGGGTCACAGAAATTGCAGCCGCCGCATGTGCAAACTTAATCGCTGATTCTAAAGGTAAATCTTCTAGGAGACCAGTGACGAATGCCCCATTAAATGTATCGCCCGCTGCGGTAGTATCCGTCGCTTCAACGCGGAAACCCGAGATGATTTCGCCTCGACCGTTTTGGCTTAGCCAAACGCCTTTTGCACCGAGTGTGATCATGACAATTTCTATACCTTTACCATGTAGCTCATTCGCCGCTTCTTGCGCGCTTTCGTTGTCTGTTACAGTAATACCTGTCAGAACTTCAGCTTCCGTTTCATTTGGTGTAATCACGTCAATGCAAGACAGTAATTCATCTGACAGTTCGCGAGCTGGCGCTGGGTTCAGAATGACATTGGTTTTGGCATCTTTCGCTACACGCGCAGCTTTCTCAATGCCGCACATCGGCGTTTCCAATTGCATTAACAAGTAATCTGCTTGGCGAATACGCTCTAAATCTGGCTCAATCGCTTCTGCTGTCAGTTTGGCGTTTGCTTCAGCTGAAATGCAAATGCTGTTCTCACCACTGTCCGACACTTGAATCATCGCGATACCTGTCGGGCAATTTGGCTGCATCTTCACACCAGTGATATCGATGCCGTCCATTTTGAAGTTTTCGCGAATGTTAATGCCGAATGAGTCGTCGCCCACACAAGCGATAAAACCTATGTCTGCATTTAATCGCGCCGCCGCGACGGCTTGGTTGGCACCTTTGCCACCTGGGATAACTTGATAGTTGCGACCATGCAGCGTCTCGCCTGGGCGAGGGAAAGAAGGCACTTGAAGAACATGGTCAGCGTTTACACTACCTAACACCACTAACTTATTCATACGGTTATCCTCGGTTCTGAATGAACCCTTTTTAAAAACTGTTTAGGAAAATACATTAGATGACTTTAACTTCTCTTCCTGATGAAGGAGTCTCGATAAAAAGCCAAAGGCATCTATACCCCACACTTTGCAGTATTTTGGGTAAGTTTGCCCTCACCTCCTAAACGACAGATATAAACGGAGGAGAGAGCAAAAATTAGGATGATTTATTGAACTTAAAACTTACTTAGTGACTACTTTTAGTGGTACTGGGATGTACTCTTCTACTTCTTCACCTTTCAAAACTTTGTCAGCCGTTTCAACACCTAAAGCACCGATAAGGTCTGGTTGCTGAGCAATAGTTGCCGCTAGTTTGCCACGGTTAACTGCTGCAATGCCGTCTTCCGTACCATCAAAACCAACGATAACGACATCTTTGCCAGAAGCTTGAACTGCGCGAAGTGCACCTAGCGCCATTTCATCATTCTGTGCAAATACCGCTTGTACATCCGGGTTAGCCGCTAGCAGATTTTCCATTACGTTTAGACCTTTCGTGCGGTCAAAGTCAGCCGGTTGGCTAGCAAGAAGATCCATATCGCTGCCCTTCACGGCATTCATAAAGCCTTCACCGCGCTCACGCGCTGCCGATGTGCCCGCAATACCTTCAAGTTGAATGACTTTTGCTTTTTCGCCGACTTTTTCCATGATGTAGTGGCCTGCCATTTCACCACCAATTACGTTGTCCGACGCGATGTGACTCACGACTTCACCACGGCTTGCACCACGGTCTAATGTCAACACAGGGATCTTAGAACGGTTCGCCATACGAATTGCATTAGACACTGCATCAGAATCCGTTGGGTTGATAAGAATTGCTTTTACGCCGCGAATACTTAAATCCTCGATGTTCGACAGTTCTTTACTCGGGTCATTTTGCGAGTCCAGTACAATTAAGTCGTACCCCAATTCTTTCGCTTTTGCTTCCGCACCGTCTTTCATCGTTACGAAGAACGGGTTGTTTAGCGTCGAAACCACAATCGCCATGGTATCTTGAGCTTGCGCCGCTACCGATACGGTTGAAGAAAGAAGTGCAGCAGAGATAAGAGTTGCAAGTTTTTTCATCGTTCTAGTCCTTTGTGTAGGGTGAGCCAGTACACGTCCCCTGACTCGGTTTGTATTCACTGTTTTATATATACAGATTGTTATGAATTACTTGTTTTTGTTGTCTACCAATACCGCCAGCAAGATAACCACTGCTTTTGCAATCATTTGGTAGTAGGAAGAAACATCAAGTAGGTTAAGTGCATTGTTCAAGAAACCGATGATCAGCGCACCAATCAAGGTACCCATGATACGACCTTTACCGCCCATCAAGCTGGTACCGCCAAGAACAACCGCTGCGATAGCGTCTAGCTCGTAGCCCATACCCGCTGTTGGCTGCGCCGAAGAAAGACGAGACGTTACGATAATACCTGCAAGCGCTGCTAGCATACCGCAGATGGCGTAGACACCAATCTTCACTCGGTCTACATTGATACCTGATAGGCGAGTCGCAGACTCGTTGCCGCCTAGTGCGTAAACATAGCGACCAAAGCGCGTGTGGTTAAGTAAATACCAAGCCGCTGCGAACACAACCACCATTAACCAAACAGGAACCGGAATGCCTAGCGCGTAGCCAGTACCAAACCATGCAAACGCATCTGCGGTGTCAGTAAAGCCTGTCGAGATTGGTCGACCTTCGGTGTACACCATGGTCACACCACGTAGTAACGTCATGGTAACCAGCGTAGCGATAAATGCCTGCACCTTACCCTTCGCAATAATGATACCGCTGATCGCACCTAACGCTGCACCTGCGACTAAAGCAGTTGGAACCGCCACTAGCACCGGAACCTCAAGCGCAATCATGCTTGCCGCAAAGGCACCACACAATGCCAATACCGAACCAACACTTAAGTCGATGCCTGCTGTTAAAATAACTAATGTCATACCCACTGCGATAATGGCATTCACGGAGGTTTGACGAAGAATGTTGAGAATGTTGTCGACCGTAAAAAAGTTCGGGTTCAAAAATGACACAACAACGATCAGAAAGATCAAAGCTATCAGTGATTTTTGCTCAATCAGCCACTCTTTTGTGAACAACTTCTTGTTGCCAGTTTCGGTTGGTTTGCTCATGGTATTCGTACTCATGCTGCTTCCTCATTGATCTCTTTGCCTACGGCACAGGCGAGTAATTTTTCTTGATCGGCGTCTTTCGCATCAAATTCGCCAGTGATACGACCTTCATGCATCACTAAAATACGGTCGCTCATGCCGAGCACTTCAGGCATCTCGGAAGAAACCAAGATGATGCTCATGCCTTCGGCCTTAAACTTGTTGATGAGCTGATAAATCTCTTTTTTTGCTCCGACATCAACACCACGTGTCGGCTCATCCAGAATCAGAACTTTAGGTTTCGTCATTAACCCTTTCGCTATCGCAACTTTTTGCTGGTTACCACCAGATAAGTTGCCGATGATTTGATCTCGCGTTGGGGTTTTAATGTTGAATAACTTAATAAAATCTTCCACAGCAATCACTTCGTCGCTGTGTTGAATCTGGAAGCCTTTGGTCAGCTGGTTTAGCGAACAAAGTGACATGTTCTCCTTAACCGAAAGACCTAAAACCAAACCATCGCCTTTGCGATCTTCAGAGATGTAAGCGATACCATTTGCCAAGCCATCTTGCGGGCTAACCGGGTTAATAGTTTTGTTATCAAGATTGATAACACCATGCTCACTAGGTAATGCGCCGTAAATGACTTTCATGAGTTCAGTGCGGCCTGCGCCCATCAAGCCAGAAATTCCAAGAATCTCACCACGCTTGAGAGTAAAGCTCACATCCTGAACGCCAGACCCAGTCAAACCAATGACTTCAAGACAAGTTTCGCCATGTTGGACATCAATACGTGGATATTGCTCTTCTAATTTTCGGCCAACCATCATTTCAATTAGGCCATCTTCATCAGTGTCGGACACCTTGCACTCACCGATAAACTTACCATCACGAAGCACCGTAATATCATCACAGATTTCAAAGATTTCTTTAAGACGATGCGAGATGTATACGATGCCGCATCCTTGAGCACGAAGCTCATTAATCACTTTAAACAGTGATTCCGTTTCGGTATCGGTCAATGCGTCCGTTGGCTCATCCATAATGATGACTTTCGACTCAAACGAAAGTGCCTTTGCAATTTCCACCATTTGTTGTTCACCAAGGCTTAAATCGCCAAGCAATGTTTTTGATGAGTGCTTTACATTCAGACGTTTTAAAAGCTTGTCAGCTTCGTCATACATTTTGCCCCACTGGATACGCCCTAAGGAGCCAGTGAACTCTCGTCCCAAGTAAATATTTTCGGCAATCGTCAGTTCAGGAATCAGGTTCAGCTCTTGGTGAATAATGCTAATACCAGCTTCCTGTGAATCGCGTGGACCTTTAAAGGCCGCCGGCTGACCTTGATATTGAATGCTCCCCGCATCCATGTGGTAAATGCCTGTCAACACCTTCATTAACGTTGACTTGCCTGCTCCATTTTCACCCATCAGCGCCATCACACGGCCTGGATAAACATTCAGGCTTGCTTTGTCGAGTGCTTTTACGCCCGGAAACGCCTTCTCAATTTCGCTTAGTTGTAGAATGGCTTGAGTCATAATCTGTCCTCAATATCTCTGGCTTAAAAAACCACGCCCGCTTGGAAAATAACGTTCGCATATGGCGAGCATTCGCCCGTTCTTACGATAGCGCGACTTTGGGCCGTGCGTGCTTTAAACGCTTCATGTGACACGTAGCTCACCTCAATAGATTTGCCCGTTTCTTCACTCTCTTTGCTCAGTTCGTTGAGCAACGCTTCATGCAAAACTGGGCTTGCATCAGAGAACTCTTCCGCAATGATGACCCCTTCGATTTGGGACTCAGATAGAATTACGCGAACAGTATCAAGAAAACTTGGTACCCCATGCGTTAGCGCCAAATCGATTCGCTGAACATGCTCTGGGATTGGTAGACCAGCATCACATATCGTGATCTCGTCGGTGTGGCCTAGCGTCGCCACCAAGTAAGAAATATCTGAGTTAATTAGGGTACTTTTTTTCATCTCATCGACCTTTCGGTTACACGTTCATACAACCATGAGCGCCTGTTTTAAAGTGTTTTGTTATTAACAGAAAACTCATCGAAACGTTTCGATGAAATAATAATTCGTCATCGCAATTTGACCAGTGTGAGATCGATAAGGTGTGAGAATGATCTGTAATTCAATTGTCATTGAATAGGAAAAGTGCACTTAAGTCACACTTTATCATCGAAACGTTTCGATGACAGTATTTCCCTGTCATTACAGTTAGGTTTTATACAGGGAGGGAGGAAAAGAGACGTCCAACTACTGAGAAAACCTCTAGTTAATAAGCTCGAAACCTTTCACGTCATCACAATTCTTAGATAGCTGCCTGATTTTGGAGAACGCTCACCTTACAATCTGGTTACAATTTGCCAAAACACATCATCCGTTCAGTACCTTACCTGGTACGCGACGTTTGTAGGGACACAAACGGAAACTAAGAACCATAATGAAGTTAAGCAATAGAGTCATTTTGCTTGTCGCGCCAGTGATCTTATTAAGCGCGTTAGTATCTAGCTATATTATTTATAGCATTCAAAAAGTGACGCTCATCAAGCGGGAAGACAGCTATATTCAGTTGCAGATGGAAAAGCTCGCCGGGCAGTTTCGACAAGCGAATATTTTTCTTAATAGCTATGCCTATACGCTCAGTAAAAGTGATGTATTACAAGACTATTTGGTAAATCATAACAACCCCTATCGTGAACGAGTCTTGTTTAACCGATTAGACGAGACCGCTGAAGTATTGAGCCATGGTTACAAAGGCGATGCGAGCATGGCGATCCTCGACGGCAAACAAAACCTTCTCTACTACACAGAAAACAAATATTACGAATCATCGGGCGTGGTCGACCCAAAGGTGTTAGAGTACATATCACGAAGTTTCAATGAGAGAGAGGCTTTCAGTCACACTGGCTTTATTTATAACTCCAGTGGACAAAGCATTCTTCTTCAATATGAGGTCGTCGACAAAAGAACGGGGACTCACCCTTTGAGCTTTGACTCGAAAAATGTGTTTTTTGTGGTAGTTTCCGTATCACTTGAAGCCTTTAACGAGATTAAGCATGAAATCGAGTTTGACACACACAGCGTGATTACTTTCGCCGACAAACCCATTTATCTTGATATTTCTCTCGCTCAAACCATTGAGCTGCTGCCGCACTTTTATGCCGTGCTTTCTCCTGCCGAATATTTAATGTGGAATAAAGTCGATAAAGTGTGGCTAGAACTTGCTTTCTCCTTTGGCGTAGCGGCGTTTTTCACTATCACATTAATCATTTTGGTGTTGTACCGCTATGTGTTGCGCCCTGTTTCTCGCCTTGATAAGCAGCTGAACGAACTTGAATCTAATCAACGTGACAATATTGAAAAGCTAGAAACAAACGATGAAATAGGACGCCTCTCTGCACGCTTTTTTGATATGTATGAGGAACTTAATGTCATCTATAAAAAGACAAAACGCCTAGCTGAAACGGATCACCTGACGCAACTCGCCAATCGCCATCGTTTTCATGAGCTTGCCACTCGTGAACTTATCTCCCCTTCGCAGTTTCTGTGGGTTGTTTACGTCGATCTTGATAACTTTAAATACGTGAATGATAAATACGGGCATGAATTGGGAGATAACTTATTAAAAGTGTTCTCATCACACATCAAGAATGCTTGTCAAAAGTTCTCGCACGATTACAACAGCCCCTGCTTTGCCGCCAGGTTGTCTGGTGACGAATTTGCAATTTTGCTGAGCTCAAATCAAGAGGTAAAACGCTTGCCTGATTTGCTTGCATCAGAGTTACTAAAACCGATTAGTAATCTCAGTTCATCTTGGAGTAATTCATTTCCCGTTACGGCAAGCGTAGGTATTGCACAATATCCTCAAGACGGTACTGACATCGCGAAGTTACTCTCCAGTGCCGATGCGGCTATGTATCAAGCAAAACGGGCAGGGAAAAATCAATACGCCTATTATTCAGCCGCTCTCAATATTGAGTCTCAAAGACGAAGTCAGCTTGAACGTGCGCTCCGAAAAAGCAATGTAGAGGAAGAATTCCACCTTGTTTTTCAACCCTATATGAACAATCGAAGCAACGAAATTGAGGGGTTAGAAGTCTTGTTGCGCTGGGAAGCCGAAGGTATCGGCCCTATCCCCCCAAAGGAGTTTATTCCAATTGCAGAGCAAGCCGGATTATTTGATAAAATTGACCGCTGGGTTTTCGCCAATGCAACGGCGGAATACCATCAATTAAGGAATATTTTCGGTAAGGATATTGTTCTTTCGGTCAATCTTTCATCAGCAGAGCTAAACTCGATAGAAATGGCAAACTACATCCATGAACAAGCGACACTGCACAGTGTTAAACCAGAATGTATTGAGATAGAAATAACCGAAACCTTTGCCGCAGAACAACAAGGCACGGCTCTACTTGATGAGCTATCAAAACGTGGCTACCGTCTTGCAATTGATGACTTTGGTTCTGGTTACACATCGTTAACTCAGCTCGTTCAGTATCCGGTTCAAAAAATCAAATTTGATCGAGAGTTCCTCGTTACATTGATGAACACCAACAACGGCCATGTGATCAAACCTATTATTGAGCTATGCCATGCCCAAAATAAAACGGTTACAGCAGAAGGTATTGAACACAATATGATGCATGAATGGCTATCGGCATACCGCTGCGACTATATGCAAGGCTATTTATTTGGTAAACCAATGACTAAAGAACAATTGAGCTTGTGGTGGCAATCGGCAAATGACGACAGTCGATTTGATGCGTCCATGGTCAGCTCAATTAGGGTTTCAAGAACATAAGTTAAGGGGAGACGTACAGCAGTCACAACTGTGGCGGCTGTATATGAGCTTCATTGATAGATGCTCAGCTTTTGTTCCCCCATACCTATCTCTATGACTTTAGTTGAGTAAATCACTATTTATTCGTTTTTAAACCAGCACTTCCTTGAAATCCAAACCGGTCAAATTCAGCGCTTTGACGCTATCGTACAAGCCACCTTTTTTGTCCGTGCAAAACGTTCTGAGCCCAGCACCTTTTACTCTGAACAAGTCAGATTCATTAACGGCTTCTCTATTCAAAACGAGTTTCTTAAACGGTCTAGCACGACTTAGCTTACCATGACGAAGATTATACTCGGTAGCAGAGGTATCAATGGCATCAATTTGAGTGACAATGTTTAATGCTCGCCAAGGCTTTCCTTGTAGATTTAATGGTAAAAATTCGACATTCTCGCTCAACACATCGAGCTTATCCGCAATAGAAGCGGATACAGCAAGAGTAAAAGATCCCCATGCTGCAATATCAGGCCTGGGCAATGGCTTTTCACCCATAACGTCTAACCATTCAATATCAATACTTTTCCAACTGGCTTTAACAGACTCTCCATAGAGTTGGATAGGTTTGCTTGCCGTTACTTGAAGAGACATTTCCAATGGCGACTCTTGCAACATTGCAAAATCATTAACATTGGGAGTGACAATAAACACTTTATTAAATGCTGTCATAACCGTCCTTAAATAATTTTGAGCGTTTTTCTTAATGAGACGAGCGCTTTCACACCAAATCAACCCAAACCAAACCAAACCAAACCAAACATAATAGATAGAGTTTACTTTCATGTTCAAAAATTTAATGAATTAATATCTGGCGCTCTTATCTTTTAATTTCGAAGTTTTATTATTTATATACTTTAATCCACACGATAGAATTATTTTTTCAATTTTTACTATGTACCCTTCCTTATGTAATCGAATAAATTAGAGAATAAACAATAGCACGCGTCACTTCACTTTTGTCGAGCTCATCACTCTCACTTAAACGACACATTCACAAGTTCAATTTTTGAACGACTTAGACTTAGCTTTGTCAATCGTGAATTAAAAACAACCGATTCACTGCTGTTTTACTGCCTTTTCTTACCACCCTGTTGTTTATTCATACATTATAAATGCACTTATACACATAACGATTCGGCGTTACGATTTGTTACGAGTTAAATCACAAACTTTTGAGGTATTGGATAAAGCGTAGAAAAAGAAAACACATTGAAATAAAAAGAGTTTCTAAAGTACGAAAAATAAAACGCCGTTTTTATAAATTAGCAACTTCACAAATATCCTTAAACACAGTTTTATTAATTACATATATCAGATATTATTTACGCCGAAGTTTATAGAAATCATCGTTAAACTTCATATTTTTTATAAGTTTCAATTAGTTAGTTTTTAACTCGAAAACTTATCGTCAACCCAATATCAAGCACCTAAGCGTGCAATAAGAAACATTGGGAATAGAATTATATTGATGTGCATGTTGTTTTAACGAATGCATGAAGCAATCGGTAAATTTGTAACACCATAGAGTTTTATTTAGCCAAGATGAAAAAGTTAATTTTATTATTTACATGTGCGCTGTTGTCTGTCTCACCTTTTGCTTTTGCAAAACAATCAGATAACGAACCCAGGGATCATTTACGACCAAAGCAAGTTGAACATGTGTTTAAACAAGCCAAGCTAGATGGCATAGTAGACTTTAAGTTGTTCAGTGACGCTTACATCGCTTATCAGAAGACACCCGATAGAAAGAAGTCGGTACTAACGATCATCGACTATAGTAAACCATCAACTGAAAAGCGTTTTTATGTGGTTGATTTAGATAAAAAGAAGCTAATCTACAATACGTATGTTTCTCACGGCGTGAACAGCGGAAAGAAAACAGCGACACAGTTTTCAAATGTCGTAAACTCGCGAAAAACATCATTGGGCACTTTTTTGACTGATACCACTTACTACGGCTCAAATGGCTATTCACTTCGATTAGATGGGCTAAGCTCTGGATTAAACGACAAAGCTCGCGAGCGTTACATTGTCGTGCACGGTGCCGATTACGCAAACCCTTCCTTCATCAAGAAGAATGGATACCTCGGACGCAGTTGGGGTTGCCCTGCTTTGCCAGAGAAGTTGTCTCGCGAGATCATTGACACTATAAAAGGCGGCAGCGTTATTTACGCAAGCGCGTAATACCGATGCGATACATATGGGGAAGAAAAAAGAAGATTCTATTTCTTCCCCAGTAATAATCCTGTTAGCTTAATCGTCCTTGTGCAACGACTCTCTTTCCATTTTCGCTTACTCGAAAGCGAAAACTATTGTGTTATTCGCTGATATACCTAAGTGCGATCAGAAAACTCTGTTCATCCCCCTTCCATCTCGTTAGTATACGCTGAGTTGATCAGACACTGGCTTTCATCGTTATCATAGTTCCACTAAGATTCCTTAATCATGGTGGGTAACTGTGGCTTTATATGTTTAGGGTTACTTCTTGCGTTATCTACACCGTATATTATTGATGCTTTCTTTTTCCCTGCTCTCAGGGCTCATCACAGCTTCATATGCGCATGAGTGGCACCACACCAAACATTACACTTCCGAGCGCCTACTTAAACTCTCTCAACAAGACGATTTTGAGCTAGCACACACTGATTTTCATGCCTCAGCTTCTCTGAGCTCTTGGGGTTCAGAAAGTTACTACCTACATATAAAGCGCGAGTTGTTCGGGCTTGTCTCCTGTCGCCGAACATCAGCTACTGATGGCGTTTTATCATCAGATTTTACTCCTGATTATTTTTTACTTATTGCTTTCTCTTCTCCACCACTACTGGAGTTGGCAAAACAAGCATCTCGCTTACCTCTAGACAGTTATGGCGGACTCATGAGTCAACGCTCTCTTTATCGCCTCTCAGGAAGAAAGGAAGCGAACTTAATGTACGTCTTTACTCATGGTCGCAACGCCTTCTCTGTTGTTTAACTTTTTATGACATACAGAGAACACGAAAATGTAACGATAAGAGCCAATATGCTCATTGTTACTAGAACCAATTTGAGGTCCATATAATGACAAGAATCGCTACAACCATCGCACTAGCATTACTATTTGCAGCGGGCTCAACCTTAGCAAACACAGAAACTAAGCCAGAAGAAATGAGTAACGACACTCTGTTAGAGTGTGCCAACGTTTCTAACGCACGTATTGCAGTTCCGGAACACAGAGCGATGTTCAGACACTACTTAATGTCTGAGAGAGACTACAGCTTTGACCAGCTATCGTCTGCCGAACTTGAATTTAAAGCAGCAGATAAGAATGAGTCTGAAGTAGAGAACATCTACAAGTCTCAGTGCAAAGAAGTTGGCGAATACTTATATAGCATTGGCTATTAAATTCGAAACCCTAACGACACTCAAAAAGAAAGGCGCAATGTATGCGCCTTTCTTTTTACTGATAAAAACCTGTCGATTAGATGTCTAATCTGCATACAAGCTTAAAAGTGCAAATCAAGTAAACTTACTGAGAAAACTCAGACACATCCTTGGGTTTACAGAACGCTCGACGTGCTTTAACAAACAAGAAACTAAGCACTCCAATCACAAGAGTAATTATTGGTGCCGCCATTAATAGCATTGTGATTGCTTTGCTCATATTTTCCGGTAGCAAAGGAAGTAATGAACCAAAACCGCATAATATCAGCGTCCATAAAATCGCACTCAGCCACGCAAAGTAATGGAATTTACTAATACGTTTCACTCGCAACCCCATCATTAATGGCAATAGGGAACGAACAACCGGAATAAACCGCGCGCACAAAAGCGCAACCAATCCATGTTTACTGAGTAATACGTCGACTTGTTCCAAACGCTTTTGAGGAACCGCACTCACCCAGCCTTGGACCTTAGGTAAGCGATTTAGCCACTTGCCTTGTAAATAAGCCGCCCAACTTCCCAACCCCGCACTAACAGCTATCACCAACATGATCATAATTGGGTCAAGGACGCTAACCGCCGCCAGCGTACCGGATAGTACGACGACACTGTCGCATGGGAAAGGTGCAGCAGGAATAAAACCACTTTCCAAAAAGATAATCACAGCAACAACAAAATAAACCAAACCTGCACTGCCTGGCGCCATTAACGCCGTGAAATCTTGATGCCAAAAAGCACTCAAGACCTGAATGATCGAATCAAACATAAACCGCTCCTAAGCATAATTAACCAAAAGTTGCAAAAACATGGAATGTGTTAGCGAGCATGTATAAAGCGGTATATGAAATTCGATTCTTTTCTCACGCCGATTCTGTATTTAGAGTGAGTAAAAATACATTCAATACAACAATCTAAAGCCTCATTGCCGATGCGTTTTAGCCACTTCATCGAGTAAATTGCCGAACGATGCGCCCACCATGCTACATCAAGCATTTCAAACCATTCGGGTTCTACATCGTCGTTCGAGCTCATTTCCTTAGCATGGCTAACCCTCACTACATTCCGGCTGTTTAAACTCGGATAGTCTTGTTGTATTGGAGAGATAGGATGTTCTGAAAAGTGCTTCGACTTAGCGTCAACAGCGATATGCTGGTTATGAAAGGAAAGAAAATTTGGGTGTGAGTGCGCCAGGCTCATGCTCGGAGCCAGCAAGCAGAAAAGTAGTCCGAGTAAAGCAATCAGAGTCGTACGCACAAAGGTAACCAAAACCAAAATAATAAGTTCTTTTAACCCTGTGCGTAGCTATTGGCAATTAGTATTCTTAATCGTTAAGAATACTAATTATTTTTCACCGTAAGGGTAGCTTTCAAACATCTTCGCGATTTCTTCTTGGATGAGAGATTCTCTTTTCTCAGAGCTCATTGACTCAGACAGTTTACGACTTGAAACGCCTTTCCAAACGACTTGATTAGCCTTTGCATCAACCAGTTCAACCACCAACTTCCCATACTTACGCTCTTTATATCTTTCTGGGCTTGAAGTGATCACACCAAAGCTATTCCAGCCATAGCCAAAGCTCACCGACGATCCTGAAGAAACAAGCTCGGATTCTTCTACGATATCATGATGTACGTAAAGGTCACCGCCACTATTTACCTTAATTAAACCCTTACCCTCAAGCTGTTCAGCAAGCCCTTGCTCAATACGTCGACCATCAATACTGGTAGGAGCTTCCGCCTGAGCACCGAAGTCAAACGTTCTGTAAGCTGAAAAGTCGGCTTGTTTATCTACATCGGTTGTAACGGTAGTACAAGCAGATACCAGCATCACCACCAGCCCTAATATCAAACCTCTCATCATGTTAAATCTCCTTTGGTTAAGCTGACTGTTTCAGCAGAATTACCCTGTGTTATACATACGCATCAACAGTAAAAAGTAATCATTTCAATATCTAGTCTTGACCATGAAACGTGACTGTTCAATAAACGAGATTAACCTTTACACAGAAAATCTTGAATATCATCAACATCTAAACACCTAAGAATTCGGTGTTTACGACCTAATTGGAAGCCCCTAGGCTTAGTAGCAGAATCGCGAGTGCCACAAAAAACCAGAGACAATGAACACTTTAACATCAGTCCGCTACTTTTTTAGGCAACTGACAAACATTTGATGAGAAAAGACTTTTCTTTTTCGTGCAGTGTGGCATATTAACTGAGTCCTATCGATGCGCGGGCATCGTATAATGGCTATTACCTCAGCCTTCCAAGCTGATGATGCGGGTTCGATTCCCGCTGCCCGCTCCAATCTCTTTATCCAATTTACTCATAAAAATCCGATGGCGGAGCGAACAAACGGCGGCAGCGTTGTTTCCATGATAAGTTTGGTCGAGTTACGTCATAAAACATGTCTTTCCATTCTGCAAACGTCACGCGGATGGGATTAAAGCTGTTTACAGGTTTAGAAACCCCATACCGAACCGTTTCCACCTCTGGTTCAAACGTTCCGAACATTCGATCCCAAATAATTAATACACCCGCATAATTTTTGTCGATGTACTGACGGTTCACACCATGATGAACGCGATGATGAGACGGCGTGTTAAATACCCACTCTAGTGGCCCGAGCGAACGAATTGATTGGGTGTGAACAAAAAACTGTAAGCCCAGATTAAACAACACAACGAAGACAACCCATTTTGGCTCAAAACCAATAATCACCAAGGGCAACCAAAAAATCCACATCCCCGCTAGCGGATACATTAAACTTTGACGAAATGCGGTACTGAAGTTCATTCTTTCCGAACTGTGATGAACAACGTGCGCGGCCCACATCCAACGAATACGATGGCTAGCCCGATGAAACCAGTAATAGAAAAAATCTTGCAGGACAACAAGTAAAAGAAAAGCTGAGACGCTCATTTCGATATCAAACAAACGCCAATCAAACCACCACAAATACAACTGAGCAATCAGTAAACCCGTGAGTATGTCTGTCGCTTGGTGTAAGCCCGCAAGAACAAAATTACACGCTACTTCAGGGAAGTAATACGTCGCGCTTTCAGGCAAGCGTCCCCTTCTTTGTCCGAACCAATATTCGGCAAGCATGCAGAAAAAGAAAACTGGGGCCAGAATCATCAGAAGTAATTCTGGGCGGTCCATCAACTGCGTCCAATCCATTGTGTTTCTACCATTTTGCATAGTGATCTTCAGTAAGACCCATAACTTCTTCTAACTGATGTTTGATGCCATTTCCATCGATAATATAGCCAGAGAAATAACCGATGTACTGACGAAAGTTACTTTTGAGAAGCCAAAAATTTTTCTTCTCTGAGCGTCGATTCAAAGGCGTGAACTGTAAGTTAACTCGTTTATCTTCAGACGTAATATGCCACTTTTGCCCTTCATCACTTCGTGAAAACTGAAACTGCACAGGTTGCAAAAAGTGACGCTGACCATTAATCCACAATACATTTTCGCAATAGCCAGTTTCATTAACGCCAGCTGCCAAGTTCAACCCCAGACGCCTGTCATCCTCAAAGCAATTGATACTCGCCCAGCGCCAACTTGTTTCTCGCCGCATGTACCCAGCGGAAAAATCGTAACCAGCAGCCACCTCTGAAAGATCTTGCTCTTTTCCTAATATGAACAAGTTACCGTCTACTGCTAACGCATTGTGCTTCTGAGTATATGTCCAACCCGCATAACCTGTTGGCGTACACAACATTAATGGCAAACTCATATTTTCTGGACGTAAATAGAGATCCGCATTGACTGACTCTGTCACAAAGTGGACGTGCCAAATACCATCCTTAATAGAAAACTGAACTCTTTTGTTAGCAAGATGGGCAAGACTGCACCAACTGGAAGGCTGAGTTTGATAACCTATATTAAAAGGTTTCAACCATTGTTGCTCAATCAACTTATTCTTTTTAATATCAAACAGGTAGCAAAAGCCGGATGCTAAATACCGTATATCAGCAATCGCTACTCCAATGACGTAATTAGGTGTGACCAAATTGACGAACTGAAACTGCTTATAATCGCGGTAACGGCGCCACTTAGACACCGGCTTATCCATCTCATCGAGGTAGGTAAATTTATCTAGCTGTAACGATGTTGGAATTCCATCAAGGTGGCCAAACGCTGGTAGGCCATTCTGCTGAATAAACGAGTTCAGAACCTTAAGCTCATCCATATAGTTGTCTTTTCACAAGTTATCACACACAAACTTTAACATGACGTTAACATAAACAATTTGCGTAACTGCACAACAACATCGACTAAAGTGATTTCTGCTTGTTATATGTGAAACTGATCACTCAACCACCCGCTTACTTAGCTAGCCCTACCTATCTCAACCAACACAGCCTGGGTTAGAAGCTGCACATTCTCATCCGCAGGAAAGACCACTACAACCATTGAATCTTGGTCAAAATCACTATTTAATGGAAATACATTCATATAAACTGATTGCTTATTCACATCAAGGAAGAAATCTATGTCATACATACACGATACTATTGTTGCGTTGCAACACAGTAGCCCTGCGCAAAAAGAATTTTACCAAGCGGTAGAAGAAGTATTAACTTCTCTCGCGCCGGTAATAGAAGGCAATAATAAATATAAGGAACAAGCGATTATCCAGAGGATCGTCGAGCCAGAACGTCAAATCATGTTTCGAGTTCCTTGGGTTGATGATGCTGGAAATGTACAAGTAAACAAAGGTTATCGAGTTGAATTCAACTCTGCTTTGGGGCCGTACAAAGGAGGATTGAGATTCCATCACTCAGTCAATGCGAGCATCATAAAATTTCTCGGCTTTGAGCAAATTTTTAAAAACGCACTGACTGGCCTTCCTATCGGTGGCGGCAAAGGCGGTTCAAACTTCGATCCTAAAGGAAAATCCGACGGCGAGATCATGCGATTTTGCCAATCATTTATGAACGAGTTGTACCGTCACATCGGTCCTACCACCGATGTGCCCGCAGGCGATATCGGTGTCGGGGCGCGCGAAATTGGCTATATGTTTGGTCAATACAAACGATTGACGGGCCGCTACGAAGGTGTGCTTACAGGCAAGAGTCTGCTTTGGGGTGGCTCACTCGCCAGAAAAGAAGCGACAGGATATGGCGCCGTCTATTTTGCAGAGTGCATGCTCAACGACCGCAACGATTCATTGAAAGGGAAAACTTGTCTCGTTTCTGGTGCTGGCAACGTGGCTATCTACGCCATTGAAAAACTGTACCATATGGGAGCAACGCCAGTTACATGCAGCGACTCTCGAGGTACGATCTATCATGAGCACGGTATTGATCTTAAGCTCCTAAAACAACTGAAAGAAGTGAAAAGAGCAAGCTTAGAAGAATATTTAGAAACTTACCCTGAAGCAGAATACACACCAGAGGGCGACTATCCTAATGAAGGACATGCTGTTTGGCGATATCAGGCTGATGCTGCCTTCCCTTGTGCGACTCAAAATGAATTAACGTCAGACGACGCACTGGCTCTTATCGAAAACGGATGTATTTTGATTAGTGAAGGGGCGAACATGCCAACCACCCGTGATGCTGCCAATATTATCGTGGACTCGGACATAGCTTATGGGCCTGCAAAAGCAGCCAATGCAGGCGGCGTTGCAACCAGTCAACTTGAAATGGCGCAAAACGCCAGCATGCAAAACTGGACGTTTGAACAAGTGGATAGTCAGTTGCAAACCATCATGAAAAATATTTTCATCAATGCAAACGAAACCAGTAAAGAGTTTGGCCAACCTGGAAATTTAGTTTTAGGCGCCAACATTGCAGGCTTTAGAAAAGTCGCTGATGCAATGATTGAGCAAGGTGTCGTCTAGATGAACGAGCCAGCAGGATGACTGCTGGCTTAATATAACTCCGCAATAGGCCGCGCTTTTTGATAAAGAGCTCCACTTAATTCGCAATAAGCGTTGTCACTTCTGTTTTAACGGAGTTGGCGATAAAGCAATTCTCATGGGCCATGTGATGCAGTTTTTCTAATTGAGATGGTGTCGGTTGTTTTTCACCTGAAAATGTTATCTTAGGGTTTAACGTTACCTTTGATACCCACTCTTTTCCGTTTTCGCCTTTTTCAAGCTCCCCTACCGCTTCATCGAAGTAACTGTCCACAACATAACGTCGCTTTGCTGCAATAGACAGGAAAACGAGCATATGACAACTAGAAAGTGCCGCGACAAACGCTTCTTCTGGATCAACGTTTTCTTCTACGGATAGTGGTAATGGTACTACGTGGGGAGATGGAGATGCTGGGACTTGCAACCCTCCATCAAATTGCCAAATGTGTGCCCGACTATACTTATTATCACTAAACTCTTCGCCAGCTTTACGATGCCATTTGATTAAAGCGGAATGCTTACTCATTCTAACTCCCTGATTTTCCGACGACGAATCAACACTATCCGTCCTTGCCACAGTAAACCACAACAAAATGAGTTAAGGAAAGCATCGCACTCACAGGGACTATAAAATCTGTTGAGGATCGGCATTGTTCTTCTGGATATCATCCAAAAGTCTATGAGACTGATGGATGTTGACCTGTAACCGATTGATCAGCATCTGCAACTGCTCAATCTCGGGACTTTGGTTGGCTTTAAGTTGAGTTTCCAGGGCCTCCGTTTGGCTCGCCAAAATAGGTAAACTTAGGTTCAGTGCCATCCCTTTCGTTTTGTGCAACGTCAGCTCTAATGAAGCAAAGTCTTCAGCCATAAAGTATTCAATAAGTTCATCAACAGAAGTCTCAAAATCGACAATAATGCTTTTTAGCAACTCGTCGAGCGCTTCTGGCTCATCTCGTAAAGAAGTAAACATGCCTGAACGGGAGAGTTCTTCCTCTGTTAACCTTAAGTTCTCGATTGGCTTACGTTGCAATTGAAGCACATTGCTGTCACTCGTTAGTGGCGGATTCTGTTTCGGTTCGAGTCTGGCGGCAAACTGTTTGAGAGCGTCTGAAAAGCTCTCATGCTGTAGCGGTTTCGTAAGCACATGGTCTGCTCCTGCTTCAATAAAGCTATCGTGAGCTTCACGAAATACGTCTGCTGTGTACGCAAAGAGTAATGTCTTGATACCTAACTCTTGTCGGATAACGCGTGTCGCCTCAACGCCATTCATCTCGGGCATATGGTTGTCCATCAAGATCAGGTCGTACTCGTTCTCTTTCGCCTTTTTAACCGCGATTAATCCATTTTCTGCAACTTCCACTTCATGCCCAAGCTTTTCGCAAAACCCTTTTGCCACAATGGCATTCACACGGTTATCATCAGCAAGTAGTATCTTTAAATGGTGTGATTTTGCGCGAGGTTTCGGTGCTTCTTGCTGCTTTTTCGGAGCAGATTCTACCCAAGGAATCGGCAACTCAACGATAAATTGACTTCCAACGCCTTCTATACTCTTCAGAGTAATATGGCCACCCATCAAATCGGTTAGTTTTTTGACGATGGCTAACCCAAGCCCTGTTCCGCCGAACCTTCGAGTCGTTGATGAGTCTGCTTGCTCAAACGAGTTAAAAATATGCTCGTGCTTGTCTGGCGCAATACCAATACCAGTGTCGCTCACGCGCATGACCAACAACTGATTCGATTCATCTAACTCGGTTCTAACCAGCACATGCCCTTCATTGGTAAACTTCACCGCGTTACCGGCGAGATTAAATAAGATCTGTCGTAAACGCGCACAATCCCCAGTAAATTCAGTATATTCAGAAACCTCGTTTTCCAAGATTAGCTCGATATTTTTTTCATCAACAAGTGGTTTTATTGCGCTACACACCGGAGAAAGCACTTGATCGAGCTTAAACTTAGCTTGCTCAAATTCCAGTTTGTTTTCTTCAACTTTAGAAAAATCCAAAATATCGTTGAGGATAGTCATCAGATGCTGGCCAGAATCAAGAATAACCCTAATGTGCTCTTTCGTCGTCGGCTCTTTGGTCTCTTCTGCAATCATTTGAGAAAGCCCTAGTACACCATTCATCGGCGTCCTTAGTTCGTGACTCATTGCAGCGAGAAAATTTGATTTCGCTTTTGCCGCTCGCTCGGCTTTGTTTCTCGCCTCTTCAATTTCAAGATTCAACTGTTTTAAGTTATGCATTCGGTGATGTGACTGATAAACAAACGCGCTAACTAGAAACATCACCGCAATAAATACAAACAACCACGTAAAACGCGCCTCACTTTGAGCAATATTGAGTAACCGATGCTCTGAGCTTTCGACAAACTCAATATAAGTGTGATCAAGCAGTTCATTCGTCAGCAATTCAATTCTTTTATCACTCGTTTGAAGCCGCTTAAGGAAGTTCGCTTCCTTTTCACTCTCAACTTCCGTTTGTGTTAGAAGCAACTGGTTGAGAAATTCAAAATAACGACTGCCACCCAATGATTGACCGCTCTCGATAGAAACATCTTGCTGATATAAATTGAACAACATGAGTAATGCATACCGATTTTCTACCTGAACACCAATTAACATATCAAGCTTCAACGTTGTTTGAAGCACTCGCTCCTTAAACTGTTCAAGCGTATCCCTAACTTTTATACGATTGGGTGTCACGGGAAACCAAACTGATTCCTTTGATGATTCCAACAGTGCCTGTGCTGCGATTTCTATCTCTACTAAAGATGTTGTTAACTCATAGTTTTTTCTATCTTCAACGGCATATCGGTTCACGATAACATCACGCTCTTCAATCAACTCATGTCCGATGTTCATTAGCTCTGCATGAAATTCTTGAGCGTTTTTTGAGTTCATATACGACATATACGCCAGTGTGCAGCACGTCAGTATCCCAATAAAAAAGCAAAAGTTGATCAGTTTGAATTTATTCATTTTCCAACACCTCTAAAATTATGGGTCTAGGTGCTGTCAACGACTGCAAGAATGCTTCAATGTCCGCGACATTCTCATCGTTCATCGTTATACCGAGCTGGGTTTTAGCCATGATTTGTATCGCGTCGGATAACTTATCGACTTGCCCATTATGAAAATAAGGACTCGTTAGCGCGACATTGCGTAAACTGGCTACTCTAAAATAGAATCGCTCTTCATCCTCTATCGTAACGAGCTGCCTGCCCGAGTCCTCTACTACTGGCTTATCCTTGAAATAGGCGAACCTTTGGATCATCGCTCCGCCGATATTTTTGCCCTGATGACACTGCACACAACCTGAAGTCTGAAATGTTTTCCAACCTCTGATTTGCTGTTCACTCAGTACATGCGTGTAACCCAATAAGTAAGCATCGAATGGTGCGCCAGGCGTCTGCAGCCCTTCAACAAACTCCACAATAGCGGACTTGATATTATGAACGTTAATCGGCAATTCACCGTCACGATTAAATAGAGCTTGATAATGTTCACTCTCTTTTACATATTGCTCTATTGTTTGCCAGTTTGAGTCCATTTCCATTGGATTATGGATTGGACCATCAATCTGAGCCATCAAGGTGTTTTCCGTACCATCCCATAAAAAACGATAATTTAACGCTGCATTAAACACTGTTATAGAATTTCTAATTCCATCACCTTTCACCCCCGTAGAGACTGGTGTATTTTCAGCGCCATTGGTTTGCAGATTATGGCATGTCGCGCAGCTGACATTACCATTTGACGATAATTGAGGATCGCGGAAGAGATGCCAGCCAATTCTCGCTAGCTTAATATCCACATTAGGATCACCCTGTATGGGCTGAACTAAGGAGATATCACCTAACATCTTCGCGTTTCTTGCGGTTGTTGTTTGGCTCAAAATGAGTGTTACAACAGCTAGTGCGATTGCGCTGAATTGCCTCATCAACTACATACCTTAAACTTGTCATTGATATGAATTTAGTTGCATTTTGGCGTTTTTTCCACCGACAGGAAGTTGAAAAAACGAGTTAAGTATTGCTTTGTTTAAGGCTTTGGTTGAAGAGGGAGTAATAAGGCGAATAGGAAGAAATCGATCGCCTTATGAGTAGCTAACGTATTGAAATCTGAGTTTAGTGTAGAAAAGCCAAAAACCGTTGAAACCAAGTCACCTCTCCATACGAGATCAGATCGAAAATAGTAAAGAATACGGCACAGATAACGGCCAACTTAATCAAACGCTGAACAATAAACATAAACATCACAATTACCAATAATTTGCTTTAGTTTACTATCTCACACAGCGTTTATATATAAAAAAGTAGTCTCCTAATTAGCCTCGGCAACTTATTCATTAGAACCTATACTCAAGCATCTCTAAGTTATTTGGATATACTTGAATTAGGATTTCAAAAAGTCCCTGTGACCACACAAGGAGGACTGCATGAAACGACTATGGATATGGTTCTTACCTTTACTCTTGATGGCCAGTCAAGCACTGGCGAATACCGTTTGGATTGTTCCTGTCAAAGGCGCTATAGGGCCTGCTACTAGCGACTATTTATCTCGTGAAATAGAAGAAGCTCAACTAAACGGTGTCAGTTTAGTGATCTTAGAGATGGACACACCAGGCGGCTTAGACAGTGCAATGAGAGATATTATTCACGCGATTACCACCTCCTCCACTCCAATTGCGACTTGGGTTGGCCCGTCAGGATCTAGAGCGGCTAGCGCAGGGACATACATTTTACTCGCCAGCCACGTTGCCGCAATGGCTGAAGCCACCAACCTTGGCGCGGCAACGCCCGTCGCGTTAGGTGGTGCCCCTCAGCCCCCTTCATCGGATGATGGCAAAGATCAAAACGCGGAAGAAACGCCAGAAGGAACCAACGAAAGCTCAGAGAAAGTTCCCGCGAAAACCGCAATGGAGAAAAAGGTGATTAATGATGCTAGAGCCTATATTAAAGGCTTAGCAAAGCTTCATGGCCGAAATGCAGAGTGGGCAGAGAAAGCAGTGAGCGAAGCAGCGAGTTTGGACGCCACAGAGGCATTGGAATTAAACGTTATTGATTATATAGCCAACTCACCAGAGGATTTAGTCAAAGCCATTAATGGACAAACTGTTAAAGTTAACAATCGTGATGTGACATTGTCACTGGAAAATCCCGTATGGATTGAAAGAACACCCGATTGGCGAGCAGAAATGCTAGCCGTTATCACCAATCCAAACGTTGCCTACATTCTAATGCTCATCGGCATCTACGGTTTACTTCTTGAATTTTACAACCCAGGAATTGGCTTACCCGGTGTGCTAGGTGGGATTTGTCTGCTTCTGGCCATGTACGCACTACAAATGATGCCCGTCAACTACGCAGGTCTTGGTCTGCTGTTACTCGGTATTGCACTAATGATAGCGGAAGCATTCAGCCCGAGCTTTGGTATTTTGGGCTTAGGCGGCGTTGTCGCCTTTGTACTCGGTTCGATATTTCTCATGGACAGTGAGTTACCAGGATTCCAGATCGCCCTTCCTTTGATTTTTGGTATTGCCATATTTTCCGTGGCTCTAATCGTGCTGACCGTCGGCCTGCTGCTCAAAATTCGTCGCCGGCGTGTAACGACGGGTTTAGAGACATACCCTGGGAAGGTCGCCGTGGTAAGCGATGACTTTATCGATGGCGAAGGACGCGTTCAACTCAACGGTGCGTTATGGCGAGCTAAAGCCAAAGACCATCAACAATTCAAACAAGGTGATCACGTCACCATTGTTAATGTTAAAGGGCTGACCTTAACTGTGATGCCTGATGACCGCCAAAATAAATAGGAGGCGCTTTATGATGCTCTATACCGTTGCGGTGATCGTGGTGCTGCTGTTCGCACTAGCGACCCAAATGTTCAAGGTTTTGAGAGAATACGAACGTGGGGTTGTGTTCTTTCTTGGTCGATTTCAAGAAGTCAAAGGACCTGGTTTGATCATCCTTATCCCATTTATTCAGCAAATGGTGAGGGTTGATTTACGTACTGTCGTTTTGGATGTGCCGACACAAGATTTAATTACAAAAGATAACGTTTCTGTGCGCGTCAACGCGGTCGTTTATTTTCGCGTAGTCGATCCTCAAATGGCGATTAACAATATTGAAAGCTACAACGATGCCACCAGCCAGTTAGCACAAACCACGCTGCGCTCGGTATTGGGTCAGCATGAACTCGATGAATTGCTATCAGAGCGAGAACGCCTCAATAAGGATTTACAATCCATTCTTGATCAACAGACTGATGACTGGGGAATCAAGATTGCTACGGTTGAAGTCAAACATGTTGATTTAAATGACAGCATGGTCAGAGCCCTAGCCCGTCAGGCAGAAGCAGAACGTAACCGTAGGGCGAAGATCATTCACGCTACTGGTGAGTTAGAGGCTTCAAATAAATTAAAAGAAGCAGCGCAAATGCTCAACGAAGCACCGAATGCACTGCAATTACGTTACATGCAGACACTCACTGAAATCACTACAGACAAAACATCCACTATTATTTTTCCAATGCCGATCAATCTTGTCGAAGCTGTCAGTGATATCGCCGAAGCGGTGAAAAAGAATAAAGAAACACAAGATAAGTAAGATTTTGCCCCTAGGAAGTAACGACCGCTCACGTTACTTCCTTATTTGGTACTCGCTTTAAGGATGTGCCCATCTTCTTTATCACATTCTTGTTTCATTACTTCTAAGCCCGTTTTAAAGCATGTTCGCCAAGCGGTTTCAACATCGGCATCGTACCCAGAATCACACTGTCGAACCGTTTCTAACAAACTCTTAAGCCAAACATCAAAATCCTGCGGCTCTATACCAATTTCGGCACTTGCATGCTTTTTCCCATACTTTTCCACCATTTTGTGCGCTTCGGTCGAGGTATCTGCCATCATAAAAAACACGATAGACCCTCTAAGCATTCTCACTTGTTGGTGCATGTCTATACCGTCAAACTTCTGTCTAAAGTTGGCACTTTTCGACCATAAATTTTTGTAGAACAAGTCGAAAAACTCCTGATCTGAAGTACAACGTTCATAGCTATCATTAAAAACTTCAATCACGTTCATGTTGCTTTCCCCTACTCCTCAATATGAGTTTAATTTAATATCAAATAAAAGCTTCCAAATAAGGACTTTTAAGTTTCAAATCGATCAACTCACATCGATTTTCAACAAAAAGTAAAAAGTGATTTAAATAAACACCCTCTTATCAATGAAAAAATATCCATTATCATGAACCCATATTCGAGGTACGCATGGTTGTCGATGCTAGTGCATCCTCATCTGTCATCACATAAAGAGGATATAAACGTGTCCCATCAAATCATTACCGATCTAAATAACCGTTACACTGCAAAAAAATATGATGAAACCAAGCGCGTTTCTCAAGAAGACATGGCGATAATCAAAGCAGCACTGCGTTTGTCGGCGTCTTCTATCAACTCACAACCATGGAAATTCATCGTTATTGAAAGTGATGAAGCGAAGCAACGTTTCCACAATACGTTTGCAAATATGCACCAGTTTAACCAACCACACGCGAAAGCCGCATCACATACGATTCTGTTTGCTTACGATCCTAAATTTACTAAAGAGAAATTTGCGAAACGTGTGGATGCAGAAGTAACATCTGGCCACTTGCCAGCGGAGATGTACAACAACTTTATGGGTGCTTACGCTTTTGCCGATGCAAATACGGACGAAAATGGCTTCAACGGAAACTGGACAAAAGCACAAGTCTATTTGGCACTAGGCAACCTACTACACACATTGGCACGACTAGGCATTGATTCAACACCGATGGAAGGTGTCGATCCGGCTCTGATTGGAGAAGAGTTTAAAGAAGAGCTCGAGGGCCATATTTGTGAAGTTGCGCTGGCGATTGGCTACCATAAAGATGGGGAAGATTACAATCATGGTCTTCCAAAAGCACGCCTTGCAATGGATGAGGTAATTACGACTCTATAGTCGACCATTGTCTTAGCTTAGCGACTTAACTCATTGTTTAAACTAAAAAGAGCCGCACTAATGTGCGGCTCTTTTTACTTGGTTCTGCGTCAACTTTACGCAACTTGCTCTGACTTAAAATTACCAAGCAATGCATCGTAAAGCTCATTGTCGCTTAACACACCAACCAGCTTATTATCTTCAACCATAAGCAGAGGCTGATTGCTACGCTGTTTAAGTTCAATCGCTTCTCGCATACTGATTTCTGGGCTAACCTGAACCAGAGAGTTTTCATTAACTTCGTCAAGGTTCGAAGAGTCGCTCTTCCATTGAATCAACGATTTATCTTTATCCGCTAAACTTAACCCCTTGCTCTCTTGTATCACCCAAATATTTTTATCAGGGCAAATCAGAACACGCGTATCTTCGCGAACCAAATCGTCACGCATTAAGGAACGTCCCTTCAGCACATTTAATGGATTAGTGTGAGCAACAAAGTCCGCCACATAATCGTTTTCTGGAGCAAGAATGATCTGTTCTGGCTTGCCATGTTGAATCAGCTTTCCTGATTCCATAATGGCGATGTTGTTACCGATTTTAAGTGCTTCATCTAAGTCGTGACTCACAAAAAGAATGGTTTTGTTTAGCTTTTCTTGCAGCAGAATCAGTTCATCTTGAAGCTGAGCGCGAATCAATGGGTCAAGCGCTGAAAACGGCTCATCCATTAACAAGATATCTGTGTCCATCGCGAACGCTCGCGCTAGGCCAACACGCTGCTGCATACCACCAGAGAGCTCGTGCGGGAATTTCGTTTCCCACTCAGACAAACCGACCATTTCGAGCTGTTCACGCGCTTTTTTACGGCGCTCAGCTTTACCAATGCCTTGCATCTCTAGACCAAACGCTACATTGTCTAACACCGTTAACCATGGCATCAATGCAAACTTCTGAAACACCATGGACACGCGGTGCGTACGAAGGTGGCGCAGCTTCTGTTCGTCACAGTTAGAGAGCTCAACCATATCGTCGCCATCTTTAATTTTCAGAGAGCCACGAGAAATATCGTTCAATCCGTTAACCGTTCGCAGCAAACTTGATTTACCCGAGCCTGAAAGCCCCATCAAGACACAGATCTCACCCTGTTTCACGTTCAGCGAAACATTATCAACCCCAACCACTTGGCCAGTTTCATCAATGATTTCTTGTCGAGACTTCCCTTGATCTAACAGTGCTAGCGCCTGTGCTTGTTGCTGACCAAAAACGACATCAAGATTTTGAATAGTAATAGCGTCCATGATTATGCCTCCTTCTGGTTTGGTGCTTTACACAAGCGATCAAGAATGATGGCAACGAGTACAATCGCTAAACCAGCTTCAAAACCTTGTGAAATGTTTACCGTATTCAGTGCACGTACGACTGGCTTACCAAGCCCATCAGCACCAACAAGCGCCGCAATGACAACCATAGACAAAGACAACATAATACATTGCGTAACACCGGCCATAATACTTGGTAATGCCGCAGGCAACTCCACCTTAAACAGCAACTTCATGCGGCTGGCACCAAATGCTTTACCCGCTTCAAGTAGCTCCTCCGGCACTTTAATAATGCCGAGGTACGTCAATCGAATTGGCGCAGCGATAGCGAAAATGATGGTCGAGATTAGACCAGGGACAATACCCAATCCAAACAGAACCAAGGTTGGAATTAGGTAAACGAATGTCGGGACGGTCTGCATTAAATCGAGTATTGGCCGCAACAAGGTGTATAACCAAGGACGGTGCGCCGCCATAATGCCCAACGGCACGCCAATTAATACGGAAATCGTTGTCGCTGCAAACACAAGGACAAAGGTTTCCAGCATTTCTTGCCAGTAACCAAGGTTGAGAATTGCGAGTAAGGCCAACACGATAAATACGACAAGAGGAATGCTGCGATGTAAGAACCAAGCAATTGCCGCCGTCATAATGATTGGCGCTGCAGGTGGCATCCATTTAAAAATGTCCACCACGAAAAGAATGATCGTTTCAAGTGTAATAGAGATTGCATCGAAAAAACCCGATGCATTGATGGTTAACCAATCGACGCCAGTTTCCATCCATTGGCCCAACGGTAGTTTGTTGTCCGTAATAAAATTCAAAATAAAACCTTTGTGTTAATGAAGCGGGCAAAACTGCCCACTTTCTTTTAAAAAAACGAGCTCAAATACTGCTTATTAAGCGTTTGTTTTTAAGTAGTTTGTAATAGCTGTTAGCGCATCTTGGCCATCCACCGTTTTCACGCCCTCTAGCCACGCTGCAATTTGCTCTTGGTTTGCATTCAACCATGCTTGCGCTGCTTTTGATGGCTTCTGTTTCTGGTTAAGAATCGCTTCCATCAGTTCATTTTCCATTTCTAGGTTAAACTCTAGATTTTTCACTAGCTGACCTACATTTGGACACTCAGCGAGGTAATTTTTACGTACGTTTGTGTAGACGTTCGCGCCGCCGTAGTTAGGACCGAAGAAGTCATCACCACCCGCTAGATATTCCATTTCAACGTTACTATTCATTGGGTGCGGCGCCCAACCTAGGTACACAATCCATTGATTGCGGCGTGCGGCACGTGATACTTGAGACACCATGCCAGCTTCACTGGATTCAACTAGGCTGAAGTCTTTTAGGCCGAATGCGTTGCTATCAATCATTGACTGAATTAAGCGGTTACCATCGTTTCCAGGTTCAATGCCGTAAATGCGGTCTTTAAATTTGTCGGCATGTTTTACTAGGTCAGCGAAGTTGGTTACGCCTGCGTCATAAACGTATTTTGGAACCGCTAGCGTGTACTTTGCGCCAACGAGGTTCGCGCGTACGGTTTCAACAGTACCTGCATCACGGTATTTCGCGATATCACCTTCCATCGTTGGCATCCAGTTACCTAAGAAAATGTCGATATCGCCATTAGCCATAGAGGAGTAAGTTACAGGCACAGACAGAAGATCGGTCTTCGTTTTGTACCCCAACCCTTTAAGTAACTCTGATGTAACGGCAGTGGTCGCTGTGATGTCAGTCCAACCTACATCTGCGAAACGAACCGTTTCACATTGGTTGGCGTAAGCGCCTGTTGCTAAAGTACTTAGTGCAATTGTTGAGAAGATTTTTGTCATCTTAGACATGTTGAATTCCTTGTAATGATTACTGACTTTTTCATTTTATGAGATCGAATCGAGATCTCTTTTTGGCGGATGCATTCGTTGCATCTCTTGCCAGTCCGGTGCAATCCAAACTGGTACGTTGTTCGACGTTTCTAGGGCGTTATCCAAAATCATATCCGCGGCGCGTTCTGCCACCATAATCGTTGGCGCATTTAAATTACCGTTCGGAATGGTTGGGAAAATAGAAGAGTCCACCACACGCAAGCCTTGAATACCGCGTACTTGGCATCGCTCATTTAAGACGGCTAATGGGTCATTATCTGCGCCCATTTTGCAGGTACAAGATGGATGGTAAGCACTCTCGACGTTTTGCTTCACCCATTCATCAATCTGTTCATCCGTTGTGATGTTCAGACCGGGTTGGATCTCGTCCCCACGAAACTCATCCATGGCTGGCTGATTGAGGATCTCGCGAGTAAGGCGAATACAATCACGCCAATCCTGCTTATCTTGTTCAGTGGAAATGTAGTTAAACTCAATCTTCGGCTTATCATTCGGATTCGCAGAGACAACTTCGACCGACCCGCGACTTTCTGGCTTGTTAGGTCCGACGTGCACTTGGAAACCATGACCATCAAAAGCAGCTTGCCCGTCATAGCGCATTGCCGCTGGCAAGAAGTGATATTGAATATTTGGCCACTTTAGTCCTTCACGAGAGCGGATAAACGCACACGATTCAAAGTGGTTAGTAGCACCAAGGCCTTTGCGAGTTAATATCCACTCAGTACCAATCAAGCCCTTGCTCACCAAACCTAATTTGCTGTTGAGCGTGATAGGTTGCTTACAGTGATATTGGAAGTACACTTCTAAGTGATCTTGCAGGTTTTTACCTACCCCCTCCAACGAGTGTTTCACCTCAATGCCCGCTTTTTCTAATACTGCCTTAGGGCCAATGCCTGAAAGCTGCAACAGCTGAACGGAGCCAACCGAACCCGCACTCGAAATCACTTCATTATTCGCAAAACATTGCTGAATTGAACCTGACTTTTCAAATTCAACGCCTACCGCTTTCTTGCCTTCTGCACCAGTTTCTTCTAATAAAACTCGATGAACCGTCACCCTCTTCATTAGGGTGAAGTTTTTGCGTTTTTTAGCACGGCTTAAGTATGCATTAGAGGTCGAAGCGCGTACGCCTTTGTCGACGGTCATATGCATTGGGCCAAAGCCCTCTTGTTGATAACCGTTGTAATCTTTTGTTTCTGGGTAACCCGCTTCTTTGCCTGCATCAATAAAAGCTTGGTACAGCGGGTTGAGCTTCATATCGTTGCCGTTACATGTGCCGACTGGACCGTGATCGCCCCGATATTCATCAGCACCACCAATCCAAGACTCTGCTTTACGGAAATAAGGCAAACACGACTGATAGTTCCAGCCTTTCGCGCCTTCCTCTTCCCACTGGTCAAAGTCACAAGCGTGTCCGCGAACGTAAACCATGCCGTTGATAGACGAGCTACCGCCCAGAACTTTTCCGCGAGGGCAATGAAGTTGGCGACCATCCAACCCTTGCTCTTCAACCGTCTCAAACTGCCACGCGTATTTTTCAGTGTTCATCGGGTAAGAAAGCGCCGTTGGCATTTGGATAAAAATACTTTTATCCGACCCACCCGCTTCGAGTAATAGGACCGAATTTTGACCACTTTCACTTAAGCGATCCGCTAGCACACAGCCGGCCGAACCCGCACCGACGATGATGTAATCGTAGTGTTGTTGCATTTTTATTCTCCTAGGAGTTAATACTAATCACCCTAGATAAGTGAACGAAATTAGCGTAGGAAAAATGCTTGAGAACAAGGCGGAAATTTTGATAAGTAGTTAACCTACAATCAAAATTGACAACGTAGTTATCGAGCATTTTAACAAGCTAAAGTGGTCAGTTATCTACTATGAGTAGTATCATTTGTAAGGGCTTTCGAAGTCGCTTAGCTGAACCAGAACACTCTTCGTTTGTGTGTAATGCTTAAGGGTCTCAACTCCGTTTTCACGGCCAACACCTGATTGCTTGTAGCCGCCAACTGGCATTTCCGCAGGTGAGTCACCCCATGTGTTCACCCAACAAATACCCGCTTGAATTTGATGGATCACACGGTGCGCACGAGATAGGTTTTGAGTAAATACACCTGCCGCTAAGCCATAATCGGTGCCATTTGCACGCGCAATCACCTCCGACTCATCGCGGAATTTCAGAACTGACATTACCGGGCCAAAGATTTCTTGTTGAACGTGGCTCATATCATCATCGCAATCAACAAATACGGTTGGAGCAACAAAGTTACCATTGGCTAGGCCATTGTCTGTTGCTTTGTAGCCGCCAGTCAGTAACGTCGCGCCACTCGCTTTCGCGGCTTCAATCGCTCCTAGAACTTTCGATTCATGATCTTTAGAGATTAGCGCGCCAATTTGCGTGTTCTCATCAAGCGGATCGCCGACGACTAACAGCTCGGTTCGGGCTTTAAGCTGTGCGATAAAGTCGTCATAAATACCTTCATGGACAAATACACGTGTACCGTGCGTACAAACCTCACCTTGGGTGTAGAAGTTCGCCACCATGGCCGCAGAAACGGCATCGTTTAACTTCGCATCATCAAAAATAATCAGTGGAGACTTACCACCAAGCTCCATCGTTACTTGTTTTAGTGTCTTAGCGCTGTCACTCATGACGACTTTACCGGTGCCTGACTCACCCGTGAATGACACTTTTGCGATATCAGGATGCGCCGTTAGCATCTGTCCTACTCGGTAATCCCCTTGCACGACATTAAATACGCCATCTGGCATGCCCGCTTCTGAATAAATTTCGGCGAGCTTAAGCGCCGTTAATGGTGTTTCTTCTGATGGCTTGAAGATCATTGCGTTGCCCGCAGCCAGTGCTGGCGCCGATTTCCACATCGCAATTTGAATTGGATAATTCCAAGCGCCAATACCCGCGCAAATGCCCAATGGCTCACGACGTGTATAGAAAAACTGATCGTCGCTGAGTGGCTGCTGTTCACCTTGTAGACTTGGAGCAAGGCCAGCGTAGTACTCAAGAACATCGGCACCTGTTGTGACATCAACCGCGATAGCTTCTTGAATGGGCTTACCAGTATCTGCCACTTCCAATGCAGCCAGCTCGTCATTACGCTCACGTAAAATGGCAACGGCTTTGTGTAAAATACGGCTGCGCTCAATCGCAGTCATCGCCGACCATGCAGCAAAACCTTTCTTTGCCGATTCAATCGCTGCTTGAAGATCGTCTTGGTTCGCTTGTTTAATGTTGGCCAATGGCTCACCATTCGCCGGATTGTAAGTGGTGAAGTGTTCATCTGAACACCCGTCGTACATCGCACCATTGATATAGTGTGCTTTCATTTCCATTTTGAAGACCTGTAACTTTTATATTTTTTCAGAATAAAACGTAAGTTGTTTTTCGAGATAATCGTTGATGATGACTCTCGCTCTTTCTGCATCAATGCCTTGCGGGTTGAGCGTTCCGCGCAGCCAAATTCCATCAATAAGTGATGCAATACCATGAGCAACCAATTCAGCCTGCTCTGCATTTAATAATGCTTTGAGTTCTTTTCTTAGGTGGGACAATAGACGTCGTTCGTTGACACGCTGCAAACGCTTGAGCTGCTCGTCATGCATTGAGTACGACCAAAACGCCAACCAAGTCTTAGCAACTTGGTTTTCTGCCTGATAGCCGACAAAGTTACCATCAATGATGGCGTTAATTCTTTGGTGATGAGCATCACTTGGCAGCTCACGTAACTTCTGTGTGATAGTGGACGAAAGCTGACGCAAGATTTCTCGCATCGTTTCCTCCAGCAATCCGTGCTTACCACCGAAATAGTGGTTGATAATCCCCGTTGATACACCGGCTTCTTTGCTGATTAACGAAATACTCGCCGCGTGTAAACCGACTCTATCAATCACTGACATTGTCGCTTTCACAAGCTGCGGTTTTCTGATTTCAGGCATCCCCACCTTTGGCATTTTGCGTCCCTGTTATTTTTAATTGAACGGTTAGTTAAATATAAAATGCCTGAAAATTAATTCGAACTCAAATTATTTTTAAAGAAAAATGTTAGTAAAAAAGGATGAAAAGTTGAGGGTGTACGAAAAATTACTCGGCAAGAACTTGTCGGGACAACTAGATTTCAGTTTAAGAACAAACAAATAAGATAAACAAAATCAAATAGTTAACTATTGATCTATTTTTAAAACGATTATGAACGAGTTTATTTTTGAACAACAAAAATCTGTGCCACAAAAAATTTATATCGACCACTAATCATTTCACCTGTACACGGTTTATTTGTACAAAGAATAGACACACTAGTTTGTTATAGTTTTGTAGACACAAGTGGCATTCGCACTTTGAAGGTGAAGAAGGCAAAAAGAGAGGTTATATTGAACGCCATGAATATGCGATTCGATATCCTTAAGCCATTTTTAAGTAATATCGCCAAGTGACTTTAAGATGTTAGATTCAGCGTTTTATATTCGAAACAAGGATCTCAAAGTCACTTGGCTATCAAAGTAAATGGGAGGGATAAGTTCAGATTCATCGTGCGATGAGCCTGAACTTTTGATTTCTGTTACGCTAGCGAGCGACCTTTCACGCAGTTGCGTCCGTTCGCTTTCGCTTGATAAAGCAATTTATCGGCCTGATCGCAAAGTGATTTAAAACTCATCTCATTATCTTCAGTGGTAACGACTCCAAAACTACAGGTCACTCTCACTTCTTCTTTCTGTTCCGTAACAAAGCCATGTAGGGATAAAGCGCTACGTAAACGTTCTGCAGTAATAAGGGCGTTTTTATGGTCTGTATTGGGCATAACAACAACAAACTCTTCACCACCAAAGCGAGCAACAATGTCGTTCTCACGTACAGTTTCCTCCAACACTTTGGCAACGCCCGTTAGTACGGTATCTCCAAACACATGCCCATAGGTATCATTTACCTGCTTGAAATAATCCACATCGATTAACGCTAAAGTTACTGGCCCCGATTGTGGTTTATTTGGCACCATTTTCTGTTTATCGAGTTTGCTATCTACCCATTTATTTAAAGCTAGATAACCGTACTTAACTTGCTCGACTTGCTCAAAAACAAAGTGTTGTATCTTTTCTTGCTTAGATTGAGGTACCGGTTTCTCTTTTCGCTCACGCCTCACTTCTACTGGCTTAGTGAACCAGTCCTCTAAAAAACGGCGATTGAACAACCCTGTCAATGTGTCTGTCTTTGCGAGGCGACGCATTCTCAAACGCGAGCGATTGACGACGAGAAATACTACCGCCATCAAAAATAGAACACCGATGAGCGCAAGTAGCGCTTCACCCAATAAGTAAAAAGTACGACGGTTATTTTCTAGCTCCATACGCTGCAACACATTGTTCCAGTTGAGATCTTCGTTCTCATATTCAAGTCGTTCCAATTCAAATAACGTCTGCTGGCGCTCAAGATTTTCAACTTCTCTTTGATTGCTAAATTGGATAAATTTATCGTGATAGTTACCGTAAGTTTCGAATGCTAGTTTAAAGTCATTGCTCCCCGCATAGGCCATAGCGGCGACTTTTAGTAGCTCCATTTGCTGTTGCTTGACGTATCGACTCTCTATAATCTCCGGCAGCATTGGCGCGATCATCGCTAAAAGTATTTCAAATTGCTGCTGCTCTAACATATATTCGGCTTGTAACAACTTAAATGTTGCCAAATACGCGCTAGACGTTTCTCTGTACTGTAAATTCTCCGCCAGCTTCAAGTGGTTAACCATCTTCTTTTCTTGATTCGTCTCGCGATATAAAGCTGCAAGTTCAAGGTTAACTCGAAATCTAAAGCGTCCATCACCGATAATTTGAGCCAGCTTTAACGCTCGCTGATATGACGCTATCGCCTCTTCGTATTGGAACTGTGCTTTATGAAGTTTCGCTATCGTCAAAACGCTCAACAACTCATTGAACGACATACGCCTATCCCTAAAATAGCGATATGCTTGTTCCAAAAGCGCCTCAGATCGGTCGTAACCCTGAATTTTGACAAGTACGTCACCTAGCTCTAGTGCTGCACGTTCTACCAGCCCGTGAACACCTGAAGATTCAGCCGCATCCATGGACGACATAAGTGCAGCATAAGATTTTTTAAACTCACCTTGCTCATCGTAATAGCGTCCTTTTAGCAACAGGATTTCTGATTCAAGTTGCTTATCACCATTCTCACGCGATGTTTCCAACAAGCTATCCAACGCAGAAAGCGCGGTATCGATATCGCTCTTTCCAACCATAGTTCGCATCTGAATCAACTTAAACAGGAGATACTCATGGCTCTGTGGACGCACAAGCTCCAATCCTTTTTGAACGACACTCTGACTCTCTTCTACGCGCCCTAGCAGCTCTAAAACCGTGGCCTTGGCAAGCCAGTAACGCACCAACAGCGCTGTTGGTTGGTTTTGTAGCAAAGACTCTTCTTCTAACGCTTCAATCAAAGCTAAAGAACTCTGAGGTAATGCGTAAATTTGATTTTCGATGCCTTCTAACGACTGTAAAAACTTACCTTCCTGTTCCACCTTTTCTGTGGAGGCCTGAACAGAAAAACACAGACACCCCAATAATAGCGGCATCGTCCTAAGCGAATGAAATAGTGACATTATTGCTCTTCCCTAATGGGTAGTTACTTCAGTGTAATTGAGAATTCTGATTATTTATTATTAAGACAACTGAAGGTTATTCAGTCAGCCTCATATTCCCATGTATTTTGCGCTGAATAATAAATCACCATCTTTAGATGCCGAAATAGTTTTCGGTCACAATACAACCAATGAGAGTGTTTTTTACACACCAAGAATAATGATCTCGTTAGTGAGACAAAAGATCGTCTTAGTTGTGAGTTGATACATTTACATGACAAGCAATATAGAACTAACCATTCACATTAGAAATAGAATCAATTTTTATACCGTTCGATGAGATAGCAGTCGACCATGCATCCAATACATTTTTCAGATAGAAGCAATAAAAGAAAGAAGAAAGTGGAAGGAAGCGGACAATCAAACTCGCTCCCCTTTTTTTATGTTGCAGAGGGGGTTACATTCGCATTCCGCCATCGACTTCGAACACTCGTCCGGTCACGAATTCGTTGGTTAACACGTATTTTATGGTCGATGCAATTTCATCCGCCAAACCTAAACGTCCAACCGGAATCATTCCGATTAAACGTTCCATCGCTTCAGGTTTTATTTGGTCTGTCATGGCAGTTTTGATGACACCCGGAGCAATGGCCACTGAGCGAATTCCGAAACGCCCTAACTCTTTCGCCCACACCGTTGCCATGGTGGCTACCGCCGCTTTAGATGCTGAATAGTTGGTTTGACCAATATTCCCGGCACGCGCAACGCTGGATATGTTGATCAGAACCCCTTTGCTATCGGTGTTCAGCATTACCTTGCTCGCTTCACGGCCACACAGGAAAGTGCCTGTTACATTCACATCTAGAACAGACTGAAATTGTTCCAGCGACATCGTGTTAACCTGACCATCTTTGACTTTAATGAACATACCATCACGCATAATACCTGCGTTATTGATAACGCCATTGAGCTGCTTGAAATCTGCCTCAATTTGCTCAAAAGCAGTGCACACCTGCTGTTCGTCAGTCACGTTCGTCACATAAAAACGAGCGGTAACGCCGAGAGATTCACATTCCGCTTTCGTTTCAGCCAGTTGATCTGAATTGAGGTCGATAAGCGCAAGATGAACGCCATTTTCCGCCAGTGACAGTGCCATTTGTTTACCCAGCCCCTGCCCTGCCCCCGTGATCGCAATGACCTTATTTGCTAACTCCATAAGCGCTCCTTAGGCCTGATTTTGCTTTTGGTAGAACTCAAACAAGCTTGAGAAATCTTTTTGGCCGTTGCCCTGACCGTTGTGAAAATTAAACAGATTACGAGCCAAGCTGCCCATTGGCGTTGATGTTTGACAGGCAACCGCCGCTTCCATCGCAAGACCCAGATCTTTAGCCATTAACTGGCTCATAAAGCCGCCTTGATAACCATTGCTTGCAGGCGTACTTTCCATCACACCTGGACAAGGGTTATAAAGCTCTAGCGCCCAGTTACGCCCTGAACTTTGCAACATGATGTCGGAAAGCACTTTGGGATCGAGTCCGTTTTCCATCCCTAAATTGAGTGCTTCACAGGTGCCGCTCATCAAAATGCCCAACATCATGTTATTGCAGATCTTCGCCACCTGACCAGCTCCAGCATCGCCTGCATGGAAGATGTTTTTACCCATGTGGCTAAGCACCGCTTTGGCTTGAACAAAGTTCTCTTGTGAGCCGCCAACAATGAAAGTTAACGTACCTGCTGCTGCGCCCGCAACGCCACCAGATACTGGTGCATCAACAAAACTGATACCAAGTTGCGATGCTTTTTCGCCAACCAAACGAGCAATCGCCGGATCGATGGTGGAAGAATCAATCAGCAAGGTACCTGATTCGACGCTATCTAAGATGCCATCTTGACCAAGATAAACGCTTTGAACGTGTTGGCTCGCTGGCAGCATAGTGACAACCACGTCAACACCTTGTACTGCCTGCTGAACGGAATCGGCACTTGAAGCGCCCAATGCGGTCAACTCCTCAACTGCGTTTGGGTTCAAATCAAATACTTCGACGTTCAAGCCCGCTTTGAGTAGATTCTTAGCCATAGGCGCACCCATGTTACCAAGGCCAATAAATGCAATTTTGTCCATATCGTATTTCTTCCTTGTACTAAAGTGCCGCTATAGCTACCGACGATGCGGTCAGTGGGTATTCTGCTGAGTCAATTGGCGAGAAGAAGCGCTCCAAAACTTGTGGCGTTACGTCAGAAACCGTGCGATGTTGCCAAGTCGGTTGATTGGTTTTATCAATAATCAGCGCACGAACCCCTTCTCTAAAATCACCTTCTAAGCCACAACGTAGTGTTAGGTTAAATTCCATATCAAAACACGCTTTCAAAGAGAGGTTTTGATACTGCGTTAACTGCTGATAAGTGATACTGAGCGACAGCGGACTGCCATAGTTCAGTGACTTCTGCGCATTGACGAACCACTTGTTATCAACGTTAGCACGGCTGATTGCATCAACAATTGACGCTAAGTCACCCGAACATAACTGCTCAATCAATTCCGCATAGGGCATCAACATCCCTTCGGTTGGCTCATCAACTTGTACCGAACGCAGCATAGTGGCGATTTTTTCATTAATGTTTGCTTCATCTTGCCAACTTACCGATGCCAGCAGATCCAGCAGCACTTGCTTGTTTTCTGGCTGTGTAATCCATTGGCTTAACCCCAACGCTTTCATATCTGTTGCGTTAATTTGACAAGCCGTCAAACTTAAGAACAGTGCCAAATGTTTTGGCAACTGGTTTAGGAAGTACGTCGCGCCTACATCTGGGTAAAGTCCAATTTTAATCTCTGGCATTGCAAAGCGGGTGGTGGTTTCTGCTACGCGATGACTTGCGCCCATAAACAGGCCAACTCCCCCGCCCATCAAATAACCATGTCCCCACGCGATGATCGGTTTTGGATAAGTATGAATAAGATGATCACAGCGATATTCGAGGTCAAAGAAGGTTTCCATCGCTGAAAACGCAGAATCAAAATCTTGCTCTTTGTTTTCAAGTGCACGGTAGATCGCTTGAATATCGCCACCAGCACAAAACGCTTTTTCACCTTGAGCATGCAAGAATACCGCGACGACGCTGTCGTCCGTTTGCCATTCACTAAGCTGTTTGTACAACTTCTCAATCATCACGTAACTCAACGCGTTGAGAGCAGCTGGATTATCAAGCTCCAGCACACCAATAACAGAGCCATCAGCGCACTTAAGTTTTGAAACATTTACTGTACCTGTCATTTGGCCTCCGCTAGCTGTTTGTCCATTGTGGCTTGCGCTTTTGCAAAAACGCATTCACCCCCTCAGTCTGATCTTGTGTATTGAACAGCTGTAAAAACAGTTCACGCTCCAAAACCAATCCAGCCGCATGAGTTTGGCTGCGTCGACCTTGAATGAGCGTTTTGCACGCAGACACAGATTTCGGTGATTGACCTGCAACACGCTGTGCTAGCTCCATAGCCGCTTCGAGTGCTTGACCTTTCGCCACCACCTCTTCGACTAACCCAATTTTTTCCGCTCGCTCGGCCGTCACACGCTCGCCACACAGGATCATACGCTTCGCCCAACCTTCACCTACCAACGCGGTCAGGTTTTGCGTCCCACCCGCACACGGCAACAAACCTACTGATGCTTCAGGAAGTGCCATTTGTACTTGTTCTTCTGCGATACGAATGTCACACGCCATCGCCACTTCCAGACCGCCGCCCATCGCATAGCCATTAATCGCTGCGATAGAAACCCCATCGAATGCAGAAAGCGCTTCAAACGCTTCACCAAATGCGAACGCCATGTCTGCTGCTTGTGATTTATCACCCGATGCAAAGTTATTAAGATCTGCTCCAGCAGAAAAGAATTTCTCGCCTTCGCCTGTTAAAACCAACGCATAAATAGAGCGATCATTGCTAAGTTCAATCGCCAACTCTTTTAGCTGATTCAAAGACTCAAGCGTCCAAGTGTTCGCTGGCGGATTACTAATCGTGAGCTTGGCAATATGCGCTTCGCGCTCTAATTTGATTTGTGCCGTCATAATCTTTCAGTCCTTTTTAATTTCTTTAGGTAAGGCTGTGTCTCGCTGATTAAAGCAGCTCAACGCCTTCCGTTAGTAATCGTCTTGCGACGATCAGACGCATGATTTCGTTGGTACCTTCAAGGATTTGGTGAACACGAACGTCTCGGAAATGGCGCTCGACTGGATATTCTTTGATGTAGCCATAGCCACCGTGAATTTGCAGCGCCTGATCGCAGACTTTAAAGCCCACATCAGTAGCAAAGCGTTTTGCCATGGCACAGTACGCACTTTTTTCTGCGTGCTGGGCATCGAGTTTAGCGGCAGCGAGTCGCACCATTTGACGCGCAGCGACCAGCTCAGTCGCCATATCAGCAAGCTTGAACTGCAACGCTTGAAATTGCGCCAGTGAACGGCCGAACTGTTTGCGTTCGTTCATGTATTGCTTGGCTTCGTTCAGTGCTTGTTGCGCAGTACCGACGGAACAAGTAGCGATATTGATTCGACCACCATCAAGGCCAAGCATGGCGAACTTAAAGCCTTCTCCCTCTTCACCCAACAGATAGTCAGCCGGAATACGAACATTTTCGAAGGTAATCATGCGAGTTGGCTGGCAGTTCCAACCCATTTTGGCTTCTTTTTTACCGTAGCTAATGCCTTCGCAATCAGCAGGAACAACGAATGCAGAAACGCCACCCGCTCCTTCGCCGCACGAACGCGCCATCACGACAAGAACGTCCGTATCACCCGCACCAGAGATAAATACTTTTGCGCCATTGAGGACAAACTCATCGCCGTCACGCACTGCACTGGTCGTCAGTGAAGCGGCGTCAGAGCCTGCATTAGGTTCGGTTAAACAGTAGGAAGCGAGCTTTTCACCCGAAATTAGATCCGCGCTAAACTGCTGCGCCACTTCGGCTTTGGCAAAGCTGGTGATCATCCACGTCGCCATGTTGTGAATGGTCATAAACGCAGTAGTCGCGGTACAACCCATAGCCAACTGCTCGAAAATGATCGCCGCATCCAAACGAGACAATCCCAAACCACCATGCTCTGGCGGCGTATAGATGCTCAGAAAGCCAAGTTCACCTGCTTGACGCAGTACATCTTTAGGGAAATGATGGTTTTCATCCCACTCGGCCGCGTGCGGCGCTAACATTTGGTCTGCAAACTGCTTTGCTACTTCGGCAAACGCGAGTTGATCTTCGTTTAATTCAAAATCCATCTTGAAGTCCTAAGGTCTAATTCGTTGCATTTGTATCCGAGCCAAGCCCACTTAAACGGTGGCGCTTGGCTAGAGGTGTCGCTAATCCAGTAATTAGCTAAGTTGAATGGTCATGTTTGGACCGCTTGGAATGTCATCTTCAAACCAACGCGCGGTGACAGTTTTCGTCTCGGTGTAGAAGCGAACCGCTTGTTTACCGTAAGCATGCAGGTCGCCGTAGAAGCTGCCTTTCCACCCAGTAAATGAGAAAAATGGCAATGGCACCGGAATCGGCACGTTGATGCCTACGTTACCTACTTCGATATTGTGTTGATACTTTCTCGCGGCAGCGCCGTTCGCCGTAAAAATAGACGTACCATTACCAAAGCGGTTTGCATTGATCAGTTTAATCGCTTCATCTAGGTCATCCACTTCCATAGTTAACAGCACAGGCCCGAAAATTTCTTCCTGATAAATCGACATGTCTGTGGTCACGTTGGTAAACAGTGTTGGCCCCACCCAGTTACCGTTCGGGAAGCCAGGCACTTGGCAGTCTGTTCCATCCAGAACACAATTCGCGCCTGACGCTTTGCCTTCATTAATCAGATTCACCACTCGCTGCTTCGCTTGAGGGCTAATCAGCGGACCATAACCGGCGGTTTCATCATCCCACGCGCCAGGCTGAACCTGAGCTAACGCCTCTTTAAGCTCTGGAATCCATTCTTTGGTTTCGCCGACAAATACGGCAACCGAAATCGCCATACAGCGTTGGCCTGCAGCACCAACTGACGCGCCAACTAGGTTATTGATGACTTGCTGTTTGTTTGCATCCGGCATGATGACCATATGGTTCTTAGCACCTGCAAATGACTGCACGCGTTTCAGGTTGTCTGTACCTGTTTTGTAGATGTACTCACCAACGGGCACAGAGCCAACAAAAGAGATCGCACGAACAACTGGATCAGTCAGAATGCGGTCGACTTGCTCTTTGGTCCCGTGAACAACTTGCAATACGCCTTTTGGTGCGCCAGCTTGTTCAAACAGCTCCGCCAGTTTCATTGCCGTTAGTGGCACTTGCTCTGACGGCTTCAAAATAAAGGTGTTGCCACAAGCGATCGCCATCGGGAACATCCACAATGGGATCATCGCAGGGAAGTTAAACGGTGTGATGCCAGCACAAACACCGAGCGGTTGAATGTAAGAGTAACCATCAATATTGGTTGCGACATTCTCAACCGTTTCGCCCATCATTGAGCTACAAATGTTCGCCGCTTGTTCTACGACTTCAATCCCACGCCAAATGTCACCCTTTGCATCCGCGAGGGTTTTGCCTGTCTCACTTGAAAGCAGTATCGCCAACTCATCGTGTTGCTCTTTTAGCAAATGTTGGTAACGCAGCATCAATCTAGCACGCTCCGGCGCTGCAACTTCTTTCCAGCGTTTGAACGTTTCTGTTGCGCTGGCAATCGCCGCATTCATTTCCGATTCCGTGGCACAAGGTACTTGTGCAATCACTTCGTTGGTTGCCGGGTTGGTTACATCTAGCCATTGTTTTGAATCGGAGATGGCAAATTCACCACCGATATACTGCTTTACTTGTTCTGTCATGATGACATCCTTGTATTTTTCAGCTTGTTACTGACTACTGTTATGTAAGTGAAACTTTGTTGAGAGTGATTTAGCAGATTTCAATCGCGATAGCGGTAGCTTCGCCGCCGCCAATACAAAGCGATGCAACGCCACGCTTACCACCAGTTTGTTTTAGCGCATGAATCAAAGTGACAAGGATTCGATTGCCACTTGCGCCTATTGGATGCCCCAGCGCACAAGCCCCTCCGCGAGGGTTCACTTTGCTCTCGTCCAGTTCGAGTGCTTTTACCGCGTATTGAGTCACGACAGCAAAAGCTTCATTGATTTCCCAAAGGTCCACGTCCGATTTGTCCCAGCCCGTTTTTTCCAGCAGCGATTCAATCGCGAAGACTGGTGCGATGGTGAACTCATCAGGCTGTCTTGCATGCGTGCTGTACGCGACAATTTTGGCTAGAGGCTGAAGGTTTTCCTGACGACCAAACTCACTATCGACTAAGATCATTGCCGACGCACCATCCGAAATGGAACTAGAGTTTGCTGCGGTTACGCCGCCATCTTTGGCAAACGCAGGGCGTAAGGTAGGAATTTTAGTGACGTCGAGTTTGCTCGGTTGCTCATCATCTACAACCAAGGTTTCGCCGCGCCGACTTTTTACGTTAACAGGCACGATCTCTTCTTTGAACAAACCTTGCTCGATTGCTTGCTGCGCACGAGTCACCGACTGCTGCGCCCAGGCATCCATACTTTCACGGCTGAACTGATACTTTTGCGCCGTCTGTTCTGCAAAGACACCCATCAGCTCGCCTTGGTAGGCATCCTGCAACCCGTCATAAAACATGTGATCAAGCACTTGCTCGTGACCTAAACGGAAACCATCACGCGCTTTCTTTAATAGATAAGGAGAAGACGACATGTTTTCCATGCCACCAGCGATGACAGCATGCGCATTACCAGATTGAATAAGGTCATATGCCAGCATCACGGTTTTCATACCCGATCCACAAACTTTGTTCAGTGTCGTACAACCAATCGATTGTGGCATTTCAGCTTTAAGGCTTGCTTGTCTTGCCGGCGCTTGCCCCACACCGGCGGGTAAAACGCACCCCATCAACACTTCGTCTATTTTGTGCACATCGAGTTGGCTTTCGGCTAGCGCCCCTTGAATGGCTTTCGCACCGAGTTCCGTGACATCTGTTGAAGCTAATGCACCTTGAAAAGAGCCGATAGGCGTTCGCTTAGCGGCAACAATCCATGTTTCATTTTTCATTCCATTAACCTTTTGTTGACGTTTACGTCATAACTATACTAACATTTACGTTAACGTCAAGTTTGAGGTTATTGTTTGTTCGAGTGATTCTTTGATTTCGAGTAAATGCGAGTGATATCAAGGCTCAAGAGTGGATGTTGTTTGTTTACTTTAACGTTAACGAATTGTATATTCATGTAAATGTTATACGAAAGTCGTAAGGTTAAGGAATGAACACATTTAAGATCAGCGAGCTCGCGAAAGAGTTCGACATTACTACTCGAAGCATTCGCTTCTACGAAGATTTAGGTCTCCTAACTCCAGAACGTAAAGGCAACACTCGAATCTACAATGGTCGCGATCGAATTCGACTAAAGCTGATTTTGCGAGGTAAGCGATTGAGCTTTTCTCTTGCAGATATCAAAGAGTTATTTGAACTCTACGATACCGATCAAAGTACTGAGCAGTTGAACTATATGATTCGGTTGATCGAAGAGAAGAAGGCAGCATTGCAACAGCAAGCAAACGACATTCAAGCGGTAATGATGGAGTTAAATGCTGCGCAGTTGCGATGCCAAAACACACTGAGATCCATGAAAGGCGAAAAAGTCACCTAACACCTCAACTCTGGGATGTAGGTGACGTAAAGGCAAGGACACGCAATGAAATCTACCTACTCTTCCCTGAACTTTGTTTATGACGAAAATACCGATTTGCTTCGCGAGCAAATCAATAGTTTTGCTGCAAGAGAAATTGCGCCGCTAGCGCAATCTATCGACCAAACTAACGACTTTCCAAACCATCTTTGGTCCAAATTAGGTGACATGGGTCTTTTAGGTGTGACCACCAGCGAAGAGTTTGGTGGTGCAGGCATGGGCTATCTCGCCCACGTTATCGCTATGGAAGAAATCAGCCGAGCATCCGCTTCGGTTGCGTTAAGTTACGGCGCTCACTCCAACCTTTGCGTCAACCAAATCCACCGTAACGGCACACAAGCGCAAAAAGAGAAACACCTACCTAAGCTCATCTCCGGTGAACATATCGGCGCCCTTGCTATGAGTGAACCCGGCGCCGGCTCTGATGTGGTCTCTATGCAGCTTAAAGCGGAACGTAAAGGCGATATTTTCCTGCTAAACGGCAACAAAATGTGGATCACCAACGGCCCTGATGCACACACCTATGTTGTCTACGCAAAAACCGACCCAAGCCAGCACTCCAAAGGCATCACGGCGTTTATTGTGGAACGCGGATTCCCTGGATTTACTCAAGCACAAAAACTCGACAAGTTGGGTATGCGCGGCTCGAATACGTGTGAGCTGGTCTTCCAAAACTGCGAAGTCCCTGCGGAAAATATTCTCGGCGAAGAAAACCAAGGCGTGAAAGTATTGATGAGCGGCCTCGACTACGAACGTGTGGTGCTTGCAGGCGGCCCACTTGGCATCATGCAGGCGTGTATGGATATCGTTGTGCCTTACATTCACGACCGTAAACAGTTCGGTAAATCCATCGGTGAATTCCAGCTAGTTCAAGCAAAAATCGCGGATATGTACACACAAATGAATGCCGCTAAAGCGTATGTTTACGCCGTCGCTGCCGCTTGTGATCGCGGTGAAACCACACGTAAAGATTCTGCTGGCGCGATCCTCTACAGCGCAGAGCTGGCAACCAAGATGGCACTGGATGCTATTCAACTACTTGGCGGTAACGGCTACATCAACGAGTTTGATACGGGCCGTTTGTTGCGAGATGCCAAGCTGTATGAAATCGGTGCGGGCACGTCAGAAATTCGCCGCATGCTTATTGGTCGCGAATTGTTTAACGAAAGCGCCTAATCAACATACCTAGGCGTTCTGAATCTAAATAAACTCCTTATTCAACCTAAATCTTATTCAACATAGATAAAGGCGGGTGGTGTCACCCGTCTACCGAATGGAGATCGGCTATTTATGGCTTGTTTGACGACCAATATTAATACCCATTCAGAGCAGTATCAGGAAAACTACCGCTCTATGGCGTCGCTCGTGGATCAACTCTATACCGTGACTGCCCAAATAGAAGATGGTGGCGGTGAGAAAGCCCGCGAGCATCAGCAGAAGAAAGGCAAACTTCCGGTACGCGAGCGCATTCTTGCCCTACTCGACCCTGGTTCATCCTTTCTAGAAATCGGTCAGTTTGCTGGCTGGGATGTGTATCCAGATTACGTTCCATGTGCTGGAGTGGTTGCCGGTGTGGGTGTGATTGACGGCACTGAGTGCATGATCGTCGCGAACGACGTGACGGTAAAAGGCGGCAGTTACTACCCACTCACCGTGAAAAAGCACTTAAGAGCACAAGAAATTGCAGAAAAATGCCAACTGCCGTGTGTTTACTTAGTCGACTCTGGCGGTGCTAACCTCCCCCGCCAAGATGAAGTCTTCCCAGATAAAGACCATTTTGGCCGTATTTTCTACAACCAAGCCCGTATGTCGGCCAAAGGCATTCCACAAATTGCGGTGGTCATGGGGCTATGCACCGCTGGCGGCGCTTATGTTCCTGCCATGTGCGACGTATCCATCATAGTCAAAGAACAAGGCACGATTTTTTTGGCAGGTCCACCTCTTGTAAAAGCAGCGACAGGTGAAGAAGTCAGCGCGGAAGATCTTGGTGGCGCAGACGTTCATTGTCGCACCTCTGGTGTGGCGGACTATTACGCAGAAAATGATCACCACGCGTTAGAGTTGGCAAGACAAGCCGTTTCTCAAATTAACCACTTGAAACCCGTTCAACTCAAGCAAAAAGCACCACAGGAACCACGTTTTCCTGCCCAAGAGCTGTACGGCATCGTCGGAACCGATCTCAAAAAGCCGTTTGATGTTAAAGAGGTCATTGCCCGAATTGTTGATGATTCCCAGTTCGATGAATTTAAAGCCCTGTTCGGCGAAACCTTGGTCTGTGGCTTTGCCCATATTCACGGTATGCCGATTGGCATTGTCGCTAACAACGGCATTCTATTTTCAGAATCAGCACAAAAAGGCGCGCATTTTATTGAGCTGTGCGCACAACGCAAAATTCCTCTGCTTTTCTTGCAGAATATAACGGGCTTTATGGTCGGTCAGAAGTACGAAGCCGAAGGCATCGCCAAACATGGTGCGAAAATGGTAACTGCTGTTGCGTGTGCAGACGTGCCGAAGTTTACCGTGGTTATTGGTGGATCGTATGGCGCAGGAAACTACGGCATGTGTGGCCGCGCTTATGATCCAACCATGATGTGGATGTGGCCAAACGCGCGCATCTCCGTCATGGGTGGAGAGCAAGCGGCTGGCGTGATGGCGCAAGTGACCCGCGATATCAAAACTCGCAAAGGTGAAAGCTGGAGCGCGGAGGAAGAAGAAGCGTTCAAACGTCCAATTGCGGAGCAATATCAGACTCAAAGTCACGCTTATTACGCCAGTGCTCGTTTGTGGGACGACGGCATTATTGACCCTGCGAAAACCCGTGATGTTGTCGGCATTGCTCTGTCTGCTGCGCTTAATGCGCCAATACCAGACAGCAAATTTGGCATCTTCCGTATGTAGCCGGATGCAAGGCAAACCTTAACTCCTCGCGAATACCGATGTTTATACAAGTAACGGTTAGCGAGCATTGGAATAGAGACTGAAATGTCAGACAAAGGAAGTCACATGACCGGACTACTGCTTGAAAAAGACAGCAATGGCGTTGCTTGGTTGAGCCTCAATCGACCAGAGAAACACAACGCGTTTAATGATGAATTAATTGCTTCACTTATCGAAACCTTGGAAAAACTTGAGAGAGACGACTCTCTACGTGCATTGGTACTAACGGCGCAAGGGAAACACTTTTCTGCGGGTGCGGATCTTGGCTGGATGCAGTCAATGGCCACCAAAACCGAGAGTGAAAACCTGCAAGATGCACAGCAACTAGCAAAACTTTTGCATACGCTGGATACCTTTAGCAAACCGACTATTGCTATGGTGCATGGCGCTGCATTTGGCGGCGCACTTGGGCTTATCTGCTGCTGCGATATCGCTATTGGTACACCTGAAAGCCGCTTCTGTTTGAGTGAAGTGAAGCTCGGTTTGTTACCCGCCACCATCGGACCTTACGTAATCCGAGCGATTGGACAACGACAAAGCCGACGCTACTTTTTAACCGCGGAACTGATTGATGCCGAAACCGCGCTATCGATGAGTATTCTTCATCAGATAGACGCTCAACCACGTGAAGCCGTCAATCGCACCATTGATCACCTGCTCAACAACGGTCCACAAGCCATGCAGGCTGCAAAAGCACTTTGTTTACGCTGTGATAACCAACCTATCGATCATTCATTAATTGAATACACCAGCCAAGCTATTGCAACCGCTCGCGTGTCCAGTGAAGGACAAGAAGGACTAGCTGCATTTTTTGAAAAGCGCGCCGCCAATTGGAGGAATCATGTTTAAAAGAATACTGATCGCAAACCGCGGTGAAATTGCCTGCCGAATCATTAAAACCGCAAAAAGCATGGCTATCGAGACGGTAGCCGTCTATTCCGAAGCGGATCGCAGCAGCTTACATGTTAAACAAGCGGATTTCGCTGAATTCATTGGCCCCGCTCCTGCGAGTGAATCGTATCTCGATATCGATGCGATTATCGGCGCTGCGAAAAAATGGCAAGCCGATGCTATCCACCCTGGGTATGGCTTTCTTTCCGAGAACCCGAAACTGGCGAAAGCGTGCAGCGAAAATGGCATTGTTTTTATTGGCCCTTCCACCAGCGCAATTGAAGCAATGGGTTCGAAGTCGCAAGCCAAAGCCATCATGTCAGAGGCGAACGTACCATTGGTTCCGGGCTATCACGGCACAGACAACAGCGTAGAGCATTTATTAGCAGAAGCTGAAAAAATCGGTTACCCAGTGATGCTTAAAGCAACCCAAGGGGGTGGCGGTAAAGGCATGCGAGTAGTCAATAGCGCAGCCGAAATGCCGCTGGCCATCGACGGTGCGCAGCGTGAAGCACTTTCAAGCTTTGGCGACAAGCAGCTTCTAATCGAAAAATGCATATTGCAGCCTCGCCACGTTGAAGTTCAGGTATTTGCTGACCAACATGGCAACTGTGTCTATCTTTCTGATCGCGATTGCTCCATTCAACGCCGTCACCAAAAAGTTGTGGAAGAAGCACCAGCTCCCGGTCTTAGTGATGAACTGCGTAAACAAATGGGTGAAGCTGCGGTTCAGGCCGCTCAAGCGATCGACTATGTTGGCGCGGGCACGGTGGAGTTCTTACTCGATAGCCGAGGTCAATTCTACTTCATGGAGATGAATACCCGTCTGCAAGTTGAACACCCTGTCACTGAATTGATCACCAGCGTTGATTTGGTGGAGTGGCAATTCAAAGTTGCAGCTGGCGAGCATTTACCTATTTCGCAATCTGAAATCACCCACAACGGCCATTCAATTGAGCTGCGAATTTACGCAGAAGATACAGACAATGACTTTATGCCGTCGACTGGCCGCATTGACTACTTAAAAGAACCCGTATCAGACAGTAATGTGCGCCTAGCGTGCGTACGCGTTGATAGTGGTGTTACCCAAGGCGATAGCATCAGCGAATATTACGATCCAATGATCAGCAAACTGATCGTCTGGGGGCAAACTCGTGATATCGCGCTCAAGCAGCTTAAGCAGGCGTTAAGTCAATATCACGTACGTGGCGTAACGACAAACATTGGTTATCTGCACAGCATTATTTCTCAGCCAGCCTTTGCCGAGGTTGAGCTTGATACAGGTTTCCTCGTCACACATCAACAAGGCATAAATGAGCAGCAAGACGTGCCGGATTCTATTTGGCTAACGTTGGCGGCTGTTGCTCACTGGAATGATCTCATTTCAAAATCAGTCAACTCAACGTTACCCGCGCCAACCAAACGAGGTTTTAGACTGTCAGTTGACAACGTATATCGATTTAACTTCACGGATGCCAATGCCAACCATCAGATACGTTTGCAACAATCATCGCAAGATACAGGTTCTCACGTCACTGTCCGATGCGGCGAGGAATTGCATCAAGTCATCCTGCTTGAAAGTGGCAACCAGTTTATCGTCGATATTGATAATGTGCGTTACACCTTTAATGCACTTAGCGATGAGCAACAGACAACACTGTTTTATCTTGGCCAGCAACGCACGTTTGCTCATCAACCTAACTTTGACTCTGCAAAAGATATTGACGATGAACTAAGTCCAACCGCACCACTCAACGGCATAATTTCAGCAGTTATGGTGGCTAAAGGTGACGAAGTGGCGGCGGGCGATCCGCTTTTGGTACTCGAAGCAATGAAAATGGAATACACCATCACGGCTCCGGTAGCAGCAAAAGTCGACGAATTGTTTTATCAGCACGGGGACCAAGTACAGCACGGTTCCATACTGCTGAATTTGTCTTTGATATCGGATAACGTCAGTGAAGATGAGGAGCGCGAATATGCTACCAGCGAAGGTTAATATCGTCGAAGTCGGCGCTCGTGATGGTCTGCAAAATGAAACGGCAGTGACGCTGGTTGATAAAATCCGTTTGATTAACCAACTAAGCAGCAGTGGCTTAAAGCATATTGAGGCGGGATCTTTCGTCTCTCCAAGGTGGGTGCCTCAAATGGCCGATTCCGATCAGGTGTTTGCTGGTATCTCAAAAAAGCCTGACGTGGTTTATAGCGCGCTCACACCAAATCTCGCAGGGTTAGAACGTGCGCTGGAAAACGGTGTAAAGCGAATTGCGGTGTTTGGCTCCGCTTCAGAAACGTTCAGCCAGAAGAACATCAACTGCAGCATTACCGAAAGTCTCGCTCGATTTGAACCCGTTATCGAATTGGCGAACCAGCACAACATTCCTGTACGCGGGTACTTGTCTTGTACCATGGTGTGTCCATATGAGGGAGTAATCAAGCCAGAGCAAACTACCAAGGTCGCCAATACGTTGTTTGATATGGGATGTTATGAGATTTCGCTCGGTGATACTGTCGGTAAAGCAACGCCTAATCGCGTTATCGCCATGCTGGATTCGTTGTTAACGCTACTGCCAAAAGACGCGCTCGCAGTACATTTTCATGACACTTATGGACAAGCATTAGCCAATATCTACCAAGCCTTGTTAATGGGCATCAACACCATTGATAGCGCAGTAGCGGGGCTCGGCGGCTGCCCTTACGCGAAAGGAGCCAGTGGCAATGTTGCAACGGAAGATGTACTTTATCTGTGTGAGCAACTTGGGATTGAAACAGGCGTTGACCTTGGCGTCATCAATGAAGCGGGTTGGCAAATTTGCCGTGCGTTAGGAAAGTCTCCTGCTTCTAGGGTCGCATTAGCTCTGGGCGATCCGTATAGCTTGTAAATCATCAACAACCAATCAGGTAATGTATTTCAACGGGCATGCAGACGTACGTGCCCGTTTTTTGTTGTTACTCATAAAAACCTTAACGCTCAACGGTCTTCATCACATTAATTAGTGTCTGATTTCAGCTACAATTTAGTTTCAAAGCGAACATATAAAACAGGATCAGGTAAATGCTCATAACATTTCGTTGTCGAAGCCACTCAAACGTCACAATGTTTGGTGATATTGCATTAGATATGCTCAAAATGATGGGGCACAGCGGCACTGTGCCGGGATCAATTTCCGCTCAAGATGTTCCTGACGCGCTATCAAAATTAACTTCTGCTCTATCTGCGAAAAATGCAGCTGAAGAAAACCTCCCTACTGATGTAGACGAAGAGGAAGAACAAGCAGAGCCCGCGGTAAGCCTAGGACGCAGAGCGTTTCCACTGATTGAGTTGCTAAAATCAGCAATCAAAGAAGAATGCGAAGTCATGTGGGACAACCAATAACGCCTTCAAACTGGTTTCTAGCGAGGTGAATCCGTGTTGTGACCGCCTCGCTATGGTTACTCGACACCAAGATAAGAACACCAATACCGCTTATCGCCCTATCCGTTTCTCTCCCTAGACAACTTGATTTGCCCATCAATGTGCACATCTCGTTGTGGAAACGCGATTTCAATGCCGTGCTTTTCGAAAGCTTCGTAGATTTCAAAACGCATGGCACTTGCGACCGAGCGAATACCGCCCTCAACCGTTGAGTTAATCCAAAAATAAGATTCGAAGATCAAAGCATTGTCACCAAAGTCTTGAAAAAACACATCTGGCGCTGGCGAACTCAGAACTTGCGCTTGCTGCGAAGTCACTTCCGCCATTAAGGCAGCAACCTGTTTGACATCGCTCCCATACGCGACACCGACGACGACAGAGCCACGAACTAATCTGTCGCATAACGTCCAGTTGATCACCACGTTCTCAATCAACTGACTGTTGGGTATGAGCATATGAACACCATCGGTTCGCCTGATTCTCGTTGAGCGTGTATTTATTTGCTCGACAGTGCCTTTGGCGCCCTCAACCTCTAAAAAGTCCCCAATTCGGATTGGCTTTTCACCAATCAAAATCCAGCCACTTATGAAGTTGTTAATGATGTTTTGCGCACCAAAACCGAAGCCGATAGCGATGGCACCAGACAGAAAGGCGAACGCGGTGATTGGCACATTGATCATCGAAAGTGTGGTCATAAAAATAATGGCTAGAGCGATGACAAATAATATCCGTTTAACCAAATGAATAACGTTTGGATCTTTCCCCGATGAGGACATTCTTGACGTAACGGTTTTGATTAAAATTTTGGACAACCATAAAGCGACAATCACCCATGTCGGCACCATCAATATCGCCCACAACGTGATAGGTTGTTCGTTAAAGGTAAACAGTGTTGTTTCTAAAAATGAAATGACCCGTTCGAACATAAAGTGCTCACTCTTGATTCATCGTTGCCAGCAAGCCAGAGCGCATAAGTCATAAATTTTTGGATCAATCGATAGCGCAGCGGCTCAATTAAGTTCTTCTTATTAACTATATTGTAATCTACGTAAAACGCTTCGAGTGGTTTCCCACTTTGGCTTCAACCGATTAAGCCATTTAGGGAATACGTCTTTGTGAACTAAACGAGCCAATCAACCAACTGGATACGCAAGGCAAATCAGTGATAACTTTCTGATTTTTAAGCATCAAATTTTCACTTCGAATCACTCTCACCTATTATGCACCTTATTGCAAATAACATTGATGGAATGATTGTTATGTCAGAACTGACTCGGATGCGCTCTGGAGAAACCTATAATTGTCTGGATGAAGAACTAAAGCTAATGCGCGCCAAAACTGCGCAGCTTGTCTTCCAATTTAACCACGAGCCAAACCCAGATATCCGTAGACAACTATTGGCGGAAATGGGCGTCCAATTAAAAAATAGCGCCTGTATAGAGCCACCGCTACAACTTACCTACGGTTGTCACTTGTCCATCGGAGAAAACACCTACATCAACTGGGATGCCATTATTCTGGACAATGGGCAGGTTGAGGTTGGCGCGAACGTCATGATTGGGCCTAGAGTGCAAATTTACACAGCCGCTCATTCACTCGATACACAAAGACGCTTAGCCGGAGATGAGATCGCCAAACCGGTAACAATTGGCAATAACGTTTGGATTGGTGGGGGCGCAATCATACTGCCGGGCGTGACCATTGGCGATGAGGCCGTCGTCGGCGCTGGCTCTGTCGTAACCAAAGACGTTGCGCCGGGCGATCGAGTTGTTGGAAATCCGGCGCGCTCCATTAAACCAAAAAACTGAAGAAAGTCGCTATTTCGCCAAATGCTCGCGAATAATATTAGCGAGCAGATTGAGAGCATGAACATATTTGTCATTGAGCTCAAAAGAAGCGTTAAGACGAATACAGTGATCGTATTGTTCTGTCAGGCTGAACATCTTTCCCGGTGCGATGCTGATATTACCTTTTAGCGCTTCTCGATATATCTGCAAGGCATCAATATGCTTGGGAAGCTCTAACCAAATAAAGTACCCACCGCTTTGGCTTAACACTTTGACTGCTTCAGGTAACAGCTCACTAAGCAGAACCGTCATCTTACTTTTACGTTCAAACAGCTTTTTCCGTAACTGCTTCAAATGAGATTCATAATTGCGGCTTGTTAAATAGTGTACCAATGTCATTTGCACTGGTGCACTCGTCGCTAATGTACTCATTAACTGTAACTTTTGTACCTCTAGCGCCCGCTTTCCCGCCGCAACCCAACCAATACGTAGCCCTGCGATTAATGATTTTGAAAACGAGGAGCACAACATGGTATTGCCCGTGTCATCAAACATTCTTAGTGGATAAACCGAGTCATTCCCTGCATGCAGTTCGCTGTACACGTCATCTTCAATCACTGGCACGTTATATCGCTGTGTCAGTTCAATCAGCTTTTGTTTTTTCTCGTTGGAAAGCGTAAAACCCAGAGGATTCTGGAAGTTCGACATCAGCCAGCACGCTTTCACATCGTGTGTTTGCAGCGCTCGTTCCAATGAGTCTAGGTCAATGCCCGTGACTGGGTCTGTTCTTACTGAGAGCGCTTTCAAACCTAACCGCTCTAAGGATTGCAATGCACCATAAAATGCAGGCGACTCCACAACCACCCAATCTCCCGGTCTTGTGCTGGCTTGCAAACTGAGCGTTAACGCCTCCAGCGCGCCTGCCGTAATGACAATTTCATCGGGTGAAATTTCAATGCCTTTCGCAGCATAACGCTTCGCGATGATGGTGCGTAATTGTTCGTTTCCCGGCGGTAAGTTATCAAAGGTGGTGGAAATCGGCATATTGCGAGCGGCTGCGCTCATCGCCCGATTCACGTGATAGCGTGGATACAAACTTGGGTCTGGATAGGCAAAGCCAAAGTTGATCATGGATGGATTTTTACTCGCCTGCAGAACATCAAAGATAAACTCATTGATGTCTACCTGCTCTGTCCACGAAACCGCGGCTGGCGCTTGGGGTTCATTTGAGCTCTTAATATTGGGCGCGACTCGATAACCAGATCGCGGCTGTGACGTGACCCAGCCTTGAGATTCCAGAATTTGATACGCGTGCAACACCGTCATCAAGCTCAAACCCGAGTGTTCAGATTGGCGACGCAGCGAAGGCAGCTTGTCACCCGGATGCCATATCCCCGATTTTATCTGCCTTTTAAGCTGTTCCACTAACTCTTGATACTTCGCCAAACGCAAATCCCCTTCCATAAAGCCGAATTCAAAATAATAACACTTCAATATTTAATCTGTTATAGGTTTATAGTCACTGTCTGTACCTACTTCCCTCATTCCGCTCCTTTTAAAATAGCTCTCTCATAAAACTTAAAAGATCAAAGGAAGTTTAATGTTTGGCCTCGACGCATTTATGCTTGCACGGATACAGTTCGCCTTTACGGTATCCTTTCATATTATTTTCCCCGCTATCACCATAGGTTTGGCCACCTATCTCGCCGTGCTGGAAGGCTTATGGCTAAAAACACGTAATCCCGATTACCAAAAGCTCTATCACTTCTGGTCGAAAATTTTTGCGGTTAACTTTGGAATGGGTGTTGTATCTGGTCTTGTCATGGCCTATCAATTCGGCACCAACTGGAGTGGTTTCTCCGACTTCGCTGGTTCTATCACAGGCCCATTACTGACTTATGAAGTGTTAACGGCTTTCTTTCTCGAAGCCGGATTTCTTGGCGTAATGCTGTTTGGGTGGCGTCGCGTCGGTGAAAAGCTGCACTTTTTTGCAACCTCGATGGTGGCGTTAGGAACGATCATTTCGACGTTCTGGATTCTCGCCTCCAACAGTTGGATGCAAACGCCACAAGGCTATGAAATTGTCGACGGACGTGTGGTGCCAACTGACTGGTTTGCTATCGTTTTCAATCCTTCATTTCCTTATCGTTTGGCGCACATGAGCGTCGCAGCTTTTGTCAGTTCAGCACTCTTTGTAGGCGCGTCAGCCGCTTGGCATTTATTGAGAGGCAATCAATCGACTGCGGTAAAAACCATGTTTTCGATGTCGCTCGGGATCTTAGTGTTCCTTGCGCCACTCCAAGCCGTGATTGGCGATGTGCACGGGCTAAACACTCTGGAACACCAGCCCGCCAAAATCGCTGCCATCGAAGGACATTGGGATAACAGCGATGGCAAACCAACCCCATTGATATTGTTCGGCATGCCAAACATGGAACAAGAACGCACAGACTATGCCTTAGAAATTCCTGTTTTAGGAAGTTTGATCCTACGCCACAGTTTAACTGAGCCAATCCCGGCGCTGAAAGACTTCCCGAAAGAGGAACGACCGAACTCACCTATCGTCTTTTGGTCATTTCGAATCATGGTCGGGCTAGGACTTCTGATGATTTTTCAGAGCTTCTACAGCATATGGTTACGAAAAAAGAACACGCTTTATACCTCGCGTTGGTTCCTCAAGTTTTCATTATTTATGGGGCCATCTGGTCTTATCGCAATACTCGCTGGCTGGTTTACGACAGAGGTTGGTCGGCAACCTTGGGTCGTGTATGGCGTACAAAAAACGCGTGATGCGGTTTCTGCACACGGAGACCTACAAATGAGCATCAGCCTGCTGTGTTTCCTTGTTGTGTACAGCTTGGTGTTTGGTTTTGGGTATTACTACATGATCCACCAAATCAAGAAAGGCCCCGATGCAATCGAACACGATGAGCACGACATGACGACCGTTTCAGGCCGCATCTAGAATTTGTCACAAAGTTAAGGTAAAGAATATGCATTTTGATTTATCCGTGATTTGGTTCGCGATCATCGTTTTTGCCACTTTGATGTACATCATCATGGATGGCTTCGATTTGGGTATTGGAATACTGATGCCCTTCATCAAGGATGAAAAACAAAAAGACGTCATGGTCAACAGTGTCGCGCCAGTTTGGGACGGTAACGAAACTTGGATTGTGCTTGGAGGCGCATCTCTATTTGGCGCTTTTCCGATGGCTTACGCGGTGATTATTGAAGCGCTAACCATCCCTTTAACGTTGATGTTGATTGCTTTGATCTTTCGTGGAGTCGCATTTGAGTTTCGCTTTAAAGCATTGGAAAACCACTTAAAGTTCTGGGATCGCTCTTTTATGGTCGGCTCGATTTTAACCACGTTTTTCCAAGGCATCGTTGTTGGCGCGGTAATTCAAGGCTTTGCGGTGGAAAACCGCGTCTTCGTAGGTAGCCAACTCGACTGGCTCAGCCCTTTTCCCATCTTCTGTGGTTTGGGTTTAGTCGCAACGTACGCGCTGCTTGGTAGCACATGGCTCATCATGAAGACGGAAGGTGAACTGCAAAACACGATGCACCGCTTCACTAACAAAACACTACTGGCGATGATCTCCGCATTAGTCATTGTGAGCGCTTGGACTCCACTTGCTTACCCTGCCATTGCGGAAAGATGGTTTTCTCTGCCTAATTTGTTCTACTTACTGCCCGTACCTGTCATTACTGGGCTGGTATGTTTGAAGATTGCCGACTCCGTTAAAAAGCGTAAAGAGCGCAGCCCTTTCGTGATGGCGTTAGTGATCGTGATTCTCGGGTTCGCTGGGCTTGGCATCAGTATCTGGCCAAATATCATTCCTCCTAGCATATCAATATGGGAAGCAGCGGCTCCTGCAAGCAGTCAGCGCTTTATGCTCGTTGGAGCAGTGATCATCATCCCGATCATTCTGGCTTACACCTTTTGGAGTTACAACGTCTTCTCCGGAAAAGTAAAAGAAGGCGAAGCGTACCATTAACGAGTTGATAAGGAGTGAGTATGAAAATCAAAAATTGGTGCCGCCAATGGGCTTGGATGATTGGAATATGGGTCGTTAGCGTCGCTGCATTAGGGTTAGTGTCTATGTTATTTCGCGTCATGATGACCGCTGCAGGGTTAAAATCTTAGCGCGGCATTTTTAAGTCAATAAAAAATGGATGCCTCTAGATCTTGTGTAAGAGCTAGAGGCGTTGAACCTAATACTCAATCTTAATGAAAAAGCCAAGCGTTAAGAATCTACTCAAAACATTCTTTCATAAGTCTACATTGCCTGAAGTCGTTCATGCATGCTTACGAGATCAAAAGGTTCAAGCTTTTTCGCAATGCTCAGTAATGCTTCCTTTTTATCTTGCGGTAAACTTTGAAACTTCGACTCTAAACGTAAATCCACTTTGCTAAAAAGTAGCTTTCTAATTTGACTAGCTTTTGCCTTTGATAATTGCAATCCATCATTATCGGAGGTTTCAATTATCATGATAATTCTTGCTAAATCACTGAATTCATCATCAGAGCATAAATAAAGTGATTGTTTGTATAAATAGCCAACCGAAATTTCAAAATCAATATTAAGCGCTTGAATCTGACTGACAATGTTTTCACTCATATCACTTTGAGAAGCAGAGTTGATACAATCATCAAATCGCCTTTCAAATGTAACAAATCGATTATTGAGCTCGTCCAACATAGTTGTATCTTTTGCGAATGATTCTATAGGTAAAACCAATAAGAACATTGGCAGTAGGTATTTTTTCAGCGACCGGCTATTCACAATCAAGTCCTTCTTCTAAAAAACTTTCATGCGGTGTTGGTGCAAGTGTTGCTTTCAAACTCAAGTCCATTAAACTCGCCAAATGGCTTTCATTAAACTCTGATAGCTTTTGCAGCTTTAGACTGGCTTCATTAAACTCTTGGTAGAACTTATCAGGTTGAGGTATCACGACTGTTTTTATGTTTGCTCGTGTTGCCGCAAGCATACCCGAATAAGAGTCTTCAAAGGCAATACAGTTACTTGAATCTACACCTAGTTTATTGATTGTTGAAAGGTAGACATCTGGCTCTGGCTTACCCTGCTCTACATCGTCTGACGATGATATCGCGTCAAAGTAACTGGCAATACCGAGTTTGTTCAAAATGATGGGAATGAGTTGATAAGGTGAATTAGTAGACAACCCTATCTTAAACCCTTTTTCCTTAAGCAATTTGAGTGTTTCTGTAACACCCTCTAATTCGCATCCTTTTTCAATTATTAATGCCTCCACTTTATCCACAACAGCATTCTCTACTTCCTCTAGGCTCTTTTCTTGCCAAGGATTACGTTCATACCAAAACCTTGTTACTTCACCTGTCGTCATAGTTGCAGTCTGCTTTGACAGCACTTCGGTCACTTGGACACCAACTGATGAAAACACCTGCTTTTCCGCTTCCTTCCACAAAGGTTCTGAATCAATCAGCAACCCGTCCATATCAAAGACCGCAGCGTATATCATTGGTACATCCTCAGTAAGTTCTATTCGTTGAGTAAGATTTGTCTATTCAACCAAAGCATAGCTTTGCATATAACGAGTGAGAGTATCACATTTGCCTGTGGCTATCAGAGCCAATTCGATGACTCATCTTTAAGCCTCAACATGACCGATGTGCATGGCTACTTTTAACGCTTGTTTATTGAGATTAGACGCCTCCCAAGCAACGACAACACGACTGGTTAGGGGGATATCATCAATCTCGGCGACTGTCGCGGAATCATCGAGATGTTCAGCCAGTGAGCGCGGAACGAGAGCGATACCTAACCCAGCCTGCGCCATGGCAATCGTCGTACGAAGTTGCGGTGCTGCGAACTGTGGTTCGAGCCTTACTCCTGCGTCGGCAAAAAGTGTACTCATGCCATCAAACAGTGCGGGTCCAGTCTCTCGTGGAAACAGTAAAATTTTATGGCCTCTCAACTGTTTCATCTGGATACAGGGATATTTTGCCAGTTCGTGCCCCGCCGGAATCACCGCGACAAACGGGTCGTTAAACAACACCTTGTGCTCAAAAGGCTCACTGGCGTAACAGGGTAGCCGCATGATTGCGAGATCAAGTTGTTTGCTTTTTAACTGAGTGGCAAGCTCTGGCATTGATAGTTCCGCCGTCTGTAAATGAACCCCATTCTCTTGAATACGCCCAATCCTCTCCAATACCTTAATGCAGGTTGATGTTGACGTCGCGAACCCAATTTTAACCTGCGTATTTTCACCACGAGCAATCTGACGAGCTTTTGCTTTAGCGCGTTCCACATCAGCAAGAATATTTACCGCATCCGTATAAAAGACTTGCCCTGCATGGGTCAGTTCTACTCCTCTAGACAAGCGCTTAAATAAGTCCACGCCAAGCTCGTGCTCTAGCTTTTTGATTTGTTGACTCAAAGGAGGTTGCGCAATCCCTAACTGTTCAGCTGCTCGGGTAAAGTGACGAGTCTCGGCGACCGCGACAAAATACTTCAGGTAGCGAAATTCCATATATTTTCCATATCAAAATAAATCTTTTTTATATTGGATTTAGCACCGTGTAGAAGTCAATCTAAATATACTCTTCATTGCATAACTGGTCTTACTCATGCGTGGATTTTATAACCCTCTATGTGCTTGTTCGCTTGAAGTAGCGAAAGAATTTTCTGAATACCATCACGTTACCGGAGATGGTGAGATTTATCAGACTTCGTTAATGAGTGCTTTGATCGCTGGTGTTTACGAAGGCTCAACAACCATAGAAGAACTGCTGAAACATGGGGATTTTGGTTTAGGTACGTTCAATGAATTGGATGGTGAGTTGATTGCGTTTGATAAGGAAGTTTTTCAACTCAAGTCGGATGGCTCCGCAAACCCGGCAGACCTGGCGCAAAAAACGCCCTTTGCTGTCATGACTTTTTTTAAGCCTGATATCGAGCTGCCACTGACATCGCGCATGTCACGTCATGAAGTCCATAGCCTCATAGACGACCTGGTTCCAAGCGATAACCTATTTTGCGCAGTGCGCATTGATGGCGTTTTCGATTCAGTTCGTACTCGCACCGTACCTAAACAAACACGCCCTTATCGGCCAATGCTTGAAGTGGTCAAAGAACAACCAACGTTCCGCTTCACACATAAGCAAGGAGTGGTCGCCGGCTTTCGCAGTCCTAAATATACGACTGGCATCAATGTGCCCGGCTATCACGAACACTTTATTACCGATGACCGCCAAGGAGGTGGTCATATTCAGGATTACAGCATTTCGTCAGGGTTCCTCCAGATTGGCAAAGTCTCGCGGCTAGTGATTGATACCCCGGTATCGACAGACTTCCTCAACGCCGATTTGGCTCCGGAAGATATAAATACCGCCATAGAAAAGGCGGAAAAGTAACAAAGTCAGGCAAATAATAAGGACAACAAATGCAATCCAAACCTTCAAATAAAAATGGATCTCAGTTGATCGCTCAACAGCTAGAGTCTCTCGGCATTAAGTACATTTTCGGTATTCCCGGTGCAAAAATCGATCGACTGTTCGATGCGATTGAAGACACTAACATCCAAATGATTCCTGTACGTCACGAGGCTAACGGCGCATTTATGGCGGGCGTTATGGGAAGACTAACCGGCAAAGCAGGCGTCACCATGGTTACGTCAGGCCCTGGCTGTGGAAATCTAGTTACGGGGGTTGCAACAGCAAACTCCGAAGGCGATCCGCTGATTGCTATCGGTGGTGCGGTGAAACGAACTGACCAGCAAAAACAAACACACCAGAGCATGGATACCGTCAGTATTTTTCGCTCTATTACTAAGTTCAGTGCTGAAGTGCAGCATGTGGACGCCGCAAGCGAGATCATGGCGAACGCATTTCGTATCGCAGAGTCAGGTCGTCCTGGGGCTTGCTTTTTGAGTCTCCCCCAAGATGTTTTATCCGAGCAAACCCAAACGGACATTATTGTCCCCTCGCCTTACACACAGCCTGGTTGCGCAGACATCGCAGCAATCGAAGAAGCGGTCAGTCGAATCAGTAAAGCAAAGCGCTGTGTGGTTTTACTTGGCCTTCACGCGAGCCGCAGTAAAAACGCTGCTGCTATCGCCCGATTTCTTCAAAATACGCAGCTACCCGTTGTCGGCACTTACCAGGCCGCCGGCACGGTAGACATCAATTACTATCATCACTTTGCTGGGCGTGTCGGTTTGTTTAATAACCAACCTGGCGATGTTTTACTGCGGGACGCCGATTTAATTCTCACCATCGGCTTTAGCCCAATAGAGTATGACCCTGAGCTTTGGAACAGCCACCGCAACCCAGTGATTCACCTCGATATTGAACCAGCAGAATACCAACTTAATTATCAGCCTTGTGTTGAAATCGTCGGAAACATTGCGCAGTCATTAGACAAGATGGGCAGCTATATCTCTGAATATGCCCGCCTTTCCCCAACGGCACTTTCAGTACTGGAAGAGGTAGCACTGCAACGGCAAGTGATCAAAACCTATCCCAATGTCTATCACAAGCAAGGATTTCATCCACTGGCACTGATTAAAGCCATGCAATCTATCATCACACCAGATACCACGCTATGTCTTGATATGGGGAGCTTCCACATCTGGATCGCTCGTTACTTAAGTTGTTTTCGAGCTCGCCAAATGCTGGTGTCTAACGGCCAACAAACAATGGGCGTTGCACTACCATGGGCCATTGGTGCCAGCCTACTAAAACCTGGTAGCAAAGTGGTATCGATATCGGGAGACGGCGGTTTTATGCAATCGAGCATGGAGTTAGAAACCGCGGTTAGACTGAACTGCAATATCGTCCATATTGTGTGGGTTGATAACGCCTACAACATGGTAGAAATGCAAGAAATCAACAAATATCAGCGCTGCTCTGGTGTGAAATTTGGACCAATTGATTTCAAGGCGTACGCCGAATCATTTGGCGCGAAAGGCTTCGCAGTGACTAGTCAACACGAATTGCTACCGACATTGAATAAAGCAATGGACGTTGAAGGACCAGCAGTGGTGGCTATCCCCGTAGATTACAGCGACAACGACAAACTGATGTTGCCGCGCACAGAGAAAAATCAAGATCCCGTTTTTGTAAGTTTCGAAGGAGAAATCGCATGAGAGGATTAAAAAATAAAGTCGCACTCGTGACTGGCTCTGCCAATGGCATTGGTTTGGCCATCGCAAAACGTTTGTATGAAGAAGGCGCAAACGTCGCTCTTGCCGATTGGAATGAAGAGCAGTTGGCAAACGCCGTTGAGGGCTTTGATAAACAGCGTGTGTCTGCGCATTCCATTGATGTTTCTGATCCAGACAAAGTCGCAGCACTGATTTCTGATGTTGTTACCCGTTTCGGTAAACTGGATATTTTAGTAAACAATGCTGGCGTACATGTCCCTGGTACCGTGATTGAAGGTAGTGTGGAAGACTGGAAGAAGATCTCTGGTGTCAACATTGATGGTGTTGTTTATTGCGCGAAATTTGCTTTACCTGAACTCTTAAAAACGAAAGGTTGTATGGTAAATACCGCGTCCGTTTCCGGTTTGGGTGGTGACTGGGGTGCCGCATTCTATTGCGCGAGTAAAGGCGCAGTGGTGAACCTTACCCGAGCGATGGCATTGGACCATGGTGCGGATGGGGTAAGAATTAACGCCGTATGCCCAAGTTTAGTAAAAACCAACATGACAAACGGCTGGCCGCAGGACATCCGCGATAAATTCAATGAGCGCATTGCGCTTGGCCGAGCAGCCGAACCTGAAGAAATTGCGTCTGTCGTGACTTTCTTGGCAAGTGATGACGCATCTTTCATTAATGGCGCAAACCTACCTGTAGACGGCGGTGCCACCGCATCAGATGGTCAACCTAAAATAGTATAAGCATGAAATAGACAGATCAGTAAGAGACGTTCTACTACCTTTCGGATCGATGCTGATCTGTCGCTTTACGCTCTGAGCACATAACCCGTGCCAGCAATAAACTCAACCACTCAACCGCTGTTAGAGATATCTCAACAACTTAAACCAGCAACGAGAAATTAATTTTTCACACAAACCGACAAACTATGTGAGCATTCCATCAGGCATAGAGTGAAGACTTATGTATCAGCGATTCACAAAGAACCAGACAGTTTCCGCGAATACTTTCTAATGAAGTCTCAGTGACGACTAACGTTTCTGCCACACCATCCATTGTTCTCTGCCTTTAAAAACCTCAACACTGTTTACCACCACTGAGGATTCCACAAGTTCAAACGTGGGCTCTAGAAAAGATGCCAGTTCCCCACTTCTCAAACAAAATGGAGGGAAGCGTGATAGGTAATTATCATCAATGACGAAAAAACCAATTAGAAAACCTCCGCTTGGCAATAATTTATCCACCATAGCAAAGTATTCTGACCACATGTCTCTCGGTAGTGCTGCGAGAAAGGCCCGCTCGTAAATGACATCAAACGAGTGAGAAAAATCGGCATTAAATACATCACCCAATACGACTTTATCTTTGTAGTTACCTAACGCTGATTGCGCCATTTTTACCGCTTCTTGGCTGTAATCCATCGCGATCACGTCATGCCCATATTGAATAAAAGTGCTCAGTTCATAAGCGGCACCGCACCCAGGAATAAACACTGACTGGCCTACATGAAGTGAATTGTCGAGATAGTCCTTGAGTTCTTGAGGTGTCGATTGGGCATCCCAAGGCATAGTGCCTCGGATAAACAAATCATCCCAGAATTGTGTGTTAATCATTGGTGCCTGTTTCATTTACCCGCTCCCTGATTGCGGTAGTAAAAAAAAAAGGAATACGCAGCGCAATGTGGTATCCCTTTTCTAGCCTTTTGTCTGACGTTGTTAGTTTTTTATGACAACCACTTTCTACTGCACTTATGCCACCAATGAGTTAACTGCGAAGATCATTGATTAACGGCTGCTCCGCTTGGTTCGGTACAAACTGGACATTGCCTTTCAGTTTAGTGACAGACTGGAGTGTTGCTTGAATGTCCTCTGCTGATACATGCACATCATGACAACAGAAAGTAATGGCATCGTTGAAGCCATCGCGCTCAATTTTCAAGGAGCCTTTAATATCGTGGCGACGACAGACTTCTTGGATCTGATGCGGATAAACAAACAGCCCTTTTACTTTCACCGCGGAGTCTGCTCGTCCCATCCAGCCCTTAATTCGTGCATTCGTGCGTGAAGAATCAGAACTTGTCTCTAGGTATGCCGATAAATCTCCCGTTGCGTAGCGAATCAGCGGGAACTTCTCATCGAGCGACGTTACAACGACTTCACCGACTTCTCCCGGTTGTACAGGAACACCATCAGGATCAACGATTTCAACAATAATATCTTCGGCAATCACTAATCCTTGTTCACCAGACACTTGATAAGCAATCAAACCAAGCTCTGCACTTGCGTAGGCTTGAAAGACTGCAATGCCTTTTTCCTCAAACATCTGTTCCATGTCTGCTGTAACCGCTTCACCAGAGACCAGAGCTTTCTCAAAGCTAGGCAGCTCATTGTATTTCTCTTGATACTTTTGTAGCAACGTCAGCAAATACGAAGGTGTACCAGTGTAACCATTAGGTTGAAGCTGTTTAATTGCCTCTATTTGCGCTTCGGTATTGCCTACTCCAGCCGGAAATACCGCACAGCCACAAGCCCTTGCGCCACCATCCATAATAAATCCGCCAGGAGAGAAATGGTAAGAGAGCGTGTTATGCACTAAATCACCCGCACAGAACCCAGCTGCGTGAAACGCGCGCCCCATACGCCAGAAATCGGCCTCATCCGTTTGAGCCTCATATAAAGGCCCAGGAGACTGAAAAACACGTGCCATTTGACCAATGGCAACGCTATTTAAGCCACCAAACGGCGGTTTAAGTTGCTGCTGATTAGGTACATTGAACTTACGTGTAATCGGGAACTGAGCAAGCCCTTCACGATTGTTTGCCAATGTAGGATCTAACTCAGAAAAATGCGCTGCGTAATGTTCGCTATTGGCTTTCGAATTTTCAATCAGCGCTGGCAAACGTTGAAACAGCGACTCTTCTCGCGCCTGTAGAGACAACGATTCTTTCGCATCAAATAGTTCGTTCATCCTTGCTCCTTACAACCAACGCTTACGACGTTTGTAAGATTTCAGATTCTTAAAGCTCTTGCGATCTTCATCGCCGCCGCCAAGGTAGAATTCTTTTACGTCTTCATTGTTTAGCAATTCGTGCTTGCTGCCATCCAATACGATTTTGCCTGATTCCATGATGTAACCGTAATCGGCCGCTTGAAGAGCGAAGTTGGCATTCTGTTCAACCAAAAGCATGGTAATACCTTGCTCTTTGTTGATCTTGTTAATAATGCTGAATACTTCTTTAACTAGCAGCGGAGAAAGCCCCATAGACGGTTCGTCCAACAAAATCATCTTCGGTCGAGCCATTAACGCTCGGCCAATCGCTAACATTTGTTGCTCACCGCCAGACAAATAGCCCGCCAGGCCAGTGCGCTCTTTGAGTCGCGGGAAATAGTCAAACACCATTTCGATGTCTTGTTCAACTTCGCTGTCAGTGCGTGTATAAGCGCCTAAGCGAAGATTTTCTATTACCGTCATATCTTCAACAATTCGGCGCCCTTCCATAACTTGGAAGATGCCCGAACGGACGATCTCTTCCGGGCTTTTGTTGTCTATACGCTCGCCCATGAAGTTGATTTCGCCGCGCGTCACTTCACCATCTTCGGTTTTCAATAAACCAGAAATGGCTTTCAACGTTGTGGATTTACCCGCACCGTTGGCGCCCAGTAAGGTCACAATCTGCCCTTTTGGAACTTCTAAACTCACACCGCGAAGTACTAGTATTACTTCGTCGTAGACGACTTCAATGTTGTTCACTGAAAGCAGTATTTCTGCCGGTTCGATATTCGTTGCTAATTCAGCCATCAAGCTACTCCTTGCTAGGGTGAGAGTGTTCTCTCACCCATCCTTATTTTCAGTAAGCTTTGTTATTAATAAGTCGTAGATTAGTAACCTAGCCAATCGTCACGACGTGACAATGTCACCTGAGATACTTTCTTAATATCAACTGCGCCGCCATCGTTGTTGCCCATAAAGACGTTCACGGTTGTTGTGCCTCGGTGATCTTCCGGTTTCCAGTTCGCAGGGACACAAACACCTTCTAAGCCTTGTGGTACCCAGTTGTCATGGACATACATGCCCTTCTTGATGTTTTCACCTGTGATGCCACCGTTGTCTTTCGCCCACTCCATTGCTTCTTTCATATAGAACGCAGAACAAATACCGCGAATGTAATGGTGAGTTCTGAATTCGCCCGGCTCTGATTCAGACTGCTTAGAAATCTCACGGACCAGTTTCATGCCTTCATTATCATCTCCCCAAAACGCTGTCATACCTGGGAAAACGTAATCTTTAAGGCCATCGCCTGCTGCTTCAAGCACTGGCTTATCGCCGCCCCAAATGTTTGCCATGTACTGGAACTCTGTCCCAACCGTGTTACAAGACTTCACTAGTGAGATAACCGAGCTACCGATATTAGCAATGTAACCGTAGTTGGTGCCTGACTCTTTCAGCGACAAACATTGCGCTTTGAAGTCCCCTGGTTTTAGTGACACAACGACTGGGTTTTGCACATCAAAACCAAGCTCTTTGGCGTACTCTGCACACGCTTCTTTTGGCGCATTCGGGAATGGATGGTTATCGCCAATGTGCGTAAATTTCGGCGCACCTTGATTGCCCTTAGATTCCCAATCTTCTTTCGCCCACTTAACTAGCGCACGGCACGCATCTGAGTACGACGCACCATAAAAGAAATTATAAGGCGCTGGTTTCGCGGTTTTTGGGTTTTTGCCAGTTGGGTCAGTTAAGTGACCAGAGTAAGAAGCAGAGAACACCGGCACTTTGTCTTTGGTAACAAACGAAATAAGTGCTTCGGTATCCGCCGTACCCCAGCCTTGCAGCGCAACCATGTCTTTACGCGCCACCCAACGTTTATAGTTAGAAATCGCCACTGGTACTTTGTACGCCATGTCTACTGTTTCAAATTCGAGCTCGGTACCGTTAATGCCACCGTTTTGGTTAATCCAACGCAATGCGTCTCGCACGCCAGAACCATAAGGCTTGCTCACATAGGCAGTTGGTCCAGAAAAGTCGACTAATTGCCCGACAAACACAGAATCTTTTGCCCAAGTTGCGGTAGTAAACAGTGCAGATGACAGCACCAACGTTGTCGCTAAATGTCCTTTGTTCATAACTCGTTGTCCTTGTTATTGAGGTATATTCCACTTAATTCCACGTTAATATGAGAACGGATAGTGTTTCCAATATGCTCGAATCTGTTGCCAGCGATGCGATAATCCTTGAGGTTCGAAAATGAGGAACAGCATGATGACTAGACCAATCGCCATTTCTTTGAAGTAAGCCAGACCATCAGTGAAAGCGGTGGTATCACCAAACGCTGAAAGCCCCGTTACGCCAAACTCCAAAACTTCAGGCAGCAATACGATAAATATCGTCCCCATCAATGTGCCTTTGACTGAACCCAAGCCACCAATGATGATCATTGCCAAGAACTGGATAGACATCATGATGGTGAAGCCTTCTGCTGATACAAACCCTAGATAATGTCCGTAGAGTGCACCCCCGATGCCCGCATAGAATGCACACACTCCAAATGAGAGCAGACGATACTTGGTTAGGTTGATGCCCATGATCTCTGCTGACAGATAGTGATCTCGTACTGAGACAAACGCGCGACCGTCACGAGAACGGATTAAGTTTGATGCCCACATATACATGAAGATCAGCGCAAACAGAGCGATGTAGAAGAAGCTTTCGTCGGTCGTAAACTCAAAGCCAAACAAATTAATTGGGTTCGCGCTTGCACCGTATGAGCCGCCACTGAACCAATCTGCGCGAGCAAAGAAGTCCTCTAGAATAAACTGCGCCGCCAACGTTGCGATAGCTAGATATAAACCTTTAATTCGAGCCGCTGGCAGACCAAACAGCATCCCCACAATCATGGTTAAGTAACCCGCAAGCGGAATCGCAAACACGACTGGAATGTTAAACTGGTTATTTAGCCAAGCCGATGCAAAGGCGCCAAAGCCAAAGAACGCACCGTGACCTAGCGAGATTTGTCCGGTAAAACCAACCAGAATGTTTAAGCCCAATGCCGCGATACCGAGGTATGCAATCTGAATAAACAGGTTTAGGAAGTAAATATCCAAGACCAGCGGTGCTGCCAGCATGGCGATGACACCTGCAATCGCAAGGCTTCTGATGGTTTTGGTTTCAAAAATTGGCGTATCGCTTTTATATGTGGTTCGAAAATCCCCACATGGGCGCATGCTAAGTTGAGCCATGTTATTTCTCCTTAAATACGCTCAATATCTTTGGTACCAAACAGGCCATATGGCTTGAAGGCAAGAATGATTAACAGCACATAGAATGGTGCGATGTTGTATAAGTTACCCACTTGCAGGTATTGGCTATCAAAAAACTCAGCCAAGTTTTCTAGCACCCCGATGGTAATACCACCGACAATTGCGCCGACTACCGAATCTAAGCCACCTAAAATAACGGCTGGGAAAACTTTGATACCAATAATGGATAGCGCGTCAGATACGCCGTTAACGATACCGATAACAATCCCTGCTGTTGCAGATACCATTGCCGAAATGGCCCAACTGATGGCGAACACTTTCTTGATGGAAATGCCAAGACTCTGGGCTACTTGCTGGTTGAATGCCGTTGCGCGCATTGCCAGACCCATTTTGCTGAATTTGAAGAACCAGTAGAACGCGCCCATGATGAGCATTGAGAAGATCAAGCTCAGAATGTAAGCAAACTCAACATTCAAACCTCCGATATTCACCACGTTGGTTTCGAACACTTGCGGATACGAAACAGCCGAGACGCCGAATATCCACTTCATCAGCGCTTGGAAGAACATCGATAGACCGATGGTCACCATGATCACAGAGATAATCGGTTCACCAATCAACGGTCTGAGCACAATGGTTTGCACGGCGATACCAAAAATCATCATGAATGCGAGCGTGAGTAAAAAGCCAATAAAAAACGGTAACTGTAGGTGTACCAATGCCGCCCAACATACCCATGCGCCAATCAACAAGAACTCACCCTGAGCAAAGTTGACCACCTGGGTCGATTTGTAAATCAATACAAAGCACATGGCGACAACGCCATACAACATGCCAACGATCACGCCATTAATGACGAGTTGCAGTAATAAATCCGTATTCACTATGCGATCCTCCGTTGTTCGCTATCCACTAGTGTTGGCTCATGCTCAATAAGCGTTTCAATAACTAGCGACGTTTGAATGCGTGTTTTGGTGCCATCTTGATAAGTGATCACTGTATCGACATCGACTTTTGGATCGTCGCTGTAGATGGTTTCGATGATGTCTCTGTATTTCTCTGCAACCACACCACGGCGTACTTTACGTGTGCGAGTTAGCTCTCCATCGTCGGCATCCAGCTCTTTGTAAAGTAGAATGAATTTGCTGATCTTCTGTGCATCCGGCAGGGATTCGTTCACTTTTTGAACTTCTTCACGAATCGCTTGGTACACTTCTGGTTGAGCAGATAAGTTGGTGTAGTTGGTAAATGCCAAGCCGCGTTGCTCTGCCCACTTCGCGACGATCGCATAGCGAATACAGATGATGGCAGACAGCCAAGGTCGACCTTTACCTACCACCACGGCTTCTGCAATAAACGGCGAGAACTTGAGTTTGTTTTCGATAAACTGTGGCGAATAACGGTCGCCATGGCTGGTTTCCGACATATCTTTCAGACGATCAATCACCACCAAGTGACCGGAATCTTTAAAATAGCCCGCATCGCCTGTGTGCATCCAACCATCTTGAACATCTTCATCATATGCTGCTTGGTTGTTTAAGTAGCCAGTAAACATGCCTGTACTTTTCGCGATGATTTCACCAACGCCATTGCTGTCCGGGTTGATGACTTTCACTTCTGCATTATCAAACGCAACACCAACGGAATCGTAATCCACATCATCCGCTTGGTGCACGGTGTATGCGCCACACATTTCGGTCTGACCATAAAGCTGCTTAAGTGGCACACCAATAGCTTGTAGGTAACGGAAAGTATCCGGTCCCATCGCCGCACCGCCGGTTGCCGCAGATGTCAGGTTCGAAAACCCTAAACGGTCACGCAGAGCACGCAGAAGAATCCATTCAGCCAACTTAGAGCGTTTACCCTGCTCCAGCGCTTTGTTGGCTAAGCTCATGCCCAGTTTGTACATCTTTTGCTTAAACGGTGTCGAATCCATCATTCGTGCAGACACGTCTGCCACAATGTTTTCCCACACACGTGGCGCTAACAGCACAAAGTTTGGACCGATTTCACGCAAGTCGGACATCATGGTTTCTTGTTCTTCCACAAAGTTAACGATTTGACGAGAAATCAACGCCTGACCAACCACGTAAACCTGCTCCATAATCCAAGGCAAAGGCAGAACAGAAACGTAGTTGTCGCCTGGGGAACGAGGGTCTGCACGCAAGTAAGCCGCACAGTGATCCAAGAACGTGCCACTGTGTAGCTGAGCCAATTTGGGTTTAGAAGTCGTACCCGACGTAGTACAAAGAATTGAAAGATCGCTGCCTTTGGTTTCAACAACCATATTGAGATATTTGTCTGGGTCCGCTTTATCAATCAGCTGACCTTTTTTGTAGACCTGTTCAACATCAATTAATCTTGGATCATCGTATTTACGCATTCCACGAGGATCGCAGTAAATAATGTATTCAACGCTAGGAATTTCATCACCAAGCTCAAGCAGCTTGTCGCATTGCTCTTCATCTTCGGCAATCACGACTTTTGCTTTTGCATAGTTGATAAGGTACGCCACCTCTTCGTGCATAGAATCTTGATAGATGCCCAGCGAGAAACCTTTGATCGCATGTGCCGCTAACTCGCCCCATACCCATTCAGGGCGGTTATCACCTAGCAAACCAACGACATCTTGCTCACCAATACCCAAATCTCGTAGTGCCAGTGCCATCCACTTGACGCGGTTTTCATAATCCTTCCAAGTGAACTCTCGCCATATACCAAACTCCTTTTCACGCATTGCGACTTGTTCGGGCCAGTTCTTGGCATTGTGTTGCAACACTTTTGGAAAGGTATCTAAGCGGGTTATATATGCCCAATCATTATGTTGCTGTGCCATTATGCACTCTCCTCTAATGTCGGTAACTCTTCGCCTAAGTACGCTTGTTTCACATGTGGGTTGGCCATAACTTCTTCAGGCTCACCCGTAGCAATGTGTTTACCGAAATCCAAAACCAAAACGCGATTAGAGATGTCCATGACCACGCCCATGTCGTGCTCAATCATGATGATCGTGATATCTAATTCTTCATTCAGATCCATGATGTAACGTGCCATGTCTTCCTTTTCTTCCAAGTTCATACCTGCCATTGGTTCATCAAGCAGCAGTAACTTAGGTTTTAAGGCAATGGCACGAGCAAGCTCTACACGCTTACGTAAGCCGTAAGATAGCGTGCCTGCAGTCGCTTTTCGGATGTGCTGGATTTCTAGAAAATCGATCACGTCTTCCACATATTTGCGGTGCGCCATCTCTTCTTTCTGCGCATTGGAGAACCAATAGAGTGGCCCCGTGACGAAGTTATTTTTCAGTAGGTGGTGTCGGCCAACCATGATGTTGTCCAGTACCGACATATGAGAAAAGAGCGCTAAGTTTTGGAAGGTTCTTCCCAGCCCTAACTCAGCTCGTTGGCTTGGTGTACGTTTAGTTACGTCATCTCCAGCGAAGATTACAGAGCCTTTGTTTGGTGTGTATCGACCAGAGATGCAATTGAGCATTGAGGTTTTACCTGCACCGTTTGGACCAATGATTGAAAAAATTTCCTTTTCATTCACATGGAAGCTCACGTCAGTTAAAGCTTTCACCCCACCAAAAGCCAATGAAATATCGTTTACCTGCAACAGAGGCGATTCCGATACCATAGTTGATCTCCCTTTCGTTATTTTAAGTGCGTTCCATTGAGCACTATTTGATCAAACCTAACTTTGATACTGGTAACCGCTTTTACACCTATGCATCAACTTTGTATTCAGTTTACGTAAACGTCAATTTAAAATCAGAATAGTGCCTGAAAGATTAAGTTGCAATCGAGTTCATCGAGAAAGATTTGAACTAACGCAAACTTTAAGTAAATAAATTGTTAATAAAAATTATTCTCAAACGCTTACATATTTGGATAGTTCGGACCACCACCACCTTCTGGCGGAATCCAGGTAATATTTTGACTTGGATCTTTGATGTCGCAGGTCTTACAGTGGATACAGTTGGCCGCATTTATTTGCAGCTCTGGCTGCTGCTCCCCCTGTACGATTTCATACACGCCAGCCGGACAATAGCGCTGTGCTGGCTCTGCATATAATTCAAGGTTCTGCTCAATAGGAATCCGCTGGTTCTCCAGTCGTAAGTGGCATGGTTGATCTTCCTCATGGAAGATATTGGATAGATAAACAGAAGAGAGGCGATCGAAACTTAACACGCCATCAGGCTTCGGATAGACAATTTCATTGCTGTTTTCCGCCAATAACAGAGACTGATGATCAGGCTTATCACAGCGGATATGCCACTTAGCTTTGCCTTTTAATACGTTATGTTCCAGCAGCGCTAAACCACCGCCCAGCCACGATCCAAAGCGGTGAATACCACTTGAGAAGTTACGTGCTTGATAAAGCTCTTCATACAGCCAAGACTGTTTGAAATGCTTTTGATAATCAGCAGTAACTGACTGACACTCAAGGGCTTCACATACTGCTTCAGCGGCAAGCATGCCAGATTTCATTGCGGTGTGTGTGCCTTTGATTTTAGCGCCGTTAAGTGTTCCTGCATCACAGCCAATTAACAAGCCACCAGCAAACTGCTGCGTGGGAAGCGAATGAAAGCCGCCCTTGGTGATCGCTCTCGCGCCATAGCTAATACGCTTCCCATTTTTGAGGTATTGCTCAATCAACGGGTGGTGTTTAAAACGTTGAAACTCATCAAATGGACTCAAGTGCGGATTCTTATAATTCAAGTCAACAATCAACCCGACGGCAACTTGGTTTCCCTCTAAATGGTAGAGATAACTGCCACCTGTAGCTTCATTTGATAACGGCCAACCTAATCCGTGCACTACTAAACCTTGCTGATGCTGCTCTGATGGGATTTCCCACAGCTCTTTAAAACCGATAGCGTAGTGTTGAGGCGTTTTCTCTTCAGCAAGATTAAATCGGTTAATCAACTGCTTACCAATATGCCCCCGTGCGCCTTCAGCAAATAAAGTAAACTTCGCTCGCAGTTCAATACCAGGTTCGAAATTTCCTTTTTGTTCACCATTTTTATCTAATCCCATATCGCCCGTGATCACGCCACAAACACGACTATCTTCATCGATGATCGCTTGACTGGCGGTAAAACCTGGGTAGACCTCCACCCCCAAGTTCTCAGCCTGCAACGCCATCCATCGGCATAGACTGCCCAAACTTATGATGTAATTACCTTTGTTATGTAACGTATTAGGCACCGCCCAAGAAGGCAGTTCATGACCATTGATGTCATTGCCTAGATAGTAGGTTTTATCTTGGTTTACTTTGGTATTGAGCGGCGCGCCTTTCTCTTCCCAGTCGGGAAAAAGCTCATCCAAACTCCGCGTTTCAAACACCGCACCCGATAAAATATGCGCTCCAACTTCAGAACCTTTTTCTACCACGCAAACAGAGAGGTCTTGTTCTTTTTCTGCTGCTAATTGTTTGATTCGGCATGCCGCAGACAAACCTGCGGGACCAGCGCCTACAATCAGAACATCAAATTCCATGCAGTCTCTTTCCATGATTGCATTCCTTTTTCTTTGCATGTTGCCAACTTGTTAATCAACAATATATTTAAAGTTGACGCAAACGTAAAGGTAAATTAACATCATTTTAAAGACGTCATCACATCGTCTTCACTGTAAACACATAGTCTTCACTGTAAAAGGAATCTAACGTGAAAATACTAGTGCCAATCAAAAGGGTCATTGATCCCTACGTTAAAGTTCGCGTGAAAGCGGACCATAGCGATGTTGAAACCAATAACGTCAAGATGACGATTAATCCATTTTGCGAAATAGCCGTTGAAGAAGCCGTACGACTAAAGGAGCAAGGTATTGCAGATGAAGTCATCGTTGTCAGTGCCGGCGGTAGCCAGTGTCAGGAGCAACTACGTACTGCGCTTGCGTTAGGTGCCGATCGCGCTATTCATATCGATACTGAAGACAAAATAGAGCCATTGGTCGTCGCTAAGCTGCTCAAAGCTCTGGTTGAGCAAGAACAAGCACAGCTTGTGATTACGGGTAAACAATCCATTGATACTGACAACAACCAAGTGGCTCAGATGCTGGCCGCCCTACTTGACTGGCCTCAAGCAACTTTCGCTTCCGACGTGAAGATTGAAGATCAAAAAGTTCAAGTCGTGAGAGAAGTGGACGGCGGCTTGATGACGGTCGCGATGAACTTACCTGCGGTGATCAGTACTGACTTACGCCTGAATGAACCGCGTTTTGCCTCTTTGCCTAATATCATGAAAGCTAAGCGCAAGCCGTTAGATACAATCACACCTGACAGTCTGGGTGTTGAAGTGGTATTTAGCCAAACCATCCAAGAAGTCACACCGCCAGCGCAAAGAAAAGGTGGCATCAAGGTTGAATCTGTCTCAGAGCTTCTCGATAAGCTGCGTAACGAAGCGAAGGTGATTTCATGAAGAACTTAATCATAGCAGAACATGACAATAACCAATTGCATGCGGACACACTCAAAGTGGTTAATGCAGCAAAACAAGTCAGCCAAGACAATGTTTTGATCGTTGTGGGCCACCAGTGTGAAGAAGTCGCTCAACAAGCTTGTCGCGTTGATGGTATATCAAACGTAATTTGTGTCGATGATGAGCAACTTAAGCATCAATTTGCCGAGAGTATCGCACCTATTGTAGTGAGTGTTGCTGAAGGTTTTGACGCAATCTGGGCTAGCTCATCATCAAAAGGGAAAGATCTTGCACCGCGAGTAGCAGCGAAGTTCGGCGTTGGGCAAATTTCCGATATTGTCCAAGTTATCGATGAAAACACTTTTATCCGCCCTATTTACGCAGGAAACGCATTTGCCAAAGTGACCACCAGCGACAACGTTCGCGTCATCACCGTGCGCGCGTCTGCATTTGAGCCGGTTACTTGTCACAACCAAGCTGATATTAAGCATCAGCAGGTCACTATCTCAGCTCCAATGGTTGAATTGGTTTCTGCCGATAAAACCGTGTCAGAGCGCCCTGAATTAAGCGCGGCAGAGGTGGTTGTGTCAGGTGGACGCGGAGTCGGTAGCAAAGAGAACTTCGCGTTGATCGAACAAGTGGCCGATAAACTAGGTGCTGCCATTGGCGCTTCTCGCGCGGCGGTTGATGCCGGGTTTGTTGCCAACGACTTACAAGTGGGTCAAACCGGTAAAATCGTTGCACCTAAGCTTTATATAGCGGTTGGGATTTCCGGTGCCATCCAGCATCTTGCAGGAATGAAGGAATCCAAAGTGATTGTCGCGATCAACAAAGATCCAGAATCTCCTATCTTTGAAGTTGCCGACTATGGATTGGTTGGTGATTTATTCGAGGTACTACCTCAGCTTGCCGAACAACTTTAAACGATCAGATAAGGGGCGAACACTGCTATGTTCGCCCCTTTATTTTGTTTTTGGTCATATTCAAAAGAATTGAAATTAGAGGGACCTATGCCAAATTCTGCACCTATTTGGTCACCATCTGCTGAGCGCGTCAGCAATAGCAACTTATTACGGTTCATCGAAAAGGTTAATAAAGACAAAGCCGAAGGTACCGTAATCAACAATTACACGTCTCTACACCAGTGGTCCATTGAGCACAATGATGAATTTTGGCGACATACTTGGCAGTTTTGCAACGTAATCGGAGATATGGGTTCGCAAATCAAGAGCCTTGGCAGTCCCAAATGGACACAAACAGGTTCTAATCATCACCATGTAAATAGAGACACAGTATGGTTTGCTGACGCCACGCTGAACTACACAGAGAACCTCCTATCTCAGGCTGAGCAATCACCAGAGCGTGAGTTTATTGTTTTTAGCAATGAAAGCGGTGAACACCGACAACTCACCGGTAAACAGTTGCTTGAACAAGTTTCTGCCATTCAACAATGGCTACTCAATTGTGGTGTCGGTAAAGGCGATGTCGTTGCGGGTTATTTGCCCTACCTTCCTGAAACCGTTATTGCCATGCTGGCCACCACCAGTCTTGGTGCCATTTGGACTTCAACCTCTCCTGATTTTGGTATCGATAGCGTCGTAGAGCGTTTTGGCCAGGTCAAGCCGAAAGTTCTTTTTTGCTGTGATGGCTACCAGTTCGGAGGCAAAGCTTTCGATATGACGGACAAGAACACCACTCTTAGTAGTAAGTTAAGCAGTGCCTCCGAAGAGACTACTATTAGCGTATGCCAAATCGAATATTTACAAAACGCTGAGAGTGCTAGCACTTCTGAGTTTGTTTCTTGGTCCGATATTACTCACCACTTTTCTCCACAATCAATTCAATATCAACCAATGCTGTTTAATGACCCGTTATTCATTTTGTATTCTTCTGGTACAACAGGTCAACCTAAGTGTATTGTCCATTCCGCAGGCGGTACCTTGCTCAATCACCTCAAAGAACATCAACTGCATTGCGACATCAAATCGCAAGACAAGGTTTTCTACTACACAACATGTGGTTGGATGATGTGGAACTGGCATGTTTCCGCTCTTGCGAGTGGTGCAGCCTTAGTGATTTACGACGGTAGTCCGGTTTACCCTGATCACTCCGTCTTATGGCAATTAGCAGAAGAACATAGCGTGTCGCTGTTTGGTACTTCAGCGAAATACTTAGAAGCACTGGAACAGGCAAACTGCTCTCCAAAACTAGAACATAACCTGAAGTCACTCAAAACTCTTTGCTCAACTGGTTCGGTGCTTTACCCAGAACAATTTAGTTATGTCTATCAGCACATCAAGCAGGACTTGCATCTCGCTTCTATCGCTGGCGGCACGGATATTTGCGGATGCTTTGTACTGGGAAACCCTATCTCACCAGTTTACAAAGGTGAATGCCAAGGCGCAGGGCTGGGAATCGACGTGCGTGTTTTGGACGACGAGGGAAAAACCATTACACAGCAACGCGGCGAACTAACTTGCAATAACTCACTACCTAACTTCCCTATTGGCTTCTGGCACGACAACGGCGAACGCTATCACAACGCTTATTGGAGCAAGTTTACCGATATCTGGCACCATGGCGACGATGTGATGCAAACCGAACATGGCGGCTTCATTTTTTATGGCCGTAGTGACGCAACCTTAAATCCAGGCGGCGTACGCATCGGTACCGCTGAAATCTATCAGCAAGTGAACGCGTTACCCGAGGTTGAAGACTCCATCGCTGTCGGCAAGTTAAACCAGCAGTCTGAAGAAATCTGGTTACTAGTAAAACTCGCTCACAACGTCGAGTTAACCCAACAACTCACCGATTCAATTCGCCAAACATTGAAAACAAAATGTTCACCGCGCCATGTCCCACGACAAATTTTTGCCATCAGTGATATTCCTAAAACGCGCTCAGGCAAATTGGTTGAGCTAGCAGTGAAACAATTGGTAAACGGACAAGCTGTAAAAAACATTGGTGCTATTGCTAACCCAGAAGTGCTGGAAGAAATTAAAACGCTTTTCAACATAGAAAGTGGCGCCACTGTCAATTAGAGACTCAACAAGTCTTCCAACAATACAGACGGGTATAACCTAACTGTATTTTTAGCTCGCTCGATAACTCCTCCCCACTTTCGTGGAAACTGCGCGAAATATGCTTCATGTACACAAAAAAGGTGAGATAATTCTATCTCACCTTTGAGCCATATGAGCTGGAGCATTAGTTTGGGGATTAAGCTTTTATCAGTTGGCTCATATCTTCGCGAACTTGTGGCACCGTTAAACCAACGATGATTTGAAGGCTCTCTTGATTTCTAACAATATTCACCGCTCCGTGCTGTGTGAAAAATGCGTTCTCCTTTACAAGAGAGACATCTTTAACTTTAACACGCAGACGCGTCGCGCAATTAGTTAACAAGTCAATGTTTTCTTTTCCACCCAAACCTTCAATAAAGGCACTAGCTTGTGACGGACTTGCGCTACTGTTATGGACCGCTTTCGCTTCTTTGTAGTCAGCTTTGGAATACAACTTACTATCTGCACCTTCACGTCCCGGAGTAAGTATGTTGTATTTTAAAATAAGCGCGCGAAACGTAACAAAGTAAACACCAGTAAACATGAGACCAATAATAATCTGAATCACGTATGTTCCTGCATGGTTACCAGCCAAAGGCAACCAGTTTTGGAAAATGAAGTCTATCAAGCCAGTCTGAAAGTTACCGGAAACACCAAACATAAAGGCGATCGTTGCCATTGTCGCAGATAACAACGCATGCAAAGCAAACAGCGCAGGTGCGATAAATAAGAATGTAAACTCTATTGGTTCGGTTATCCCTGTAAGAATTGCTGTGATTGCGGCTCCGAGCACTAACCCCATCACCATCTTTTTATTTTCTTTTTTCGCAACTGAATAGAGTGCTAGTGCGATACCCGTACAACCAAACACTTTACCCATTCCCGTCAACATCAAACCACCCTGAGGAAATTGTGTCGTTAAACTTTCCGAGCTCTGGGCGAATGTCTGTATATTTTGAATCCAATAGGCAACCGTTCCGCCATCGACTGCAACTGGCCCATAAAAAACGGGACCATATACGAAATGATGCAACCCCGTTGGTATCATGATTCGCTCTAAAAACGTAAATAGCCATACCCCTAACGATCCAGCAGAAACCAAAAATGATTGCAGATTGTTAATACCATGCTGAATACTTGGCCAAGTCAAACAAGTTAGAATTGCCATCACGACCATAATGGGGAAACTAATGATCACAACCAATGGCGTTCCGCCAAATACAGCCGCCCAATCCGGTAGCTTTTTATCAAAGAATCGGTTGTGAACCCAAACAGAGAGACTTGCAATTAAAATGGCACCTAGTAAGTTGGTATCAAGCGTTAGAATGCCACCAACTTCAGTCAAACCTCGCTCACCTTCCGTATAGTTCACGCCCAGTTCTGGTCCCCAAAATTGAAGGATTCCACCAATAACGTAGTTAAACGTAATGTAGGAAACGAGTGTTGCAAGTACAGCGCGACCAGATGCTTTTTTAGCTAAAGCGATAGGTAACCCAACGGCAAAAATAAGTGCCATATTTTTAAATACAGCGAGAGATGCCTGTAAAATGATCGTCGAGACTTTAACCCAAGCACTCCCCTCTAGTGCCCAAGGAAACACTTCTTGATTTAACAGCACAACAGAGAAACCCAATAACATGCCCGCTGCTGGAAATAATAGAACGGGAACAAACATCGCGGCTCCGAACCTTTGAATAATGTCTTTCATATAAACCTCTTGTTTCATTCACGGAGCCTACAAGTAGGCCCCGAACGTCCAGTTGTTATTGAAAAAATTGAGGAAGGTAGGCTTTATTTTCTTCTAGTAATTGTTTTGTTATTTCTTTAGCTTTTGGCACATTAACCACGGTACGGTTAAGTGTGAGTGCATTAATCAGCTTTTGCTGACTTCCTTCGTACCAAGCATCCACGACTAATTTCTCGTAACCAAGTTGGCTCTCAATCATGGCTTTTTGGAAGGTTGGGATTTTTCCTACAGTAAAAGCTTTCGGTCCATCACTAGTTAGCGCAGCTGGAACTTCTACCATGGCATCATTTTGTAAATTTGTAATAGCACCATTATTCGGTACGATGACGAGATACACATCGCTCAAGTTGTAGGCTAGCGAAGCCGCGACTCTCACCATGTATCGACCATGGATATCGGCATGCAGTGTTTCGTGCTTCGTGGTGCCCGCTTCAATTATTCTTGCGTTCAATTCGAACACTCGTTTCTCACGGCCGTTAATTACCTGCCTTGCGCGAGTATTATTGATATCCTCTTTCGCCACCATTTTTTCAGGGTACAAATAGTATTGAAGATACGTATTCGGCAAAAACTCTGGATTATCAGCAAGCATTGTTCTCATGTTTTTGAATGTGGCTTGCCACGATGGGTCATCCGCTATTTCCGCATCAACCGCACTGATCCCTTCTTTTAGGATGATATTTTTAATTTTATCCGTTAAGTCTTCACCCTGTTTGTTACGAATTTTGGTAAACCAGCCATAATGATTAAGCCCAAAATATTCAGGAACAAAGTCCCAAATTTCACACCCTAACAATTGCGCATAGCTGACCATAATCGCTGCTGGCATATCACAAATATTTAGAATTCGCTTATCATGCGGAAATTCACGATTTAAAGCTTCAGCGACAATTGCCGCTGGGTTGGTGTAATTAAGAATCCACGCATCTGGACACGTTTGTCGGATCTCGTTCACTAGCTGGATCATATCGCCGATAGAGCGAAGTCCATATGCCATTCCTCCCGCGCCACATGTCTCTTGCCCAACACAAGAGTTGGATAGCGGGATTTGTTCATCGCGCTCGCGCATGGCCAACCCACCAGTGCGGATCTGGATAAAGAAAAAGTCCGAATCTGCGAATGCGACAGATTTATCCGTTGTATAAACAAACTCTTCAACTTCTGGATAGTGTTCTCGCAATAGAATTTCAGTAGCTAATGCATTCGACTCTTGGCGTTTCTCATCTATGTCGTAAAACACGACTTTTGCGAGTGGAAAGTTATCTTTTTCGGCAATCAGGCTGTTCATCATACCAAGAGTGTATGTACTGCCAGCACCAACAATCGTTAATTTTTGACGTTTCATTTCGCTACCTCAAATGTTTACCCTGAAAATGTATAAAATAAGTATTAATACTTTTATGATACATTTAAAGTGTAAGCACAAAGATACGAGATAAAAATCACACAAAGATCCTAAGGAAAAGTATTAACTACATCTCAGATCACATTCTTGCTATCATGATCCAAGACTTAGCGAGGTATTATGAAACCCAAATACATAGACATTGCGGAACGATTAGAAAAAAAGATCAAAGATGGGGAACTACAACCTAAATCGATGCTTCCAAAAGAGAGTGATTTGCAAGAAGAGTTTTCCGTAAGCCGCGTAACCATCAGAAAAAGCTTACAAATTCTGGTCGACAATAATTTAATTAGTCGGACAAGAGGTAGTGGAACTTATGTAAACGATCTAAAAGCCCAACATGATGCCTTACATTTGCTGGGTTTTATCGAGGAAGTCAGTAAACAAGGGAAAACACCTAGCTCTCAAGTCATAAAGTTCGAACTTAAAAAGCCGAATGAGCAGGTTGCTAAGCAGTTAAATCTCTCGCCCAATGATGATACATATGAAATACATAGACTCAGGTGTATTAATGATGAGCCTGAAATTTACGAAGTCACTCATATGCCAGCAATGTTATTTCCAGACTTGAGCATAGCCATAATGAATGGTTCTAAATATGAGTACATTGAAAATAGCAAAGGATTGAAAATTGCGAAAAGCAGTCAGTCTGTCAAACCGTATTTGTTAGATGCAGAGACGGCCTCATACCTGAATGAATCAGAAGCTTCCCCTATTCTAAAAGTTGAGTCCACTGGTTACCTAGAAGATGGTCGTGCATTTGAATATACCGTCAATTACTTCCGACTTCATCAATACAGCTTCGAGTTTATTTCAACTAGGACGTAGTACTATTCGACGCTAATGGTTAATCATTGCGCCAAATCTTATATCCGACCTCTCGCATTGCTCTGCCGAGCAGGTGGGAGGCGACTGGCGCAGTGAGAACGATAAACAACATCGTACCGATAACCCGAGAGATCACGGTAACTTCAGGGAGTGAGAAAGCGACCGCTAATAACAAGCAGCTCACTCCGACAGTTCCAGCTTTGGTCGCTGCATGCATTCGGGTATACAAATCAGGAAGCCTCAGGACACCTAGACTTGCAACCAAGGTCAACAATGTTCCTAAGCATAAAAATAGTCCAATCAACACGTCCATTATTCTTTCTCCTTTCTTTTAACGATCAAACGTGCAAATGCGATCGTGCCGAGAAATGCGACCAAACCTAATGTAATGGCGATGTCTAACAGAGCGTCCTCACCGCTGTCTAAGGTGTAAACCGTAATAAATCCGATAGTGATAAATGAAATCAGATCTAACGCCACAACTCGATCAGCTAGCGTTGGTCCTAGAATTAAACGAGCAAAAGCCATAACAAAGCTGAGTAGTAGCCCAGAATAGGCAAAAGTGACCGTTATTTGCAGCCAACTATCCACGCGTCACCTCCAAAATTCGATGCTCTAACCCATCTTTAATTCCGCGAATAACCTCTTCATGTTCAGGTGCAAACATGGCATGAACGATAAGATACTTTTTATCAGCCGTAACATCCAAACTAAGCGTGCCCGGTGTTAAAGAAACCATGTTCGCCAGTAATGTGATTTCTAGATCAGAATCGACCTCCAGAGGGACATAAACGATATCAGGCTGACTCAAATGAGTAGGTGTCACGACGTCCCACACCACTTTCGCAACCGATATAACCATTTCATAAGCGAAGTACACCAATAACTTCAATGCAGATGCAAAACGTTGAAAATAGCTCGTTTTCAATCCAAATGGTTGACTCAACCTTAAAGCAAAAAAACCGACCGTAAATCCGACAACAAAATTCAGACTCGAATAGCTGCCGTTAAGCATCATCCACGCTAACGCTAAGAAAAAATTGAGGAATAGATAGATCATGCATTTCCTCCTAACACCACTCTGATGTATTCAGTCGGATTTAACAGTTGTTCTGCAGCTTGAACGGAAAATTGATAAAAAGGCTCCGCCACTAAGCCAATGATTAGCGTCAACGTCGTCAATACAATAATTGGAACGCAGTACAACCAATGTACTTTGGCCTGCAGAGTCTGTTCTGGCTTCTCTCTAAATGGCTTTTTCCAAAATGCCTCACTCCAAATTTTCGTCATCGAGTAGACGGTAAGCAACCCCACCAATAACGCGGTACCTGCTAACCAGTAATATTCAGCCTGTATGCTCGACTTGATGACCAATAGCTTTCCCCAGAAACCCGATAGCGGTGGAAAACCGGCCAGAGAAAACGCAGGGACAAGAAACAAGAACGCCAACCAAGGCATAGCTTTGTATACCCCACCCAAATGTTCAAGTTGACTAGAGCCATATTTGCGCTCGATGAATCCACCTATTAAGAACAAATTCGCTTTTACAATGATGTGATGAACAATGTAGAAAATGGCACCGGCTAAAGCTAAGGGAGTGTATATAGCCAACCCCATGAGCATATAGCCTATTTGGCTAATAATATGAAAAGAAAGAATTTTCTTAATGTCGAATTGGCTAGCCGCTCCTAAAACGCCCGTTAACATGGTTAGCCCTGCGACCCAAATTAACGTCGGTTGCCAGCCACTCTCGGCGAGCGGAAATACTAAGGTGAAGACTCTTATCAACGCGTATACACCGACTTTAGTAAGCAACGCGGCAAACAGTGCCACCACACCGCTTGGCAACGTGTGATAAGAAGCGGGCAACCAAGCAAATAAAGGAAAGAGTGCCGCTTTAATAGAGAAGGCAAACAAAAACAGCGCGGACAGCATCATGTTGATGCTCAATTCATTTTCCCCTACTTTGGTGTAGAGATCGGCCAGGTTCAAGGTGCCCGTTGCGCCATACAACAAGCCGATAGCAAGCAAAAATACCAGCGTCGAAATCAGATTCAACATCACGTACTTTACTGCACCATCAACTTGAGTTTTCGTTGCATCTAACACCATTAAACCAAATGATGAAATGAGCATGACCTCAAACCAAACGTACAGATTAAAAATATCTCCAGTCAGGAAAGCGCCATAAACGCCAGCAAGCAACATGTGCATTAACGCATGGTAATTGCTATAGGAGGGCTTTCGGTGAAGGTCCGCCATCGCGTAGAAAACACATATCGCACCAATCACCGCCGTTATCATCACCATAGCAACGCTGAGGTAATCTGCGACAAACACGATACCAAATGGCGCACTCCACTGACCAAAAGCAACGGCTTGAATACCATTACTTATGATGTTTTCTGTGAGAAAGCCCGCAACGAAAAGGTTCGAAATCGCACTTACACCGCTCAACCACTCAACACTTTTTGTTGAGCGACGGACGAAGAAGATAATCAACGCCGTACTCAGCGAGAGAACTACCGGTAACGTAAGCAAAATCGAACTCATTGACCCTCCTCAGAACGTTGCATTTCATCGACGTTTGCAGTTCCAGTGTCTTTATAAGCTCGATAGAACAGCATTAAAGCAAAAATAAGTAGTCCAAAACCGATGACTATCGCAGTTAAGATAAGCGCTTGAGGTAAAGGATTTGCCGCGCTATCTGGTGGTAAAAGAGCATTATCGCCAATCAATGGCGGTTCTCCGGGCGTCAGCCTCCCAGCTGTAAAAATAGCAAGGTTAACCGCACTACTGAGTAACATGATGCCGAACAAAAGGCGCAAGATATGCTTTTCAAGCATTAAATAAACACCTGCTGCGACAAATACTCCAACGACAACACTCCAGACTATTTCCATCACTCTAGCTCCTCATTAATACGAAGCAGCATACCCATCACGCCACCTATAACGGCAAGGTAAACACCAACATCAAAAACCAATGGCGTCCCTAGTGGTATCACGTCTTTCCACCACAGTCCGGTCAAAAACGGTTTATCAAACGCAAAGCTCAAAGCACCAGAAACTAAGCTCAATGCGATGCCAGATAACGCAATGAGAAACGGTTTGAAATACAACCTAGAACGAACGTATTTCGGTGATTCCGCGAACATGAGAAGTGATAAACCAATAACGGCAATCAACGCACCAATAAAGCCACCCCCCGGTTCATTATGACCACGTAACAACAGATACACTGAAAATACGAGCATGAGTGCCGAAACGATGTGTGCCGTGGTTGCAAAAATTAATGATTGGATACGATTTTGCTTTTTCGCTCTTGTCTTAAGCAAACTCACTGCCGCAATCCCAGCAATAACAACGACGACAACTTCTCCCAATGTATCAAATGCGCGAAAGTCGACCAGAATAACGTTAACAATGTTTCGCCCATGTCCACCCGGGACACTGTTTTCTGCAAAGAAATCTGACACCGAAGAGTCCATCGGCTGAGACGTGATTCCTAACAAAAGTAAAGTAACCGAAACTCCTATCACACCTGCTATGCAAATATTCGCTACTTTACGTCTTATTGAATGCTTGGGCACGGTGGTTAGACGTGGCATATGACGCATTAACAATGCAAGAAAGACCACCATTAATGTTTCCACTAACAGTAAAGTCTTCGCAACGTCCGGGGCGCTATAAATCATAAAAACAAGCGTGGTCATGAAGCCAATCATACCAAGCGCAGAAATCGCAAGAAGTCTTGCGTGGGACAACGTACATACGAGCGCAGCACCAATCAACAATAAGGCAATACCAATCTCATAGAAAGTGACACTTGAAAGTTCGCCAACCAAAGGCAGAGGAATAAGCGCTACCTGACTCAGTAACGCAACGGCAAGTACCGTGAAAAATAATAGGACATAGCGACTCAATTTCTTTTGCTGTAACCGCGCCGTTTGCCACTTCGCCACTGTCATCATGCCATCTAATAGTCGTTCAAAAATATTCTCCGCTTTGGGGACGAATAGATGTAACCGCTGAAAAAATGCAGACACAGCTGGATAAACACGGTACACCACATACCCCAACGCTAGCGTAATAACGCTTAACACTAACGGTACATTCACGCCATGCCATAGTGATGTCTCTTTAAGAGCTGCTGTGGGCAGAATGTCAGCAGAGCCCGGAAAAATAATATTGCGATCTAACCAATTTAAACCGAATAACGGAACTAGGAGGCTGCCAACTGCCAAGAGCAAAGGCGAGATCCACATGGCTTTTTTTGTCTCAACTGGCTTAGTTTCAATCGGCACGAGATCACGGCGAGCAAAGAATGGTCTCGCAATAAGCATAATGGTTAGCGCGACCATCAGTATATTCACGATTAAAAGTACAAAGGCGATCCAGTTATTGAGCTCTACTGCGGACTTGTACATGTATTCTTTGCTCAAAAAGCCTAACAACGGCGGGAACCCCGCTTTAGACAATGCAGCCAAACTCCCCGCAACCATGCTGATGACGAGAACTGACTTCAGGCCGTACAATTGATCAATATCTCGTGTTCCTGTCGCTTTGTCGATATTACCCACCACCATAAACAGCGCAGCTTTATAGAAAGAGTGAGCGAGAATAAACATCAATACTGCACTAACGGCCAAATCTGTGCCCATACCTAGTAATAATGTTAATTTACCCAAAGCAACATTCGTGCTGTAGGCTAGCATCAGCTTCAAGTCAGTTTGTTTTAATGCGACAAATGTGCACCAAATGGCCGTGATACTCCCAGTGATGACTAAAGCATAAAACCAGATCTCGCTGTGGGCATAAACTGGCGATAAACGTGCTAATAGGTAAATGCCTGCCTTTACCATTGTTGCCGAGTGTAAATACGCACTGACCGGAGTGGGAGCTGCCATCGCGTTAGGTAGCCAAAAATGAAACGGGAATTGCGCAGATTTAGTAAATGCACCGAGTAGTATGAGCACTAGAGATGGGATAAACCATTCATGCTGCGCAATAGTGTCTGCCTGCTCGATAATGGTATTTAGCTCATAACTCCCTGCCATTGCTCCCAGCAAGATAAGACCAGCTAGCAACGCTAGTCCACCAGCACCAGTAACAATCAGCGACTGCAAGGCGTTTTTCCGAGACGTTTTATTTTCGTGATTAAACCCGATCAGTAAATAAGAAGTGATGGTGGTGAGTTCCCAGAAAACAAATAACAACAGAATGTTATCGCTCATCACAATCCCTAGCATGGCAAGCATGAATAGGGTTAGATACAAATGAAAGGAAAACCGGCTATCACTTTCTCGTAAATAAGCCAAAGCGTAGATTTGAATCAGTGCGCCAATCCCACTGATCAGTCCCGCAAAAAGAAATGAAAGACCATCTAATCTAAAGCTAAGGTTGATATCGAGGCTTGGTATCCATTCCGCATTCCAGCTCACGCCTGCAGGAGTATAGATATAAAAGAGAAAAGAGAAGATTAAAACTGGCAGCGCAGGGAAAATCAGTAAGACCAACTGATTATCTAGGTTTTTCGGCAGGTTTTCTTTACCCGTTATGTTATTCAACATCGCAGCCCATTCGTTATTATAAGAAGGTACGCGCTATTCGGCGCAAATGACAAACTCCACTGTATTGTTTTAGCCCAAGCGCTTCAAAAACGATCATGAAACCAAGGGAAAAGTAGCAAACAGTAATCACTGAGTGCTACTTAGAGGAACGCCGATACAAACCGCTATTTGCTGTCTGCTACGGCATAAGAACGTAGGTCACTACTTACATATTCTTGGCTGAATGTATATGGATTATCGTCATCAGCTAACTCGAATGCATCGTAGGTGCAGTCACCGATATCATTTCTCGGACAAACATAAACATTCGAACGTTCTATCATTTCTGTGTGGCATTTCGGGCATAGGTTTTTCATGTCACTCTCCTCTGATAACTTATTGATACATTGATAATTCCATGTTCTAGAGATCCATCTCCCTCCTTTACCTAAAACATCACTTAAACCCAACTTTGTTACACCCCAATTACTGAATCGGTGAGACAAAACCATCGGGCTTAAGAGCGACCAAACTGCAGTTAATCGATTGCAAAATATTTTCAGCCGTATTACCAATGACATAACCAGATATACCAGTCCTCGCTAAGGTACCCATGACCAACACGTCTACCTCAATACTTTCTACGTAATCTGGAATCTTTTCGTCGGGTTTTCCATGCAGGTGGTGAATCACAATTTCACCTGTAATCCCAGACTCCTCCAACAGCTGTTGCAGAGCTTGTTTATGATCGGCTTTTGCCTTATCGAGTTCATGTTTCAACTCAGCATCATCGACTTGAATCCAAGCGTTACCATTAAGGTAGTTTTCTAAGTAATACTCCCAGCAAGAAATCACGTGTAAACGACTATCGCAGGTGTCGGCTATCGAACGCGATAATTCGAGTAAACGCACGGCTAATGAGTGCTGTTCATCGCTTGCCGTTAATGGGTCGATAGCCACAGCAACACGGCGCTTATCTCTTGGCTTATCAATTGGTCGGTGCAACCAAAGCGGACAAGGGCATTTTCGTAACAGAGTCATATCAATAGCTTTGAAACCCTCAGCACCTTCACCGAGCGGTTCAGCTTCTTTGATGATGAGATCTTTGTTATCAGCTAATGCTTCTTGAATAATACAGACAGCGGGCTTTTCACTGCTTTTCACAGTAAGAGGAAATGCGAGATCCTCTTCAGTGAGTCCCAGCTTCTGTCTGTATTCGTGAATACTTTGTTTGAGGGAGTCTTGCAGCGATTGCTCATAACTTTGCTGATACTGGATCATGTCTGTTGGGAAATCAGGACACGCTATTAGCCCTGAGACAGGCACTTTGTTGCTAGATGCAATCCTCATCGCTTGTTCGAGGGCGTCACTATGGCCTGGCAATCCTTGTGTTGCAAAAAGTATGTTTGCGAATCGTTTCATACACACCTCCTTGTTTGGTTAAATATTAACCATCCACAAAGTATAATACCTAACGGATAATTGTAACGGCTTGTGACGTTGATGAAATCAATTCTCATTAAGAGACGGATATTGCTTCATTTTGTTTTACGTCACACTCTCCTTTCTTCACAACTATCGCCTTCGACCTAAATAAATTCCGCTACCTAAAATTGAGACCAAATAAAAACCCAAATTACTCAAAGTTTTTTCTCACCTTGAGTAACTTGGGTATAAGCAATAACACACTTAGTGTCCGGATTTAAATGGATGACCTAAACTTTCACGCAACTTAGTTTAAAGATGCCATCTCAATCACGAATCGATATGCAAAGTTTTACGGCTTTAGTGACCTAAAATCGCCGTAACTCAATGTTAAGGTTGTTGTTTTGTCGGTGCCAAAGCAATTTCACGAACACATACACCTTGCGGTTGCTGATAAGCAAACAGCACTGCTCGTGCAATGTCGTCTGCTGCCAACACGCCGCCCATATCCACCTTCCAGGCGTCATAACCATCTTTAATATCTTGAGACGTTGTATGTGAAAGTAATTCCGTTTCCACTGCACCAGGTGCAATCGTCGTAACGCGAACATTCGATGACGCAACTTCTTCACGTACGTTTTCAGAAATAGCATGAACCGCAAATTTGGTACCGCAATAAGCAGCATGATCAGGGAATGTTTTCTTGCCCGCGATAGAGCTGATGTTAATGATCGTACCACTGTTACGTGCTTTCATAGGTGCTAGGACGGACTGCATGCCATTGAGCAAACCAATTACGTTCACATCAAACATGCGCTTCCACTCCGATGCTTCCTGAGTATCTATCTGACCGAGAAGCATAACGCCTGCGTTATTTACAAGTGCATCTACCGGACCATACAACGCTTCAGCTTTCTCTATTGCAGCCTCGAAAGAAGCTTTGTCGGTCACATCTACCTTTTCACAAAGCGTATTTGGTAAGTTTAATGCTTCCAAACGTTCTACACGTCTTGCTAACAAAAGAAGAGCATGGCCCTGGTCACTGAAGTGACGTGCAATCGCTTCACCAATGCCTGAACTAGCGCCTGTAATAACAATTAACTTTTTCATTTTGAATCCTTAATCGAACGGTTTACATCAGTGGCGGTAAGTTTAAGAAAACTTTGTTTGTTGATATATACCGACCTAGTTGAAACACTGTTGTTATACTGCAACAATACTTTTTTGAATTATGAAGAAGTCATCATGCAAACACACATCAACCTTGCGGATATTCGCTCTTTCGTCCTAATCGCTCAACTAGGAAACTTCACGAAAGCAGCAGAGCAACTTGGCGTTTCTCGCTCACACGTTTCACGTCAAATAACAAATCTGGAGCAACAGATTGGTGTCACTTTGCTACAAAGGACCACTCGAACACTGAACCTCACCGAAGCAGGCAAGGTTCTGTATAAACAGTGTGAAACTGCCCTTCACAATATTGATCAAGCTGTTATGGCAGTGGTTGATGATGTAGAAGACTTAAGAGGTGACATTCGTATCAACTGTGTGGGGGGCTATTTAGGAGAAGACGTTGTCGCAGATATCGTTGCTCAGTTTCTAATCCAACACCCACAAGTGAGCATTAACTTAGATTTTAGCAGCCATCGTGTCGATTTAATCGCGGATGAATTCGATATCGCTTTTCGAATGGGAAAGTTAGACGACTCCAACTTTATCGCTCGCAAACTGATCGATGTGGAAATGGGGACATACGCAAGCCCAAACTATTTAGAAACATATGGCTATCCTTCACATCCAAAGGACTTAGAAAAACACGTTTGTTTGACAGGTAGTGTGACACGGTGGGCATTTGAGAACACGAATACAAAGCAGTCAACTGAACACCAGATACGTGGACAGTTACGATGTAAGAGCGGCAGAGTAATAATAAAAGCAGCCTTGGCGGGAAATGGCATCATCCGTGTGCCAACACTTTATTGCCAACAAGAACTCCAGACAGGCAAGCTAAAAGAAGTGTTTACCGACTGGAGCATTCCGAGTGTGGAATTTTCACTCCTTTATCATCACGACCGACATCAACCAAAACGCATCCGAGCCTTTGTTGATTTTACCACGCAATACTTTCGCAAACTGCAGAGTAAAGACAAGTAACCTGCATGTTGGTACCTGTCTATGTATGTTTTATAGGCTGAGCCTGCGAACCTGGGGTTTGTTCTAGAAAGAGTGTGAGCATTTTGACGCTTAAGGCTTGGTTTTCATAAACGTCAGAGGTGTTTGTCCAGTTTGCTTTTTGAAAAATGCAATAAAAGCACTGTCTGACGAAAACTCCAGCCAATCGGCAGCTGCGCTGACTGGCATGCCCGTTGATAACAATTCAACTGCCTTTAAAAGCCTCCACTGTTGCCGCCAGTCTTGATAATTCATTCCCGTTTCCGACTTAAATAATCGTGTTACCGTCTTGGTGCTTGCCCCAACTTTGCTTGCAAGAGCAGTAAGCGAAGGAGCTAGAAATGAAGGTTCAACCAACTCTCGACGAAACGTTGTTAAGCGCCGATGCGATGGCAAAGGCAACTGAAACGAATAACGTTTCGCAGCATAAAACTCCTCCCAAAAAAGCGCCGTCGTATTTACCATCTCGCTGCTAGGCTTATCCCACTCCCAAAATGACATTTTATCAATAAGAGCTTGGAGTAAATTATTCACTTCTATCATCGTGATCTTACTCGGACAGGCAAACTCCTCACAATCAAAATACAAAGATCGGTACGCCACCACATTCGTCATTAGTGCGCGATGCGGCGTATTAGGTGGGATCCAAACCGCCTTTGTCGGTGGCAAAATACAAATCGAGTCTTCCAGAGCAAAACTCATACAACCTTGAGGTGCGTACAATAACTGCCCTTTCTTGTGCATATGCATACCTGAGTCGTGCTTGCCAATATCCGCAGCAATTCCCACTACACAAGTAGAAATTTTGTCTGCATCAAATTGTGTTTTTTCGTTAATAAGCGCCATTTTGTCCGAATATTGATGTATTTGGTTTTTATGTTGTTATTAGATCAATCATAGCCTCATTTATACTGCCCGCCAACTTCATTAACGATGGGTAACAATATGAATACTAAGCCCTCTTTATGGCTCATGCTGGTTATGTTGATGTTTCCGCAAATTGTAGAAACTATTTATAGCCCAGCGCTGAGCTCAATCGCTCTTTCATTTGATGTAAACCACGCACAAGCAGCCCAAACATTGTCGATTTACTTCCTAGCTTTTGCCATTGGCGTTGTAGTTTGGGGAGTTCTCGCAGATAAACTGGGAAGAAGGCCCACCATGCTTATTGGGCTCTTTATCTATGGTTGCGCATCTTTACTCGCAACTCAAACCGAAAGCTTTGCTGTTGTCATGGCCGCGCGAGCCCTAAGCGCATTTGGTATCGCGGTAGGATCCGTTGTCACACAGACCATGCTTCGTGACGCGTTTGACGGTCAAGAACTGAGTAAAGTCTTTAGCTTAATGGGGATGGGTATATCAATCAGCCCGGTAGTTGGCATGCTATTAGGCGGGCAGCTTACAGCGCTTGGTGGATACCGTTATGTGTTTTTTGCCTTGTTTTTAATCGCGTTAGTATTGCTCGCTTATAACGTTATTAAGCTTCCTGAAACACAGAAGGAACAGACACCAGTACGGTTGCATCAACTTAGCTGGGAAATGGTAAGAGACGCGCGAATTTGGCGCTCAGGATTATTGGTTGCTTTGTATAACATTGCTCTATTTTCTTATTACCAGCTTGGCGCATTTACTTTCTCAGCACTTGGGTATAACTCCGAACAATTTGGATACAGTGGCATGGTACTGGGGTTAGGCACTCTGCTTGGGAGTTATTTAAACAAATCCCTAGTGTCTAAAAATGTTCGAAAAAGCCAACTACTTTGGCTCTCAGCAGTATTGCTTAGTTTGGGATCAGTCGGTGTGTTGATTCTGAGCCAATCAATCTGGTTTGTTGCTCCAATGGTGTTAGTCGTCATGTCTTATGGGATTGCGATACCCAATATACTCAGTGACGCACTCGTTGATTATAAACAACAGGTAGGTAGCGCAGGCGCTTTATTTGGGCTCATGTACTACATCATGATCGGGACGGGATTAGCGATGGCTGGAACAGCACAAAACTTAGGTGTCGTTCTATTAGCATGTAGCTGTTTAGCGATTTTATTAGCGTTTTCTAAAAGGCAAGTTCATACCAACTTGTGACCAGATACTACGCATTGCTTGCCTAATCTTCCGAAGATTGGTCTACATCTTTTCTAACGGTTAACTAAAACGTAAATAAAAAGCGCCTTTCGGCGCTTTTTTATAAATGTGTCATAAGGGCTAGGCGATTGTAAAGTAAAAAATTTGACTATTTTTCAATGAAAGTACTAGGCTTATCTTTAAAAAAAAACTATGTACCTCCCTCTATCTCGAGTGATATTGTCAATTAATACTAATTTTATTCCATGAATTTTCAAGATAAAGAATGTGATTCAACTTGTAATTAACATCATAAACAAAATAATAATATTTATATTTACCACGATGCCCTTTTATATCAAATTTAACAACAGGGCTAGAGTTTATAAAATCATCCAAGGAGTAATACATGATATTTGCATAATAATCATTTAATTTATACTTTTCTATTTCCAATCCACTACCATTATCAAAGACAGACAGCTTATCTTCAGAGAATATAAAATTATTTTCTTTATCACTTACTTTATCAATAATATTAGAGTAGTTATCCAATGCATCAACTATGTCAATGAAAAGACCACAAACTGCATTTCTATTTAGTATGCCATTCATTGGGTTTCGGCTATTATTATAAATGCAGTTTATTTTATCAACTTGACGCTCACTAAAAGTAAATATAGCATTGACACCATTTACATTGGTTAGTTCTAATGCAGGTTGACCGTTAAACTTAATAAGATCAACACTCCTTGAATAGCCATTTTTCAGAATATCATTGTATGGTTTATCTAAAATCAATAGGTCACCATCGTCTTCTTTATAAACTGTGCTCGCATGAGCACAACCATAAATAGCTATGGAAAGCACAAATAGAAATAATTTTTTCATATCGAATCACCTAATATACTTTCAAATTCTTTTGCATAAGAAGCTATCAAATCTGCTTGATCTGAACCATTAATTATCTTTCTAGAATTTATGTAATCTGTATTTTTACCAATGTAGTCATCTAAGCTCTTACCAGTAAAAATACCTTCTTCCATCCCCCACAACATTATCATAAAAGAGTTGTGAAGCGTCATTGCCAAATCGGGAGAGTTAACAAAGTCAATGCCAAATTTATCCTTAGCTCTTTGATAATTATTTTTCCATGTTAAATGTACATATCCTCTTCCTCGATACTTAAATCCATCACCTTCTTTTAAATTACCATTTAGTTTTGCCCTTTCTCGATACTCATCTGTATCCGCCAAAACGGGATCATATTTATTAAAGTAGTCTTTGCTTCCTATTTCGGGTTTTAAGCTAAAATATTCACCACTTAAAAAGTGGTAGGCTTCATGTTGCGCCGTAGCCAACATATACGCCACTTTTCTAACATCAAACTTGTATTCATTACTAGATTCAGAATAGTATTCGTTTATAACTTTTAACAAATTCCTCAAGTTTCCCTCTGACCGAGAGCCGAAAATAAATGGTTGACGTAGCTTAGGAAACCTAAGCTTATACTGTGTTATAAAATATTCAATATCGATACTAAAACCGTAACTATGAGGCGTAAAAGGCCAATAATGCCAAAGGCTCTTATCATCGCTTAGTTGCAAATCACCTTGTAAATCTTGCATCCATGAGAACTTATCTGCTCTTTCCAGTTCGAATTGCGAGAAAAGATCAAAGCTATCCATCACTTGATCGCGCCATGGGGAGTTACGGTAGTCCTCTATAGTCACAAAACCAGCGGAGCACTTAATATCTAGAGCTTCCTTTGCGGTCTGATGGATTGATTCATAAAGACTTTGTGACGACTCTGTATGCCAATCTGTAGGATGTTTCACAATAAATCGCTCAAAGTGTTTACGCTTACCGTCTAAGTATACTTTGGCATCGCGAGCAGTGAACGAGGAGAAGTCCGTTACTTGATCTTCTGTCACAGATTCAAGTAATTGCTGAATAAACGAATTACTCATATCAACGGCACCGCTACTATCGGCCCCATCGAGAACAACAAGTGGATTTTCTTCCGCATTTTTGGGAGAAATCTGTTTTTTGAAAAATTCGGGCGGCTCCTCAAAAGAGAACATCTCGATATGCACACGATTATCTTCTTTCTTAGTTCCAATTGCATCGTTACTGTACTCATGCAGTCCCATGTAACCGATACCTTCCCCAGCTGAAACCTTTATCCCCTCTCTAAATAGGAGTGGGAGTAAAGAAACCACACTACCGTCCCTAATCATTGCCGCCTTGTCCGACATCCATTTAGGTTCTGAAACTGGTTCTGATAGGACAGCAGAGGAATCTTCTAAAATGTCAAAGTCACTATTGAGACCCGAAGCAAACCAAACAATCTTGTTTAACAGTGCTTTTTCGCTACCACTTGCCGATTTACCATTCTCTACCACACGGCACTTTATCATTTTGTAGGTATTTTTGTCGATCTGGTATGGATGGGTCTCCTTCTCTTCTGCATACAGGTATTCAAGTAATGTTCCTTTAGACATCGACTGTTTTTTTTCACCAGAATTAGTAGGCACATCACTATGTTTGAAAGTGCGTACATTTCTCGCTTCTTGTAAACGGTAACGCGTGGTTATAGATGAATTGGCGCCAATATCTGAAGGTGGCGCAAGGTGCATATAAAGTGTATAGAATTTAAATACATCTTCACTATCTTCGGGGTTTACAGCCTCATGCTCGATAAGCACAAAGTTATTACTATACTTAAACTCTTGCTCTTGGTACGTTGATGTTAGGTAATCAGGATTTATGCGAAATGCCACTATTTTTCCATCAATCATCGCTTGAATAGGTCTGAGCCCTTTCCCCCACGGTAACATTTTTGATGTTAAGTGAATGCCACTATGCCAACCGTACCCTTGTCCTATTAAATAACGACCGCTCTTAGCTTGATCAAACAATTTCGTAAAATCACTGAGCGTGTAGTAAGCGTCACCTTCTCGTTGCGCTATCGGAAAAACTGCATCCATGATTTAAATGTCCTAGTCAGAAAAGTTATCGTCAAAAGTGACAAATGATGGGCGGTTCAAGTTGTTTGACTTCGTGTACACCACCGCATTAACCCTACCTAAATTAGTAGCAAAGCTAGATTGGCTCGCTATGTTAACGGTACTCCCAAGGGCCATTGCCGATATAGAAATTAGGGTGTCATTTTTGGTTTCGAAAATTTGGCTAATGACGTCAGGAAGTGCTTGTTTGAAGTGGTTAAGTGCTTTTTTATAACCGTTTATACCCTCTTCAACAGAACTCAACGATCTTGCAGAAGCTTGGCTTTGTATGAAATCTAAACGACCGATGATTTCACTGTTTAGCTCATCGATGTATGAACAGATTTGATTGTTTATCAACGTCCATAAAACAAACTGCAAATACTTCACAGTATTCCCAGTCCCTAAAAAGCGAAGCTTCGCTAATAATTCATAGGGAGGCTCAAACACATCAGCTTGATATAAGACTCTCAATATATCGCCATTTTCGTGCACTTGCTCCAAGAGCAGTTCAACTAAAGGTTCATATTTCTCTAGCGCAGTAGTATCAGTTTGGATGTGATAAAGTGCCGAAACATAAGCATCAGAAAAGTCTTTAGAGTGATTTTGACTAATCGCATAAGGAGACGATATACGGCTTTGCTCTAACACAATGTCTTTAAAGTCATCATCACTGAAGGATGGGGACATCAATATCCCCCAGTCATTAGCAACCCCAACACGATCTTCCCAAAATGGTGAGCGGCGACCTGCGACAAACGTACAAAAATCATTCGGATCAGGGTAAGTTTCCGTCACAATATTTTCAGCTAAAGATTGGTTCGGGGTGTAAGAGTCTTGAGTTTCACTGAGCACTAACTTGCATTCTTTTAGAGCGAGACCATTAACAGATGCTTTTCCGCTAGAATCCAGCACTCCACTCCCAATGACAGCACCTGAAGGTTCGACTAAAGAAAATTGTGCATTAGAGTAAGGGAGCCCATTTGGATATTTGCATTCTATATCCAGCGTATACGTCCCTTCCTGCTCTTCACTCACAGAAACCGATGGGTTTTGTGCGCCGCCAAGACACACAGTGTTGGCTTTGTTCATGGTCATTTGATCGGACAGGCGACATACGCCCTTACCTTCAAACTTAACCGTTGGTGAAGCTGAAATGAATTTTGCTTCGGCTTCTATCGTGCCTGAGGAAACACCTTTTCTGTCACCGCCCGCATCGCCGGTACTTTTTGAGAACGTACTGCCCTTGATAGCGACACTGTTACCGCCATCCATAGAGACTGTCGTAGTCCCACCAGCAAGGTCTGCTGATTTAGCATTGTTGCCATAAGGGATAGGGACGACTGGCTTGCCGACCTTAGTTAAACAAACATCTGGGAGCGTTGCATTCGCTTCACCACCTGAGCCTTTATGAACTATCGAAAGTCCATTCGCACCAACTGTTACGCCCATAACCAATCCATTTGAATTTTATTGATTGAATGATAAAAGAGATCGCACATTGCAATCTCTCTAAATGACTAGTGAGTTTCACTAAAAGACCAGTGATATTCACAGCAAACCTTAAAACTGGCAGAAGATCTCATTTTTAGATTTCTGGTTATCTATACACTTCAAGCAGTTGCTGGAATTTTAAGTCTATGACGATGTAGGTTGCCGCATACATAAGCGCAAACGTCATCGCACTAAGACTTAAGATCAGCTTGGGTGAAATTACCCTTTTTAACGGCTTCTTTAGATATTTAGCTTTAAGGTTGATTAAAGAAACTTTTTCTTGTTCTGCTAGGCGGTCATCTCGCACTAATCGATAAATGGTGCTGCCAATTTCCGCTAACTTTTCGTTGCCACGCTCTTCACGGCCGTACTTGCCTTGGAAACCAAGTTGAAGCAATAAATAGAGAAACTCTATAACGTGACGGTATTTGCGAGGGTCGGCTTTTAAGCGGTCGAGAATAACGAAAAACTTGTCACCACCAGATGTTTCGTTGTGGAATTCAGACAGTAAGCTGTTCTGGCTCCAGTGACTATTTGCCCCCCACTCTTGTCGACAAACAGATTCATCAATCGCCGCACACAAGCAGTAACGAATAACAAGAACCGAAGCACGATCGAGCTCCATTTCATTAAGTTTTCGTTCACCTTTTCGAATCTCACGTGCCACTTGTTCACGAAATGGCATCGGGTCATCAAGCCAAGGGATCGAAGACATACAAGACAGACTGGCGATCAACCATGAGAACTGGTCCACTAGCGGGTTAATACCCATGTTGTCGATAGATAGATCTTGTACTGCGATGTTTCTCGACAAGTCAGGCGCTGGCATTACCTCCATTGGTTTGCCAGGCTCTGGTTGGAATAAGACTACGGTGACGTCGGTTTCTGCGTAACTCATAGACGAACGGCCCAAAGTTGCAATGATAAGTTAGCGAAATCGCCCGCAACGTGAATCGCAATCGCAGCAGTGTTCTTCAATGCCATCCACTCTTCGCCCGTTTTATCGAGCTCGAAATAGGTGTAACCAGCGTGATACGGCAGCGCGCGTGGCACAACTGGCATTGGTTTGATCTCAATCCCAGGCAGTTGAAGGTTAATCAAGTCACGTATGTTATCGATAGAACCGATCTTCGTTTGGCTGACAAACTGGGTATGCAGAACATCCAAGGTCACGTCGGCTTTAACTGCGAGGATAAAGGTTGTCGTATCAATGATCTTATTGTCAGGGATTGCTGCCGTTCTGATGCCATAGTTCTGATCTTTTAAGGTTAGTGGAATTGCTCTTTGCTCAGACATCACGCTCAATGTCATTTTCGCACTGTCTAGGACGCGAGAAAGACAGCTAGTAAGATCACCATGATTGTACTTCGTAAACTCAATAGGTCGGCGTGTCGTTGAGCACAGCGTCGAAAGCTCACCCTCTGCCTGAAGAAGAATTCGATACAAAGACTCAGGATGCACAGCTTCTGTGCTTGCGAAATGCCAAAACAAGGGTTCGTATCTGTTGAGCGCTTGCAATAGCATAAAGTCAGAAACCGATGATACGCCTTGTTGATCCACCACCCCTAATCGCTGAACTATCGATTCCGCGCGATGCTTCAACATAGAAGCAAACTCGGTCGCAAATTTACTCAGTACTGTCGACGCATGAATATCGATACAGGTAGGAATGAAACTATCATCTAAGATCACGCTGCCATCAGGCTTCACTTCTGAGATCTTTAAGATCGGAATAGACGTGTAAGCACTCTTATCTTCATGATCGTACATTAAGCAAAAGTTAAGCTTACCGACGACGATATTTGCCATGTCTTCCGAATCATAACAAGCGTCAACCGCTTCTTGAGATTCCATCGTATAGCGCGCACCGTCTTTTTTGGTACCAAACAACTCAGAACGTTCCGATGGTAACGGACAGCACAAATAAACGACTTTATCGGCAATCGAAGGATCTACATCTTTCACTTCAGGCAGCTCGGCAAGCAACGGAAGCTCAAATGGTGTCCGGTCTTGTAAAATACCTTCAGCACGAGTAATACCGATTTTACCCAGTGCTAGTAACTGAGAGTTGATTTCTAAACGTTTAATTCCCCAATGCAAAGGCGACGCATTGGCGCTCAGCATGCTCGAAAGTTTACTTTGTGAACGATCGAGTTGTTGAAAATGCTGCGGCTTCATGAACATTCCATCTTGCCAAACAACTGGATTGTATAAAGACATGTTTCTATCCCTTAAAAGTAAACCTGTTCAATGCCGCGAGTGTTATCAGAAATTAACTCACTGCCCTCTAACTTGAGCTTGATGTAGTACTCGCTCTTCTCTTCAATAACTTCCACTTTTCGCCATGACGAACCATCAATATCACGAAAAGCCACTGAAAAACCGACGGCACGAGTGTCAGGGTCTAGCGTTAGCATTTCATGAACTTTTCCACCTGGCTGTATTTGATATTCGTAACGTTTGATGTACTCATCACCCAACGACGCTTTATCGTTTTCAAACAGCGCAAAAAAATCTAAGCTTCGGAATAAAACTGGCGAATTTAATTCGTGAAGACGGAGAATAACTGGAGATGACTGGCCCCCATTTCTCACATTGAGTACAGGTGATGCCTCAATAACCAATTCAATGGACGAAGTTTCTGGTGTGATACCCGTGGACTCTTTAAATTGATCCCACATGGAACAACCGGACAACATGGCAAATCCGAGTAATACGGCGATACTACGCATAGTTTCCCTTAATCACTTTGTTATAGTTTTTCTTAATCAGCCCTTTTAAGGATGTTTCATTAAGCAGGCGACGATTATTAGTGTAGAAATCTAGGTATTCGGTCCACAGCTTTGACTTAGTTGAGAACAAAGACTGGCTAGTGACCCTGTTAGCAAATGCTACGGGATCGTTCGTTTCTGACTGTTCTAAAATGAGCTCATTCAGTGCTTTGTTAAACATAACTTGGTGGTCGTTCAGCTCATCGAGCATTTGTTCAACCAGTTCATTTGGAGCCAGTAATTGCTGACTATTCAAAGTGAGCATTAGCTCTGCAATGTTCGAGTTAGCCTCACTCGCACTCTGCTCATCTTTTAACGATTCCACTTCGTGCAACTCTTTCTGTAGGTTATCAATACATAAACGCAAGCAAGTGCCCATTTGCTTGAATAACTGCGCCTCGTTTGTCATCAACTCTGGGTTTCGAATACCCAAACCATCAAAAAACGCTTGCGCTATATCTTGAGAGCAAACGGCCGCATCAGTATCGACTTGTGCTTTCGTCGTACTGTTTATCGCGTGCTCTGCCGTAGGTATTTGAAGTTGCTGATTAGTGTTAGGAGAAGGCGTAAAAGATTGGGTCATCTCTTCCCATTTTGACCCTGTGTTAGCCTGCTCTACGACCATCTCAGTAACATTAGGCGTACGATGTTGTCTTTGAATCGTGCTATCTGGGGCTACTGTGCCAGGTTGCATCACCTCAGCTGAGGCAATATCGGCTCTATGTACCTTACCGCTTTCTGGCGCTAATGCATCATTGACTGATGCGTTACTCTTGGTTTCCACAGCCATCCAGTCTTCAGGGATTAGGCTTGGTTGATCAAATTCGGAATATATACTGAAACTGTCATCGACCACCTGACGTGTGCTTTCCACGGTTCTAGGTTGTTCAGATTCTGTACGCTCATTATCACGAATTAAGTAATCGTCATCTCGCTGCATCGAAAAGTTAAGGTGAGCAACAGGATCATGACAATCAATGTCATCCTGTTTAGTCTCCATAAACAAATCTTCTAAGGCACCGACTTTTTCTTCCTCTTCGACAACCGCATCTCCTAGACTAACCAGAGGATCGCTAGATACTCGCTCAGGAGCAATATCAGCGGCGATGTCTAGTGTTGAGGTAACGTGCTCAAGAGAAACACCAATCTCATATTGCCCTAAATAAATGATGTCACCATCAACTATCGCAACGGGTTGATTTTTTAGTATTTTATTCCCATTTACCATTGTGCCGTTAGTTGATACGTCACTTATATAGTAGGTATCTCCATACACGCTGAGCAAACAATGAGTGCCCGATATAAAGCGGTTGTGATCGGCTAAAGACACGCTACAGCTTGGGGAACGACCTATCGAACCACCACTTTCAGGCATTTCAATATGCTTTGCACCGGTGTATTCCTCTGGACACTTTGAGATAAATAAAACTAGCTGATTTGAGTACATTTACGAACCTCAAAAGAGCAAAGAAACTGATAGTTCAAGCCCACCAATTCCATCATTTACAACCGGAAGGATATAAGAGGCCTGCGGGATAATTTGTATATGGGCGTCAGGATTACTGCCTAACTTTATAGCAGTACCAAGGGTCACAACCGCACCTAACTCAAACTGGTCGATGTCTTCAACACTCTCATAACGATAGCCCTCTTGGTCTACTTGCCAGCGATTAGAATATTGCGAGTAACCGACAGACAAGCCCGCACCAACGTATGGCGTGAAAACACTCCAAGAAGTCAACGCATATTGAGGAACAACACGAAGTTCATAGTTCGTCGCTTCTTGATATAAGCCGTTTGCTGGCGCTTCAATATCTTCTGCTAGATAGTTTAGCCCTAACCACCAACGCCAACGGTTATTATTTTCATCAATAGGACGAGTATGAACCAAGCCGAACCTAAGCGTATCCTGCTCACCACTTTTACCTTCATCGTATTTAATGCTATCGATAGTCAACATACTGGTAGAGAGTCCATATCGCTCCCCTTTTGCCATTGCAACAGAAGAAAATAGACACATGGCTGAAATCAGCCCAATTTGACTTGGTTTTAGCATTTCGTCCCTCTAGGAAAACCGATATTCTACTTAGAGGCGAAAGATATCAATTATATTCTCTTTTTCAATAAGCCTAAAAAAACACCTATAATTTAATACATTTCAACTATCAGGTTGGTTGTTTTACCTACAAACAAAAACTAAAGAACCGACTACAGATTAAGTGACGAGACAGTAAATCTTTCTATTTAAATAGAAGTCACAGAATTTGATTGCTAATTGAACAAACCGTAATCTCCGATAACAATTTAGTTACTTTTTAATCAACGTTCTCATCTTCATATATAAGTTTCTTCTTATAAATAGACTTAACTATTGATATTAATATTATGAACAAAGATCACACTAAAAGTAATTTAATTTCTTTTAATGAATTTTTATTATCTAATCCGCTTATTTTGTCTATAGAATTGCGTCAGATGTGCACTGCTTATAATTTAATATAACAGTAGTGAAATCCTATATAACTTAATACTTCTATATGATCAGTTGGAACTTTCCTTATGTTTTTTACCGACTTCGCTCGAAGACCAATCGATGAAAATAACCCAAGCGGCTCTAATCCTAATGGTTCTGAGGATTTTGACGAAATTAAACGTCAAATAAACAACCTGAATAAAGTCACAGGGAGAGTCTCTTGGAAAACGGTTCAAACACTCTCAAAAAAGATCTTGAGTACCCAAGCGAAAGACCTACGTTGTTGCTGTTACTTTACCGTTGCATCAACCTATAACGACGGCTTAAGAGGCCTTGTTGAAGGGTTAAACTCAATACTTGATGTATGTGTCGTATATTGGTTCAACGCGTATCCAGAGCATTCAAAGTCAAAGGCACGAATGAGCGCTATTGAATGGATGGTAGAGCATACTGAAAAACGAATTAATAAGCATCGGGCGTTACCAGAAGAGCTTCCATTGATAGAGGCAGCACATCAATTATGCTTGAGGATTGAGGAAGAGCTTCGTCTTCATTACGGTATTGAAGCGCCGTCATTAGGTCGCATTCGCCGTATTTTGAATCAATGGATTGAGCAGATAAAAGAACAACAAATTGCGGCTGAGTTACGCGAGAAAAAACAAGCCAACACTAGCGCTCCTGCAGCAACGCAGAAGGCACCTGAAATTAAAGTGAATGTGTCTCCCTCTCCGGCACCGGTGTCATCACCCAACCTAAATAGCCAAGAGAAAGCATCACCGGCAAAGTCTGGTCGATTTATGATCTACTTCGTTATTGGTTTGATTGTTACTGCGATATGTTCACATTTCATGTACGAGCAACAACGTTATCGAACATTGGAACAAAAAATTAATCAAGCTTCACTTAATGAACTTGTAAATTTGGTCGCCTCGTTAGATTACGAAAATAAAAAATATGCTCAGTCATTGAAAACGCAGGCCATTAATCGTGTCGATATTATGATGAATAACTGGTTTTTAGACTCGGCAAAAGTAAGTAACGTCAGCGAGCTCGATAGCTTGACCAATGAATTAATCGCGATCTATCCGGATTCGTCTTCTGCACAGCAACTACGTCAGAACTTTTTGACACAGAGCGCCCATTTAGAAGACCAGTTTATGGATGTTTATAAGCGATTCTCAGACGCAAGAACGGTGTTTGCCAACGTAGCTAGACAGAATGTAGATAAGAACTCTGAAAAGGCGTACGAATACAGTAACTCGTTATTCCCGCTTTTAGGTCGTATTGAATACGCTGAAAAGTATTCACAGCAAAAGGAAATTGACCGCGCAACCCTTTTACTGAACATCTACCTATATAAATTGAGTCAGCTACAAGCTGAAAAAACTGACAATAAATAACAATACAATTAAAGAAGTTTTAGGCTTATGTTCAAACAAAAACTGTTTAGAAATCCAGTGGTGATTTCTACCATATTAATGTTTTTAGTGGCTGCAATTATCACCACTATTTATCTGCTTTTTCTTGACGAAATCGATCAACTTTATCTTTGGCTGACCCTTGGTGCTATCGCCATTGTTTACGTCATTTTTCAATTCACATTATGGTTGAAGAAAAAGAACAACGCTAAAGCTCAACATTTGGAAACCGAGGAAGAAGCACTTTCTATGGTTATCCAGCCTCTTCTTGCTAACTCAGGCAAGAAACCAATTTACCTGATGCTTGGTAATAAAGGGTCAGGGCGACGTCAATTTTTATTTAATTCTAGTGCAATCAAACCGATGGATCGCACTAGAACCGCTAAGAATGACTTTTTTGAATGGTACGAATCTGACAGCGCTGTATACATCAAACCAGACCAACGCTTAGTGTTCCAGGAAGTATCAAGCAGTGATGCTTCTTTATGGAATACGTTCATTGAAGAAGTTATTCATCATCGACCTAGAAAGCCATTTTCTGGGTGTCTATTCTTCATCGATTTCGAGTTCATGATCGTCTCTGAACCAGAACAAAAAGAGTACACCATTTCGTCGTTATTGGCGCGCTTGAGTACCATCAACTCTAAAACGTCTTCAGCATTGCCAATCTATTTGATTATGTCAAAGCTAGACAAGTTAGATGGCTTTAAAGAATACATGCACTTTAGCTCTCTCAAGACACGTGTTGAGTTCCTCTCTATCCCACTAAAAGAAGCCAAGGGTGTATTTGCAGAGTACTACCGCGATAGCTATCGAAATCTAGTGAGAGTGCTTGAAAGTAATGCGCTAGATGCATCCGCTAATTCAACGGACATTGATGAGAAACAAGCAATACTCGCTTTCCCTAAGCAGTTTGAGCTATGTCAGTCTGAAGTCAGCTATGTGCTTGAGCGTCTATGTGATGTTAACAACGGTGTCTATTCACTAGACATCCGTGAGATTTTCTTTAGTTCGAGTCTGCAAGGCGGTCGCAAGTACAATTTACTTGCAAAAAGTTGTAGTAATTACTTCAACTTACCTATTATCGCGTCAGAGCATACACAGTTAACAGAAACGCCTTATTTCTCTCGCTTTCTGATTGATTCACAAATATTGCCGGAAAGCGACTTTGCGGGCGAAAACAAGACGTATCTTCGTCTAATTCAGAGACAAAGCCGTTTGGCAATACTCGGCTCTATTATCCTGCTTACTGGGGGCAGTTACTTCTTTTTCACGACATTAGACAGTAACTTACATGTGATGAATCAACTCTTGAGTATCGATGACAAATCGCAAGTGGAGCAAGATGCAAGATTCAATGAGCTTTTAGCGAAGGCGACGAAAGCAATAGAGCCTTCTTATGGGGCGTGGCTTAAAGGTTCTAAGGCTTTGGATGAAGAGATATTACCACTCAACATTAGCCGTTTGGATCAAAGCACTCGCATCGCATACGAAGCATTACTTAAGGACGTTGCTCAACAGTTGATACCTCTCATTGAGAAAGGTTACCGTCTACAACTGACACAAAATCAAAACACTTTTACACGCGCTTTACCTCTATTGAAGGGGTATCTAATGCTAAACGATCCAACAAAGCGTGATATCCGTTTTTTGCGTCATCAAACTCTCCAAATGATGAACGACTTGAGCAACCAAAATGACGTCGTCAATCAGGCGATGCGCTATTTGGACGCTTACTTTCGCACACAGTTTGATCCAATTGATATCAATATGGATCTTGTTCGCGCAACACGTCGCTCATTGCTAGCAAATTCGAATGTTGATCTCGTTTATGCAGGCATTTTAAACGAAGCAAATTCGATTGATTTAGGAACCCTAGATCTGCAACGAGCTGTGGGTTTTGAGTTTAGCAATGTGTTCAACACACCAATCGATAGCGAACGCTTGATCGTAGATAAGATCTATACCTCCACTGGTTTTAGCACTTTTTATCGACCACGCGTGGACCTAATGTCACAACAAGTCATCAGTGACAACTGGGTTTTAGGTCTGTCACAACACGTTATTCCTACTAGTGAAGAACAAGAAGCCTTCAAAGAGGAAGTACGTAAAAAATATACTGACGACTACATCAGTAATTGGCGCAATGCGCTGAGTGAACTAAAAGTCCAGAACTATGACAATGTCGGCGATCTAACGAACGCGATAGACTTAATCTCGGGCCCTTCTTCACCAATGACAACCGTACTGAAGCAGGTCTATGCCAACACACAATTTTCACCCGTTGGTGAAAAAAATGCTCTGATTTCAAAGCTAGACCCGAAACTCGTGGCAGCGGCAGACTCCGCATCAGACGCAGTAGAGGAAGTAGTTAAGCCTGATTACTTGTTGATGAAACGTGTTGAACAAGCTTTTCACTTATTAAACCAACTTCAGGTCAGTGAAACACCAAACTCCCCTACTCCTTGGGATGAGACCGTAGCTGCGTTAAGCCGTGTTCGCACGTATATGAAAGACATCGCTGATGCACCTGACCCGCAAATGGCGGCGCTAGCGGCAGCTCAGCATCGAATGAACAGCAGTGAAGCTGACCCATTAATCAAACTTAAACAGATTGCCCAAAAATCACCGGAACCCGTTCGTAGCTGGTTGTTAGATGTGGTTCAACAAAGCTGGTCAGTCATGATTAAAGAGTCCGCTAAAGGCATTCAAACCCAATGGTACAGCGAGATTTACACCAAGTTTAAAGAGATAGGGCTGGGACGATACCCATTTGATCTAACAGCGACCGAGGAAATCTCAATTGAAGATTTTGAATTACTGTTTGCTTCAGGTGGCTTGTTAGACACATTTATTCAGAAAAATTTTGCACCGTTCTACGATACCAATTTGTGGACGCCAAAACAGGTGGATGGCGAGACGATGCCAATCTCTCCGGCTCTGTTAGTGCAACTGCGTAACTATAACGTTATTCGAGACACATTAATTAATAAAAGCACTAACCGCGTTCATATTCCGTTTAGTGCAAGAGTACTCGATCTTGATTCTAGTGCGATTAGAGCGAGCTTAAAAATTGCAGATACCAATATAAGTTACTACCACGGTCCAAGCCGCATTCGTGAAATGGCATGGCCACCGCAAAATGGTGACTTCAATATTAGTATCACACTCCAGGATGTAACCGATGAAGGCAGACAGCACGTTTTAAATAAGAGTGGTCAATGGGCGATATACAGATTGCTAGGTGACTCGACCTTGACAAACACTCATAACGGCAGCTTTGTCAGTGACATAAAAGTGTCAGGGAGGGACTTGAGCTTACGCATCACTCCGTTGACACAGAAAAACCCATTCACTCTTGCTGAGCTGTATAACTTTACGCTCCCTGAGTCGATTTAATAACAATATAAAAACAAAATAGGCAGAACACATGATTTCAAACATGACTTTACAAGGTTTAGATAAATTAGATCGAAAAATACTTTCAAGTCTATTGTCGAATGGGCGAGAGTCGATTGCAAATCTATCCCGAAACATTGGTTTGTCTCGAACAGCAGTAGCAGAAAGAATTAATCGTTTAGAAAAGACCGGTATTATCAAAGGCTATACCGCACAGATTCGTGTAGAAAATGAAGGGCGAAAAGCCGCTAGTTATCTACTGATCTCTTGTGAAAAGGGTAAGAAGAATGATGTAACGAATGCACTTAAAGAAATCCCTGAGGTTCGCTTAACGAGCGTTGTTGGTGGCAACTTTGATATTATTGCCCTAATTGAAGCGCCCGACCTGCAGTCTATTCATCATCTTTGTAATGAAATTGAATCATTTAACGGCATTCAAAGGCTTGATACTACCGTTGTACTGCATCAGCCGATCAGTCGTTAAGCTTTTCTGACCTCTTTGAGGAAAACATAAAGGGCCGCTCGTTGAGCGGCTTTCTTATATGCTTCCGATAAGTCGAATTTTGGCGTCTTTATCACCTGGGTTTCCTAGCCAGAACGTTTGACCTAGTTGGTTCCCTTCTCCATTACCCAGTTTGTTTTCTGGAATACTGTCTAGGTTAACTGTCAACTTTAGGTCCCACGACATTGGGTCACGCAGAATAAAGCGCATCAAGCCCACCAGCGTCTTATGTAACTCACCATCGTAGGAAAACTGCTTAAACGTTTCAAAATCAATGTTGTCGATACACAAGTTAAACTTGCCGTTCAAATCCGCAATGCTTTGTCCCAAGTGTAAGCTTTGCCCCAATACACAATTGGAACGATTGAGTTTGTTACGCTGGCTTTCAGCGATTTCTACGCGTCTATAAACCCATTCTTCGATTCGCACATTCGGCAGTGAAAAGTAGTGCGAAACAATACCGGAAATAAGCTTAGGTGAACGTGTACGCGTAGATAACTGGTTCACGTAAGACAGAACTTTCGCTCGATCTAACTCCGCGACTTCACAATCTTGCATAACGCTAGAGAGACCAGCCAAATGCAGTATGCGCCCAGAAAACGCATCGCTTGCCCCGCTTTTGTACTGCACGTGATATCGGTATTTCTTCCAAACACGATACAGTAAGCTTGTATAGCGGTTGTGGAAAAAGTCGAAGAAATCCTTCACTGGGTTATCATCGGGATCACGACCGACGAGTTTCTCAGTGTAAGACGCTGGCAGGGGCGAGCTTGAACCATGCAAGCCAAGAAAGTTCGTCTCAATACGTGAATATTGCTTTCCGTTTCTTTCCATATGAGTAATAAAATCCATATCACTCTTTGGAAAGCACAGGTTTGGCGACACGCTGAACTCAATTCGCTCTTGATGGAAGTATTTGTTCTCGCCCACGGCAACAAAATTTGAGTTTGGCTCCAGCTGGTAGTGTTTCTCTAACAGCAACACCGCTTGGTAGAAACTAAACTCATTCGACTTATCAGAAAGTGTGTTAATCATAGTATCGTCTGCTGCCCGATTAGGCTTGCCCAGTTGTAAACCTCGCCCGTCGCTTCATCGAACACCTCTAGTTCGGTAAAGGAGTTCACACTCGAATACAAACGGATAAATTCATTCAATACCGTGGCCATAAGGAACATATCGCCTTCATTTACGAAGAACTTAGAGTCCGTCACGAGCTTGAACTGGTTACCACGCACAGAAACGCCACGGAACACGCGGTCAATTGGTTTCATCTCTGAAGAAATAATGCCATCAAGTCGATGAATCGACGCGCGGTGGGCTTGTCTATCGACTCGAGAGTGGAAGTCGTAAGTCGAGAGCAACACTTTCAACACATCGATATTGGCCAAAGACAAGTAGTTGAGCGACATGTTGGCAATCAACTGCCATTGAAGTTCACCATTAACCTGAGGACTTACTGACTGTGTTGGCTTAGTAATGTTTTTAAACGTCGCATACGTTGGTGACTTGTGGGTCGCGTAAGTGATGTCACCCACTGAAAGACGTTCTGCCAAATCCGCGTTGCTGCATTGCAGTTTCATCAATACGGTTTCAGTCCCTAAATCCGCGATGTCGCCATTGTGAGTATGGAATGAGATATAGCGCTCTAACCCTCTTCCGCTTACTCGCTCGCCCACTTTGGATTTGTAGAATTCTCTCTTATCACGCTGGTTGATTTGGTGCTCAAACGATTCAAATTCAATCAGTGGTTTTCGGCGACGCTCGTCTTTACTCCAGCTCTCCACTTGCTCAATGGAATAAACCTCGTAATGCTCTTGAGTGTTACTTTGTGGACGCACCTTGTACTCGTTTCGTCGATGCTCTAAACGGATTGGATCGCCGTCTTTTTCAAACAAGTTAACGGCAGGTGTGCAGTGCAACCTTAAGTGTTTATCTTTAAGCACCACCTCTGAAGGCAAAGCACGCTTAAAGTGGAATTTGATTTTGACCGTACTGCGCTGTGGAATGCCTTTTAGCCACTCTAAGCCTTTAATGTCGAAGAACATGAACTTATCTGGCAAAGAGAAGAATTCTTGCAGCAAACGGTAGCCTGCAAAGGAATTTTTGCTGTAAGGCAACAGCGCCTCGTCCTCTTCATGCCCGACTGGCTTAACGTATTCTGGCCCTAAACGATGTTTGTAGCCGCCACCAACATCCAACTCGACGTAATCTAGATAACGGAACAGCCATAAGAAGACAGTGCGAGTAATATGAATCTCACCATGCAGGTGCAAACGCAACGTATCTAAACCGATACGAGACAGTTCCAGGCCATGCTCCGTCGATAACGTCACATCAATCATCGAACTGGTACGGCTGTTAGTTTGTTCGATGTTAGTAATCGTAACTGGGTATAGATTGACGTCATAACAAGTACGGAACAAACACTGCGTGCCTTCTACCTGTTCGCTGGCCATTTCCGCACCACGTTTCACCACGGTTTTCTCAGTAACACTTCCGGTATGCGGTTTTAGTTCGCTAATACACAAAGACGGAATCGAACGCATGTAATGTGGCCACAGCAAAGTCATCAGAGATTGCGTTAGCTCAGGAAGTTCATCGTCAATCTTTTCGCGGATGCGTCCGGTCAAAAAAGCAAAACCTTCCAGCAGTCGTTCGACATCTGGATCAAAAGTTCCTTCAGAGAGAAAGTGAGTTAACTTCGGATGATATTTGGCAAACTCACTACCCGACTCGCGTAAATACGTGAGTTCATCTTGAAAGTATTTACTGTTACTCAAGTGGCACCTACTAAACGTTAAATTGGCCGTCGGTTCCCATGTAGACATCGATCGACATTGGGACTTTACCGCCGTTATGGGAAACTTCGCCGCGAATACCAAAGCCGAGTTGTAATGGATTATGGTGGTCTTCACGGTAATGAACCTCGACATTAAACAGTCGGGGCTCAAAGCGTTCTATGGTTGACGTGATGTTTTTTTGAATATGGCGAACGAGGTTTGTGTTGTTAGAAAGTACGTCGTTAAAATCTGGCAGACCATACTCATTGTCGATCATTGCGTTGCCGGAGTGCGTATTCAACAAGTCAGCGAGATGCGAGTGAATGGATTCAATCAAATGCTTATGAGACACCACTTTCTCGTAGCAGTTTTTTGGTTCTCCTAGCTCGATCCGCTCTAAAAGACGGTAACCTTTTTCCATATGCGGTCCTACGAAAAAAGCAGCCAGTCTTCACTGGCTGCTTGATGGTTTCAGTAATGGGTTATTGGTCTAGCTTACCAACTAGAGACAAGTCGAAGCTTGCGCCCATGTACTTGAAGTGAGGACGTACAGACATCGATACTTTGTACCAGCCTGGATCGCCTTCTACGTCTGATACTTCAACCTTCGCAGCACGAAGCGGACGGCGACCACGAACTTCCGCTGGCGGGTTCTCTTGGTCAGAAACGTATTGACGAATCCACTTGTTCAATTCGATTTCTAGGTCAGAACGCTCTTTCCAAGAACCAATTTGCTCACGCTGTAGCACTTTGATGTAGTGCGCTAAACGGTTGATAATGAACATGTAAGGAAGCTGAGTACCTAGCTTGTAGTTCATCTCTGCTTGTTTGCCTTCCGGCGTATTCGCAAACACTTTCGGCTTTTGAACAGAGTTTGCAGAGAAGAACGCCGCGTTGTCAGAACCTTTACGCATGGTTAGCGCAATGAAGCCTTCTTCTGCTAGCTCATACTCACGACGGTCAGAAACCAGGATCTCGGTTGGGATCTTAGTCTCGATTTGACCCATAGCTTCAAAGTTGTAAACCGGTAGATCTTGTACAGTACCACCGCTTTGAGGACCAATAATGTTCGGACACCAACGGTACTTAGCAAATGATTCACTGATCTTAGACGCCATCGCGTACGCTGAGTTGCCCCATAGGTAGTTATCATGGCTGTCTGTCACTTGCTCATCGTAGTCAAACGCCTTAATTGGGTTATCTTCTACAGAGTAAGGCGTACGTAACATAAAGCGAGACGTACATAGACCTAAATAACGTGCATCTTCGTGCTCACGCAGACCACGCCATTTCGCGTACTGTGGACCTTCGAATACAGACTTCAGATCTTTTAGGTTTGGCAGCTCTTCGTAGCTGTCTAGACCAAAGAATTTAGCCGATGCCGACGTGATGAATGGTGCGTGAGACATTGCACCTACGTTCGCCATATATTCCATCAGTTTGATGTCAGGCGACGAAGCTGACATAGCGTAATCACAAATGACGGCGCCAACAGGTTTACCACCGAACTGGCCGTATTCACGTGTGTAGATTTGCTTGTACAGGCCAGACTTCACCACCTCTGGCGCGTCTTCGAAGTCATCAAGAACTTCGTCTTTCTTTGCAGAGATCAGTTCGATTTGAATGTTCTCGCGGAAGTCAGTGTGATCAACCAGGTACTTAAGGCCACGCCACGTTGATTCAATCGCTTGAACTTCTTCGTTGTGAAGAATTGCATCAACTTGCTTAGACAATTTTTGGTCGATTTCAGAGATCATCAGATCAACCAGAGATTGGTCGACTTTCTCTGTGTTCGAACTACTTAGTAGCTCACTGATGAATGCTTCTACGCCGCGTTTTGCAACGTCAAAACCTTCATCACTTGGCTTTAAACGTGTTTCGTTAAGAATGCTATCCAGAAGTGAGCCTGATTCAACTAAGGCTGCTTCTTGTTCTGGCGCTTGTGCTTCTGCAGACATGATATCCCTTACTCTTCTTTCGCGTCTTGGTCGTTGCCAATGCTTAGTTCATCCAACAGTTTCTTTCTCGCTTCTTCATCTTGAAGAACCGATGCGATCTTCTTACGGAACGCAGGAACATTTCCTAGAGGACCTTTCAGTGCAACCAAGGCTTCGCGAAGCTCAAGTAGGCTGTTTAGTTCAGGTACACTTTTCGCGATCGCTTCAGGAGAGAAGTCCTTCATATTTTGGAACGTCAGATCAACACCAATCTGGCCGCCTTCTTCATCAGAAAGACGGTTTTCAACGTTGACTTTAACGTTTGGAGACATGCCCTCTAGCACTTCGTTAAAGTTGTCTTTGTCGATGTTAATTGGAGTACGTTCTTCAATTGGTGTCTCATCTGCACGCGCAGTAAAGTCGCCAACTACCATCATGCTTAGCGGCAGCTCTACGTCTTCTTGCGTATCGCCAGTTGCTGGAACATAACGGATATTAATTCGCTCTTTAGGAGCCACCGAGCCGTCACGTGACATAATTCGTTCCTTATCTAACTCTTTAATTAGTCGTAAATTGCTTTCCACTCTTCATACTTCTCAGGTAGAAGATCCTTGCTTCCAAATAACCGATGGAGTGTTTTTCGAATTAGGTCTTCTAACTGTGACGATAAGTGGGGTTCCCAGCTCGCGAGATTAAACGCTTTTTGTACTTCCCACCCCTTCTCAAGATACGGCAAACACAAAGGGTATAATCCAACAGACTGGTAAGCTGCTATCAATTGCAAATACAGCATGAACTGCCCACGTCCCGAGCTATCCAGCTCAAGTTTGCGGGCAAGCTCTGCGGCACATTCCCCTAGATTTTCTAGAGTGATATCCTCCATTGGCAGCGAGTCTTCCTGCGAAATCACAACCGTTTGAACAACGGGTTGAGAAGTCGAAGAAGTAGTATCTTGAGTCGATAACCAGCTCAAGGTCGCTTCATCTGCAAATGGTATAGAATTCTTAAATGAGAGGTGCTCGATGCCCTCTAGCGATTCAACAAAACGCGTCACTTCTTGTTTCACAGCAAGCGCTGCATCATCAAAGCCCAAGTTATTAAGCATCGAATACACGAAGTAATGGCCCGTCAGCCAAAACGGCGCATCCGTTAATGTGCGCTCCAAACGCTTAATGGTGTCGATGTCGCTTTCTTGGTCAGCTTTATCTCGGTATTCCGCTTGTTGATCGGACGACACTGCCAAGCTCAAAGGCGTTTGATTATTTTGGTGGTCGGGTAGACCATCAATGTCATCCCAAGTCAGATGACGATAAATCCGGTAAGCCAGCGGATCACTTGGGTTCGCATGAAGCATGACTTCCGCAACCTTCTTCAAGGTGCGCTTAGAAGCCGTCGGCGAAGAGAAGTCCGTATCGACATCCACTTCTTTTGCCACCGCTTTCTTAACTGGCGCAGGTTTAGGGGCCGGCGGAACCGCCTTCACCGGTGCGGTTTGCACTTCACTCTGCGCTGGCGTTTCTTCGGCAGCAGACTGCGTAGCTGGTGCAGGCGCCGCTTGTTCGACGTTAACGACTGCATCATCGCTCTGCTCATCAGCCGCAGCTTGTTGAGATAAGACGTTGAGCTGAGTGCGAATCTCAAAGAAATCCGCTTCTGAGTCTTGGTAAACCTCGTCGTACTGGCGCTGCACTTCTTCAATAGTCGAAATGCAGTTTGATACCAACTCCCATGACTGAGCACTTTCCGCTAACTTGCTGCTGACCAGTTTAAACTGATGGTTCAACCATTCGACCGCGCCATCTCGACCCCGCTTTCGGGAAGGATACAATTCAACGCCAAAGCGACTTAACGCCTCACTAAGCAGCTTTAGACCTTGTTCAAAGCCTTGCAGACCAAACTCTTCTGTTAGCGCGCGAACGAGGTAACAAATGGCTTTTAAGTCTTTGCTGTGGTGCTCTAGAACTTCGGTCGCGTGCGTTTTTACCACGCTCCAATCTACTGTTTCGCCAAACAAGGAACCGAATTTCTTCACTTCGGACTCCATCATTTCATAGCAAAACTCGTAACGGGCATCGTTTCCCACTGGAGATTCATCAGAAATAGGATTAAGCAGACGATCGATATCAATGTTGGACAAAATTCACGTCTCCTTCAGTCAAGTAATCTCTCAACGCACGCGCTACCGCAATTGCGCCATTTGCTGGCTTAGATAATCGATGGCTCTGCTCTATCGCATCCGACGCCATGCTATCTAGAATTTTCGTGATTTCTGTAAATTTACTTGGTGCATTCCGTTCTAAATCGGCAAGGGATTCATGTAGCTTTTGTTTGTCGTAAACGGATTGCTCCATCACGGTGCTAAACAAAATAAATTCGCTTCTTGCGACGATTAAATCCTTTATTTTTTTGTCTAGTTCTGGCGTATTACCGAAGTAGGCTTTGGCTAATTCAGCTTCTTCAATTGCTTTGGTGTAAAAGTGCGCCTCTGCATGTTTATCGATGGAGTCATTAATATTTTCCATCACAGCCTTTGGTAAGATTTGGTTGTAAAAATAGGCTTGTGACTGGTTTAACAACCATGCCTCTTTCATTTCATTTTCTGCGAGCTTAGCTTCACCATCTAAAATTAAGCGAGCAATCTGCTTATCTCGACTGCCAGCTATGGCAGATACTTTCATGGAATCGATAGACGCGACATTTAACCCAGACATCACTTTAGTCAACGCCTCATCCGCATATGGAAACAGAGCACCGTCACGAACAAGGGTTTCTCGCAAGGTGACAAGCTCCTTACGTAATTCGACTAATGCCATTGGTAAGCCATCCGCTAACGATTGATACGACGTTAACTGAGCCTGTTTTTCTTCATATAAATTCGAGAGGCTTAACTGCTGAGCTTGATATGCTGTTCGATAAGCTTCTGTCATATCAATACTCTGAGTAGCTTGAGACAATTCTTCTTTGATTTTCCATGGAGGCTGAGCCAAAAAAGAAGCCGTTTCAGAGGGCGTAATAACGTGAGTTACAGTAGTGACACCTCGGGAAAAAATGGCATCCAATTGATCTTTATTCTGTTGATACAAATAACTTCCTGCTGTTGCCAGCACACTCAACACTAAGCTCGCCTCTAATATTTTAAAGCGACCATACGCCGTTTTATCATTTGGCTTACAGTGTGTAAGCAGCAAGTCCGCGTTACGCAAGCTACTGAAAATTGGTGCGTTAGAATTTGAGCTAATTGATTGCGTATCGATTCGCGCTAACTGTTGAGCAAAAGAAATAGCGGTATAGCCATGCCCTCTTGGTTTGTTGATGACTTCTTTCAGCAATTTCCAAATATGAGCCGGGATCAAAGCCGGACGCTTTCGGTCTTTTAACTGCTTATTCCAAGCATCACCAAATATTGAGCCTAAAAATAGATGTCCAGCGAGCAAAGCGAGAGAGTAAACATCATCTTGCGGTTCCGCGATGCCAGTTTCTATATAAAGAGGGGAAGCGTAGCTCAAGCTTGCTTCTGCGTAAGGTTCTGTCTCTCCAATGTAACGAGCAGCGCCGAAATCAATGAGCTTAACGTAATCGCCTTCACTCACTAATACGTTAGATGGTTTAATATCAAGATGGCAGATACCTCTTGTATGCATAAACTCTAGAGCGCCAGCGAGTTGATACACCAACCAAGCGATGTGGTCGTGGCGGAAGCCTTTAGAAGAATGACGCTCCATTTTTTCTGCCAGTGATTCACCTTGGATCCACTCGTACATCAAATATGGGCGTTCAAATTCATTGCCGATTTTTACAAAGTTAGCCACGCTAGGGTGTTGAGAAAGCTCCAGCCTGCTCGCTTCGTTAATCAACATTTTGCTCGCAAATTCTGGCGAGTCATCATTGATAACTTTGCAACAGATTTGCTTCTCTGGCTGCCCTTTTTTTGCAAGATGGTAAACCGTTGTCTTACCATTTTTAGAAGGAAGCTTGTCTAATACATCAAACTGTGAAAAAAGCACGTACTCAAGCTTCGGCTTATTTTTTTCTGCTAGCCTTTGCTCATTCAGTTTCTTTTTCTCAATAGCTTTAACAACCAACTGATCGATATATCCTTTGGCTGTACTCTGATTATTAGACACTTAGTACTCTTTCATAGAATAAATATTATTAGAGTTGAATAATATTTTCTTGAACGTACTTGTATCAAGGTTGGTATTTAAAACAAACAGTAAGCCTATTATTTTAGTTATTATTACTAACTTATTAGACCTTTTTACTTACGCTTTCACTGCATGAGTTATACGCTTTTTCGTGTTACAAACTTCAACCTAATAATATGAGTATATTTTCATTGCCATTTGATCGATGAGTGCCCACTAACATTGCAGTAATTGGAGAACTCCTTTGTCACCATGAAAGTCGAACATTAACAACGTAGTTGGTTGCTTAAAGTGGTGCTCTCTGACCGCAAAGGCAATTAAAGCGAGAGAAGAACAACTGCCCATTGTGCCCCACAACTCATTGATAAGCTGCGGTTGTTCTGGGTTCGTGAATCGTTCTGCTTTAGCCCCCAGAGCAAAACCGTAATCTTCCGAATGCATGCGCAGGTTCGTCATATCGGAATACACTTCACCAAATAAATCGAGCTTTTTACTCGCACGTTGAACAAGTCGAAACATGCCTCTTCGGTCTGAAGTGTTTAATTCCGTATCAATGTAGCCAAGCTGCGCTTGAGGCTTAAGTTTCAATGTTTCTACGGTATTTCTTCGACAAAGAATTAAACCCGCCCCACCCTCACTCGGAATAACGCCCCATGGATTATTGGTACTCATTACCATCGCATCGTCGATGAGTGTTTGCATCGAACTCACCAAGGAATCGACACTGATACACATCATAGCATCATATTTATCCAATGATTTCATGGCCTGGAGAACGAAACTAGGCCCACTGGCATGAACAGCATTCACCACAGAGAGAAATTCAGCATAGTTACTTTCACCAAGCCATTCTCGCACCTTTACTAGTGAAACAGACGCAGGCACCGCTATAAGCAAAGGTATTGGTCTCAATGAACGTGGTAACTGTGCTAACAATGAATCAAGCAAGTGGGTGATTAACTCACACGTTTTCTCAAACTGCTCACTTTCTTTGGTGTATTCGATTTTGGCGTAAGTAAAACGCTCGATACCATCATCCCCTACACATTGGTCGAATCTTCCTAAGTCAGCATACGAAACTGCACTAGCAATATCTAAATTCATACCGGTTGGCGTCATCACTTCCATCCCTAGCACGTAACGGCCTGTTGAATTATGCATGCTCGCTTACCTCTTCCAACTTAGTGATGGATGTCGACACCAACAAATGCTCCTTGCCCTGACAAGGAAACGCAGCGGTGTAACTGATTGATATAGTTTTCTTTTCCGCATCAACGAATAAGGTGTACATCGCCATATCAGCTTGATAACTTTGATCTTTGAACGTCGCGATCGCACGGTATTTTTCTTTAGGAATTCGAAATGAAAGCGTGTCATCATGACAAAAGCCACTCATCATCAAACGCTCCCCCCCACGAAGGAAGCCTTTGCACTGTTGATCAATAGGCGCGCTTTGGAAGAACCGCTTATCAAAATCGAGTGGCAACATTGGCTTGCGATTCTCAATCCAATCGTCATCGAACGTGCCGGCCAGCTTCTGGCGCGACTCAAAGAACGGAGGCACTGGCCCGAACCCCGCAACGCGTAGTTTTTTCGCGGCGGCACTCCAGTCCTCTCGGGGATAAAAAATCGAGGGTACTTTCTGTTCAAGCAATTCTTTGTTGGAGTCGGCAACCCCACCACCTATTCGGTTACGTAAATCACCGCCTACCGCGCAAGTGTAATCAATGTCTTTTTCAATAAATGGAACTGGATTGCTCAGCGTGATACTACCAGCATGCTCAACCCATACGCGTTCCCCGTGAATAGCGAGAGTCTTATCGATATGACCATCAATCAACACGCGACACTCTTGGTATGTCACTGGCTTTTTCGCGTAACTGCGCGCTTTACCGTAAACAAGTACATCTGTGTTGTCTTTGGTATACGCGAACTCGTGGTCAACTTTCATCGCAGAGAAGCCTTCTTCGCCCAAATATTGGGGATCATCGAAGATTTCACTTTCACCTAATTCGTGCCAAACCACACCATCGAATTGCCATGTGCGTTTGGCGACCACAACCCACACTTCATCGCCGTTTTCGTCACGTTGAAAACGACCTTTAAGTGATAGCTCAGGGTGCGCCTCAATATCCCATAACTGCATTGCTATTCCTTAAGTTGAATCGTTCGCTCGCAGAAGGTGCGGCCTTTAAATTGTTAAAGTTCCAGTCTTGTTGATGAATCGGCATTGCCATATCCCAAGGCACGTAGGCTCTGGATTGAATACAGAGTTGAAGCCATAGCCAATAGCGGAACAGCACATCAACGTTAGAATCTTGCATCGCAGCTAACGTAGACTCGAAGCTCAATGCGTAACCCAAGCGGCTTGGTAGATTTTGGATATATTTTTCATCTTCCACCCACTCATTGAGCAGATCTACGATCTCTTCCCATTCATACTCGACACCAACATCTTGCGGATTCAGAGGAAGAAGCTTTCCGTAGACGACATACAAGGCTTGAAGCCAAATTTCACCTTCAGCTTCCTCCAGACTTTCCAAGTGCTCGATGATTTGGGGCACCAGTTTCCAATCGCCACTCAGCGCAAAATCAACAGGTGCTAATGAAGAAGAGATATCAAACGCCTCAAACTCTTTTAACTCAAGCAACTTGGCATAAGTGAGCACTTGCGCTGATGGTAATCTATTTGGTTCGATGCCAAAGCTCTGACGGAACCAAGTGCCTCTGTCACGTTTGGTAATCAAACGTTCAAATAGGTATTGTTCGCTGCCTGCATTGTCATTAAGCCAATCAATCCCCTCTTTTACGTCTTGTAAAGCGAGCAGTGGCAAAGCAACTTGAGAGCTAATGATGCTGGCTTTGTGCCAGCGCTTGATGAGAGAAACACTTAATGTTTGACGTACACGTAAGCATTCAAAGTAAAACGCACTGGATGTCGCATTACCCTCAATAAGCTCCGAAAGCGTACTATCCATAGATTCAACCGGAGATTGTACGGCAATGACCATTGCAGTTTTAGCGTCAATATCTTCGAGTAAACTCAATCCGCACAAAAGGTTATCCAACTCTGAGCCCAACTCCCCCTGTAGCATCAGCCAGCTGTAAATTTCTGGCTCCTGGCCTCTTAACTGATGAATCAACCCCGGTGCTAGCCGATAAAACGACAAGTACACCTGCTTCAGTTCTTCAATTTGGCGTTCGATCAGCTTGAGATACGCCAACTCACGACTTGGATAACCCCTTTTGTGAATTTGAACTCGCTGCCTGATTAAAAACCCGATACTTTCAGAAGCAATGGACAGCTTTTCATTACAGAAATCCAGCCATGTTACTGGCAACTGGGAAAGGTCATTCACAGCGCGCTCAGCTTTTGCTAACGCGCCTTCGACTTCTTGATTGGTTATGGGTGCCTTTAGGTGCTCGACACCGATTCTTTGTCGCATCTAGTTATCCGTTATTAGCGTGCCATAACGCGATTGCAATTAGTTAACTCGAAGTAATTAGCTCACTTGGCGTGACTTGTTAACACAAAACCATTAGCTAACGCTAGGTAGTTAGTTAATTGCGATCGTTCCGCCTTGAATTTTTTGTGCTTTTTCTGCTTGAGAAGTGACGTACTTCGCTTTAGTGGTAATTCGTCCATCGCGCCCGCTATAGCGAGTTTCTGTCTCACCACTTTTGACTACCAACTCTTGTTCTGTCTCGATAACCATCTTCTTCGCTCGCAATACAAACTCGTCAGAGTCATCCAGAATGGAGAAGAAAATGTCCGTCACAAGAGGCAAGCTTAAGTCGTCGTTCAAAAACTCAACTCGACAACTTAATCGATTATCGATAGCCATTTGCAGTTCAGAACGACGAAAGCCACGTCCTAGTCTCGCAGTGAGTGGCTGCTTAAATGGGTTACCATCAAAATCAACTCGCACACTGCCCATAGACTCATTGATAGCCACTATTCTTCCAAAACGCGAAAAGCAAGCCGTTGATTCGGCTTGCTGCTCTGATATTACTTCTGTTGTAAGAGGTTGTTTTTCCATTGTTAGTTAACCACTACGTTGCCACCTTTCACGACGACTTTGTCACTGCCTTCGATCGTAATAGCCGAGCCTGATAACTTTATTGAACCATCACTGTTCATCACTAAAGAGGAACCCCCCGTTTTCAATACAATCTTGTCGCCACTGATAATTTGCGTTGCACCATCAGCTTTGTAAGCGGTGTTCCCTTTCACTGATACCGTTAAGTTGCCACCAACCGTCTGGTTATCATCCGCACCAATATCTGAACTCTTAGACGCACCGATAGTAAGGTTACTGTTTTCGCCAATATCTAAGTCATCATTTTTACCTATCTTAGTCGTACGGTTATCACCAATTTCTAAGTCAGAATTGTTTTTCACATACTGGGCTTCGTTCGCGTTGTATGTAACGGTAACGTCTTGCTCGACTGTCTCGGTAAACGTACTGTTTACTTGTGTCGTTTTATGCCCATTAATGGTTTCTTTATGGTCACCATGAACTTCATTCGTTTGGTGACGTGCAACCTTCAAGAATTCATCTTGACCGATATCACGGTAACGGTTGTTGAGCACCTTGGTCGACATGTCTTTTTGAGCGTGAATATAGACTTCTTCTTGGTTCGCTTCGTCTTCAAAACTCAACTCGTTGTAACCTGTTCCTTTGTGCGTTTGCGTGCGGAACGTGGTACGAGTTTTGTTTTCTGGCAAAGAGTACGGTGGGAAATGCAAACCGTTGTAAACTGCGCCCGTAACTAACGGACGATCTGGATCCCCCTCAAGGAAAGTCACTACGACTTCATGGCCAATACGCGGCAAATAAACTGCGCCCCATGTTGGCGCCGCCATGGATTGGCTTACACGAATCCAACAGCTTGAATGCTCGTTGTTATCACCGTAGCGATCCCAATGGAACTGTACTTTCACTCGACCAAGCTTGTCAGTGTAAATCTCTTCACCTTCTGGTCCTACAACAACCGCCGTTTGAGGGCCATCAACCACTGGTGCTGCTAGTTTAGGCGCTTTAAACACCACATCACGTGGAATACACGAGAACTGGTTGTAGTAAGTGGTTGGCATACCACTCGCTTCATCTTCATGCACTTGCGGATCTTGACCTGTGTGCATTACAGACAACATGAGGTAATCGCGGTTAATCTCAGAACGCGGGTGGTCACTGACGTTAAAGCTGTAACCAGATGCTAAGCGCATTACGTCACTCGTTGCTTCCACTTGTTGATTATCGACTATGTGTTCCGACATCCACTCCGTGGTTCTCACCTGACCCATCAGCGGGTCGACGTATCGTCCAGGATAATCAAACTGCTTGAGATCTTGGTCTAGCTCGCCAGCCTGTGTCATCTCTTGTGGAATTTTAGGGTGTTCGTAGTTGTAATCTGTGTACGTAACCTGTCCCGTTCTAACGCGGTTAACTAACTCGAGATCAGAGATATGTTCGCGATCGGCAACACCGCCACCATCGGCATGATAAACAATCGGCCCAATGTATGAAGCATTTAGTGGCGAGCTTATCAAAGGTGCAATCGCGTCATTACTGTCGACAATGACCATCGTATGATTTGAATCGCTATGGTCAAAGTAATACCACATACCGTGTTCAGCCATCATACGCTGCACGAAGTGCAAGTCAGACTCACGGTATTGCAGAACGTATTCTTTTGGAGGATAAGTACCCGACACTTCAAATCGGTAATCGGTGACTGCCCCATCATCGAGTACTTCTGTGATGATGTCTTGCGCTGACTTTTGCTGGAAAATACGACAATCTTGGCGCTGAGATAAGAACCAAGCTTGAGGAACCAAGACTAATTGATAACGAGAAAAACGACGTCCAGTCCCTAAGTAACGAACTTCATTCACCACGCCGTTGAACACGCGCGCAGCCCCAACACCTTGTCCGTAAAGTGTCAATGTTCCTGCTTTACGTATTAACTCATCGAACGAGATATCTGGATCAAGTGAAAGTAATGAGAGATTGATGTGGAAAGGCTTAGATAACTCTTCATGAACATGAAAGCTCTCGACCCGAAATTCATGCCCACATCCAGGCACTTCAAATTTAAATTCTACGTCATTCACCATATCTTTTACCTGATACAAATAATCGAATTAGGGCCAACAATCGTTGGCCCTGAATCTTTACGCGACGAGCAATTAAGCTTCGCGTGGAGCACGCCAGTCGTCGTTACCCGCAGTACCACAGTTTTCGTGAGTTACTTCGATCGCACGGTAAGTGAACTTAAGCACTTCTTCTGTCACGCGGTCAGCTGTTGCTGCGTCTTGACAGTGGTTCATACGAGTTTGGATATCGACAAGTAGCGCATCAATCAATTTGATTGAGTAGTAGTGCTCTTGTTTACCTTGAACTGAAGTGCGGTAGAAGCGGATCACACACTCAGGAAGTTTTTCGCCAGATACTAGTGCGTTGAATAGTAGTGGAGATGAGCGATCTTGAACTTTAGTTACAACAAGTGGACGGTGTACACGTTGACCAGTTGGCTGACCACTTTGTGGATCACGTGGAACTGTTAGCACGTGATCAAGTTCTTGTACTAGGAACTCATCAACGTGAGCTTCTTGCCATGTGTTACCTACTGAATCTGCAGAGTAAGTATCTTTAGTAATATGGCCTTGAGTCTCACCTTGGATAGACATATATGCTGGAGTTGGCATCGCTATTTCCTTTTCTAAAATCTGTTTTGTTTAAATCACCAAATCGCTTATCACCGCGACTAGTTGGTATAATCAAAGTCCGTGCCAACTTTAAAAACACAATAAAAACAACAATTTATACAAATTAAGGCATTATTCACTAATATCTTGAGTACAATTTATTGGATAAAAAACCAAAAAGTTGGATTAAGATAATAATAAATTGTTCTAACTTTAAAAAGTGAAAATAACCATATAAAACTGTGTAAATAAAGTCATTAAAACTAATAAATCCGACACTTTTACTATCAATTAATTTAGAATAACAACGCCATTAAAATAACCACAAACATTAATGTCACAATAATCATTAAAAATAACCAACAAACGATAGTCAAAATATCTTGATAAAAAAAGAACGCAATCACTTTTAGTATAATAGCCGCTACCTCTTTTCCTCTAAAGAATAAAATGGCTATGATAAATATAAACCTTTCTTCATTAATTCAGCGTCTACACCCGATTGCAAAAGTAGCATTAGAAGACGCCGCTGCACTTGCAGTCTCTGAAAAAGCAAACGAAGTTCAAATTGAGCATTATTTACTGAGTCTATTAGAAAGGCCAAATAGTGATTTTGACGTCTTATTAAGTCATTTTGATTGTTCTGAGAACTTATTAAGACAATCGGTTCGATCCACACTCGACACCAACGCCAAAGGAAATGGCAGCAAACCTGTTTTTTCTGCTTTATTAATCGAATGGTTGCAAGAAAGCTGGCTGGTTTCTTCTTTAGATCTATCCGAAACACAAATCCGCTCTGGTGCCTTACTCCTTACTCTTGTTAGCAACCCTCTCCGTTACGGCCAGCATGGTTACGCCTCTATCCTTGAGGCGGTAAACCCTGACAGCCTTAAGCGTAACTTTGCAGAGCTAACAAGCCACTCTATTGAGGCGCAAGTTGCTACTTCAGAGAAAACACAAGCTCGTGAAGATGGTTCAGCACTGAGCAAGTTCACAACCGACTTCACTGGTAAAGCACGCAAAGGCGAAATCGACCCTGTTTTCTGCCGCGACCAAGAAATCCGCCAAATCGTAGACATTCTTGCTCGTCGCCGTAAAAACAACCCTATTGCTGTTGGTGAACCGGGCGTTGGTAAAACCGCAGTAGTAGAAGGCTTGGCACTTAAGATTGTACAAGGTGACGTACCAGACAACCTCAAAGGTGTTGAGCTTTACGGCCTGGACATGGGTCTTCTGCAAGCTGGTGCAAGCGTAAAAGGCGAATTCGAAAAACGCCTAAACGCAGTATTGGATGAAGTGAAAAACTCGCCAACCCCTATCATTCTATTCATCGATGAAGCACACACCCTTGTTGGCGGTGGTAACCAAGCAGGCTGCAGCGACGCGGCAAACTTGCTAAAACCAGCCCTAGCGCGTGGTGAAGTGAAAACCATCGCTGCGACAACATGGTCGGAATACAAGAAGTACTTCGAGAAAGATCCTGCTCTTGCGCGTCGTTTCCAATTGGTGAAACTCGACGAACCGTCTCCTGAGCAAGCAGCATTGATCATTCGTGGTCTGCGCCCAGCATACGAGAAGTCACATAACGTTTACGTGCGTGACGATGCTATCACTGCTGCGGCAGCACTTTCTGCTCGTTACATCTCTGGTCGTCAACTGCCAGACAAAGCGATCGATGTACTAGATACGGCGTGTGCACGAGTGAACATCAGCCTTAATGCCATTCCTGCTTCTGTAGAGACACTGCAACAAGAACTTGCAGCTCAACAGCGCGAGCTTGAAGCACTTGAGCGTGATGCTCTGCAGCAAACTGGCGACAAGCACAGCCTTGCTAACATTCCAGACCTAAAACTGGCAATGGAAACAACGAAAGAAGAGCTAGCAGAACAAGAAGCGCAATGGCACAAAGAAAAAGAGCAGATCCAAGAGATGATTGCTCTACGCTCTCGCTTACATGAACTGGTCTTTGGAGAAACAAATGAAGAAGAGCTTGTTGCAGACGAAGATTCAGAACAAGAGCAAGACGTTTCTCCATATGCAGAAATGGATGAAGAAGCCGTTCGCATTGCCATTTCGGCCTGCCAAGAACAGCTAGATGTAATCCGCAATGGCAACCCACTGGTTCACTTTGAAGTGGGCCCAGATGAAGTTAGCCACGTCATCTCGGACTGGACTGGTATTCCAATGGGTAAGATGCTTCAAGACGAAGCAGAAACCACGCTAAAACTGAAAGAAAGCCTAACACAAAGCATCAAAGGCCAAGAATACGCTATCGATGCACTGTCTGAAGGCATTCAAACTGCGAAAGCTGGTCTAGGTAACCCAGACGCACCAACAGGCGTATTCCTGCTGGTTGGCCCAAGTGGCGTGGGTAAAACCGAAACGGCTCGTGCGATCGCTGATCAAATGTTTGGTGGTGAGCGCTTTATGACGACCATTAACATGTCTGAGTTCCAAGAGAAGCACACGGTATCTCGCCTAATCGGTTCACCTCCGGGTTACGTAGGTTACGGTGAAGGCGGCATGCTGACAGAAGCGGTTCGTCAACGTCCATATTCTGTTGTTCTTCTTGATGAAGTGGAAAAAGCCGATCCTGAAGTGTTGAACCTGTTCTACCAAGTGTTCGACAAAGGTACATTGAACGACGGCGAAGGCCGAACCATCGATTTCAAGAACACGCTGATCATCATGACCAGTAACCTTGCAACGCACGAGATTGAATCTTTGGTTCATCAATCAAAAGACATCGATGCGAACATCATCGCAGAAGCTATTCGTCCTACGTTGAACCAACATTTCAAACCAGCGCTGTTGGCACGTATGTCAGTACTACCATTTGTTCCGCTGTCTGATGAAGCAATGACAGAAATTATTCACCACAAGCTGAACAAAGTTTCTCAGCGTCTACAGAGCCATCACAAGTTGTCGCTAAGCTACGAAGACAGCTTGGTTGAGTTCGTACTAGGTAACTGTCGCCTTGCTGAAACGGGCGCGCGTAACATCGACGCGGTCATCAACCGTCAGTTGCTGCCGCAACTATCGACTCAGCTATTAGTGCATGACAAGGATGATTCACATACGCAAATCGAAGTGTCTGTCGATGAGCAAGGAACACTAACCTATGTGTTCAGCTAACCATAGCGAACTTAGTAACGCCCTACTTGCGATCAGTCAGTCTTTGGCTGATCGCAGCCAGCTTACCCAAACCTTGGATGCCGTGTTGACCGCTGCGAGACAAATGACCCTCGCAAAGCACGGCATCATTTACGTTTTGGACCAGACTGGGCAGGCGTTGATTCCAAGTACCGCTCACCACAACGATAAAACTATCGTTTCCCACCCTTGGGAAGCATTACAGTTAGACTCAGCCAGTGAGAACGATCCATTCAACTTTGCCATTCGTAATGGTGAAGTGGTGTTGATTAACGAGTTGTATAAGTACAACGGCTATGACTGCGAAAGCATCTATCAAACAGAACAGACACTGGGATTAAAAAGCGAGAACTTACTGGCTTGGCCTTTGATTGATAGCGAAAGCAAAACCATTGGACTGTTAGTCTTACTCGATTTGAACGTCATCGATAACGAGGCAGTCTTGACTGAGTTTTGTCGTATGGCTGCGAGTAATATTCGCCAAGCCGTTTGGTTAGAGCAATACGGGCAAGTAATAAAAAATCTCAATGCCGACAATCAAGCCCTAGTGCGCGAGAACACTCAGCTCAAAAAACGTACCCAGAAAGCCTATCAAGGTCCTATTGCAGAGAGCGAAGAAATGCTCAATGTATTGAATCGTCTTGATAAGGTGCTATCTCTTCCTGTCGACGTTCTGTTGCGTGGTGAAACGGGCGCTGGTAAAGAAGTGATAGCGAAATACATTCACGAAAACTCTAACCGTTCAGAACAACCTTTGATCGTACAAAACTGTGCCGCAATCCCAGAGCAGTTATTAGAGTCAGAACTCTTTGGCCATAAGAAAGGCTCATTCACTGGCGCGGACAAAGACAAAGTCGGTTTGTTTGAAGCAGCCAACGGCGGCACGCTTTTCCTAGATGAAATTGGCGATATGCCAATGCTACTACAAGCGAAGTTACTGCGTGTACTGCAAGAACGTAAAGTTCGCCCAATCGGCACTAGCAAAGAGATTGAGGTGGACGTTCGCGTTATCGCGGCAACACACTGTAACCTTATGCAGCAAATCAAAGATGGCGGATTCCGTGCCGACTTGTTCTATCGCTTGAATGTATTCCCGATTACATTGCCGCCCCTGAGAGCCCGTAAGTCGGACATTATTCCCCTTGCCGAACATTTCGTGCAACACACCACCAACACGCTAGGTTTGCCGCAAGCGCCAGGGTTAAGTGCCAACGTACGTAAACAGCTGCTTGCCTACCAATACCCAGGGAACGTGCGTGAGCTTAAGAACATCATTGAGCGCTCGGTGCTACTGTCCGATTTTGAAACCATTACTCACATTGAGTTTGGCGAACAAATCCCAGAAGATGTACCAAGTATCGACATGAAAGCAGCTTCACCTACCCCAGAGCAACCTGCTTACGAGCAGCAAGCACAAGCGGATTTAGAAGACGTTTCAAAGAGCCTTAAGGACGTTGTCAGCCAATACGAGCGTACAGTAATCATCGATTGCTTAAATGCCTGCAATTGGCACACCAAGAAGGCCGCCGAGCAATTGGCACTGCCAATGAGCACTCTCAACCATAAGATGAAGAAATACGACATTTCTGCAGCGGGTTAAGCGAGAAGCGAGAAGCGAGAAGCGAGAAGCGAGAAGCGAGAAGCGAGAAGCGAGAAGCGAGAAGCGAGAAGCGAGAAATCTTACTTCAGTTTCCATTGATAAGAAAAGAAAAACCGCCCGAAGGCGGTTTTTTTATTTATTGAGAATCGACGCTTCAATGATAGTTGCTAAGTATGGGTCTCTAATCCAAGTTACCAAACGTTCTGTACGCTCTTCAGGTTTCAGTTTTGCCCAGTTGATGTACATATCTTTATCAACTTTATAGCTTGGGTCTTCACAATCAGAAAAATAAGATAACTCATCTACATTTTTGTACTGCCTGCCCAACGACATCTCAAAGCTTTCAAGTTTAAACGGCGTTTTTTCCGCTGTATTACGTTGTACTAGAGAGGACACCTTTAGAACTGCTTCTTGGAATCGACCAGATGTCGAGACAACGGGTCCAAATGGTCGAAGCCCCTTGATTTCTTGCCCGTTCAGCGCTTTAAATGCGAACTCGAAACGAGACGCGTAGACCACCTTACCATCGAAATCTTCATCCATGTCTATGTTGGATAGAGCCTCAGAGACAAAATCTGCGTCTATATTTTTGTTAATCACATCGCTGTCATCTAGCGTCCATTTAGAACCGTCTTTCTTTAGTATCCCAATATAAGTAAGGTTACTTAGATACTCAGGACCAGCGGTAGTTTCAGATCCGAATACGGCTTCATTATCAAAAGTAGTAGATAGCTTTAGTGAAACTGGAACACTTTGCCATTCGAGGTTTTGTCCCTCATACGACTCTTTTCTGTGCTTGCCACCAATAAGCATAACTTCCATAGCGAATGACTTATTCGAAGTCCAATCAAAACCTTTGAGCTCATCAGCAGTAGTGAACATACTGTCTTCGTTCATAAACTGTCGTTTATTTCCGTAGTTGACCGCAATCGCACTGTGCTTAATGTCATCGATAACAGGCTTTGTCGGGCCTTTATGAACTTTACTATGTAAGACAAAATCTAGCGTTAACAAATCTTTCTCTGACACACTATTTCCGTTCGCAATAAAGCCCGATTTAGCAGAGAGTGTATAGTTATGGTTTGTATCGACTCCTACAGGAATCTGTCTAGGTGACGTAATAAATCGTCCGACTGTCTTGTCCACTCGTACTGGTAGCTTATAGTTGCTTCCAGATAGAGTGAACTCATAGGTCATATTTTTGAAGCCACCGCTGTTTACATATTCTTTGAGTACATCTTGTTGGGAGTCAATTTTTATCACCTGCCCAAAAATCGGACCGAGAGCAACTTGAGATAAGTATCCGCTATAATCGACTAAATCGTGCTTAGCGATCAAAGGCTTCACTCCAGAGAAGACATCATCGCCAAAGTAAAAATACGGTTCAAACTCACAACCAATAAGGACTTTGCCGTCTGCTTTTTCCGCCTCAAAAAATTCGGCCAACTCACCTTTGGGATCTACACTAAATTCCTCGTGTTTCATCGGCTTGAACATCAAATTAAACTTAGGTCCACTGGTATTAAGTAAACCGTCAGTGCGCTGATAAGACATCTCACACTGAAACACATTTGACGTCATCTGTTTCAGACTTTGTTTGCCTAACACCATTTGCCACTTCAAACGGTGGAAAGGCGATAATCGCACCTTTTTATTTGCTTTTAATCGTACCTTCTCCCACTCATCAAAGGTGACCCATTTAGAGTTGTCATGAGGCTCAGAGACTAATAACCTAACGAACCCTAGGTCCTCTTCTGATAATTTTTTAGACTCAACATTAAACTGTGTCGCAAACTCCACTAAGCCTCGTTGTTGATCGCGATTATAGAGCTTGTCTTGCACTGGAAACGCGACATTAAACGCCCCAGAAACGTCTTTCCTTTTTGGAGCAATATAGTTGGCTTTGTTACGAGTAATGATTTGTTCAGCTATTTCTTCACCGTAACTTTCAACTAATTGCTTGCGTCCCTCACGACGCATGAGTTCTTGGATCCACAAGTTGCACAAGTTTTCTTTTAACTCTGTGTTTAATATCCAACCATCGGTTTCAATATATCGCTGAATGTATTCATCGATAGCTAATATTCGCCACTGTTCTGTGAACTCTTGTTCGCCCTCAGCACAAGCTCTTTGAATCAAAAGCACCAAACCATTAATAGCAAGTGCACGGCGTTGATAGCGCTTAATCAGCTCCTTTGCACCCGTAGCTTTTCCTAAGTGCTCAACTAACGCATCTGATGACGTAAAATACACCTCAGTCAATTGCGTATTAATCTCAGCCAATGAATCAATAATCTCTGTGGTTTCATGGCTAAGTTGTTCAATTGCAGATACGCTTTTTCTAACCTCGTTGTAAGAAGACAAGTAATAATCAAAGAGTGCAGAGTCAAGCAACTGGGCACCACTCATCAGCATTTTTCCGCCTTCTTTGACAACGAAAAAGCCTCTTGCTGCCTGCCCTATTATCGGAGCATAGCAAGCCATACCAACGATCATCTCGAAGATAGCTAGCTTGAGCTCTTTTGCAATTGCTTCTTCTCCCAAGTTCGCATTTAACTGAGCTAAACGCGCTTGCTCCATAGCCTTAAAGCCGAGTCGACTCGGTGGAATTCTCGCCGCAAACTCTTGTAGGTAGATTCGAACCTCAACACGTCGGTTAATATTAAGTTGCGCGTTTTCGCGTTTGATTTCGTTGTTTGGTACCTCGACTATCGGTCGACGTTCGCCAAAAAATCGAATGTCACTAACTGAAGAAAAGAACTCAGCAACATGCTGCGCTCGCTGCTGCGAAAGGTTTTGGTTATATTCTGAATCACCGTTTTGACAGGCATGCCCTTCGATTTCAACAACGGCATTTGGAATCTTAGATAATTCTTTATCGACAGCAGCCAAATATGACAAGTGAGGGGCTTGAACCTGGTTGTTATCAAAAGGAAAAACCAAACGTAAACCGGCACCTTTATGGTCTTTAACAAACATTGCACTGTCTTCAGCAACGTCATTAGGAATGCTGTCAGTAAACGTTACATTGTCGCCTAACTTATCTATGATTTGCTTAAGTAGTAATTCCCCGCTCTTCAGACTTTCTTTCCAGACAGGTACCCAGTTCAGATAATCGCGTGATACCTGCTCAAAATAACTTTTCCTGAGTTTAGCTTTCTCTTCTGCTAAGCGTAATTGCTCGCTTTTGTCAGTGATCGCTTTTATCTCATAGAAGGTGTTGATTGCATTGAGCCCTGCACCAGCAAAGGGCGACAAAAAGCTTTTGATACTGCCGTTACCTGTCAACCACGTTCTAGCAGCACTCCCCGCCACAACGTGGGCATTACCATTTCTCGCAGGTTCAATCACCTTGGTAAAGAACTTACTTTTGTCAAACCCCTTCTCTTTGAGGAGCACTTTTAAGCCCACTTGTGCTGCACGCTCGGATTCCGATGCCGCTTGGCGTAAATCTTGAAGAGTTTGGTAAGCTGCTGCGGTAGCCGATACCCCAAATGAAAACTCCAATGCCGAAATCATGGCTGGAGGTAATGCGCCCTTATCTACTTGCCCCCAAAACGTGTTTGCTAAACTTCCAACCACGTCGTGTTTACTGGAGGGATTTTGATGAATATTAATGCCAGCATTAACCAAACTTGGCGTAACTTTTGTACCAATCTCCCACAGCGCAGCACTCATACTGGCAGTCGTTCCGCTATTCTCTAGTTTTTCAAGCTCTCCCATTCGGAAGGCTTGTAGAGCTTTAAACTGCGTAGGAAATTGGTATATCAAAGACTCTTCAAGTGAGATCATGTCGCCCGCAACAACCGCGATCTTACCAAACGGTGTCGTTTGGCTAAGCGTGATGTACTCTCGTAGCTCGTAGGTGACTCTGGAGATAAGTCCAAACTCATCATACTCTTTGGTTACATTAGTGGCATTCTGGGCAAATTCGGGAATTTTACCTGCTAACTCTCGGTCGAAAACCACTTCAATGGTGTACATGCCATCAGTAAAATCCTCTGACGCCAACGGAAACAACGCGATTGGACGATGCGAACCGCTGATTTTATCAAGTTTAGCCTGCGTTACAGTGTCCTCTTCTTGTAAGCTTTTATGTGTACTCGTTGTCTCGTCGAAACGCTTTACATCAACAATAGCGAGGTCATAATCATCGGTTGAAAACGCTACAGCGAGAAATGAAAAAGTTGGCACGATAAAACCACGAATGGGCTTATCTTCAGGTACAGAGTCATACCATTTGTTATATGTAACTTGCTCATCAGTTAGCGCTTGAGTACCTACTTCATATTTTGGTGCGAGCTGTGAACGCTTTACTTCTGTAACAGCATATTCCACTTTTTTTTCTAGCGAGTTAAGCGTTTGATCACCGCCATACCCCTTTAGCTTTTCTAAGATAGAAGCGAGGTCTGCGCACGCCTTTTTGATTGGGCGAGCCTTACTCTGCGCACCAATCGCCAACTCTGTAAGCATTGACCATTCAGGAAAAGACAGCTTATACGTCTTCTGTGTTAGTTCATGTACGGGCGAACGCAGTGCCAAAACCTGATTGACGTTGGTTTTTGGGTTTTTCTGCGTTGAATCACCGAGTACATGTAAACGGCCTAAATCGTCTGTCGCCCAAAGAGCAGCGCTTTCCTCACCTAAATTTATGGCAATAGGAAGACGTGACATAGGGCGGATATTTTTCAACTCTTCTAATGAGGTCAGATCTTTTTCGATATTAATCGCTCTATATTGAGGGTTCTGTGCATCCCCAATATTAGGAAAATCGACACCGAACAAATAGACATCTGTTGGTAAATACTTAAAGTTATTACTCATCGTTATCTACCTCCAGAAAGCGTCCATAATTAGCATCGGCATTATATAACACTGGTGTTATCGTGTTTTGACCAGATTGAATCACCTTCCATGACTGAGCACCATTTCCATTCATTTCATAACGGAGATCTGGCCCATAACGTCTTATGGTTATTATTGCTGCTCCTCTTTGTGTTTCATTACCGTTGTTACTGATATTGCCCACTTTAGCATAAACGTTCTTTTCATCGCCTTCCTTAGAAAACGCAAGCCACGTTTTTTCTTCAACGTTGATCAACACTTTACGGTACGAGTTTACTGCCCACACGTATTTTCCATTAGGGCTGATGGCAATTTGGCGGTAGATACGCTTTTCAATATCGACGGAGTCTTCAAACTCTTTTTCAGGTAAAATCGTGTATAAGCGTTTGAGTGTCTTGGCGTCATAAACTCCCACCCCCAAGCCCGCGGCATTGATTAACTTGCCATCTACAATGACCGTATCTTCAGACAACGGTACATCTACCTCTTCTTTGGTTCCCGTAGCTAGTGTGTATTTAAAACGCTTAAAACCATCTGAGAAATAGATGTAACTAGAGTCGTCCGCCCAGACTAAATATGGCTTGGTGCGCGCACTGCCCAACTGAATGGTCTGTTGCGTTTTTAAGTCAAAGATCGCTTTTATCAGAGGCTCGCCATAACTGTATGCGTATGCCACATAACGATTATTAGGGGAACGGCTCGTCACAAAGGTCTGAGGTGACGCCATACTTGGCATATCATCCGTAACTAAACGTAAATCTGTCCCATCAATTTTCACGCTCCAAATTTTGTAGCCATTTTCGTAATCGTTTACGAGAGGGTCTCGTGAGCTGACATTATTCCACCAAAACTGAATTCGAGGTTTGTCATAAGAGCTCGCATCAGACAAGTCTTCACGAGGCCACTCTTTTGCTCTGCGAACAGCATAGCCTGGTTTTACGGGAAGTGTACCTGGGTATTCAGGCTTGGACAGATCTTCAGAGTAAACAATAAAGTTGTGCTCACTTTGCCATTGGCAGCGTGGTCCGGTTACATCTATGCGATCGAGTGACGTTGTTTCACCGACATCGTAACAAGCCTTCTGAGTAGGTTCTTTTTCTACGGATTGTGTTGTTACCGTATTCGAAGTTTGATTACTTTCTTCACCACAGCCATTTAATAACATAACTGTCGAAAGAAGCGTGATACTTAACGTTGTTCGTTTCATTTTATAATAGTTCCGTGAGTTCAATGTCTTGATAAATAACTGACATTAAGACCGTTTTATCTGAGTTATGAGATCGGCAATGACGAGTGAGATTGACCCTTTTAACTTCTGGTAACCAACCGCTAAACACGACTTCTTTACAATACTCATCCACAAACTCAGCCTCGCGCAAAAAAATCTTTTGGCTCCATGTTTCATCAACACACGCCAGTTGGAAAAAATCATCCGGTTGATCGCACTGAGGGTTACTTTTATATGTGATTACAATGCCTTCACTTGGTGAGTTAACAACAGCGGCAGCAACACCTTGCTCGTTTTGGCTGATGATATTGTAATCTGATTTGCTTGGCGCTTGAGTATCTAGATTCGGCAGCGAAATCACAGGTTCAGAGCTCGCATCAAAGTTGTGAGCGGAAGAATAATCACTGAGGTTAACTTTAACCGCTTTTTCATTATTTCCACTCTTTAATTCATTGAGTTGCTGAGTATTGAGTTGAGTCCGAGAATAGAAGAGAGCAACATCACTTTGTACGCTACCGTTTATTTTGTATGGAAGCCAAATATGAGGCAAAGGAACACCAAGAGGCTCTCTCTTTGTTTTACTTCCAGCCTTAAATGGACTCAATTCGGTTTGAAGTAATTCTGTGTATGTTTCGCCTTCGTTGGGCCAACCCGCAACCACTACCTCAACTTCTTCTGCAGTAAGACCAAAAACACGGGCGCAAGCATATTCGTCCAACACACCCTCAAAGACTTTTTTACCGTCTTGGTACAACTGAAACGCTTCCCCTGACAGAAATGCTTCGGAGTCTTCGTCATATAAGCTAATATCGACTGATCTTTGAGGCGAGGACTTAGTGCTTTGGTAGAGTGATAGATCGACATCAGAAAAGCGTCCGTCGTTTTGAACTTGGATTTCTCGCCAAACTTCTGATTGCCAAACGACATAAATATAACCGCGATCGATAGATACATACCCTGAATCACTCTTATGAACTGGAACTACTGGCACCAACACGTTGTCCCACTCATCCATCTGAGTTTCTTTATCAACGGGTTGCAGGTCTTCGGCGAGTTTAAGCAAGATTGGCTGAGGCTGGTCGGAGCAAGGAATTTTGATATAAAGCGTTTTACCTTCAGCATCGAGATCTTTAAACGTCGCGAGGCTGCGGTGTTTGTTTTCTGTATCAGCCTTGCCTACAGTCACTTTTTCTTTTTGAGCTTCGGTTTTTCCCAACATCAAACATGCCGCGTTGCTAGACCACTGCCCTGCAAACTCGACAACGATTTTTTGATCTGGACTTGGCTCAGAGGGGACATGCGTGTAACTACGAACTAAAGCAACATCGTCGGTAACCTGCTTGTATCCTGCTTTAAAAGCTTTGCTTTCATTCGAAGCAGGTACAGAGTCAACGAGTGATTTAAGTCTAGGGAAGCTTTGCAGCTGAGAGTCCGTCAATGGCGACCGACGTGCAACGGTAGATAATGACACCCAATTGCCTTTTCCCAATTCGATTCTTATAGCAGCTAGTAATGCGCGGGTCGTTTTTTTGGCAGAGATGGAAATCTTTTGCGCCAACTCTTTAGGGAGGTTTCTAAGAATGTCATCTGAATTTCGCAAACGCGAAAGCTGCCCTATACACTCGTCCGGTGTAAGAACATAAGATAGCTCGTTGGAGGATAGCTTCGAGCTAAGTATAAATTTGCAAACTAAATGCATTTGAATTCTCCACAACCAACATCGTAAATATGGCTGCGGTGACAATTAAGCTGATAAGGCTTACAAGTACGATTTGGTCTGCGTATCCTACTTACTTAGCCATTTATTTTCAACGAGATAGAAAAATCGCCCGAAATCAAAAACACTAAAAAAATGGTGATTTTTGCTATCAAAACATGCGATTTGACCACAATAAAAGCCAGTAACATCACCCACTCTGTCAAAATGGTAAAATCTTACTATCTAAAAAAAATTTAATTTATGGACTGAAGTTAACAAAAATTGTAGTCACGTGCGCTTCAGGTAAGCACGAGGAAATTCAGAAGTTTATGAGGTGCCCTCCTCAGCAACAAACAACAAATTGACTGTTACTGAGGAAGTTTAAATAAAAAGGTGAGCGCATTACGCACTCACAAAAGTAACTGCTCTGAAGCTTGCTAGGATTAAATTTGCTTCATCGCGAGTTAAAGAGGCGAGGTATTACCCATCGACCTCATGCAGAACACTATACTCAGAGTATAGAAACGAGCGTAAATATATAATATTTAAAAAGATTTTCAACGCGACACATTCACCACAGCACCTGCCGAGCGACCATCACAATCACGTCATACACACCTAAAAGCAACATTGGCCTAGTTATTATAGTTATTCAGCCTTGTATTAAGACGATTCATTAATTCGAGTAACTTATCAATAAAGGCAATTATTTTGATAAATATCACAAAAAGTCCCAAAGAAATAAAGCGAGCTAAACGCTCGCTTTATTTATGCCGCATTTTTTAAAGTTTTGTTATCACTAAAATATCGGTTGTAAACAGCACCTAAGGAGGCTGTACTTGCGAAACGATCATAGTTAAATGTTGCTTGAGCCTCTTCGGCAGAGGCGGAAAGCTTGTTGGTACCATTTACATAAATCGTCACTACCCCCTCCTTCAGTCCTGAAAGATCTAAATCAGTTGTCCATGAGTCTGAAAGCACGGTTGCCATGCCTGTGGCTTCTGTACCATCAGCGTCGACTGCTTTGATATCTATGAACTCACCATCTTCAAATCGTTCACTGCTACCACTTACTGTCACGCTTTCCACTCCAGTAACATCGTTGATAACGTCTAGGTGTATTGTCGGTGTAATTGGCATGGAGTAAGCCGTGTTCTGACTACCGGTATTTCCTGATAAGTCTTGGTAGTCACGAACAAGCAACGCCACATTGAGCTCTGACGTGCTTGGTACCACCACATCACCAGTCCAAACACTTGGGTCCGCGGTTGCCATTAATGAAGTGATCGTTGTACCACTTAACTCCGCTGCGGCGGACTGCAGATCTTTATCGAATTCCAGCGTTACCGTCACGCGTTGGCCGATGGCTTGGTGCTCAGGCGTAAACGTCACGTTAGTCAACGTTGGCAGAGACTGCGCCAGTGTAAAGCTCTGGCTTTCACTCACTTCAATGCCCGCTGAGTTCGTCCCCGTCACCATAACGGTATAAGTGCCATTGGTTTGGTGACTCATGTCCATTGCGTCACTGCTCCAAGTGCCACCGACTTGTACTGTCGCGCTGCCGCTTTTTAGTACCGTCGCGCTACCTTGGGCTTTCACTTCAAGACGCAGGGACTGACCGTCAAAACGTGTCGACGTACCTTCAAATTGTAGCGTGGCTGCATGCGCTTCATCCACATTACCCACTGGCGTAATAGCTAAGGTTGGTGTGATCGGCATGGAGTAAGCCGTGCTCTGACTTCCGGTATTCCCTGATAAGTCTTGGTAGTCACGAACAAGCAACGCCACATTGAGATCCGACGTACTTGGTACCACCACATCACCAGTCCAAACGCTTGGGTCCGCGGTTGCCACTAATGAGGTGATCTTCGTGCCACCTAACTCCGCCGCGGCGGACTGCAGATCTTTATCGAATTCCAGCGTTACCGTCACGCTTTGGCCGATGGCTTGGTGCTCAGGCGTAAACGTCACGTTAGTCAGCGTTGGCAGAGACTGAGCCAGTGTAAAGCTCTGGCTTTCACTTACTTCAATGCCCGCTGAGTTCGTCCCCGTCACCATCACGGTATAAGTGCCGTTGGTTTGGTGACTCATGTCCATTGCGTCACTGATCCAAGTGCCACCGGCTTGTACTGTTGCACTGCCGCTTTTTAGTACCGTCACGCTGCCTTGTGCTTTCACTTCAAGACGCAGGGACTGACCGTCAAAGCGTGTCGACGTGCCTTCGAATTGTAGCGTGGCGGCATGCGTTTCATCCACATTGCCCACTGGCGTGATGGCTAAGGTCGGCGTGATCGGCATGGAGTAAGCCGTGTTCTGGCTACCGATATTCCCTGATAAGTCTTGGTAGTCACGAACAAGCAACGCCACATTGATCTCCGACGTGCTTGGTACCACCACATCACCAGTCCAAACACTTGGGTCCGCGGTTGCCACTAATGAAGTGATCGTCGTACCACCTAACTCTGCTGCGGCGGATTGCAGATCTTTATCGAATTCCAGCGTCACCGTCACGCTTTGGCCGATGGCTTGGTGCTCAGGCGTAAACGTCGCGTTAGTCAGCGTTGGCAGAGACTGCGCGAGTGTAAAGCTCTGGCTTTCACTCACTTCAATGCCCGCTGAGTTCGTCCCCGTCACCATAACGGTATAAGTGCCATTGGTTTGGTGACTCATGTCCATTGCGTCACTGCTCCAAGTGCCACCGACTTGTACTGTCGCGCTGCCGCTTTTTAGTACCGTCGCGCTACCTTGGGCTTTCACTTCAAGACGCAGGGACTGACCGTCAAAACGTGTCGACGTACCTTCAAATTGTAGCGTGGCTGCATGCGCTTCATCCACATTACCCACTGGCGTAATAGCTAAGGTTGGTGTGATCGGCATGGAGTAAGCCGTGCTCTGACTTCCGGTATTCCCTGATAAGTCTTGGTAGTCACGAACAAGCAACGCCACATTGAGCTCCGACGTACTTGGTACCACCACATCACCAGTCCAAACACTTGAGTCCGCGGTTGCCACTAATGAAGTGATCGTTGTACCACCTAACTCCGCTGCGGCGGATTGCAGATCTTTATCGAATTCCAGCGTCACCGTCACGCTTTGGCCGATGGTTTGGTGCTCAGGCGTAAACGTCACGTTAGTCAGCGTTGGCAGAGACTGCGCGAGTGTAAAGCTCTGGCTTTCACTCACTTCAATGCCCGCTGAATTCGTCCCCGTCACCATCACGATGTAAGTGCCATTGGTTTGATGACTCATATCAATCGCGTTACTGGTCCAAGTGCCACCGGCTTGTACTGTCGCGCTGCTGCTTTTCAATACCGTCGCGCTGCCTTGGGCTTTCACTTCAAGACGCAGGGACTGGCCGTCAAAACGTGTCGACGTACCTTCGAATTGTAGCGTGGCGGCATGCGTTTCATCCACACTGCCCACTGGCGTAATAGCTAAGGTTGGCGTGATTGGCAATTCGTGAGCGGTGTTATCCTCACCTATGTTGCCAGTCAAATCTTTAAACTGACTAACAACCAAGTCGACACTTAACAGCGCGGTGCTCGGAACTTGTACATCACCAACCCAGACCTTTTTATCTGCCGTTGCTGACAGAGAACTAATGCGATTGCCGCCAAGCGTAGCGGTCGCCTCTTGGATCTCTTTATCAAACTCAAGCGAGACACTCACGCTTTGCCCCACGCTCTGATGCTCGGGGTTAAATGTCACATTGGTTAGTTTTGGTAAGGTTCCTTCAACCGCGATACTTAAGCTGCTTCCTTTTCCAGGAATGGTGTTGGTACTTTGATAGCTATTGTCTTCTACCTGAATAGTGATATTTTTATCTTGTTTTTCTGGGCTGACATAGTTAACCGTCCACGTAATATTGTCTGAAGTCGACCAAGTATCTTGTTTTAACGTTCCTGTTACACCGCTATCACTAGCGACAAGATGGACATCTGAGATATCAAAGTTCGTAACTTCTTCTGTAAAGTTAAACGCAAGCGTAATCTCTTCGCCTCCAAAAAGAGGGGCGCTTGAGGCGGTAGAGATACTTAGCCCGGGAACGGTTGCCGCTTCCACATGCGCGTCAATAGAACTTTCACTCTTGTTATCCACCTTGTCTGTTGCTGCCACCGTGATTGTATGATCGCCTTTCGGTAACAAATAGCTTATGACATAAGGCCCCGCTTCGGTTGTCGGCTCAGTAATCGCTTGAGGAGCCACAGTGCTGCCACCACTCACCGCTTTTGACGTGACGAGATTTAAATTTTTATCTGTAATGTATGCACTAATTTCTAGTTGATACTTATCGTTTGTCGGCACCTTAGAGGTTTGATTAGCACTTAAGCCCGAAATACTTGGAGCGTCATAATCAACAATAGATTCGATAACCTTTCCATCATAACTTTTGCCTAGTAATTCAAAGCTTGTATTCTCTCTTCCAACTGAGTCCGTCACCGTCACCTTAAGGGTATATGACCCTTGGTTATCGACGGCAAAGTTCATCATTCCATTACCACTAGATGAGATAACATCACCTGAGTAACGCAAGGAATCACCGAGGCTTGGAATAAGCTCCACAGAATATTGTGAAGCTTTCACTCTTTCTCCTTCCACCGTAGATACCGTAAACGGCTGGCTTGCCTTGGTTAAAAACAGTTTCCCACCCTGCAAACTCGTAATTCCATCGAAATCAACTGTGACTTTAGGAACACTAATATCAATGACTTTTCTGATATCAGAATACAGTCCGACGCTATCTGTCGCTTTGATGTCTACTGTGATTGAACCACGCCCCTCTAACTGAGATTTCGGTAGTTCAAAGTACGTAGATGAACCATTCCCATCCTCTACTCTTTCTTCTTGATAACTCGGGTTTAAAACCGAGTAGTTTACTGTTGCCAGGCTGCTACCAGTGTCCGTTATGTCAAAACGAAAACGAACATTATCAGGATTTGTTGGCGATTCGGTTACGATAATCTCATCGCCAACACTTGGAGGTGTGTTGTCAACTTTAATATCAACGGTCGCTTCACCTACTCTCGACCACACATCCGTTGCGGTAATCGTTGTCCTGATCGTTTTTCCATCCGCATCGCTAGGAAGTTCACTTGTAAATGTTGAACACTTGTAGGTTGGATCATCTGCACACACCTCTAATTGTGCAAACTTCTCCGGATTATCTTTATAGTTGTAGGATTCCGTTCCAAACCTGGCCATCACATTGTCTAGTCTAGAGTTTTCATACAGCTTAATTCTGAATTTGGCGACAAGCTGCTGACCATTAATGGTTGTGTTTCCAACCGGATCAGTAATTTCAACGACTACCGAACCTTTAGGTAATTCAAGCAGTAGATCGTGCTCTGGCGTCAAGTTTCCTGCTAAATCAGATAAGTTCTTGATTTTGTATTCTTGAGTTGTACTCAGGCCATCAATAATATCGGCATAGGATTCAGAATACGTACACTTGATATTTCCAACACCTTTGGCACAAGTCGTTGGTGTATAAGCTTTGTTGCCAAGATTACGAACCAACTTTGGATATTCATCTGAACTTTCGGTATTCACGCCTGATAAAGCATCATTGAAAGAGAGCTCAAATGTGAGCATCTTCTTCTTCAAAGCTTCATCAAACCAAACATCACTTCCTTTAAAACTGTATGAGTTACCATCTACGACTGTCGGTGCATCAATATCCACCATCGAGAAATTGAACTTGTTGATCGTTTCACGCCCATTTGTACCCAAGGTTTTAGTGATCAAAGTGACAGGTGCTTTGGTCATGTTTTGCCCAACATTGACACTACAACTGTAAGGTTCTTGCGATACGTTGATAACACCAGAAGTTGGTTGCTCATTAGTTGGTGGCGCATCCAGAGAGTTGTATTCTTCACGAACCCAACACTCTAACGTTTTGGCTTTGACCGCACTCAATGTAGTAAAGGTGACATCAAGAACACCATCAGATAAGTAATTTTGGAAGTCCAGCGGGCTTTCAATTGTTAGAACCACGCCTTCACGCTGTACGCTAAAGGTTTGGTTTACTTTTCCAACCTTTCGGTCTTTTTCATCAAGGTAACGAACTTTGTTATAAACTTTGATATCAAGTTCATAATTACCATCTTTGGCAATTTGTGTAGAAAGCAACGTTGCAGTCCAAGTGCCATCTGCGGTTTCTGAGAACGTAAAGTTAGTCCCGTTTTGCTCTCCAGAGAATCTATACGTTGAGTCAATTCGATCAACGCCACTATCATCAACAATATCAAGCGTAAGTACGATATTCCCATCTTGATAGATGGTGTTGTTTGTAATTGGCGTTCCATCCGTGTAACTCATCGCCAGCGTCACCTGCGGGATGGAGTTGTATACTTTTACGGTAAAATCTTGCTCATCACTGGTTAAGGTTGTGTTGCCACGAACATCAGACCCTTTTAAACGAATCTTGTGTGTACCCGTACCTAAATCACCAAGGCTCACTTTGAGATCCTCATTGATTTTTGTACCAGGAGAGCCAGGTAATGGTTCCAGATCGCTAAACGTCCAATACTCTAGGCTTTCTCTATTTACGCCATTAATTGAAACATCACCGTTAGCATTTAGGTCTAGCGCCGTTAGGTCAAAGACATAGTTACCTAAGTAGTAGTCATTCGCATTGAAACCACTTAATCCTAATGTTGGCCCATCACGATCAAGAATAACCTTGTGCGTGTTAGAACTAGACTCAAAACCATATATATCGGTTGCTTTTACATACAATGACGTTGTTTTTTCATCTTCAGAAATGTCTATTTTATCTGTGTCACTCTTGATAAGAGACATGACAAACTCTTTAGATGAATCCGTTGGCACAATTGTCTTAATTGGCGAATCTTTACCACTTTGATACAGCGAGACTTGCTCAAGGTCTGAATCGTCTATTACGGATTTAAATCGCACATTGAACTCACGCCCTATGACATAGTTCTCTTTAGACAATGTGTCTTCAACCCAAGGCGTATTTAGGATGATTTCAGGGCCTTTGTTATCGACTTGGAAGGTAAATTTCCCTGTTGTACTAACATTGGCAGGGTAAGCGTTGTCCGTCGCAGTGACGTAAAATTCATTCCATTCATCGTAATCAAATGCTTTTGAAACCAGTTGGACTTTGACGTCAGGCTGTTCACCAACTAGGTATGGTACGTCACACGCCTCTGTTAGAGGGTCACAGCTTTCTAATGTCAGAGCCTGACCAGATCCGCGGCGTAAATCTATTTTTACGTTATTGCCTGAGCTTAACGTCCCCCAATCAATGACAGGTGCCCATTGGTTATTACCACCTAAACGGCTTTGAACCTGCTCACTTTTTACAATAGGAGCTTCAGAGTCGATACGAATATTGAATCTCGGAGCGGTGCTAGTTAACTCTGAAACGGAGTTACCTAAGTTGTCCTCTGCTGCTGCAACAACTAACCAATCTCCATCACCAGGATAAATCGTAGAGCCTTGATTTGAACAAATCTCGCCCGTACATAGTTTGACTTTAAACGCGTCTTTCGAGTTACTTGCAAAGTTTTCTGGTGTGTATGTTACTTTTTCACCGGTTTGCTGGTAGAAAACAAGGCCCCTCGAGGCAAGCTTATCACCAACAATATCCTCAACCTTGAAGGTTAATTCATGAGTATTGTTCGCATTTAAATAAATACCGTTTTCTACAGGTTTACCATCGACATCATTGGGTGGAAGGTAACTGGCCTTAGGGAAATCGTTATCAATAAACACCGATTCTATAAACGGAGATTTACCATTATAACCATACGCATTGCCATGTGGGTCCATAGCACTGGTCTCCACGGCAAACTCTATAATATCTTTTAGTTCACTAGACTGGGAGTTAAGGGTGAAGAAGTACTCTTTTCGATAAGCATTGCTGCTGTCTGAGTTTTCTACGATGTTGATGTCCAGTGGTATTTCAATGTTTGGCTCATTGGCTTGATACCACATCGTGCTAAACTTCGGGCCGTGAGCGTCGGTTCCTACAATACCAGAAGGATCGTCTAGGACAATTTTAGAAACAACCTCGCCAGCGATATAAAGCCTATTACCAACCATCGTCTCTCTGCCGCTTTCAATGGTTAATTTTGGCTGCGGAGGCAAGGTATCGATACTGCTACCCTCTGAATCAAAAATGTTCTTACCATTTAAGTCAGGATTAGCCATCGAAATATCATCAGCATAGAGCTGCGCGATATTGGTCTCAATACCGTATTTGCTCGCCATGATTTCATAATAGGATTGCGCCAGGTCTTTTCGGTAAGTTTCAGCGCCAAACGTGTAAGAATCGAGCGTAACTTGACTTCCTCCGGCCCCTATACCATTTGCTTTTCCATCGTAGCTAAAATCATCGTAAATAGCAGATGCAAAATCTAATGAGTTATTTCTTGGCATTCTCTCGGTAATACTATCAATTGCTTCAACAAGGAATCGGTGTAGATAGTCATTTGATGGCTTGTCTGGAATCGCTTTAGTCGTAAGCATTTCATTGGTTGCATAAGACACAACCGTTGGGTCAAACCCAAAGAATGAGTTGTTATTCGTACCTGATAACGCGTAGCGCACCTCATCAAGAATTTGAATCGCACGTTCTGAAGTTTTCTCTCCCGCTGTCACTTGATCCCACTGGAAATCAAACAAACCAGTCTGATATGTCGATAGTTCAGTAATATAGTAAGTTTGAGAACCTTTGAGCTTAAAATACACACCAATATTGGCCTTGTTTAAGTCAACCGTTACTTTCTTGGTCCCTGGATCTCTTTTCCATTGGTAATAGTATGGCTCACTGCCTTCGATACCAATTAAACGAACACGCATGAAATCATAATTCACTACGTCAGTTGTGGTTTCACAACTCGCTACGTCAAGAGCCATGGACTGGTCACTTTCCAGTTGCTGGATAGTGGTACAACTTGCAAGTGAAGTGAATTCACCACTTGGGCTCAACCCTTCAAGTTGAGCTCGCGCACCAATAAATGGTGTCACCACTTTTATGGTTGGTAGGTCAAAGCTACTTCTAAAATATACTTCTCTTGGAGTGCTTTCGTTATCAGACTCATCGATGGTTTGAATGACTAACTTTTGACTACTGTTTTCTGATACCGATTTAAAGCTGTCACCCAAAATATCTCTTACAAAAGGAATGTAATAGATGACATCCTCTACTCGCCCATTGCTATCTAACAGCGTTTCGTGCGGAATTTTTGCGATGTAATCGTCATCGGATGCGGTTGTGTCAATAACTTGCTGAAGTGAGTAGTTGTTATCGTTGTTTTGGCTTACGTAGTACTTGACGACGAGCTTAAGCTTATTAGCGTTGGAGCCTAAAACCGTATCGGTGTTTACGTCTGAAACTTTCACACGAACATAAGGGATTTTATTCTCTTTCAATAAATTAGCGTTGAAGTTACTAAAATCTATCCCTTTTAATGAGTTCTGAATCCCTAAACTTGCGTACGCATAATCAATCTTCAGGAAATCGCGGCTTGCTTGAACATTGTCTGGGGTGTACGTATCTTGAGAGTAGATACCATCGTAAGTGGTTCGTTCACCATCTAAACCCACATTTACGTACGTCATTGAGGTACCTTCAGGATAGGTTATCGTCTGTGCTGGCGCTTGATCGTCACGACTTACTGCATGCTGCGCAGAGCCCGTATTGCCTTTGCTATCCTTCGCTCGAACCTCAAAGACCGTCGTAGATAGGAATTCATCAGTTGGGTAAGCCTTACTAAACTCACAAGCATTTCCAGACTCTACAGTGACAGGAGAACATGTGACGCCCTCATGTAAGCCATCTTTAAATGAAATACTGACCGAACTAATCTCTTGCGAGCTTTCTTTTACAACCCCTTTCAGAACGTATTCTTTAAGTTGGTTATTAATTGCACTCGCCGATGTAATATCGATAACAGGCGCATCGTTATCCCATTCAAAGTTGATATGAAGACCCGAATGGCTGCCTGGAATTAACTCATTACCCAGTACATCCGCTGTATATAAGACTAACCGTGCTGCTGTTACGTTTGAGAGCCCTGTGGCAGGGTTCATATCTACACTATCGATCTCTTTGGTATTAATGTTAACTTTAACGTTGGTCTCTCGAAGGCCAACTTCAAAATCATCAAATTCAACCGAACAGAATGTGCTTCCAAAATCTTGTATGTCGTTACATTGAAATTCACCAGACCAAGAGCCATTAATCTGATATTGAATAAAAGCGGATACGTCTTCTACACCGATATCATCAACAATTTTTAGATCAACTTTATCGGTGCCAGCAAGTACATCACGGTCAATGCGTGTCACGATAGGCGCTGTGGTATCAATCTCCGTCCCATCTCGCGGTGGAATGACGCCATCTGTACTGCCATATGTACCTAAGTCATTAAGCTTCTTACTAAAGTCGACATAGTCGGCAGCATCAGTACCAGAAATATTGATACTTGGGTCGTTTACCACGATCAAAACATGTTGAGATAAGTCACGTGTATAAACGTCGCTGTTTATCTTTTTCTGTCCAAAGCTGAGGGGAGTCACTGCTCCGGAAGTCTGGCTCACTTCAAGACCATCAAGAACACCATCTGCAATAACATCCCGATATTGGATGTCAGCGAAGTGCATCGAAGTGTAGACGTTATCGCTGTTGCCGTATTTTTTAATAAGATCGTAAGAGTAAGACGAGTATGCTGTTAATAAAGCGCCGTATTGATGCCCTACACTAGCAAAGCTGCTTTGCCCACCTTTGGTAATATCAATAGGTTTGGTCTCATTTACGTCAAAGCCATACATGCTATTGATACTATCCAAAGCAGTTGAAAAGGCACTTTCATCTGTGGCCCCCTGAGAAATTTTGTACTTTGCCAAGCCTGCTGCCAAGTTCGACAGCGGAGTAAGCATTAACTTTTGCTCACTCCCCTCTTTAAAGTTCACAACACCTTCAAATTTAAGTGTCTTCGCATTACTCACAGATACCGTTTCATTTGTAAACGGATCGGTATAACTCCCCTCTTTTGCAACAACAAAAAGAGGCATTGACGACGATTCAAACTCTAGCAGATAGTTTCCGAAGGCATCAGACGTCGTGTTAGCCAACTTCCGACCTAAGTTTCCATTTTTGAACTCGAAAACCTCAATCTTGGCGCCATTGACTGGGGCGTCAAACACCATACCGGAAATGCTTCCTTTGCTTCTAGCTGGAGGTGTGTTGTCTCCTCCATCACCACCACCACATGCACTCAATAAAAGAGATGTAAGCGTAAGACCTAATGTTAATTTCAGCGTATTTTTAGCGAACATAGTAATTTGGCAAAATATATTTTCCCGAGATTATATTATTGAAAAATATTTTCTCAACGTGACATTAACACCAACAAAATAGGCATAAACACCAAGCCAACCGTCACTTTGACTGAATTATTAAAATTATTATCACATCCTATAATTATTAACTTAGTTAAAACAGAGGAATTACTCATGCTTTAATGCTAGTTTTTATTTAAAATATTATACTCTACGCACAACTGTCAGTATTGATAAATCAACAAAACTAATGACTATTTTAATAATAAAAAGGAGTGTGCAAGCTCCTACCGTAGCCCTTATCACTACTGCGTTAATCATATTGATTAGCGTATCGCTTTCTCACTACTTCCTCACTCCTGTGGATAGGCTACCTACCATCAAGCCTTTAGAATTCGAAAGTGAGAATGTGCAGCCATCAATTAAAAAGAAGACTCGTAGGCAAAAAATCACTATCGGTGTTGTTGAATACTCTTTTGTCGCTTCATTATTAAAATCAGGAGTGAGTCAAAAAGAGATCAACTTGCTATTAGCACTTATCAAAAGCAAGTTTAATATTATTGACTCTATTAAAAGAGGTGATAACTTTATCTTAAGAACTAAATTAAATAGTAAAAATGAAACTTACATTAGTTCTTTTTACTATTCAGGCAGTAAAACTGATTTATTTATTATCAATGATGGTCACGGTAACGTATTTGATGAGCATGGTGTGTCGATAAATAATCAGTTCATGTTTTCTTCACCCTTTGATAAAAACTACAGAGTGAGCTCTGACTATGACTTAAAGCGAACACATCCAGTGACCAATATAACGACTCCGCACTTAGGCACTGATTATGCCACACCTGTAGGTACACCGATTCGTAGTATTGCTGATGGCGTCGTTTTAAAGTCCCGCTACAACCGTTTTGCCGGCAACTACATTAATATCCGCCACACAAATGGCTCTGTATCACGCTACCTACACTTATCTCAGCGCAACGTCCATGTTGGTGAGAAGATCAGCCGAGGACAAGTGATAGGGAAAACGGGTAACACAGGAAGAACAACAGGGCCGCATTTACATCTTGAACTGCACATCAATGGTGTTCCGGTTGATTACGAGCGATACATTCAAAGGCACCCAAACACTGACGTAAATATAGAAATGCTGATTGCAGCGAGAAAAGAAAAAGCGGAATTAACAGCGGAATGGCAACGGTATAAGTAGTCAAACAGGTAACAACAGCCACTTCGATTCGCTCTTTCTTCATTTATCTGAAGCGAGTCCTCGTAACCCTCTGAGCGCTTCGTAGTCTGTCGCACTAACCAATTTCAGGATCAAAAAGAGCCGCTACATGCGGCTCTTTATAATTATAGTTTCCCGATATTCCATCGGTTTCCCCTTTACCAAACACGTTGTCCTCTTGTTCTTGAACGCAAGTGGTACGCGCCACTATCATATTCACATAAAAAATCAATAAAAGAATAAAATGATTACTCATTGTATTGGTTAGATATTTAATACAAAGAGGCCCAACAATGGCCTCTTTCTGATTTTTTAAATGGTGACGTTGTCATGATACTGAATGGTTTCTATCATATTCAGCGCTTGCCTTTCTCAGCCCTTCTAAATCGTCTGAACATAAAAATCTCTTCAGGCTGTCGATTTTCTTATCAGGCCAATCATATATCCTAAGAGCAAGCAGTTCGTCTATCGTCTCTCGAGAAAAGCGATATTTGACATGCTTAGCTGGTGAACCCGCAACCATGCTGTAAGGCTCAACATCTTTCGTCACCACACTGTTTGCCGCAACGATTGCTCCTTCTCCGATAGTCACACCCGGCATTATCATGGATCGCATACCGAGCCAGGCGCCATCGCCAATATGAGTATCTCCTTTCCCGACGTACGCTTCTTCAATAAAGTCCATAAATGGGTACAAGGAGAACCAATCAGCTCTATGTGTACTGTTTCCCCCCATAACAATCACAACTTCCGCTGCAATACAGACAAAATCACCTATATGTAACTTATCAATCTTCCATTTTGGTTCCCAATCTCGGCTGAACTCATCGCCTTGTAGATATCTTACAACAGACTCTTCAAAACCGGCGTCCCAACAATCACTGTAATAACTATGTTTACCTTTAATCGTTATATTTGGGTTCGTAACAACTTCATGTAGCAAAGTCACCTTAGACCAATGCTTAGTTTTCATGAATACTCCTATAAATACTATCTAATAAAACACTGTAGATAGTATGTATCTAAATAAGCTCTAATAATTACGTAGTGCCTATTACCACTAAAATTTACTTCACCACTGAGCTAATAATATGGTAAGCAGCCTCTACTCTTTCTGCATTAGGGTAGTTTTTATTCGCCAGAATCACTATGCCTATTTTTTCAGAGGGTACATACGCGACATATGCCCCAAAGCCACCTGTTGAGCCCGTTTTGTTATACCAAACGTCACGACCGAGAGTACCAGATACACTTGCTTGAACCGGTTTAGCTTTGAGAATTACATCGCTGGAGTTACCCTTCAATAATTGCGAAAGTGAAACGGGGTAATCATAACCCTCCCATCCTACGGCTTGTGTAAACGTGTCGGTATCAAAATACTTAGTATGAGTTCTCTCTAGCGCATTTTCTATATCAGTATTAAGTTGCGCTTGACCCATATTTGCTTCGATATATTGAAGCATATCTAAGCTTGTTGATTTAATACCATAGGCTTGTGCATCAAGAATACCTGGATTAACTCTAACGGGTTTTCCCTCAGAACTATAACCAAAAGCATAGTTGTTAAGCTTATCCTTTGGTACATCGACAAAGGTATTGGTCATACCGAGCTCAGGCAGGATGACGGTTTCCATCATTTCCGTATAGTCTGACTTCATACTCAAGGCACCGATGTAGCCAAATAGACCAATACTAGGGTTTGAGTACTTCCTCTTAGTACCGGCTTCGTACTCCGGTTTCCACGTTTTGTAGTACTGCATCATTTCAGCGTCGTTCGTTACTTCGCTAGGAAATTGCAATGGTAGACCACCTGCAGTGTAGGTGGCGACATTAACTAGCTTGGTATTACCCAGAGCACTATTCTCTAATTCTGGAATATAATCTTTGACCTTGTCATCCATGTCTAGCTTACCTTTTTCTTGGGCGTACCCAGTCAAAGTAGCAGCAAAAGTTTTACTGATAGAGCCGAGTTCAAAAATTGTGTCGTTGGTGACTAAACTCCCCTTACTTACGTCAGCCAAACCGTAATTATAAAAATAACGTTTACCATCAATCGTTACTGCAACAGCCAACCCCGGAATGTCGTATTCGTTGATTAATCCTTTAGCGCATTCATCAACTACGCTCTTTAATTGACTGCTAACCGTTAACTCCGTTTTCGCAAACGTGACGAAAGAAGTGAGCGATAAAATGGCCAGCAAGGCATTGTTTAACTTCATTGAACCCTCAATTTTTTAATTTTAACTTATAATTAATTTCTAGTTTATTCCAAGGCTTTTAACTTTTTATATAAAAGTAATCCTGACTTGAAGAACTCCAATCGTTAACCCTCGATGAATAACACTGTGTCTTCAAATTTTTAGTGCGATATAAACAGGTCTAAACCTGATCACCGTTGATAGGTAGGCCGGTTAGATACGAATGTAAGTAACATCCGTTTCCAAAATGGGGAAATAGTGTACTCAATTACGCTTTCTCCATATCACGATAACGGTATACTAGGTAGATATACTTGGTATATACAGATCCACATCCTCACAACGCTTTAGAACCACTTTTCAACGTCTACAGAGAAAACGATGCCATTTTCACTACACTTCGAAACTGGAAAAGTCACCAGCCAACAACTTTACTCCGAGATATACCAAGGGATATTAGAAGGCAGATTACGATCAAATGAGAGATTACCGTCAACCCGCATGCTGTCGAAAAAGTTAGGCATAGCAAGAAACACTGTCATTTCGGTGTATGAGCGACTTCAGTTCGAGGGGTGGATAGTAAAAAAGGCAGGATCTGGCACGTACGTAAGTAATGCTCTAGAACAAACGGTGAATCAAGATAAGAGACCAATAAAACACTACCAACTAGGGGTGTTTGGCACTAACGCATCGAAGAAGCCAGAGATCATCGCACCAAAGAATCTAGACTATGACTTCACTTTAGGCGTTCCTGATCATCAGAGAATAGCAAAGCATATTTGGCGACACTCAAGACTGAGTAGGCTCAATGCATTAACTCCAGAGTTTGCACATGGCGGTGATTTACAAGGGTTAGCTTGTTTACGAGAGTCTATCTGCGAGTATGTGAGACACTCGAGAGGCGTAATCTGTGACCCTGAAGACATCATCATTACTCAAGGGTGCCAGCAGGCAATAATGACGACTCTCCTTACATTACTCTCTCCCGGGGATCTCGTGTCGACGGAAGATCCAGGATATCCTGTTTTTCGAAATCAAGCTCGATTACTTGGCGCGCAAATAGGCTCCGTGCCGATGGACGACCAAGGTGTTGTCGTTGAATCAATCGCTTCTAATGCCAAAATTATTTATACAACGCCTAGTCATCAGTTCCCTTTAGGCTTTAGCTACTCAGCTGACAGGAAGTTAGAACTGCTGAGATGGGCAGAAGTTAATAACGCAATCATTATCGAAGATGATTATGATTCGGAATATCACTATCTCAATACCAGTAAGAAAGCTCTCAAGTCACAAGACAAAAATGACTGCGTCGTTATGATAGGCAGTTTCTCTAAAATACTATTTCCCGGCATACGCATTGGCTATATGATTCCGCCAAAGTCTTTAATAGAGCCAATTTCAAATATGTTATGGCACTTGGGAAGAAGTACATCTGTAGTGTCTCAAATCCTACTTGACGAATTCATGCGTGACGGTCATTTCTCTCACCATTTACTCAATATGAATAAAATCTACAGCGAAAGGTACCATAAACTCACTCAATTAATTGACAACATAGATTGCTTACAACGTATTCCAAGCCAAGGTGGATTGCATATAGCAGCTGAAGTATCGGGATGCGCGACACAAATGATGAATAAATTTGCTTCATCAAATGTAGCGGTTTACCCATCATCGCATTTTTCTATCAACAATCATTCTAATGCCCTCTTATTTGGATTTGGCATTATTCCTACCCAAAAAATAGAAAAAGCATTTGATATTATTCAATCAATATTGGATTAAAACAGATATAAAATTATCGTTTTGCTCGGTATCAATTTATCGTCGCAGTTATCAGCATCAGGGCGACAGCCAGCGTGGAACGCTTTTCAACCCAATAAGGGTTCAATACGAACTGTGTCGCTCTGACACGCTTGGTTTGGCTTCAGCCCCAACACTATATTTCTTCGACTGTAAACGTACTAGGTTCAAAGTAAAGCGACGTATCACGCTGACATTTGCAGCACTACCAACAACCCTATTGCGTAAATCATCTTCTTTTAAGTTAAGTTCACATCGAGCATTCAATGAACCTTATTTTTCTAATATCGAACAGTAAGTTCTGCTTAACACTCTATCAAAACACTATCTTTCGCTAGATGTTAAAGAAGAAAAGACTTCAAGGTAATTAAGGATTTGTTATAGAGTATTGACCTATATAATAAAGATCACAATCACGACATTAATCTCCAGTAATTTACCATATCGCTTCATGATCGCTTAGGATACAAATTATCGAAAAATACCAAACCCTAGGTTAATACGCTGTTAACGGCTCAAAAAAATAACGAAGTTGTACCGCAATTATATCAACATCATTTTCATGTAAAAAATAACGAGCGCCTTGGATACCGATCTCCCAATTATCTGAGAGGTTGTAGCCAATTTCTGCACCAATATATCCATCAAAACCATCCACTTCCGTCGTTATCTTGCTGCCTTGATACGTACTTTCAATATCGGTATCCCAGAACAAGCCCCCCAAACTCAGTTTTGCGGACCATGAATTGTATTGCCAGAACTTATAACCGATGTCGAAGCCCATGCCCTTAACAAGGAGTGGGGCTATAGATGCGACATTGGCGTGATAGTCTTCTGGTGAAGTAGTAGCACTACGCAATGTAGCACTACCTTCACCCATATCAATATAACGAATAGTTCCAGACCATTGATCAGAAAAAGTATATCCCAACCCGACAGAGCGATAGAACCCGGTGTTGTCAGTAGAGATTACGTTATCACCTTTAACAGCATCACGCTCATCTGCATGGCTTGACCCCATTTGAACATCAACATACCAGCCCGCTTGACTACTAAAACTAAACACAGCAATTAGTGCTAGAGCACTGTTTCTTCCATAACGTTGCATGGCTCCTAACAAAATCAAAAGCATCAACACCATGCCACCCAATGATCCTGCTGAAGTATTTTCAACCTTTACATCTCTTACCAACTTAACGGTCACTATAACTTTCCCCGCGTCTTGCAGGCCTTGGCTATCCTGAATGATATATGTCAACACATCATTGCCTTCAAACCCTGAGGTAGGGGTATAGGTCACGCTCTGATCTGCATTCATGACCGCCTGCCCATACTGCGCTTGGACTGAAACCAACTTCAATGTGTCGTTATCCGGATCGGTATCGTTAGCAAGGACATAAACCGTGACAGGGGTACGATCATCGGTGGTAATATTATCGTCCACCGCATTCGGATTCTGACTGTTTACCACATTTACCGTCACCTTCGCCGATCCCGTTCCACCATTACCATCCGTTACGCTATAAGTGATCAAAGCCTCCCCGTAGTACTGTGGTTGAGTGACATAACTTAGTTTGTTATCAACCACACTAACACTACCAATATCTACAGAAGCGCGACTTACCTTCAGCCCATCACCATCAGCATCATTGCTCAATACATCGATCGTCACCGTACCATTGAGACTAACAAACGCATTGTCGTCAATCGCTTGAGGGAGTGTATTATTGCTTACACGAGCGGCAACGACGCCAGGGTCAACGACACTGCCATTAGCCAATCCGTCATCATCGTTCGGACCACCGTCTTCAATGGTAAGTTGTACACACCAGTCACCTTCAGTCAGACCCTGTGACCATGAACTGTGCCCTGGTGGCGGACAATAACCAGCCTCGCCAGCACTAGAAGAAACCGTGTTTTGAGCATCCTCAATAAAGTCTATCCACCCCTGTTCAGCGTTATACTTTCGGTACACTGCATTTGCTGGAACAGGTAAACGCTGAGGCAAAACTAATTGATAGCTTTGGCCGGGCAGCGGCAAATTAGTTACTACAAAATCAAAGATTCCCCCTATGCTCTTCATGTTGATATCTTTAGGAAGCTCCTCATCCAGCAATAAAGCTCCTCCTGTTGCGTTAGTCAGAATGGTTATTCCTTTGCGTAAACAGACACCTGGCTGCCCCTCAATGAGGAAGCGATCTTTTTCTGACACAACCTGTTGAATTACGTTACAGTCAGAAATTGCATCAAGATAATCAGGGATACCATCACCATCACTATCATTATGACCTTCTTGATCATCCGGGATTAAGTCGCCATCACTGTCTTCACTCCCGAGCTCCGCCAATGTTTGTACCACTTCTAAATAGACATTCCGTGTCACTGATAATGGTGGAGTGCCATTGTCAGTAACTGTCAATTGCAAATTGTAAATCGCTGAACTCAGTAATTGCGGAGAGAAAGTCAATGTTTCGCTGTACATCTGCCCCGCAATCGCTTGGTTAAGTACATCGCTATCACTACTCCATCTGAAACTGTGTATATCGGACATATTGGCATCACTAACACTGCTCGTGATTGCGACCGGTTCAACACCATTTTCAATTTGGCTCCGCTGCTCCCCCGCCTGAGATACACTTACCGTGACCTTCGGAGCCACATTCTCTTCAAAGATTGTCAAGGTGTAACGACGCTTACTACCTAGATTAAGGGTGCTGTCCAGATCAATCACTAAGGTTTCAACGCCCTCATTTTGTCCATCATTAAGTAGTTCGAACGAAAGTTTGCCTTCGGTACCACTAGGTATCACCACTTCACCAGAGGTGAGCGTGTGGTCATCACTGTCCGTGCTTCCTGAAACCGTATAAGGTATGATTACTGGGTAGCTCGGCGAAGGACCGTTAAGGTGTATCGATACGCTATGATTGGTGCCTTCCGTGGTTTGCGCATCTTTGGAGATACTTATCAGTGGATACACTGTTACCGTTTGACTAGCTTCAACGACGTTTCCATCAGAGTCTTGAGTGCGCCAATAGACCGTATTAGTTCCAGGTCGGAAAAAGGTCGTGCTGTCGACCAATGAAACAGGTAATAGCTTGCCTGTACTATCTCGTGCCACAGCAGAGCCTAATGCAACTTTAGTAAAGAGCGAAGTTGCGTTCACTTCGATATCTGAAGGTGCGGCTATTGTTGGTGCGTCCAATTTCGCACTTTTAATTGTCACAATTGCTTTCGCGGTGGCCTTTCCACCGTTACCATCTTTCACACTGTATTGCACTGCCACTGTACCAATTGAGGTCGTTACCAATTGGATTTGACTGCCCACAATCGTTGCCGTTCCAGATGTAGGTTTAACCCATTCCAGTTGTAATGTATCTAGATCAACATCGCTGTCGTTGCTGAGTACATCCAATAAGTAGCTACCATCGTTACTCTCGGTAAAGACATAGGTATCATTAACCGCCACTGGCTCATCATTAACGTTGATTACCGTGATGCTAAACGCTGCTAAAGATGTGCTTAGCTCACCGTCTGAGACACTAATAACAATATTATTGGTGCTGCCAACATGCTCATTTTCCGGCGTACCACTTAGCAACCCAGTTGCTCTATCAAAGGTTGCCCATGATGGTTTATTGCGGATTGAAAAGCTCAAGCTACTACTATCAACATCCGATGCCTGCAGCGCAAAGCGGTACGTACTGCCTTCGTTGACGGTAAGAGCAGGAGTGCCACTGATCACTGGCGCGTCATTGACATTGTTAACCACAATACTGAATCTATTGAGCATTGTGGTCGTGAGACCATCAGAAACCGAGATAACAATGCCCTGATATTTGCCAACATCACCATTATCTGGTGTACCACTAAGCGTGCCTGTTGATGCATCAAAGCTAGCCCAAGATGGCTTGTTCACGATACTGAAGGTGAAGGCTTGGCTGTCAACATCTGACACTTGTGGCGTGAACAGATAGGTGCTGTCTTCATTCACTTGTGTTGCTGGTGAACCAGAGATAACGGGTGCATCGTTAACGTTATTCACAGTAATCGAAAAAGCTGACAATGAGGAAGAAATAGTGCCATCGGATACGCTAATCACGATACCTGGATAAGTCCCCACATAACGGTTACTTGGCGTGCCAGAAAGCGCTCCTGTTGTCTTGTCAAATGTAGCCCAAGGTGGCTTGTTAGCTATCAAGTAGGTCAGAGTATCCGCTGGGTCATTGTCCAATGCCGCGGGCACAAACTGATACACACTATCTTCATCAACTTGCGCCGATGGGGTACCCGTAATCACTGGCGCGTCATTAACGTTATTCACCGTGATGGTCACTAACGCCACTCCAGAGGTAAGTTCTCCGTCACTTACGCTGTAAGTGAAACTGTCCTGACCAAAGAAGTTACTGTTACCCGTATAAACCGCGTGATTGCCTGTGACGGTAACATTACCGTTGACTGGCGATTTTACAATTTGATAGCTCAAAGATGAGCCTTCTGCATCGTTACCATTTAAAGTAATGGTCAGCGGTATTTCTTCCTCTCCCGTAGCACTGATATCGGTCGCGGTTGGTGTATCGTTGACTGCATTAACCGTCAAATCGACACGAACCTCTGTCGATTCGAGATCACCGTCGTTGACCTTGAACAAGAAGAAGTCGGAGCCATTGAAGTCCGCTTCTGGTGTATAGCGCCAACTATTATTGGTCAACTGCTCTAGCACGCCATGACTGACTTGCTCAGTGATAAGATACTGCAGAGTGTCATCATCGTTATCAATATCTGAACCAACCAGCGTGATCACCAAACTATTGTCTTCATCAAGCGTTTGTGACTGTGCTTGCGCCATTGGTGCGTCGTTGACTGGTGTTACTGTCATGGTCACTGTTGCGGCGTTAGATACAGCACCTGCTAAGTCTGCCACCGTATAGGTGAAGCTATCTTCACCGAAGTAGTTCTCATTGGGGTTGTAAACAATCGCTCCTGACGCCGTCACGTTCACACTGCCATGTGCTGGCGTATCGACGACTGTGACACTAGTGAGTTCAAAACTGTCTCCAACATCGGCATCACTATCATTGCCTAATACATTGACCTCGAAGGAGCCTCCCTCTAGTAGTTGTGCACTGTTATCAACAGCAACGGGGGCATCATTCACTGGCGTAATATTGAGCGTGACGGTTGCAGGCACTGAGACTGCTTGACCACTATCGGTTAGCATGTAGGTAAAGCTATGTTGACCATTAACGTTCGCTGTTGGCACAATCTTTAAGGTCCCATCGACATTGACACTGACCGTGGCAAAACTGTATACCCCCTCTCCTTGACCAAGATCTTGCAGGGTAATACTACTCGGGGTGAATGACCCATCTTCAATATCACTGTCGTTACTTAAAATATCGAGTGTCGATGTGATATCTTCATCAAAAGTAAAACTGTCTTCCTCCGCTACTGGTGAGTCATTGACGGAACCGATATTGACGCTGACCGTGGCCGCAAGAGAAACGCCGCCTTCACTGTCTGCGATCGTGTAAGTAAAGCTATCGCTACCATTTTCATTCGGATTCGGCGTATATACAAAAGTGCCTACAGTTTGATCAATGGCTACTTGTCCTTTTTGAGGCAAACTAACTAACGATAAATCACCCGTTGGGATGCCATCTTCAACATCCTCCGCTTGACTACGCGCGCTGACTGCTGCGCTTGCGGTATCTTCGTCGGTGTTGATGGTCAGCGCTTTAGCGACTGGCGCATCATTTATAGCCATGATAGCGACGGTCACTGTCGCCTCTTGCGACTCCTGCAGCAGGGCATCTTTCACGGTATAGGTAAAGCTATCTGTGCCTGTCTCATTATTATTTGGCGTATAGGTAACAACGCCGTTGCTGATCGACACCTGACCTTTAATTGGTTGCGTTTTAATCGTTGTAGAAGAAGCGACCATGTCATCATTAACATCGGAATCGTTGGCTAACAGATTAAATTGTTTCGCCGTATCTTCCTCAGTCGAGAAGCTATCATCAACTACCGTTGGCGCGACATCGTAGCGTTTGGTCACAGTATCCGTCACTGCATCAGATGCGTTGCCTGCGACATCGGTTACCACCACGCTTACTGTCAACGTCCCCTCTTGCAAAACAGTGACGTCAATGCCCGTTACTTGCATGGTCTCCGAAGAAATTGTTTGACTAGCGCCGTCAATGGTCGTGGTACCGTCGGTCACGCTATAAGTGAACATCGCGTTCACTTCAGCTGCTGCGAAGGTAAAGCTCATCGCCTGTTCGTTGGTTTTGTTAATGCTCTCCTGATCAATACTGATGCTATGTCCAGTCGGGATCCCCGTATCCACTGAGATCAACAACTGAGTCGCTGCTGTATTGAGGTTGCCAGCTGCGTCGCTAAATTTCTCGGCTGCAACATCAATAGTTGCATCCTCAGTGCTTTCTTCTGCAGGTGTATAGGTAGCCGTGTAACTGGCGCTACTGCCCGCAAAGTTAGAAAGAGTTCCTCCAGCCACGGTCACATCGGCTTCGGAAAAATCAGTTGCGGCTTCACTCAAGGTAAACGTGAGTGTTGCCGTTTCACCCGCTTTCAACGCAGCGCTGGAGCTAGTGATACTAACGGTTGGAAGCACAGTATCGACGCTGATGGAAAGTGGTGTAGCTGCACTATTGGTGTTACCAGAGGCATCGGTAAATGTGCCTGTGGCAACTTCAATAGTACCGCTCGTCGCACTCTCTTCCGTTGGTGTAAAGGTCGCAGTGTAGCTGCTACCACTGCCAGCAAAACCAGACAAAGTACCGCCACTAACCGTGATATCCGCCTCGGTAAAATCGCTCGACGCTTCACTTAAGGTAAAGGTAATGGTCGCCGTTTCGTCCGCTTTCAGCGCCAATTTATCACTGGAGATAGTCACACTCGGCACTAAACTATCAACGGTTATAGACAGTTGAGGCGCAGCAGTGTTGCTATTCCCGGCAGCATCGGTAAAGAAATCTGCCGCCACGTTAATCGTCGCTGTACTTGTACTGTCTCTATCCGGCGTAAAGGTGGCCGTGTAATTGTCACCGCTGCCCGCAAAGTTAGACAAACTGCCGCCAGTGACGGTGACATCTGACTCAGTAAAGTCACTTGAGGACTCACTTAAGGTGAACGTGATACTCGCCGTTTCGCCAGAGATCAAATCAAGGTCTGAGCTGCTCAAAGAAACAGTTGGCCTCACGTTATCTAACGTAATTGTTGTGCTACCTATACTGGAGGTGTTGCCCGCCGCATCGCTCTGGCTCGCCGCGACCGTCAGGGTGCCGTTGTTAAACGCACTTACATCAAACTCACTGCCAATAGTCGTCCAAGCCCCGGTATTGTCGGCCGTCACCGTACGACTGACTGAGTTGTTATTGTCCGTGATGGTCACGGTCACACTATTGCCAGCCTCCGCGCCGGAGCCAGCAATCAGCACATCATTGTCTTCTGCCGCATTGACGATACCGTCGATTGCAATCGGCGTGGAAATGGTAACAGCGGATGGCGCTGCGTTATCTAGGGTTACGCTCTGGGTGGCTACGGTGGAGATATTACCTGCTATATCAGCTTGGGTTGCAGACACAGTCAGGGTGCCATTGCTCAAGCCACTGATATCCAGCTCGCTGCCGCTCAACGTCCAGTTGCCTGAGTTGTCGGTCGTCACCGTACGACTGACAGAGCTGTTGTTATCCGTGATAGTCACGGTCACGCTGTTGCCTGCTTCCGCGCCGGAGCCAGCAATCAACACATCGTTATCTTCCACTGCATTAACAATACCATCGGTTTCAATCGGTGTAGTGATGGTCACAGCTGATGGTGCGGCGTTATCTAAGGTAATGCTCTGGGTGGTCACTCTGGAGGTATTACCCGCCGTATCCGATTGCGTCACAGCAACTATGAGTGTGCCGTTGTTCAGGCCACTGACATCAAGCTCACTGCCGCTCAACGTCCAGCTGCCTGAGTTGTCGGCCGTCACCGTACGGCTGACAGAGCTGTTATTGTCCGTGATAGTCACGGTCACGCTATTGCCTGCTTCCGCACTGAAGCCAGCGATCAGTACGTCGTTGTCTTCTGCCGCATTGACGACCCCATCAGTTTCAATCGGCGTATTGATGATTACAGCAGATGGGTCTGCATTGTCCAGAGTAATACTCTGGGTGGCTGCGGTAGAAGTATTACCTGCTATATCTGCTTGGGTTGCAGACACAGTCAGGGTGCCGTTGTTAAACGCACTTACATCAAGCTCACTGCCGCTCAACGTCCAGTTGCCTGAGTTATCGGCCGTCACCGTACGACTGACAGAACTGTTATTGTCCGTGATAGTCACGGTCACGCTGTTGCCTACTTCCGCGCCGGAGCCAGCAATCAGTACGTCGTTGTCTTCTGCCGCATTGACAATACCATCGGTTTCAATCGGCGTGGTGATGGTCACTGCTGATGGGGCTGCATTGTCTAGGGTAACACTCTGGCTAGCTGCGGTGGAGATATTACCTGCTATATCTGCTTGGGTTGCAGACACCGTCAGGGTGCCATTGTTCAGGCCACTGACATCCAGCTCGCTGCCGCTCAGCGTCCAGTTGCCTGAGTTGTCGGCCGTCACCGTACGACTGACAGAGCTGTTATTGTCTGTGATAGTCACGGTCACGCTGTTGCCTGCTTCCGCGCCGGAGCCAGCGATCAACACATCGTTGTCTTCTGCAGCGTTGACGATACTGTCAGCCTCAATCGGCGTGGTAATGCTCACTACGGATGGTGCTATTGTATCAATGGTGACACTTAACGCGTTGGATGCCGAGCTAACATTATCATCGCTATCAGACGCTTTAGCACTTATTGCATGTGTAATACCAGACGCCAACTCATTGGTTGTTATCTGCCAGTTTCCTCCAGTAGCAGTGCCTGTGCCAATAACCGTTGCACCTCCACCGACTTGATCACTGTATAAAGTAACGATCGATCCACTCTCAGAAGTCCCACTAAACGTTGGTGTAGTGTCACTGGTAATATTATCAGTATTTAATGGCCCGGTATCCGAACTAGCATCTAAATCGGGTGTAGATGGCGCATTTGGCGTGGTATCGACTGTCGTAAAGTTAAATGTGGCATCATCGATGATCCCAGCGAAGCTATTATTTGCGCTGTCAGCCACGGCACTGGATTCAATATGAATGGCGTAGGTCCGGTTCCCTGCCAGATCACTGGTTGGGTTTAAGTAAACTTTATTGTTGGTAACACTGATGCGACCAGCGCCTGGTGATGTTGTTGTGCCATCGCTTTCAGTGGCAACATTAAATACTTCAAAGTCGCGACTGTCGGTAACATTACGAATGGTAATATTGCCGCTCTTCAGCTCAATATTTTCATCGAAGGCAATCTCGATGTTGTTGCTAACAGAAACATTGGTTGCATCATCAGTGGGAGTTGAGCTCGCACTGACAAAAGTAGGCGCGGTAGAGTCTGAAACCGCAGCGTCATCAATCTTGATACTTCTGATAAGATAACGAGAGTCAGCACCCGGACTTCGGGTAAACGCCATAGTCACTGTATCAACGTCCTGCCATGCCGAATCATTAAAATCTGTACCACGGGTCAGGGTAAACAAGTCCTGTAACCCTGAGTTTGCTTCACCACCTTTTGGCAAGGTGACAGTTTCGGTCACTGTTTGAGTATCATTAGAGAAGCCAGTTAACACAAGTTGATACGTTTTATCTGAGTCTCGGGCCGACCCCTGCATAAAGGTAATTTCGTCGAAACTGAAGTTAGTACTTGATTTCTCAAAAAAGCGGAAGCCACGATTGTTGAACTCATTAATCATGGTATTTGAGTAAAGAACACCAGCTACAAATCTGAGGTCATTTAGGCCAGTAAACGGAGTGCCATCCGAGCTAGTGCCCGCATCTAATACCATAGATACAGTACCTGCATTGGTAAGAGTGACTGAGGGCATACCCCCTGTGACGCCGGTCTCCACCTCACTAAAATTGGAACCTGAACCATTAGAGTAGTTAATCGTTTGCTGTGCAGCCCAGGCTCCACCGGAAAAAAACGCTGAGAACACCCATGCTGTTGTAATTGCGATCGCAACCTGACGATGTAATCTCATTTTCCTCTCCTGAAGATGACGGCCTTATCAACATGGCCGGGTTATCATAATCAACTTAAATATTTAATTTTTTTATAGGAAAGGATTAGCTAAAGATTCAGCCAATTCTTTCTTGGTTGATTAGCTGTGCGGTGGGTATACTCCCGCAGTGGCAATTAACCAATTAATCGGCAATACCGGGCTCAAAATATTAAGTGGCATTGAACCGCCTGTTTCAGTCACAGTTACAGTACCTCCGCCCGAGCCACTACCAGACACACTTAAGCCTTCGATCTCGGTCAAATCTGGTTGCTGAAACGTCGGTTTATAGAACCCGGGGGTAGAGTTTTGCGCTATATACGAATTACTATCGGGTACCTGTGTATTTGCAGCATTGGTAGCAACCTGCATCCTGCCTGTTACAGGTGCAGAAGTGCCAAGAGGGGTAAAAATTGCCGTATGTAAGTGTGCTGGCATTTGAGTTATATCAATAGTTACCAGTTCAGTACCCAATCTTTCTCCCTGATGATAATCCATCCCCCCAGGTCGTGTGCCTACACCAACTGGACTGCGGCCACGCAAATCAGGTAAACCAAAGGTAGTTCGGGCGTCACCTCCGTATAGAGTGCTAACTAGAGAGAAGAGCGCTGGATTATCTTCAATTGCCTGCATTTGCCCCGAGCACATTGCCCAATTTCTAATTGCAAAATTGCCACCAAATGCGGTTAGTGCCCCAAGATACGGTTCTGTAGCCATACTGTTCTTCCTTTCAACGTATACACTTAAGTTAAAACCAGCTCATAACGAAATTGGTGTGGTTGGTTAAAACTTTCCAATCTCGCATTACTAAATACCGTTACGGGCTTCATCACTGCCGCAAAGCACCGTATTGAGATATTTATTTACTCACAAGTTGAAGCGTGCTGGAGCAATGACATCCCAGCATCTAGCCCAGCCATTTGCGCATAGCGATAACCCGAAAACACGCCTTGCGGTGTAGCAATAACATCTATTGATATGGCGCTATCTAACGTTTTCACTTGTAACCCATGTTGTGGGCTGATCTCGAGAATGCTCCCCGCCTCAACACCGACTAAAGAAGTCTCCATTGCGCTTGCTTGCAAAACATTGGCGACACCACTTGGCAAGCTCAACATCGCACCACCGAAGTCATGATTGCCTGCTCGCACTAAGTTGACGATTTCGCGACTCGTTTGCACGTTCCAACGAATGTGCAGATCATGTTGGTTTACTGCTCGTGCTACTTCGTTGGGGTTTGATACTTGTTCACGCCAAACCAGCCCTTGCTTTTGTTGCGCGATGAGGAAGTCATACATCAGCTTAGCCGTCATTTGTGACGCTTTTTTCTGAGCACTGGTTAAGGTCTCAAACGGGTGAAATGGTACCTCTAACTCCATTCCTATAGCGCCGGAATCAGCCGATGCCTCAAGACGATGAAGGGTGAGGCTAAAGGTGTCTAAACCGTCTCTTAATTGCCAATAGAGAGGCATCGGGCCTCGATACTCGGGCAGCTTTCCCGGATGAATGTTGTACAAGTTTCCGTTGAAAAACTGACACAGCGAGGAATGAACTATGTGCCTGAACAAATAGATAACGCCATCCGTGACTCGCCAAACATCGAGTTGCGCTATCAAAGCACTGCTGTCATTGGCGGTATACTGAGCAATATGAATCGATTGAGCGCTCAGATAGCTCTGTAGCTGCTGTAAGTCAGGATTTAGTTCTCCTTCCGGTACTACCACGCCCGCCAATTTATGCTGTTGTGCCAACAACTGAATGATGGGCAAGGCGTAACAACTTCCTGTAAAAACGACGTATTTTTGCTGCATATCGAAATCATCCATGGGTGGCGACAAAACCTGGCAATCCGGTTAACTGATAATAGAAACTGACCTTATCCCCTCCCTTCGCTTCAAAGTAATGGTGTTCAACAGCTTTGGGCTTGGCATCCACATAAAAAGTCATGTCGGGTTTAGGATGGGTAATACCAGAGTCGTATTGTCCGACCATCGCATCTCCGTAAGTATCGATATGGCTGTAAATGGCGAGGATACGTTTTGCCATATCTGGCACATCTTTCGGCAGCTCAATGGTGTTGCCTTGCAGCATTTTTATTCCACCATCTAGCTCAAAAATCTCGCTTCTGAGCAACATGGCTTTATTGACGTTAAGAATTTCTCCCAGATCAATTCGATCATCGATCGCTTCCGGCTGGCAATGGTTGGAATGTGCATACTCTGCTTTTTCCCATTGTTGATTAAATTCCGTCTCCCCGATGACCATCATGGCGCGCACAGATACCTGATTGGGGATCATTTCGCCTTGAATATGTAAATATTGAACCAAATGTTTCGCGATGCTGAGGAACCCTTCCCGACTAAAGCCATGCTGCATCGCTTCAAGTATCAGGAGATCAAACGTTTGAGTTGGCGAAAATTGGGTAGCATCTTCTTCCACTAAGGCTTCAATGTAGTCTGCGATATCGAGATCCGCGATCAATTGATTGAGTGCTTTAATGGCTCCGGGGTGAATATCTACTAGTGTCACCTGAAGCTGCTCTGCGCTAATTCGATCACTTTGTTTGTAGTGAGCAAGTAAAGGCAGCAGCAATGGTGCAAAGGGGCCGCAAGCTGGATAAAGCACTTTAACCTGTGACTTGTTGGCAAGCATATGTTGGATAGCTTTGTTTATACCACACGCAAAGCCTTTAATTCGGTACACATCTTTGATGGTGTGTTTACAGTTAAGTGGGGACATCACCAGCCCAGACGTGGAAATGTACTGTCGGGTCAGTTCCTCTTGAGTGAGTTTAGCCAGAGAAAGAGATTGGCAAGCGTTGCCATACATGCTCTGAAAGGCTTGCACCAGTGTTCGGTGCTCAACTTTCGTCTCCTTCAATACGAGCTCAACTGCCGCAGCGAAACTCTCTTTCAGTTGCCGTTGGCGTTCAGCCGTGCTGAGTTGGTTTGGGAGCATAGCCTCAAGTTGAGTCCGTAATGAGTACTTAAGCAGCTCATCCATTTCGGGTTCAGCAAAACCAAACTGTTGAGTTTGTTGCTGCACTTCTTCAACACCGACCGTCTCACGAGATTGAGGACGTTGCTGGTAGAATTCTATAGATGAGCCTTTTTGCATAATTCATGAACCTCACTTGCCGCTGTAGCAGTAGTTAATGATGTAACACACCTGTACTTGAGAAAAACATATGCCAGAGGTCCGCGTTACAATATCTCAGCTCCCGGCTCTAACTTCATAAACCGTACTGACAAAATTGGGCAGAAAAATTGAGATAAAAACAGTTCTAATCCTGTAAATTCAGAGAGTAGTAAATAGTTAGGGTAATAGGCCTTTCGATGTGATTCTTCTAAAGCAAGCGCTTGCCAATCCCCTCGATGGCAAGATCGTTTGACATATGGCAGCCACGCAGTCTCCTTAATAGAGGTAAGCGCGGCACTCAAGTGTGGTGTAATATGAAAGCCTTTTAACAGGCAGAAAAAGCCAATATCCATAGTATAAAGCCAACTATTTATAATATTTAAATTAAAATAATTTTTTCGGCAGTTATTTTGAAATTGCCGATATTTGATTTATAGACTAGAAAAAATCAGTTAGCCAGAATAGAGATCAAAAAAAACACTAAAAATAAGATTGTCAATTTATATCTCTAAAATTAAAGAATTTAATTTTTAAAGTTTAATGAAGTCCAATATAAGTTTAAGGTGTGCAATCTTTTAAAAGATATAAGTTTAAAGATATTTCAAAAAACTTATTAAGAAAAACATGAACTCACAAAAATAAATATCAAAATTATTAATAAAAAAACACCACTAATATAACAATGAATTAAGGTGGTTTGAAGATTAAAATGCCCATTTCATTTTCGTATATAACATTTTAACTACTAGTATTATATATGTGGTGAAATAAGATAAATTTATTCACTCAACATATCCAATCGATTCAGGTTTACTGGGAAAAGCTATACGTTACAACGGAGTGAAATATGGCAAATAGGGATGGAAGAATTCCACTCAACGTATTACGACTCAAAGAACTGAGAAAGAAATTAGGACTGAGCCAAGAAAAACTGGCGGAAGAATGCTTTCAACAGGGTTTTGTCGTATCTATTGCTTCTATAAAGCGAGCAGAGTCTGGGGCGAATGTGCTGTATCGTACCGCATCCAATCTCGCGGAATACTTTTCTGTCCCCGTAGAGGACCTTTTAATAGATCGGGCCTCAGAACCATTATTTACAAATGTATCTTCATCACCACCATATTTTTTTATTTTTGCAATCGAAGCAAAGTGTGATTTGACCGCAAAGGCTCTGCAAACCTTACTTCTCAGCCAAAACACTACACCCATAATACAAAACCGAACGTTTGTTCTTACTTGGTCTTTACAGGAATCGGACGAATATATTTTTGAGCGAATTCGACAACTAGCCCTTCAATTAAAGGTTGCTCTTTCGGCTTCGATTCGGTCTTTTATCAATGTGAAATACATGCATCGAATCACTGAGCTATCGGAACATCCGAATGCGATAACCCCAATCAATGAAATCCTAGTTAAAATCCCTTGGGGAGAAATAGCTGCTTGTCCTTGCTTTATCTCGTCCAATTGTGCCAGACCAATAAAACCTTTTCTAACAGGAGAGCCAGACTTCAACAACTGGCATTTTGTATCCTTGCACCAAAACCATACTGACTGTTTCGTAGGGCGTAAACTTGAACTAGAAACATTGAATAGCGGAATCAAGCGATGGCAAAAACAAGAAGCAGGCCAAACGTATTGTATTACTGGTACCGCAGGGATAGGAAAGACCAGCCTACTCAACCAGGTCATTTCGTCTTTGAGTCGTTCTTCGTGTTTAACCACAGAGATTCAAATCCTGAATCATGGCAGTGCTGATCTCTTGTCCCCTCAAAATATATTCACTCGGGCAATTTGTTCATTTACTCGTGAAGATACCGATGATTCTATTCGTCAGCAGACTGTCGAGTCATCAATTCCCTCTTCTTTCCATCTCTGCCTTTATTGGTTAATGGGGGTAACACTCAACGAATCAGAAAAACAGCTGCTGAACTTAATGGAGTTCCAAACGCTGAAACAAACGATAGAGCAATCTATCCCTTTCTTAATTCAACAACGGCAGACCAGCAAACCGCATTTGATTATTGTTGAAGATGTCCATTGGGCCGACGAGGTAATGTTGGCATTTCTTGAGACACTGCTACCTTATATTACAAACACCAATATTTTACTCTTTCTGACGTTTAGGCAGCAAAAACGACTTAGTTCCAAACAATCTTGGTTTGCCAACGTGAATCTAATCGAACTTAGGGAGTTATCATCTGAAGAGTCTTACGAGTTAGCTTGCTCAATCACATGCCAACAGAATAAACATATCAATGACTGTATAAAGCTTGCGAAAGGCCATCCTCTATACTTACGCCAAACACTACTTTGTTCTCAGTTTGATAAAGACGTTCCGGAGTCATTGGAACATTTAGTTTCGATACAATTAGCTCAACTTCCAGCCCAAGATCGCCAAGCACTCTGTACTGCATCTGTGTTGGGGCAGTACTTTCAACTGGAGCAACTGCGTGAAATCACTCGAATTCCCGGCTACGTACCAGATAAGTTAGTCGACGCTGGCTTAGTAAAACTCAATGGCGATCAATACCTTTTCCATCATGATTTGATTTGTAATGCTGTTTTCCGTCAAATAGACAAGTCACAGTGTTCAAAAATACACATGGCCTGCGCAAAATGGTATGAGAACCGAGATCGGTTCTTATATGCAGTCCATATCAATCATGCCAAGGGCGAAGGTGTATTTACTGTTCTTGACCAGACCGCCAAACATTACCTGAGCAATTATCAATTTGAAAAAGCACTGACTCTTATTGAATACGCTATTAAAGAGTCACCTAAAGCACAGATGGCGTATGCACTAAATATGAAAGGAAACTGCCTGTATTCGATGGGACGCATCAAAGAGAGTATTGAGGTTCTTGAGCAAGCGATTCATCACACAGAAAATGATTCTGAACGTGTTCAATACTATTTAGACCTCATTAACCCCTACCGTTTAACCGACAACTTTGTACAAGCGATGTCGATTTTAGACCAAGCCCAAGCCCTGTGCGAAAAGCTGACGTTAAATAAATCTTTGTGTGAAATTCACTCGATGAGAGGTAATATGCTGTTCCCCACTGGGCAGCTAGACGAATGTGAGAAAGAACATTTACTTGCATTAGATTACAGTCAACGAGCAAACTGTTTTCGCGCGAAAGCAAAATCGCTTGGCGGCCTCGGTGATTGTGCCTACGCACAAGGAAAAATGGCTCGCTCATACGAGCACTTAACCGAGTGTTTGCAACTGTGTGAAGAGCATCAGTTGCTTTCGATTGAAACTGCTAATCGCTACATGCTGGCAACAGTGATGATCTATCAACTGCAATCTGACGAAGCACTAAAACAGGCTCAGCATGCCTCGAATCTTGCCTATCTCACGGCAAACCGCCGAGCAGAAATTGTTTCTAGGCTTACGGCTGCATGGATCTTTCTCGACCGTAATGTCTTGGTGCAAGCTGAAAACGAAATCTCGACCGCTCTACAACTTTCAAAACAGCTTAATGCTCATCGATTTGTCGCTTTTCTTTTGGAGTCCAGTGCAAGATTGCACTGGTATCAGGGAAAAGAGGAGAAAGCCCTTTCGGACATCGACACGGCTCTAGATCTTGTTCATATCAATAAGCTACACAATTTTATTGGTCCTTGGCTCGTATCTACCAAGGCACTTATTTGTGGCGATGAATCAACGGCCCTCTCCGCTTTGCGCACTGGTGAGGCTTGGCTAGAATCTACCTGTGTTGGTCATAACTATTTACGCTTTTACCAACAAGGAATCCAAGTAGCGTGGCAGTATAAGCAGCCTACGCTACTTCGAAAATATCGCGATAAGCTGTCTAACTTCACCCAAGAAGATCCGCATCCATGGGGTGATTTTTATATTGAACAAGCGAATCTGATGCTTGCCTTACTCGACCAGTCCAGCTCCGTCTCTGAGTTGTTAAACTTCAATCAGGCCGCGCGTAAGCATCAACTGAATCAGGCTCAAATAAGTGTTGATGAGCTCGACCATTGGCTCTCCACATCTACTCAACCATGAAATATTCAATAAACGAAGAAAGTCGATTAATTGCACCGTCAAGTCATCGTGTTTACTCGATTTACCTCGTCAAACACAGATATTCGAAACCATCGAATATCTGTGTTTTGGCACAGTGTCATCGCTGATGAGATTTATGCTGGCGCAAGATCATTTTGCTCCACCTTAAAGTTCTCGATGCTAGGAACATGCTCAGGCAAAAGTAGAGTAACGCGTTGATTTGCTGCTTCAATCCATTTACCTGAACTATTTTTATATCGATAGAATGCCACGCCTGACTTCCAATCATCATTAAGTAGGAGGTTGAGCGTTACGTTATGAAGATCAGCTCCTAAAGGAGCAATGCCTAGATAAGGCTGGTAGCCCTGCAACGTCACCATGATATGACAATCACGCATCGTGCATTGATAGTTGAAACTACCATTGAGATCAGACACCACATTTAACGGTGGGTTAACTGCCTGAAAGATATGTCCTTTACCCACTATTGATTTGTCTTCGCTGGCCACGAGTAGATTAACATCGAAGCTCACTCCTCCAGGTAAGCCGTTACCAATTTGATAATGAGCAGTAAAAATTGCTTGTGATTCTTTTGAGTCCATTTTCATTGTGTTCTCCAACTGAATTTATTGTCGTTAGTGACCCATTCAATGTAGATAACACGTCATTCTGGTTCAGTATCAATTTAGGCTCAGATCTACTTGACCACATAAATTATCCACGGTCACGCAGATGCCGATCGTTCTTTTCATCAACCAGATATTGTTGCTCTCTCGCTGATGCTTTTGGCGATTTGTACAGAACAACTGATACCAAACTGATATGGTGAATGTATGCATTTGGTTTAATATTTGAACAACTATTCAATACATAAGCCAAATGGAAAAAATAATGGAACATGAATGGATGCAGGGAACTAAAGAAAACCAAGTGGTAGAACAGCACCCTAACCCTCAAATACAACGCCTCGCTGTACTTAGCGCGTACTCAATCTCAGTCAATAATGCCAAACTGTTTATTCAGAAAATGGATAAGTGCGGTTTTCCTAAAGAACGATTACTGACACCTCTTGAAAACACGGTTTCACCGGTTCCCGGTTTGAACCAATATCAAGTCGAGTCACTCATCTTCAATACTCGCTATCAACACCAACCCTTTGTCATTGTCATGTGCGAAAGTACGCAAGAAGTTCAGCAAGCCTATCTAACAGCAACTCAATTCAATCTCCCGATTCGTGTTCGCTCAGGAGGGCATGATCACGCAGGTGAATGCAGTGGTGACAACGTCATTTTGATTGACGTGAGCAGAATTAAGACCTTCCAATTGTGTGACAATATTGCCACCATTGGTGCTGGCTATCGCTTCTATCAACTGACACCAAAACTTGCAGAGCATGATCGAATGATTGCACATGGAACCTGTGCCACAGTTGGGTTGACTGGCTATATTCAAGGCGGAGGATGGGGCCCTTGGACGCGAAAATACGGCATGTGTTGTGAGCACCTAGTGAGTGCAACCGTGGTATTGGGTGATGGTACGATCACAGAAGTCTCAGCAGAGTCCAACCCTCACCTATTTTGGGCACTAAGAGGCGGCGGAGGCATGAGCTATGGCATTGTTACCGAGCTACGCGTAAAAACATTCCCTTTACCCAAAGAGATCCACCGCTTCGAGCTTCAGTGGAACCTCTATCCAAAAATCAACGGTATGCTTCAGCCAATACCAACGCACCCTACCATAGATGTGCTAAAAAATTGGGAGCAGGCTATAAAAAGCCTCGATACGCCTAAACTTCTTGGCACCAACTTGCAAATTGATGCTCTGCCTGAATCATCTAACCACTGTGATATTGAAACCATCAGCCATCACTGCACCATGTATGGCTACTGGGAAGGAACAGAACAAGATCTTCACCAATTTATAGCCGTTCAATTTGGCGCTTGCTTCCCTGATTTAGTTCAAGTCTATGAAGCACATGGCACTGACTTTGACGGGAAGAAATACGATCACTCCCTGATGAGCACATGGGGGCGCGATTCTTTGTGTCAAAACGGTTCTCCTTTCCCTCCCGATTATGACGCCCCAGCACCTCACAAAATCACTTCGCGATTGGTGTCAGAGCGAGGTCTTAAACCAGAAGGCTATACTGCACTTTTGCAAAGCTTAACTTCACCTTTGATAAAGCCAGAAAACCGCGATCAAGGGCTATTTAGTTACGTAACCTTAGGGGCGATCACTGGCGGTTTTTATCATCACTCAGACGACCTTGAAGACATATCTTTCCCCTACCGCCAGTGTCAATATACAGTCCAATACCAAACCTGGTGGAATGAAGAGATAAAGCAAAAACTAGAACTACAAAATAACCCAGGACTTGTTGATGTAAACAGAGCCATGGACTGGATTGATAAAGCCAGAGAAGCTGATATACCGGGAACCTATGGTGCCTTCATCAGCTTTAAAGATCCGGCAATTCCGACAAGCGTTTATTTTGATCGAAGCTACCGCGACTTAATCGGTATAAAAGAAAAATATGCTAAGGATAAGTTTAATCACCTTAGAACTAATAAGACCATCATTTAACATCAATATGCATCTTAAAAAGCATATATTAACAGAACGTCATTTGGCCGTTCTATCACGTATAGAAATTAAAAAAGAGGAAAAATTATGACAACTAAGGGGTCATTTTACGTTAAAAATAACTCCAACGATAAAATCACCGGATATGTGAGATTTAAAGACTCTCCGGAAATGGAGGTTCATTTCGACTTGAATATTGGCGAACAATCTGAATCTGCTAGTTTTGAATCCGGTGCCGCTACCCATGACTCCTGGTATTACAGTTTCAAAAAGGCAGGTAAAACCTATACTGGGGACAAGTCCTGTGCATACTATGCAAAAGATGAAAATAAAGGCCCCGTCGTTGTAGAAATCTTTAATGATAATTTAAAAATATCTCCACCACTTAGCGGTTCTTGTGAGAAAACTTTATAGCTGCTCACCTGATTCATCACTTCGCCCGAGACAGTTGCACAACTTCTCGGGCAGTTTCATTTCTCGGTATTTGGATTGAAGACTCTCCCCATTTTCAATCACAATCTGAAATTGTTAACTTTATGTTCTCACTTTATATCACCACTGCAAGATAATCGAATAAATACAAATCACTTTTAAAATAAACTTTAAATCTAGAGTAACCAAGATTGAAAAAATAAATATATTATTAATTTCTAAGATCAAAGAGTTTTACTTAATACATCACTTTTTATTTTAACTCTATCAACTGATACTAAACTGCTACTGACGTTTTTTGATTGAATGCTTAACTTAATAGCATGCGCTTATCTCAATGGCTAAAACCATTACTAAAGCGCAATTCATCTATATCCACGTAATCTCTAAGCATTTGATTCAGAGGGTTTCTTGGATATTCATCATTCAAGATAAACAACGGAAAGCATGGCTATGTGTACAGATGTTAATATCAATTATGGTTGCAACAACCAAACCTTATCCGCTAGAACCATGGAGTTTGCAGTTAACCTTCAGACCGAGATTTGGTTTAGAGCCCAACAAACTTACCAAATTACGACCTTTACTTCCGACGGAAAAGCCGACCGTGTTTTCAATGGTCAGCCGCCAAAACGTCACAGTAAAGAATGTGAGTTTCGAGCAAATTGGCAGGGAGAGTTGAGCTTCATACACTGCAATGCCATTACCCGGTATAATAACCCTCTTTTAACAGCTGATGGCATTAATGAATCTGGCCTTTCTGTTGGGTCACTGTACTTGCCCATTCTCAATCAAAATGTATCGACCTCTCACATCCCTGATGATGCCTTTGCATTAGGCAGCGGCCTGTTTGGTACTTTTATCTTGTCTACGTTTAATACTGTGGACGAGATGGTGACCTACTTCACCACCCACCCCGTTTACGTGTTTAACTCGACTATTTCAACTGGTGAAACAGAGAGTGACAACATGGCTTTGGACCAGCATTTCGTGATTCACGATGCAAATAATGACAGTGCCGTCATTGAGTTTCTTAACGGTAATATGCATATCTATCGAGCATTCAAAGAAAGCGATATGTTCAGCAAAGAGGAAAATCAGCAAGCACGCTATCAATGTACCGAATACGACTTTGATGATTATAAAGTGGTTGTGGACCACTCCTACGTTGGAGTAATGACTAACTGCCCAAATTACCATTGGCATGTCAATCACCTCTCTTATTTTTCCAATTTGCGCAACTACAACCCAGAACCGAACAATGAAGCAACCATGCAACGTCATGTCCAAGTGCCTGGCCCACTTCAATCAATCAATGGCGCTGGCTTGATGGGTCTACCCGCCGACCCAACACCGCCGTCTCGATTTGTACAAACCTATGCAATTGAGCAGTTAAGCGAACAACCAACTAACTTCGACGAAGCCTTCTCACTCGGACAAAAGCTACTTAATCGCGTTGATATACCTTTGGGCATCATGGCGAATGAGTTTGAGACATCCGATAACCCTGAAGTCTTTTTTAGTGATATTACCCAATGGAGCGTTATTAGACATAACAGTCATCAATCACCCGCGTTCTATCTGCGTACTTACGGAGACATGACTTGGCGAGTCGCTAATGTCAAAGACTATATTGGGTTAAATAGAGACTGTCAGATTTCAAGCGTTTTACAGCTCATGCCAGTTACAACATCATTACCGTTTGAACAAGTCGAATCTCGACCAACTATTAAAATCGCTTAGAGTTAATTTTGAAGCGCAAACAAATGAGAAGCAAAAAGCCAGAGTAAGAAATCAATCTCACTCTGGCTCATAGCTGCATATAGTATAGTTTTATCTGCTATAGATATAACGTATGGTTGCTTTTACACTTTTTACATTCAGTCGATTTACTCTTTACCGAACACGTTGTTCTCTTGTTCTTGAACACGGATGAATGTAGTACGCTTGGTTAGCTCTTTAAGCTTTGCTGCACCTACGTATGTACATGTTGAGCGAACGCCGCCAAGGATGTCTTGAATAGTGCCCTGAACACTACCACGGTATGGCAATAATACGGTTTTACCTTCGGCCGCACGGTAGCCAGCGACACCACCTGAGTGCTTGTCCATCGCGCTCTTCGACGACATGCCATAGAATTTCATGAACTTCTCGCCGTCTTTCTCGATCACTTCGCCGCCTGACTCTTCGTGACCCGCTAGCATCCCACCTAGCATTACGAAATCCGCGCCACCACCGAATGCTTTCGCTACGTCACCCGCACAAGAACAGCCACCGTCACCGACGATCATGCCACCAAGGCCGTGCGCTGCATCACCACACTCGATGATTGCAGAAAGCTGCGGGTAACCAACACCCGTTTTTACACGAGTTGTACATACAGAGCCTGGGCCGATACCCACTTTAACGATGTCTGCACCAGCTAGGATTAGCTCTTCACACATATCACCAGTAACCACGTTGCCTGCAGAAATGACCTTGTCTGGGAACTCTGCTCGCACGCGTTCAACATACTCGACCAAATGCTCTGAGTAACCATTTGCAATGTCGATACAAATGAAAATAAATTCATCTGAAAGTGCCATGATGTCTTTGGTTTTTTGGAAGTCTGCGTCAGATGTCCCAGTAGACACCATAACGTTATTCATGGTTACTTTATCTGCTGATTTAGCAAACTCAGCCCAATCTTCTACCGTGTAATGCTTGTGAACAGCGGTCATTACACCATGCTCAGCTAGGGCTTTAGCCATTGCAAAGCTACCAACCGAATCCATGTTTGCTGCGATTACTGGCACACCAGACCATTGACGACCACTATGCTTGAATGTAAAATCGCGGGTTAAATTTACTTGAGAACGGCTCTTAAGGGTAGAACGTTTCGGGCGAAACAGTACATCTTTAAAACCTAACTTAAGTTCTTGTTCGATACGCATTGTGTAATTCCTTGATTCATATGTATATGTGTCATTTCAGAGTGCGTAGTGATTTCGTTGGCAGACGAGTTCACTGTTCTTCGGACACAAAAAAACCGGAGCGTTGGCAGACGCTCCGGTTTTCAGCATTATAGGCTGTGATTTATTTCCTACAAGTCTGATATTTGAATTTTTTTTGTGATACCATCTTGAAAATCGCATATCAAAAACGCTCCCCAAGTCACCAAAACCTCTTATTATTTATAACTATCAACAACTTGAGAAAGCACTTAAGTTAACCCATTGCGCAAACCTTTGCGTCATATCTTAAAAATTAAAACGCATCACCTCTCAAATCTGCCTAAAACTCAATCACCTAATACTAAGATGCCCTGCTAATTCGAAAAAAGTACTCAAAAAAATCGACGAATTTTCTCAGCAATGCATGAAATCTAATTAAACTCGATAGAGCTCTTGGGTGATAGCGGTACGAAGAGTGCTAACGACATCACTTGCCAAAAGACCAATTTGACCATGCTGACTCACGTTTATATCGGCAGCATGACTGTGAAGTACCACACCTAAACGTGCGGCAACAGAAATTGGTAAACCTTTGGCTAGTAATGCACCAATGACTCCAGATAACACATCTCCCATTCCCCCCGTCGCCATTCCGGCGTTACCCGCTAGACAGACGTACATTCTCGTTCCATCGTAAACAAGCGTCCCCGCGCCTTTTAAAACCACTACACCGCCATAACGCTCTTGCAGTTGTCTTGCAGCAGAGTATCGGTCACTTTCTATTTGTTGAATGGTTACATTTAGTAGTCGAGCTGCCTCTCCAGGATGCGGCGTGATCACTCGATGGTTGTCGCACACCAGAGTGCCATCGCATCGCTGGCTCAGCATCGCTAGAATATTGAGGCCATCAGCATCAACAACTTTAGGTTTCTGCTCTTGAGCCAGATATTGATAGGCTTGATAAGCCCACTCATCATCTCCAAAGCCAGGACCAAACACGAATACGTCAGCCCAGCGAATGCGTTTAGTTAAGTCGTTCTCAGTATCCCTGAGTAAGTCAGCGGTGATGCTCTGGCTCATTACTTCTGGGCAACCAACCTGCAGTGGAATAAGGCTACTCGTGTGAGTAATTGCGGCAGTTAAACCCGCTCCGGCTCTAATCGCAGCGGAGGAACATAAACGAATCGCTCCAGACATCCCTTGATTGCCACCAACACAAAGCAACTTCCCGTTGTCACCTTTATGGACCGTTGGATTTGGCTTGGGCATTAATCTTGAAACAACCTGATGATCAATACCTAATGCACTTTCTACTTCGATAGTATCAAACTTAGTATTGACGCCTAAACCACAAAAGTAGAGCTCGCCAACTCGATCTCTCGCTTGTCCAGTGCATAAGCCTTGCTTAACCCCAATGAAGGTTACAGTATGCTCGGCACGAATAGCATCACCTAAAACTGCACCTGTATTAGCAGACAGACCAGAAGGAACGTCGACTGCAATCACAGGGGTATGAATTTGATTAATTTGGTCAATATAGCGACGATACTCCGAACGAACCTCACCGCTTAAACCAGTGCCTAACATGGCATCGATGATCACATCTGCTTCTAGCAATGCGGTATTCCATTCATCCCAATCATTGTTAACACCGTCGATTGACTGCCAGTCTTGGTATGCGCGCAAAGCATCACCTTTTAGCACAGATACATCACCAATTTGGAAAACATGTACATTGAGTTGAGCTTGTTTCGCAAGAGATGCAAATACGTAACCATCGCCACCGTTATTCCCTTTACCGCAAATCACTAAGATATTTTTTGATTTAGGATACAGATGTAAAAAGCGCTCATACACGGCCATACCAGCGCGTTGCATTAAGCTATACATAGAAACACCAGCCATTTGCGCAGCCAGCGTTTCACCGTTTTTTACTTGCTCTGCGGTGTAGAGTTTTAGAGCGAGATTAAAGTCCATATTCACGTTCTACGCATTGGGAAACACAACTATAAGTATACAAAAAAGCCAAGGCGGACCTTGGCTTTTGAGAAAGTTTTTTATCGCTATTGATTCTGAGACATCAGAGCTTCAGCCGTCGCGTCTTGTATAGACAAAAACAACGAGTTGATTTTTCCAGTCGGTGTGCGCATTGGGTTCAACGTAACATTCTGGTACATAAACTCCGCTTGCTGCGTAACTGGTCGAACATTGCGACAGCAGAATAAGTAAGGTCGTTGTCGCCATGTGATGAAGCTGCGACAGCCTAGGTCATACACTGGTTTTGTTTTTAATTTAAACCACTCCTGTGGGATTTCAGGGAAGATATCAAATATAGAACGACCTATCGCATCATGAGACTGCAAACCACTGTGATGAGTCATAAACCCATTCCAGACCTGTACATTGTAATCTCGATCAATGACCACTAAGCCCATGTCGACGTTTTGTACCATATCCACCATCCAATGGAATTGTTCAAACTCTGCTGGCATATTCAACATTAGAACTCCTCCATTAGATAAGACAGTTTGTTATCAAGCAGCGGCAAGGATTCATCCACAAACATAAACAACAAGTCACAACGAATCGACGTTCCTTCAATGTTGTAGCTCACTTCGAATGTCATCGTGCGGCTGAATGCTCCAGTTGTAGATTCAATGATCGAGTCAATTGAGATATGCTGACCAAGGAGTACTGGTGGACTTTGGAAGAATCGGACTTCAGACTGCTCGCCTAAACCATTTAAGAACGACCCCACCAAAATATTAGAAATATCCATTAGCAGCTCAAGCTCTTCTAGCTCTTCGCTGTCTGCTGGTACTTTCATCAACTTTTTGAGATCAGATACGCTTGAGTCACTCAAGATCACTAGCGCTTCGCCAGCAATACCTTCGCCACAAAATCCCTGACAAACACCCGATACGTTGTCATGCGACGCCAAGTCGCGTAGGGCCATGTGAAGTTCGCTCACTTCAAAGATATTGACGTTCGGCAGAGGTAGTTGCACAAACACATCAAAGTGACGCGCCAACGCATCGGCTGCTCGACCAATTGAAACGTTAGCCACTTCCATGTAAATATCGCGACGACGTAAAATCGGTAACTCAATAGAGACAGGCGTGATAATTTGAGGACGAGGTTCTGGCTCGACCAACTCTTTAAGCGCCTTCTTGAGTTCATCTTTGGCGATCGGTTTTTGAATAAACGCTTTTGCACCCAGTGCGAACACGCGCTCTTTCGCTTTAGGTTGGATATCCCCCGACACCACAACCACCGGAGTTTTATCCCCCAACCGTTGCATGTGCTCTAGTGTTTCAAAGCCATCCATTTCTGGCATGGTCAAATCAAGAAACATCAATTTAAACTCGTTTTTTTCGAGTTCTTCTAGCGCGTTTTTTCCGTGGATAGCAAACGTAATATCGGCATTCAATGTGGCTGGTAGTGATCTCGCCATCTGTTTGCGTGCTAACGCTGAATCATCACAGATGAGTACGGGAAAAGACATTCAATCACCTTTTTATATTCCACAATCTGCGCCGGAGTCTAACAGATTGTTACAGCATGTAATACGAGAAAACTGACGAGTTTTTTATTTCTTTATTATTCGATAAGCATACGCAATATGAATGAATGAGTGAACAAAATGACTAAAAAGCAAGCATCACATTCGCTGTTTAGTGACATAAAACAAACATGGGTAAAACTCCTCCACCCAAAGTAAGCAAAAAGTTGCAGCAAACATCCAAAGCCCATTTTTGCTCGAATTTCATTCTTTCCATTTCCATAATGGGTAAACAGTAACGCGCTAAAACTAAAAAGGCACCCTGATAGAGGATGCCTTTAATAACAATTTCATCGATAAGATATCAATTCTATGGCACACCGTGACCTTTAGAAGCCACCCATACTCGATACCATTGCTCTCGAGTAAGTTCGATATTCAATGCATTGACTGCAGTTTGCACACGCTCGATTTTACCAGAACCAATGATTGGAATAGGGTTAGATGGCAAACGACGTACCCAGGCATAAATTACTTGGTCAATACTCGCTGCGCCCACTTCTTCACGAATTGCTTCTAATTCGTTACGGACACGAACAGCTTGCTCACTGTCACCACTAAAAATTGAACCACCACCGAGGCAAGACCAAGCCATTGGTCGCGTGCGCAACATTTGCATTTGATCAAGCGTTCCATCGTGTGCAACCTCAAAGTTAAGTGGGTTGATTTCCACTTGGTTAGTAACCAACGGCTTACCTAAGCGAGATTGCAGCAGTTCAAACTGGCGTGGAGTGAAGTTAGACACGCCAAAGTGCTTCACTTTGCCGACTTTATGAAGCTCAGAAAATGCTTCTGCAACCTCGTCTGCATCCATTAACACGTCAGGACGATGAATTAAAAGTACGTCGATTTCATCCACATTCAAACGTTCTAGCGAGTTATTCACCGATTGGTAGATATGTGCTGAGCTCGTGTCGTAGTGATTGATCTTACGCTCTGGCGTTTTATCGCCACACAAATTGATGTCGCATTTCGTCACGATCTGAATTTGCTCACGAACACTCTTGTCTAAAGCTAGCGCTTCACCAAACAACGCCTCACACTCGTAATTGCCGTAGATGTCGGCGTGATCGACCGTCGTAATGCCTAACTCAATGTGTTGCTTAAGAAATGACAAACGCTCTTGAGCCGTCATTCCCCACTCAACTGCACGCCAATATCCTTGAACCAGCTCTGAGAACTCTGGGCCTTTTGGTGCAGTTACTACTTTTGCAACCATGGGTTTTCTCCTTCAATTGATCTGCATTCATCGTAGTCTTGTTTTCGTACCGGCTCAACGGGTAAACTTTCGCAATTCGAACTGGAGTACGAAATATGTCTTTTGCCCAACGCCTAGCCACCCTGATCGGAGAAGAAAGCATCAGCGGGTTCGCTCGACGCGTCGATGTGTCTGAAGCTTTAATACGCAAATACCTTAAAGGCAGTGAACCTAGCCTAACTAAAGCAAATCAAATTGCAATGCGCGCCAATTGCTCTCTTGAATGGTTAGCAACGGGATGTGGTTATTTATATCGCCGTGCTGAAGTCGTGGATATGGATGCGTACAAACTTGCCTTTCAACACGTTATGAATCAGCCGTTGTCAGACGATGCAGAAGAGATACACCGCAAGCTAATCGCAGGCTATCAATACCTGCGCGCTCACAAAAAATCGGATGGTTTTTTGGATGAGTCTGCAATGGCGACCTTCCTATCTCTCCATAAAGAATCTAAAAACGAGTCACTTTGACCTCGATAATTTCGCCATCACTGCGCAATTGCACATTTAAGGACGGTGATGGCGTCAGAAACTCGTCCGGTTTTACCCAAAGCAAACTTCGAATCGCTTCTTGTGGATAGCGGTTCATCAACAAAATAACTTCTTTATCGACAAGCTCGGAAGATTTCTTTTCCAGAGCTTCAACGACATCATAGTGTTCTTGTCCGATAGTAACTCTGCGTAAAACTAACCCATCCTTTCTTAAGTTGAGAAGTAAGTCATTCAGACGCTGCCACTCGTATTCAGTGAGAAACGAGAACTGAGCACTTTCTCTTCTCAAAACCACTTCACCATACAAGTGCTGCTGGTAGTACGAAAAATCATCCAAACAAAATGCGCTGATAAACGTTGAATTGTCTAGCAGCTGCACTTCGCAACTATACCAGCTCCCACTTTTTTCTATACGTTCTTTTAGATTGGAATATGGCATAGCTGACAACGTGTCTTGCCACCAGCTCGGCGTTGAAAGTGCCGGAAACGTTACCGAACAACAACATAAAGAAAGTAAGAGTCGAAGATAAAAGCGCATGCACTGCTCTAGTTGGTTGACATCGAACCAAGACATTACTAACTGCAAGAAAATGTTCAAGAGAAAAATAGTGGCAGGTGGCGATGAAAGTTATGGTGATGAAAGTTATAACGCAGAAATTAAGAAGGCGCACATGTTCGTGCGCCTCTACCTCGTTACTCAATCGTGAGTGTGCGAATCGGCGATGTCTATTGATGCATCCCGAACATAAAACGAGGACTTACCGTAGGGTTTGAATCCATCCAAATTGTGTGTAAAACCTCACATCCCTCCTTCTGAAGCAGTCATGTTGCTTTACAATTAAAGCATGGTTCATTTTTCTCAAAAAACAAGTTTTTTATCCTAAATTATGAGAGCAATAGCACAATCTGAGTGAATGAATAATATCGCGATACTTCGAACACTCAATAGTGAAAAGCTAAATTGCATCTTTATTGATTAGGTCTAGACTCTGCGAAGCGTATACTTTCTTTCGTCCCTTCCCCCAGCAACAGGAGAGCTTGTTAATGACCAAACGCGAGAGAATTGTGAAATCTGTGTTGGCGCACGTACCGAAAGATGCGATTAACCAGTTTGTCTCTCGAGGGTCAACACCATTTTCTGTTCTCATTATGGCCGCCATTGTGGGTACGTTGGCTGGTTTTGTCGGTACGTATTTCGAGCTTGCCGTTCATTTCGTTTCTGAAACACGAACAGAATGGTTAAGAAGCGAAATTGGTAATGTTCTACCGTTGTGGCTGGCAGCGGTTCTCATTAGCGCACTTTTAGCTTTTATTGGCTATTTTCTTGTGCACCGCTTTGCGCCAGAAGCGGCAGGTTCTGGTATTCCTGAAATCGAAGGGGCAATGGATAATATTCGTCCAGTGCGCTGGTGGCGAGTTCTACCAGTAAAATTCTTCGGCGGCATGGGCGCACTTGGCTCAGGTATGGTGCTGGGTCGTGAAGGCCCAACCGTTCAAATGGGTGGTGCTGTAGGTCGAATGGTGACCGATATATTCCGGGTAAAGGATGACGATACCCGCCACTCCCTGCTCGCTTCTGGTGCTGCTGGCGGTTTGGCTGCGGCTTTTAATGCCCCACTCGCAGGCATTATGTTCGTTGTGGAGGAAATGCGACCTCAGTTTCGCTACTCTTTGATCTCAATTCGCGCAGTGATCATTTCTGCCATTATGGCGAACATAGTGTTTCGCGCCATCAACGGGCAAGACGCCGTTATCACTATGCCGCAATACCAGTCGCCAGAGCTTCAAACCCTATGGCTGTTTTTATTGCTTGGCGCATTGTTTGGCGTGTTTGGCGTGATCTTCAATAAACTGATTACCGTGGCACAAGACAGTTTTGTCGCAATTCACAAAAACGATCGTAAGCGCTACTTGATTGTAGGTTCGTTACTGGGAGGCGTGTTTGGCTTGCTTCTTTTGTACGTACCCCAACTAACTGGTGGTGGTATCGGCCTTATTCCTGACATTACTAACGGTAACTACTCGGTATCCATTTTAGTTTTGCTTTTCTTTGGTCGTGTAATTACAACCCTGCTCTGTTTTGGTTCTGGTGCGCCGGGAGGCATCTTTGCACCTATGCTTGCTCTGGGAACCTTATTTGGCTATGCGTTCGGAGCAAGTGCTGATGTCTTACTCCCTGCGCTTGATATCGAGCCTGGTGTATTTGCGATTGCGGGCATGGGTGCCCTGTTTGCAGCAACGGTACGTGCACCGATTACTGGTATTCTGTTAGTGATTGAAATGACGAATAACTACTACTTAATCCTGCCATTGATCATTACTTGTTTGGGCGCTGTGATTATTGCTCAATTGTTGGGTGGACAACCTATTTACAGCCAGCTGCTGCATCGCACAATCAAAAACGAAAAGTTACGCCAGCAGGATCTACCGGAGAATCAATCAACATAACATCCTCTTTGTTATCACTTTGCTCCAGACTATCGAAGGGTTTGGAGCGACAAACTCTGCATTTTTGCATCTTTTCCCAAATATTCGATACCAAACTCACAAAATTATCATTTTCTGATATTTGCTCACCACCTTTCATGAGAAACCCCTCTCCATACTTGTTAGTATTCGCTACTTAAATAGAGCATTTCACCCAAATCGTCATGTTTCGTTTCATTCAGGCAAAAATCAAATGGAGTAGATTTGAACTGGAGAAGACTTGTGCAGTTTTATAGTGTCCCGCCGTCTCAAGCCGCGTTGGCACTAGGTATGATAGGTTTAGGGCAAGCTTGGGCACTCTATGTTCCTGAGATTGGTGAACCGATACGCCCATTTTTGGCGTCACTCGGCGCACTTTTACTCGCCCCTGTACTCATAAAATATGCCGCGAATCCACGATTATTCATGGTCGACATTCGTCACCCACTGAGTGGTAGTTTAATGGCACCAATGAGTATGGCGTTACTGATCCTTGCAGATTATCTTGCCGCTGTAGCACCTATCATCGCTTATCCACTTTGGTTTATGGCGCTTTTGCTGCATTTTACTATGATGGTGCTGTTTTTTAGCTTTCAGCTAATGAACTTCAAAATGTCCAATATCGTACCGAGTTGGTTTCTTTATCCGGTGGGGCTAATCAGTAGTTCACTAGCCGGTTCTCAACTAGGTCACAACTTATTCTCCGAAACATTAGCGATGATGTGCATCGGCATTTATTTCTTCATGCTGCCACTCGTGTTGTATCGTTTAGTGTTTTTCGGCTCTCTACCAAGGCGAGCAAGACCGACCCTCGCGATTATGGCCGCGCCGGTAAACTTGTCATTAGCAGCATACTTGGTGAACTTTCCCTTACCTGATCCGATACTAACAGGCGCATTGGCAGGGATCGCCATCACTATGACTTTATTGATCTACTTATGTTACTTCCGCTTACTTCGCTTGAAGTTTCAACCTTCTATCGCGGCAGTAACCTTTCCTTCCGTGATCAGCGCTATCGCAATGCATCGCTTAACCTCTTTTTTTGCCGAATCGCACCCTCACTGGCACTGGCTGCACGACTTTGGTTTTCTAGAGCTCAGTATCGCGACTGTATTGGTTGTTTGGGTATCGGCAGGTTACGTCAAAATGTATTGGCCAGAAATCATGAAGTCATTTTCTAAACAAGCATAAAAAAGGATGGCGTTTGCCATCCTCTTAGAATAGTGCTTGGTTACCTAACGTAAACCGTGCAGAAACTCGGCACGCGTTGCTGGGTTGCTTTTGAAGATACCGCCCAATGCTGTTGTCGTGGTTTCGCTGGTTGCATCCATCACACCGCGAGATTTCACGCAGTAGTGTGTTGCGTCAATCGTCACTGCCACATCATCGGACTCAAGCAACGTTTGAAGTGCAACAAGAATTTGCTGAGTCATACGCTCTTGAACTTGTGGACGCTGGGCAAAGAAGCGAACGATACGGTTGATCTTTGACAGGCCAATGATCTTGCCACGTGGAATGTAAGCCACAGCAGCCTTGCCATCGATGGTCACAAGGTGGTGTTCACAAGTACTGGTCACTGTGATGTCCTTCACGCGAACCATCTCGCTCACGTTCATCTTGTTCTCAATCACCGTGATTTTAGGAAAGTTGGAGTAATCCAGACCAGAGAAGATTTCGTCAACGTACATCTTAGCAATGCGGTGAGGGGTTTCTTCTAGGCTATCGTCGGTAAGGTCAAGTTGAAGTAGACCTAAGATCTCACGCATGTGGTGTTCGATCTTCTCTTTCTTCTCTTCACGACTTACGTTGTTTGGACGCATTGGCGTTTCCAAACCGCGTTGCTCTAGCGCTTCTTTTACTAACTTCGCTGACTCGCTAAGACCTGACATTCCACTTCCTCTTTTGTTTTACTTCAGCCTTCGTACAAACCCAATCAAAATTGCATTCATACTTTTCGCTTTGAGTTGCTCAGTTCGTGTCTTTACACCAAGTCACATCAGATGAAGGTACTGAGCTGATTTTCTTGAGCTCCGCAGGTTTTTTACCCCTTTTGGATGGCTGACAAGGATACTCGGATTTTTGAATAATTACACCCATATTTTATAGGTGGACATTCTTACTCAGTCCCCTTTTATGGTAAAGTTGCCACAAAACAAAAGAACACAGGATTTTCTCAATGGGCTGCTGCGACGCACCTGGCTTGATGCCAATTGAAGAAGCGATGGACAAAATGTTATCGCGAATCAAACCTATCCAAACAACGCTTTCTCTTCCACTTGCTGAAGCACTCGGTTTTGTACTGGCAGAAGATATCTTGTCTCCTATCCACGTACCGCCGTTCGATAACTCAGCAATGGATGGCTACGCTATTCGCATTCAAGATCTTGAGTCATCTTCTGTATTGCCTCTGGCAGGTAAATCATTTGCAGGACAACCTTTTGAAGGTGAATGGCCTCAAGGTACCTGTGTTCGCATCATGACTGGCGCAAAAATCCCACAGGGTTGTGATGCCGTTATCATGCAAGAAAACACTGAAGTAACAGATGCTGGCATTCAGTTCAACCAAACCGACGTGAAGCCACAAAACAACATCCGCCCAACAGGTGACGACATCAAACAAGGCGACATCGTACTGGCAAAAGGTGCACGTTTAACACCTCGCGATATTCCGATGATTGCGTCTCTTGGTATAAGCCATGTGACAGTAGTGCGTAAACCCAAAGTTGCGTTCTTCTCTACTGGTGATGAACTTAAACCACTAGGCGAACCGTTAGACAAAGGTCAAATCTACGACAGCAACCGTTACGGCATCAAACCGTTGATTGAAAACTTTGGTTGTGAAGCCGTCGATTTAGGCATCATCCCCGACTGCCCAGAAACGCTCAAAGCGACCTTTGAACAAGCACAAACGTTGGCTGATGTCGTTGTTACCTCTGGTGGAGTCAGCGTTGGCGAAGCGGATTACACAAAAGACATTCTTGAAGAACTTGGTGAGATCGGTTTCTGGAAGCTAGCAATCAAGCCGGGTAAACCTTTCGCGTTTGGTAAGCTAAGCACTGCTTGGTTCTGTGGTCTTCCGGGTAACCCTGTTTCTGCAGTTCTTACTATGTACGTGCTTGTTCAACCAATGCTGGCAAAACTTGCAGGCCACACCGAATGGAAAGCACCCGAGTCTATTCCAGCAACAACCAAAACCGCCTTTAAGAAAGCGCCAGGTCGTACCGATTACCAACGTGGTATCTACACATTGGAAGATGGCAAGTTTGTGGTTGAAACAACCGGTAACCAAAGCTCTGGCGCATTCCGCTCAATGAGCCTAGCGAACTGTTTTGTTGTCTTGGAACGTGAACGCGGCCGAGTTGAAGTGGGCGAAACGGTTCAGATTCAACTATTCAACTCAACCCTTTACTAGGAAGTCGTTGTGGATATTCTTTCCGATCAGGAAATGTTGCGTTACAACCGCCAAATCATTCTTCGTCAGTTTGACTTTGAAGGACAAGAAGCACTCAAACAAGCATCGGTATTAATGCTTGGTGCTGGCGGTTTAGGCTGCGCATCAAGCCAATATTTGGCGACTGCTGGTGTAGGTAAAATCACGCTGATTGATGATGATATCGTCGAGCTGTCTAACCTTCAGCGCCAAGTGCTGCACCACGATGCGGATATTGGTTGTAAGAAGGTAGACTCGGCGGCCGATGCACTACGCGAGCTTAACCCGCACATTATCGTAGATACCATCGCAAAACGTCTTGATGATACAGCGTTAGAAAGCCTGATTAAGCAGCACACTATTGTTGTCGATGCATCAGATAACGTCGATACGCGTAATCAACTTAACCGCCTATGTTTTGCGACCAAAACACCGCTAATTTCAGGCGCGGCCATTCGCATGGAAGGCCAAGTGAGTGTGTTTACTTATGATGACCCAGCGCAACCATGTTACCAGTGCTTAAGTGCCCTCTTCGGCAGCGGTGCGTTAAGTTGTGTCGAAGCCGGAGTCATGGCGCCTGTTGTGGGTATTGTTGGCGCAGTACAAGCGATGGAAGCGATTAAAGTGATTGCTGATTACGGCCAACCAAAGAAAGGCAAAATTCTGATTTTGGACGCGCTCAGCATGTCTTGGCGAGAAATGAATCTGATGAAAATGCCCACCTGTCCGGTTTGTAGCTAGTTCTAAACCTCTAATCATTCCCAAAAAGCCCAACTCGATGCTGGGCTTTTTTCTCATTTTGACAATCAGATTTAAAACCCTTCTTCTTACAAATATTAACCCAATAAAATTCAACAACTTAAAAGTTGGCACATTCCTTTCATTGCATATATCACGAACCAATGAGAGGGCGAATTATGAAAAGGACATCACTACTACTTGGGTCTCTAATAGCGAGCGCTTATGCACAAGCGGCGCCATTTGACACATGCCCAAGCAAAGCATACCTGTTCCAATCAACCCCGGTTCAAATCTATGGCGTCAATTTGGTTACAGGTTCTACGACTCTTTTAGAGGACGACACAGGTTTGGCTTCGGGCATCAACGGTGTAGGCTTTAACTTCACTGACCGTTATATCTACGGCTACGACACCACAAACAAAAAGATTGTTCGCCTTGGTCAAGACTTCCAAGCAGAGACACTTGATGTTTCGGGTCTTCCTACTGACCACACGTTTTACGTAGGTGACGTTTACAACCACGTCTACTACTTGTACCGCAAAGGCAAAGGACTTTTCTCCATTGACCTTTCTCCGCTCGATTCTGATCCAAATGCGACATTGAGCATCGTGAAAATCAGCTCAACAGCGACGGTGAATCTAACCGACTTTGCATTCCACCCAGGCGACGGCTCCCTTTACGGCATCGACAATAACTCTGGAGTGCTATACCAGTTCAACCCATCGAATGGTAATACGACTGCGATAGGTGACACTGGCGAGCTAGGCACATTTGGTGCTGGCTACTTCGATGTAAACGGCAACTACTACGTGTCACGCAACCAAGACGGCAAAATCTATCGTGTTGACCTTTCGGAAGGTAACGCAGCCAATATCGCAGCAGGTATCGTTCCTGCGGTTGAGTTTGTATCCAACGGTCCAAGCTCAAGCCAAAATGATGGAGCACGTTGTGCAAATGCTCCAGTGATTGACGAAGACGAGCCAATTGATTTTGGTGATGCTCCAGACAGCTACCACACCACGCTTGCGTCAAACGGTCCTCGCCATGAGGTGGACGGTGTAACTTGGCTTGGTTCAGTCGCTCCAGATGGTGATGCCGACGGTCAAGCAAACGACAACTCTGTTGGCACAGCTGATGAAGATGGTGTTGGTTTTGTATCCGCACTTGACCCAGGCTTAAGTTCAATTGTGAATGTGACGGCTTCCACTTCTGGCTACCTATCAGCATGGTTTGACTGGAACCGCGATGGTGACTTTGATGATGAAGGCGAACAAGTCTTTACTGACGAATTACTGTCTGCGGGTAATAATCCCCTACCGTTTGTAGTTTCAACCGCTGCAACGGAAGGGTCTAGCTGGAGCCGATTCCGCTTTAGCCAACAAACCGGATTAAACTACGATGGTGGTTCGACGTCTGGTGAGGTGGAAGATTACCCAATTACCATCACTGGTAATGGTTACTCAGTGGAATATTTCCCGAGTGCAGAAGATTACGCCACCGTCGCTTACGAAGATAACTGGCCATACACCGCAGACTACGACATGAACGATGTGGTCGTAAAATTCCGCATCACCGAAACCAGTCTTGCGGGTCATGTTGAGAGTATTCAAATTACTGGCGACCTAGCGGCTTACGGTGCAAGTTACAAAAATGGCTTCGCAATCCGACTACCGGGTGTATTGAGAAGCTCGATTGAAAACGGATTAACAACACTATCCTTCAATGGTGTAGAACAAGCATCTAATGGCTTGGAAAGTATTTCTGATGAAGCAATTTTCATCATCAGTGAAGACTTAAGCACACACGCGGCGAGCAGCTGTAGCTACTTCCGCACAGAGTCTGGCTGTGATGATAACGTCTCACTCACCTTTACCTTGAATGTGTACTTCACTGAAGGATCTGACCGTTCAGCCATTCAAGCCATGCCATACGACCCGTTCATCTTTGCAACACCGGGCACTTACCATGGCGATGGTATTACTTTCCAACCAGGGCGTAAGTGGGAAGTTCACTTAGCAGACCAAGCACCAACAGAACAGTTTGATGACCAAAACCTCTTCGGTGTCGGCGTCGATGCCAGTGACCCTGCACAAGGTGTGTACTTCAAAACAGCAAACAACTTACCTTGGGCACTGTTAATAGTAGAAGATTGGGATTGGCCGCTAGAGCGTGTAGACATGGTCGATGCATACCCTCACTTCCAAACTTGGGCTGAGTCTGGTGGCGAACTAAGCACAGATTGGCACACCGCTCCAACACCTAACAAATGCTACATTCCATAGGGAGATAACATTATGAAAGCACTTATCACAATCATCATGGGATTAGCACTAACGGCTTGTGGCGGAGGCGGTGGCGGCGGAGGTGGTAACAGTACACCACCTCCACCAACCCAAACCACCGTTGCAGAGGAAGACACAACCCAACAGGAAGAAACAACCGTAGAAGAGACTACCGTAACTGTAGAAGATGCAACCATGCAGGATCTAGTAGTACCAGATGGCTTTAGCTACAACCCAGTGACGGAAGGTACGCTCAATGTAGACATCAGTGGTTTCTCTTCACAACGAGCACACCTAAGCGTGTACAAAGAGTTTGTCGAGAACAGTTCAGGTAACTACGATGCAAAATACCCAAGCAAAGTCGCATCGGTTCCACTCAACAATGGTACAGCAAATGTCGACTTTAATGTTTCTGATAGCCAAGGTAGCCTACTTGTTGAAATTTGGTTCTATGACGGTAGTGACCCAATTCAGAAAGTGATTACTTCTGGAGACAACACTTGGACCATGTAACTGGGTAAATCGAAAGCTGTCTTTCAGAACAAATCTTCAATCTTTAACTTAAAAATCGCATCGTTCTTTTGAACATGCGATTTTTTTGTTGTAAAACAGTAAGATTATCCACCTAGCAAACTAAAGACAATGCAAGCACTGATTAGTACTGATGAACTCAATAGCCTTCTCGGCCAACCTAACGTCAAGCTCCTCGACGCTAGTATTGCGTTTCAAATCCCTTCTGAAGGTAAAAAGATTCAAGATAAGTGGATTCCAAATACTTTACGCTTTGATTACGACAATGACTTTTGCTTACCCGGTTCTTCCCTGCCGCATATGATGCCAACAGAAGAAGGCTTCAACCAAAGTGCGCTACAACTCGGTTTGAACAACGAAGATTTGATTGTGGTTTACGACAACTCTGGCACTTTAGCCGCGCCAAGAGCTTGGTGGATGTTCAAAGCTATGGGACATGATAATGTTCGAGTCTTAAATGGCGGTCTTCCAGCTTGGATTGAAGCCGGATTCCCTGTTGAAAGTACCCTATCGCAACCAAGCGAAAGAGGTAACTTTGCGGGTAAGCTCAACCAAAATGCCTTTTTGAGTGCACAAGATGTTCTTGCTCATTCAACCAATAAAAGTGCCAACATCATCGATGCCAGAGCCAAAGCACGATTCCTTGGTGAAGTGCCTGAGCCACGAGAAGGTCTACGTAGTGGTCACATTCCAAATTCGGTTTGCTTACCGTTTCAAGAACTCTTGACCAACGGTCACATTAAACCAAACTCAGAGTTGCAACAGATATTTAGCGCACTAACGATAGATAGTGACAATTCGATTATTTTTAGTTGCGGTTCCGGTGTAACCGCATGCATTTTATTACTCGCGGCGTATCAAATTGGTCTAGACAATCTGTCGGTGTACGACGGTTCTTGGACCGAATGGGGTGCTGACCACTCTCTACCTATCGAGCGTTAAGACAAGTGTCTGTTTAACATAGTATCTTACGTTTATCTAAAGATGATGTGTTCCAATAAACTAAACGCAGCTTTTAAACCAAACTTGTCATTTCGAAATAGAAACTGGCTATGAGTGATTTGTCCCTCCTCATAGCCTGACTACATCAAAAGCCGACTATTTCCGTTAGCGTTCAGATGTCGCGTTGCCGTGCATTTGCTCATCTAAGTTGAGCACGGTTAATGCGTTGCTAACGCTCGTGGCGATCACGTCTATCGCTCCAGTTCTTAATGCTCCGAGTAGAGCGAGCGGCTTGCTGTTCTCTGCTGCGATCGCAATGACTTCCGAGATCGGCCGAAACTCTTCAATACCAAGTCCAATTACTCGGTCACTCATTACCGTGTTCGCTACATTACCGTGAATATCAAAGAAGTCATAACCTGCAAAATCCCCTACCACACCTTGTTGAAGTCTCGACTGAACCACTTCATCAGGCGTAAACCAACCTAAGTCGACCATGTAACTGTTTTCGCTCATGTCACCAATACCAACCAAAGCGACATCGGCTTTACGTGCTAGGTCGAGCGTTTGTTTCACGGTTGCATTTTGCATAAAGGCCAACTTCTGTTCTCTGTTTTCTGCGTAAGCCGGCGCATAAAGGGTTTCAGAGGTCCCCCCATATTTCTTCGCCAACTGACGACAAATATGGTCGGCGTTATACATACCGCCACGCGGATGAATACCACCAATGCCACACACAAATTTACAATCACGCGGCGTAATAACACCAATATGGTGAGCGACAGACGACACGTTGCGCCCTTGTCCGACCGTCACCACCATGCCGTTTTTGAGCGTGCTAGTGAGATAATTGGACACCAATCCCGATACCTGTAGTCGTTGCGCTTCTTCATTCGGTTGATCAAGAGCAACAAGCGCGCGCTTAACGCCGAATCGCTCGATCAAACGTTGTTCGATCTTGGCGCTGAACACCGGATGGTATTTAACGGTAATTTCAACAATGCCTTCATCACGCGCCTGCTTGAGCATTCGCCCAACCTTTGCGCGTGATATGGCAAATTTTCTCGATATCTCTTCCTGAGTCGCACCGTCTTGATAATACGCGACGGAAATCTCTGTCAACAAATCCGTGTTTTCAATGGAAATATCTTGATTAGAACTGCTCATGGTTTCTCTCGCCCTTTAAGAGGATCGATATTGTATGCAATAAGTGAACATATGCTCATTGACTTAGCATATGTTCTTTATCAATTTAAACGCTACATTTGCTCATCGCAATAACATTTTCTCACTACAATTTTTTACCCTCTTGGACAACGCTCAAGCTTTGAACAATAAGGGCAAACGTTTATTTGGGTTAACCACTAAACACACAGTAAAAAAACGTTGATGAAGTTCACTATAAGTCCATTTCAGCGATTGACTTTCAGCATAGATAGGATAAATATGGACACATCATTTACTCAGCTATCGATCAAATGTTCATAGCATTTGTTCGGTAACGAAATTTTCCGTAGTTGGCTGAGCAGATGTCTCATTAAATGCGATGAGACGGTTAGCTAACTCGCTTGCAAATGCACAAGCTGTGATAACAAAAATCACGCTTAAGCCCATTTAAATAGGATGATCGATTATGAGCAACAAGTTAGAGCAACTTCGTAAACTAACGACTGTAGTAGCAGACACTGGCGAGATTGATGCAATTAAAAAGTATCAGCCAGAAGACGCAACAACTAACCCTTCTCTTATCCTTAAAGCCGCTCAAATCGCAGAGTACGCACCTCTAATCGATGCTTCAATCGAATACGCTAAAGCACAGAGCAACGACAAAGCTCAACAAGTTCAAGATACTTGTGACATGCTTGCAGTAAACATCGGTAAAGAAATCCTAAAAACTATCCCAGGTCGTATCTCTACAGAAGTAGACGCTCGTCTATCTTACGATATGGAAGGCAGCGTAGCGAAAGCTCGTCAACTAGTGAAAATGTACAACGATGCTGGCATCACTAACGACCGTATCCTTATCAAACTGGCTTCAACTTGGGAAGGCATTCGCGCAGCTGAGATCCTAGAAAAAGAAGGCATCAACTGTAACCTAACGCTTCTATTCTCGTTCGCTCAAGCACGTGCTTGTGCAGAAGCGGGTGTATTCCTAATCTCGCCATTCGTTGGTCGTATCATGGACTGGTACAAAGCGAAAGAAGGCCGTGACTTCGAAGCTCAAGAAGATCCAGGCGTACTATCTGTAACTAAGATCTACAACTACTACAAAGAATACGGCTACAAAACTGTAGTTATGGGCGCAAGCTTCCGTAATATCGGTGAGATCTTAGAACTAGCTGGTTGTGACCGTCTAACTATCGCTCCTGCTCTACTTGCAGAACTAGAAGCAGCTGAAGGTGAAGTAGTTGAGAAACTAGTTGATTCTAAAGGCGCAGCTGAGCGTCCAGCACCAATGACTCACGCAGAGTTCCTATGGGAACATAACCAAGACCCAATGGCTGTTGAGAAGCTGGCTGAAGGTATCCGCAACTTCGCCGTTGACCAAGGCAAACTAGAAGCGATGATCGAAGCTAAGCTTTAATTGCTTACCAAAAGCGAGTAGCCCGTCTACTCGCTTTTACCATCAGCACTATTTTCAAAAAATTCTATTTGAACTTGTTTCGGCGAGTTCCCTCTATTTAAATCAAATATCGAGAAGTAATCACTATGGATCGTAAACATCTAGCAAATGCAATCCGTGCGCTAAGCATGGATGGTGTTCAACAAGCTAACTCTGGTCACCCAGGTGCACCTATGGGTATGGCTGACATCGCTGAAGTTCTTTGGCGCTCTCATCTAAACCACAACCCATCAAACCCTGAGTGGGCAGACCGCGACCGTTTCGTACTGTCTAACGGCCACGGCTCAATGCTGATTTACTCTTTACTGCACCTTGCAGGTTACGAGTTGTCTATCGACGATCTGAAAAACTTCCGTCAGCTTCACTCTAAAACTCCTGGTCACCCAGAGTACGGTTACGCGCCAGGAATCGAGACCACAACGGGTCCGCTAGGTCAAGGCATCACTAACGCGGTTGGTATGGCTCTAGCTGAAAAAGCGCTAGCAGCACAGTTCAACAAAGAAGGCCACGACATCGTTGACCACTTCACTTACGTGTTCATGGGCGACGGCTGTCTGATGGAAGGTATTTCGCACGAGGCATGTTCTCTTGCAGGTACTCTAGGTCTAGGCAAGCTGATCGCGTTCTGGGATGACAACGGCATCTCTATCGACGGTCACGTTGAAGGTTGGTTCTCTGACGACACACCTAAGCGTTTCGAAGCTTACGGTTGGCACGTAATCCCTGCAGTCGATGGTCACGATGCTGACGCAATCAACGCAGCAATTGAAGCGGCGAAAGCGGATCCACGTCCTACACTTATCTGTACTAAGACTATCATCGGTTTTGGTTCACCAAACAAATCTGGTTCACACGATTGTCACGGTGCGCCACTAGGTGCAGAAGAAATCGCAGCAACACGCAAAGAACTAGGTTGGGAGCACGGTCCTTTTGAAATTCCGCAAGAAGTCTACGCAGAATGGTCAGCGAAAGAAACAGGCGCAGCTAAGGAAGCAGCGTGGAACGAGAAATTTGCAGCTTATGAAGCAGCGTACCCTGAGCTGGCAGCTGAATTTAAACGCCGCGTAAACGGTGAGCTTCCTGCACAGTGGGAAGAGAAAGCAAGCCAAATCATTGCTGATCTTCAAGCTAACCCAGCAAACATTGCATCACGTAAAGCGTCTCAAAATGCTCTAGAAGCATTTGGTGCTCTACTACCAGAGTTCATGGGTGGCTCTGCTGACCTAGCACCTTCTAACCTAACCATGTGGTCTGGTTCTAAGTCTCTAGAAGCAAGCGACTTCTCTGGTAACTACATCCACTACGGCGTACGTGAATTCGGTATGACAGCGATCATGAACGGTATCGCGCTACATGGTGGTTTCGTTCCTTACGGCGCAACATTCCTAATGTTCATGGAGTACGCACGTAACGCAATGCGTATGGCTGCGCTGATGAAAATTCAGAACATCCAAGTGTACACGCATGACTCTATCGGTCTTGGCGAAGATGGTCCAACTCACCAACCAGTTGAGCAAATGGCATCGCTACGCCTAACACCAAACATGAGCACATGGCGTCCATGTGACCAAGTTGAGTCCGCTGTAGCTTGGAAACTAGCGATTGAACGTAAAGATGCACCGACAGCACTTATCTTCTCTCGTCAAAACCTTGCGCAACAAGAGCGCACAGCAGAACAAGTAGCAGACATCGCGAAAGGTGCTTACATTCTGAAAGATTGCGAAGGCAAGCCAGAGCTAATCCTTATCGCAACAGGTTCTGAAGTTGAACTAGCAGTAGAAGCAGCAGCACAGCTAACTGCTGAAGGTAAGAAAGTACGCGTTGTTTCAATGCCATCAACAGACGCATTCGACAAACAAGACGCCGCTTACCGTGAAGCTGTACTGCCATCAGACGTAACAGCACGTATCGCAATTGAAGCAGGTATTGCTGACTTCTGGTACAAGTACGTAGGCTTCGACGGTCGCATCATCGGTATGACTTCATTCGGTGAATCTGCACCAGCTGGCGAACTATTCAAAATGTTTGGCTTCACGACTGAAAACGTAGTGAACACAGCAAAAGAGCTACTCGCGTAATTGCAGTAAAAAGATAGTCAGTTTTCTCTATTGCGAATGTGAAAACTGAAAAGCCCCACCAGCAATGGCGGGGCTTTCTTTTATCTGGCTCCTATTCGTATAAACGCAGCCAGGACATAAACATCACAACTTTCGTTACGACTATTTGTCTTCAAATCGAAGTGCGAGCTGATAGAAATCTTGTACTTGGTCTTTCAACTGTCGGCTATTTTGCTCAACTGAATGTGTTGCTGCCAAGTTTTGTTCTGCGGTCGAAGCGATAGAATGAATGTGCTGGTTTACATCACTAGATAGCTTTAACTGGTTATTCGCAGCTTCTGCTACATCAACCATCAGCCCACTCATGGTTTGCATCATCTGTTCAACTTCAGACAAACGCAACGCGCTTTGTTCTGCTACTTGAGAACAGGCATCGGTTTGCTCTTTGTTTGCCAGAATATCTTTCTGCCAACTTTGAATCGTTGCCAACATAGTGGAGATAGAAGCTTGGATTTGTTCAGTTGCATTGGATGTACGCCCAGAAAGCGCGCGGACCTCATCAGCTACAACAGCAAAACCACGACCTTGCTCCCCTGCCCTTGCTGCTTCAATCGCCGCGTTAAGTGCCAGTAAATTGGTTTGCTCTGCGATTCCACCAATCTCTTCCATCAAATGGTTCACCTTCTGCGCCTGATCACTCAGTTGATACGTCGTTTCCGTCGCTTTTTCAGCTTGAAGGCTTAATTGCGCTAGATTGGTGTGCGTTTGATCAATGGTCTCCTTCGCCATCAAGCATGACTTCAATGTATCATCAATCAACATATGGGCATCATTGGTACTCGAAGAAACCGAATTTGCCGACAACTCCACCTCTTGGGTAGCATCTCGCACACGATGAATATCGGTATTTTGCTGATTTAATGCAGCTGAGACTTCTGCCGTTGTTTGACTAAGCTCTTCGGCGCAATGCTGCAAAGGCAATGCGGAGTCAGTCATTCTTCCTAACACGGTTCGAATTCTTGCGGATAGCATTTTGATATGGAAATCGGCAATCGAAAATGCCGTGTTACCGGAATAGATCAAGCGACTTACGCTGTCATATTGCTTTTGTAACTTTTTAAGTTGCTGAGGTGTATCAATTAACTCTTGGCGGAATAACAGAGCCAGAACACTTGCAGGTAACGCACTTGCAAGCCAAGCCAACGGCCCTTCAACAGACAACGCATATGCGGTTGCAGGTGCGGTTAGTGCACCAAGTAGAATCGCATAGCGAATGGTTTCATTGATTTTCAACGACCAAGTTCGACCAGACTTCTCTGCAGCACGCATGCTTTTGTAGGCTTTTGTCGCAATATCAACCCACTCTCGCTTTGGTTTCACGCGCACTGATTGATACCCAACAACATGGTTGTCTTCGTAGATAGGGGTGACATAAGCATCAACCCAATAGTAACCGCCAGACTTAGTGGCATTCTTAACCATTCCACGCCAGGCTTTACCTTGTTTAAGGCGTGCCCACATATCACCGAAAGCGGCTTTAGGCATATCATTATGACGAACTATATTATGGTTCTGACCGACAAGTTCTTCGTGAGTGTATTCAGCAACGCGGCAAAAGGCTTCATTACAATATGTAATAACACCTTGTAAGTTCGTTGTTGAGACGAGTTCCTCAGACTCCCTCACGAGAGTTTCTTGAGCTTTATGAGAAATATTGGCTGACATAGACGAAACTTCTTTAGTTTTTATTGATTTTCGGCAAGATATATACAGGATTTTTATTTTTATTACAAAAAGTTAGATAAAAAGTCTTATCAAATCGACATTTTTATTGTGGGAATTCACATTATCGATAAAAACATAAAGAAGAGATTGTTGATTTGAGCTAATAAACAAACCCGACACGATAGGCCGGGTTATATATTAAGACTTAATTAAGCGGTTTGTGATTCTGGCTTTTTATTCGTTTTTAACGCAAACATCGCGATAACGAGTAACACAAATGGAAGAACATACAAATTAAGATTCTGCCAACCTACGGTAGACTCAAGCCAACCAGATAGTAATGCGGTGATGGTGACACAACTGAACACGAAGAATTCATTAAACGCTTGAGCCTTGCTTCTGTTTTTCGCTTCATAGCTTTGACTAAACAGCCCAGTTGCTGCGATAAACATAAAGTTCCACCCTATTCCTAACAGGATTAAAGCAAGACTAAAATGCCAGATAGACACTCCATGTATATTAATTCCAATACAAGCAACAAATAGCAATCCACCCGCCAAAATCATATTCTTAGCGCCAAACCGCTCTATCAGACGGCCCGTGACAAACGCAGGAGCAAACATACCCAACACGTGCCATTCGATCACTCCCGCCGCTTTATCAAAATCAAAGCCACAACCAATCATCGCTAAAGGAGTTGCTGTCATTAAAATGTTCATCACCGCGTACGCAACCATTGCCGCGATAACTGCTAGCATGAAATTAGGTCGACGAATAATCAGTCTCAGCTTATCCGCCTTAGCGTGTAGCGCCTGCGTGTGTGCAGGTGGAAAACGAATGGTTTGTAGCACAACCAACGCAGTTATATAAAGCACGACAAGCACAGCAAATGCACTAATGTATAAGCCATCACCTGACCACTGCTGTGAGTACACCGCCAAATTAGGTCCAAGGATCGCCGCTAACACCCCACCCGCCATAGATATCGAAATCGCCCTATGCCTTGCCGACTCTTCACACACTTCAATGGCAGCAAACCTGTATAGAGTACCGAAACCTATACCAACACCAAGCAAAAACGTAGACATGCAGAACAGATAGAAGTTTTGTTGACTTAATGCATACGTCGCTAGACTAGCACCCAAAATGCCAATGACATTACCAAGGCTAAAACCAAGGCGACGCCCTAACTTGCCCATAATTAGCGACGCAGGAATTGTCGCGGCCATCAGTCCCAAAAACTGCAGTGCAACTGGTAATGTGATAAAACTTGATGACGGCGCAAGTGTTTTGCCAATAAGGGCAATAACAGATATGAGTAAAATATTCCCTGTCATTAATAAGGCTTGGCAGAGGGATAGAAGCCATACATTACGATTCAATTCCAAATTCCTTTTGGTTACGACGTATACAGATAACATATAGGAAAGCAGAAACAATAGAAAGATATGAGAGTAATTCTCAACAAAAAGAGCCAGAGGCATAGTACCTCTGGCTCTTCACTATTCACTTTTCGCTTTTAAAAAGTTTTTCTGTTGAGCTTACTTGTTGCGGCGCGCTTTTACTGCATCAGAAAGCTGACGAAGTACCGTTTCCGTATCTTCCCAACCAATACATGCATCAGTAATCGACTGACCATAAGTGGCAGCTTTACCATCCACTAAGTCTTGGCGACCTTCAACTAAATGAGACTCGATCATCACTCCAAAAATGGCTTCTTCGCCAGCAGAGATTTGCTCGGATACATCATCAGACACCAGCATTTGACGCTTGAACTGCTTCGAGCTGTTAGCATGGCTAAAATCAATCATCACTTTTTTCGGCAGAGCTGCGGTGTCCAGCTCATCTTTAATTTGAGCTACATGTGCTGCACTGTAGTTTGGTTCTTTACCGCCACGTAGAATAATATGGCAGTCTGGATTACCAGCGGTTTCTACGATCGCGGAATGACCGTATTTTGTTACTGAAAGGAAGTGATGGGAAGCGCTTGCAGAACGAATCGCGTCGCTCGCTATTTTAATATTCCCGTCTGTACCGTTTTTGAAACCTACAGGACAAGAAAGACCAGAAGCTAGCTCGCGGTGAACCTGAGATTCTGTCGTACGAGCACCGATAGCGCCCCAACTGATCAAATCCGCCACGTACTGAGGTGTGATCATATCTAAGAATTCACTTGCCGTTGGCAAGCCCATATCGGTTAGATCAAGAAGGAGTTTACGTCCGATACGTAGACCATCATTTAGCTTATAGGTGTCATTTAAGTAAGGGTCATTGATAAGGCCTTTCCAACCAACGGTCGTACGCGGCTTTTCAAAATAAACTCGCATAACAACCTCAAGCTGCTCGCCCAGTTCATCACGTAGTACTTTTAGCTTTTTACCGTACTCAACCGCGGCAGCCGGATCGTGAATAGAACACGGGCCAACGATCACGAGTAATCGATCGTCTTTTCCTTCAAGAATATTGTGAATGGCGTTACGGCAATCAAAAGTGGTCGAAGAAGCGGTTTCAGTCGCTGGGAACTTCTCTAATACTGCAACAGGTGGCAATAACTCTTTTACTCTATTTATTCTTACATCATCAGTTTGAAACATTACTTCTACTTCCTGGTTTTATTTCCGACCCCATTTTTACCAACTGAACTCATTGCAACATTGTTCACAAAGCGAGCAGCATCAAGGGCTGTGGTCATTTTCTGTCTAGCGTTTAAGTAACTTATCGGCTTAGGCGTAGACTTGCAATCAGTTTTTGCAAATAAATGCAAATAAAAACCACCTGTTAACCATCGCGCACAATGTAAAGTAAAGTTTACGAAAAAAAGTTCAAAATAATCATCAATTTTCTTATGCACCAAAAAATCTTTACTACAATGTAAGAAATATCAGAAGTTTGTGAGGTATTTTTGGGTAGTAAATGTTGATCAAGTTCAAATATATTGTTGCTTGATATGAAATGATTAGAATATTAAACTAATTTCTTATAAGCGCTGGTTTTTTCTAATTTTTTGATAAAACGAAGTAGAAGTTAATATGCAATCAATACAAGGAAACATTATGAACAAAGTAGCAATTGCAGTAGCAGCAGTGGTAGCTGGTAGTAGCGCGCTTTTAAACTCTGCTCAAGCTGAAATGTACATCGGGGGCAAAGTGGGCATGACTACACTTGACGACGCTTGCTATCTAAATAGCCCTTGTGATGATGAAGCGTTCGGTGCAGGACTACATATCGGTTATGACTTTACCGATATCATCGGGCTAGAGTACGGCGTAGACTTCTTAGGCGACTATGAAGGAAACTCTAGGTCAGGGGCTAATACGATTAATACGATTGACGGCAATCTAACGGCTTTAACACTTGCACCTAAATTCAACTGGCACTTAAACGACTCTTGGAATCTATTTGCTAAGATCGGTGGTGCTTACATGATGTCTGATGACGAAACAGACTTTGTCCCAACAGGTTCTTTGGGTGCTGAATACTCGATCGATAGAAACTGGAGTGTTCGCGCTGAATACCAACGCTACCAAGATATGTCTGACGAGGTGTGGGACGACATGGATGCTAACTTCTTTGGTATCGGTGTTAACTACAAATTCGCAGCAGCTCCAGTTGTTGCAGCAGTTGTAACGGAAGAAGTGATCGAGCCAGATCCAGAACCAGTGATGATGAGCAAGGTGCACAAAGAAGAGTACGGTACAGGTACGTTTGAATTCGATAGTGCTAAGTTAACAGAGTCCGTTTCTGAACGTCTGGACAACTTTGTTTCATTCTTGAACGAATATCCTCAAGCTCAAGTAGAGATTACTGGTTACACGGATAGCTCAGGCCCTGCGGCATACAACCAAAAACTGTCTGAGCGTCGTGCTCAATCTGTTGCTGATTACCTAACCGCAGCTGGCATTGGTTCAGATCGTTTGACAGTTAAAGGTATGGGTGAAGAAAACCCAGTTGCTGACAACAGCACTCGCGAAGGTCGTGAGAAAAACCGTCGCGTAGAAGTTGTGGTACCTTCATTTGAATACCAAGAGCTAGTTCAACCAGAATAAGCATCTATGATTCATGATCGATGATGTGGTAAAAATTAATGGGGTGCATTTGCACCCCATTTTGATCTCATATTAAGGGATATTGCCACTATGGTTTTGGGAAAAAGATCAACTCATTATCTTGCACCATAACGCAATCCATACCAGCTGCATGCGCAGCTCGCTTCCCCAACTCAGTATCCTCGAACACAAGACACTGTGACGCCTCCAAGTCGAGTTGTTCCGCGGCCACCAAAAAGGTATCTGGAAAGGGTTTATGGTTCTCTACATCACTCGCGGTTACTACAACATCCAACTTGTCTAATAAACCTGCATGGCTTAATAAGCGCATGGCACTTTCTCGTTGGCTGCCAGTCCCGACTGCAATTTTCTTATGGCCTAAATATTCCTCTAACACGATGTTCGTGCAAGGAATAACGTCACCATGAAGCTCCATAGCAGCGAATGTTTCCATTTTAAATGTCGCGACAGTTTTAGGATCTAATGAAAGCTCATGCACACGATTTAGTTCCTCAACAATTTTAAAGCTCGGCATCCCTCCCAAACTGTGAAACCATTCCTGGCAAAACGGAAAATCAAAACGCTCAGCAGTTGCTTGCCAAGCTGCCAAGTGGGCTGGCATGGTATCGATTAGAGTACCATCCATATCAAATATGAATCCCTCATAGGGTCTAAAATCAATCGTGCTCATGTCTTTTCTTCTATTTGTGCATCTGTAATGTTAATTTATCAGCTCTTTCAATCGTCCTTACCGGCATTTACTTATCATGCTCAAAATTTCGAACTCCGTCACAATTCAAGAGTGGGAAATTCAATTATCCCCAATTAGAGCTCAAGGAAATGGTGGCCAGAACGTTAACAAGGTGGCGTCCGCTATACACCTGCGCTTTGATATCCGGCATTCAAGCTTACCTGACTTTTACAAAGAGCGATTACTTGCACTTTCTGATAGTCGTATAAGTAAAGATGGCGTGATCATCATCAAAGCGCAACAATTTCGGACACAAGAACAAAATAAGGAAGACGCCCTAAATCGGCTTCAAGCATTGATAAAAGCTGCCGCTTTACAGGAGAAGAAGCGTATTAAAACGAAACCAACCCGCGCTTCTCAACGCCGACGACTTGATACAAAAAACAAGCACGGAGCGAAAAAACAGCAACGTAAAAAAGTGCTGTATTAGTGCATGTCGTTTTCTCGACATGTTAGTTGAACAACGTTTGCTAGCCCTTGGAAATCTCATTGGATTTCTCTTTTTAGTTACTTATTCAGGAAACAACAATATGACTATTAGGCAAAAACTCTACTTCCTCGGAGTTATCGCCATTTTAGGCATCGTGGCCCTTTTGGGTACGTCATCCCATTTTGAAAATAAGAGCAATGATCTTAATCACGCCATCAAACTCGTTGGTGATCTAGAAATACGCTTACTCAACTTACGCAGAAATGAAAAAGATTTCCTACTGCGTAGTAATGACAAATATCTAAATAAGTTTGACGCCAATGTTGACAAGTTTATAGACACAGAAAAAGAGCTTGCGAACATACTCAAGAGTAATGAATTACCTTCCAGTCAACAATTTAAGCAAGACTTGCTCGCATACCAAAGGGGCTTTCAGAATCTGGTCAGCGCTTACCAACGATACGGGCTTGATTCAAAGAGTGGGCTTCTCGCCGGTTACGAACAAGCACTATTAGAAGCTAAACAACGTTCAGACCACCAGCAGTTATTGGCATTAGTCCGTTTTGACTCTGCGGTAAAAGCAGGACTATTCAATAGTGACTTGCTTGAGGGGCAATATGCTCCGGAGCTTATCAAAACAGGTAAGCAATTGGCGGCCCAAAAGCAAGTTGTTGGGGTTGCTTATGACAAAGGCCTACTCGGTGAAACTCGCGCATTATCCCATGCCGTAGAAGAGCAATTTGAAACCTTTTCCACAGCCCTTAGCTCTGCTGCCGCACAACGTGATGAACAAATGTCGACCATCAAGCAGGTCATTACAGCTCTGATCTTAGTCGTTATTTTCGCATTGATTTGGCAAATTTCACGTTCAATCAATACGCGAGTGAATAGCTTACTTGGCACCATTCGAAGTATCAGCGAAACGAACAACATGGGACTTCGATCTGATTTGAAAGGTCAAGACGAGCTATTTGATATCAGTCATCACCTCAATGACCTATTGGATAAGCTTGAGCATCTAATTAGTAGTACCCAAGAAAAATCGGCGCAACTCACTGCAAGTACCGATAATATGCATCGTGAGTTAGAAGGCGTTATGGAGCAATTCCACACTCAAACTGACCACACAGCATCAATGGCGACGGCAGTTCAGCAAATGGTTGCCACAATAGGTGAAATCTCTGAGAGCACATCAGTTGCGGTAGAAGGCGTACATCAGGCAGCGAATAATGCCGAACAAGGTCGAGGAGTTGTTGAGGCGACGGTAACCAACATCGGTCAACTAACCACGATTTTATCAAACAGCCAGCAGTCGATTGGCTCGCTGAATCAGCATGTAGATAAAATTGGTGGTGCCGTGAACATCATCCAAGAGATTGCAGAGCAAACCAACCTACTAGCTCTCAACGCAGCAATTGAAGCCGCGCGAGCAGGCGAACAAGGCCGCGGGTTTGCAGTTGTTGCCGATGAAGTACGCGCCCTAGCTAGCCGAACTCATCAATCCACTGAGGAAATCACGCGGGTCGTTGCAGATATTCAAACTCAAATGTCTACAGTTGTTGCTGATATTGATCAATGTAACGATCAAGGGCAACAAACACTTAATGCTTCTGAAAAACTGGATTCTAGCCTGCAACAGATCATTACTGACATGCATTCAATTCAAGGTAATTCGGAGCGCATAGCTTCAGCAATTGAAGAACAAGGTATCGTGATGAACCAAGTTAGCGGTTCAATCACCGAGCTAAACGCCATATCTGAGAATAACATGCAATCCGCTCAGGAATGCTTGCATGAAGTGAACTCTGTCTCTGCTCAAGCTCATGATATGGATGAAGCCGTTGCACAATTCAAAACTGCGCTAAAATAACCCTTTTCAAAATAGAAAGCCCGAGGCAATCATTGCTTCGGGCTTTTTTTCAATTGTCACTTCGTGCTTACTGCGCACTTCGGATGTGATTATTCATCATCAAGAGGAACCAGCTTGGTGTTGCCGCCATGAACTTTCTCACGCTGTCTTTGCACCAGGGCGTAGAAGCCTGGGATCAAGAATGTACCTGCTAGAAGCACACACAATAGACCACCAATCAGCGACACGCCGAGTGAGTTTTGACTCACGTGCCCCGCACCAGCGGCAAAGATAAGCGGGAAGATACCCAGGATAAATGACCAAGATGTCATATTCACAGCGCGGAAACGTAACGTGCCTCCTTTAACCGCTGCACTATCGATATCAGCATTTTTTTCTTCACGCTCTTGCTTGGCGAACTCCACAATCAAAATTGCGTTTTTCGCCGCCAAGGCTATGAGCAAGACAAGACCAATTTGGGCATACAAGTTAAGCGGCGTGCCAGTTAGATTCAACGCAAGGAAGGAACCTAACGTTGCTACTGGGACCACCAAAATAATAGCCAGTGGAATACTCCAACTCTCATACTGAGCCACCATAAACAAGTAAATGAAGATCAAAGCCAGCGCAAACGCATAAATGGCTTGGTTGCCCGCAAGCACTTCCTGATAAGCCATACCTGTCCATTCATACGTGTACCCTTGCGGAAGAACTTCAGCAGCAACGCGTTCCATTGCTGCAATCGCATCACCACTAGAGTAACCCGGAGCTGGTTGGCCTTGAATGATAGCACTGCGGTACATGTTGTAACGCCACGCCACATCAGGCTCAAACACTTGCTCGTAGCTCACTAGCGTACTTAACGGGACCATATCACCGTTCGAAGAACGAACATGGAAACGCTCTAGATCTTCCATGCTGCTACGGTGCTGGCTATCAGCTTGCATGGTTACGCGGAAGTTCTTACCAAACATGGTGAAGTCATTCACATAAAGCGAACCTAAGTTGCCTTGCAAGGTTTGGAAAATAGACGACAGCGAAATACCTAATTGCTGCGCTTTCTCACGATCGATATCAACGTAGTAGTGCGGAACATTCGCGCGGAACGTGCTAAACGTGTAGGCAATTTCAGGCGCTTGGTTAGCCGCTTGGATCATTTCTCCCATGACCATCGACAAGTCGGTACGACTTCGCCCTAGCGTGTCTTCAAGCACAAACTCAAAACCAGACGCAGCGCCCATACCTGGAACCGCCGGTGGTCCCATCGCAAAAACAACCGCTTGAGGTAACTCTGTCGCCGCTCGCCCGTTAATACGTGCCGCGATAGCATTAGCAGAGTGCTCTCCTTGCAGCGAGTTACGAGTATCCCAGTCATGCAATTTGATAAATACAGAAGCACCGTTTGATGCTGCTGCGCCTGTCATAAACGAGTAACCGTTCGCAACCGTCACACCATCCACACCAGGCTCTTCACCGATCATTTTCATTAAATCATTGGTGACTTCTTCAGTACGTGATAAAGAGGCTGAATCTGGTAGCTGTACGTTAACCAGCAAAATGCCTTTATCTTCTTGAGGAACAAACGCTGTAGAGGTGGTTTTCGCAAAGAAAGTGACCGCTGCGATAGCAACTATAAAGAACGTCACGAGCAGTAAAGACTTCTTCACCAAGAAACCAGCGATCTGGCCATAACGCGTAGTGATGCGCTCTAAGCCTCTGTTGAAAGCCTGGAACCAGTTAGCGGTATTGCCCCCACCCTGCTTCAATACCAGAGAACAAAGTGCTGGAGACAGCGTCAATGCATTGATGGATGAAATCACAACCGAAATACAGATGGTCAAAGCGAACTGGCGATACATGATACCGGTGATACCTGGCAGCATGGCGACGGGTATGAATACCGCAAGTAGAACCAAGGTCGACGTGATGATTGGTCCCGTTACTTCTTTCATCGCTAGCAACGTCGCTTTACGCGGTGAAATGCTTGGGTCTTTCGCCATGGTAGTATCGACGTTTTCGATAACCAGAATCGCATCGTCCACCACGATACCAATCGCAAGGATCAAGCCAAACAAAGTAACCGTATTAATGGTGAAGCCCGTTGCCTGCATGATGGCAAACGTACCAATCAGAGAAACGGGGATCGCGACAACAGGAATCAACGTTGCACGCGCACTACCCAAGAACAAGTAAGTTACAGCAATCACCAATAGAATCGCTTCAATCAGTGTTTTTACTACCCCTTTGATCGATTCAGATACGAACACGGTTGTATCGTAGCTGGTCTCGTATTCCATTCCCTCTGGGAAGTTTTTGCTCAAGCCTTCAAGGAGCTCCATGACGGCCTGACCACTTTCTAACGCATTCGCATCCGATTGAAGAGACAACGCAACGATTGACGCGTCCTGGCCACGGAACTTACCGTTACCATCGTAGAACTTTTTGCCTAGTTCAACGCGAGCAACATCTTTCAGATAAACCGTAGAGCCATTGGGATTAGCTCGAAGGACTACGTTCTCAAACTCACTCACGCTTTCCAAGCGACCTTTGGTCACAAGGTTAAACTGAACTTCTTGCGGATTGTTGTATGGTGCTGCACCTACACGCCCTGCCGCAACTTGAACGTTCTGTTCAGCCAAAGCGGCGTATACGTCTGACGTGGTTAGCTTAAGGTTGGCCATTTTTTCAGGATCTAACCAAACACGCATTGCGTATTCGCCACCACCAATCACGTTAACTTCACTGATACCTTTCGCACGAGCCAACTGATCTTTTACATTCAAGTTAATGTAGTTAATCAAGAACTGATCATCGTATTTGCCATCAGGTGAATAGAAGTTAAGTACCATCAGCAAGTCAGGTGAACGCTTTTTCACCGTCACACCAACCATGCGAACTTCTTGAGGAAGTTTTGACTCAATCTGTGACACGCGGTTTTGCACGTTAACTTGCGCCATATCTGGATCGGTGCCAACATCGAACGTGACGTTTAGGCTGTAAGAGCCATCGTTCGCGCTCTTTGAAGACATGTATATCATATCCTCAACGCCGTTGACTGAGGTCTCTATGGGGTCCGCAATGGCCTGCTCGACAACTTCCGCACTCGCGCCAGTGTAGTAAGCCGAAACGCTTACTGATGGCGGGCTTATCTGTGGGTACTCAGCCACTGGCAAAATCGCCAGTGAGATCGCGCCGGCTAGCGTTAATATGATCGAAATAACCAGCGCGAATTTAGGTCTCTGAATAAAGAAACGACTTAACATAGTGCCCCCTACTGCTTATCTTCAGCAGGTGCTTGAAGGCGCACTTCTACACCATTACGCACACGTTGTAGGCCTTGTGTAATAACCGTATCTTCCTGATCGAGCCCTTCTCGAATGATAATGCCTTGTTCAACCTGAGGGCCAAGCTCGACGTTACGACGCTCTGCCACACTTCCCTCAGCCATCACCATCACAAAGTCACCTTCTAAGTCAGTCTGTACGGCACGTCGTGGGATAACAATAACGTCTTTCGTGTTCTTATCTCTCAAGTTCACTTTGATGTGTTGACCCGGAAGTAACTTCTGCTCTGGGTTTGGCACTAGCGCGCGCATAGCAATCGTACCCGTTTTGGTGTCAATACGATTACCTAAGAAATCAAGCTTACCAAGATGCTCAAAAAACTGTCCATTTTCCAGTTCAAGCTGAACTTCAACGCGGTTTGATTCAGCCGAGCCATCACCTTTTACTTGATCCATACCCATAGCTAAACGCTCACGCTCACTCACACTAAATGAGGTATGAACTGGATCTAAACTCACCAGAGTTGTCAGCACGCCAGATGATGGAGAAACCAGATCACCCGTACTCACTTTGGTATCACTAATACGTCCGCTAAAAGGTGCTCGGATTTGAGTATAGGAAAGGTTAACTTCAGCAAGTTTAAGTTGAGCATTTGCCGCTTCTAGCTCTGCTCTCGCACCAAGAAGTGCCGCAGTTAAAGCATCAAACTCAGATTGAGAGATACTACCGCGAGGCAACAAGTTTTTACCTCGAGTATGATCTAATTCGGCTTTTTTTAGCGCCGCTTTAGCTTGTGCAAGTGCGGCTTTAGCACTCGCGACTTGGGCTTCAAAAGAAGATGGCTCGATAGAGTAAAGGAGCTGCCCTTTTTCTACCATTTGCCCCTCTTCAAAGTGACGAGCTTTTAAGTAGCCAGAAATCTGCGCGGTAATATTGGTATCTTCTACTGCTTCAATGCGACCGATATAAGACTTGCTCGGTTGGTAGTCGATAACCGTGACATCCTGAGTCACTACGAGAGGCGCTTGACCTTTCGTTTGGGCATTATTAGCTTCCCCGCATCCAGCGAGGATTGCTGTAGCCGCCATTAGTGCGACAAGTGGTTTCTTTTGCATGTATTTACCGTCTTTATAGAACAGGATATTGTTGAATTCCTATCAACCTTACTCCTTGCTGCCACTGAAAACTTCACTGAAAAGCGCCCAAGGTGTTTCTAAATGTAAACATGAGAAACAAAAGGAAAATAAAGTAATTTAGTTAACAGTGGTATTCAATGAGCAATATACATACAACTCAATCATAACTATTTAATATACGCCTTAGGAGATCGCGAGTTTTAATTTGAGTTTGGAAACACTAACGGGAGTATTGTATTCGGGCGTAAAGTGAGATTCAGTGCTCAAGATAAGAACGTTTTATGGCTAAAAAGGTAAAAAGTGACGCCTTCATACTCAAGACCCCGATTTTGACTATTTTTTTAATATAAATGGGTTATCATTCAATTAATTCAACGCCTTCGACAGAGAGGATGACTATGATTTCTAAATGGGCGAAACGCTTTTACCAGATGGCAGAACTAGTGGCATCTTGGAGTAAGGACCCATCAACACAAGTCGGTGCCGTTATTACTAAACAGAATCGCATTGTATCTGTTGGATTTAATGGCTATCCGCATGGTGTTTCTGACAGTGTCGACACCGATGAGCGCGAGTTGAAATACCTTAAAACACTGCACGCGGAAGAGAACGCAATTTTGTTCTCAAAACGTGACTTAGACGGATGTGATATTTGGGTAACGCATTTTCCTTGCCCTAACTGCGCGGCAAAGATCATTCAAACAGGGATCTCACACGTACACTGCCCTGAGCAGTCTGAAGACTTTTTATCTCGCTGGGGAGATAAAATCCAAGTCAGTCAAGATATGTTCGATCAAGCGGGTGTGAAAGTCGACTGGTTACCACTAGAAGACATTGAAATTGAAGACAAAGACGTGCGCTAGTATTCCATCTTAATATTTAAATAGCCCAGGAAGATCTGGGCTATTTTGTTATTAAATCTGCAAGAGGTCTCGACGTAGTCTTTTAACTGTGTTTTTTCGCTGTAAGCTCAGCAATTTTGACGATAACGAGTACTGATTTTTCCATCATTTCAACAGAAATAAACTCATGAATTCCGTGGAAGTTAAAACCGCCGGTGAAGATATTCGGGCACGGCAAACCCATAAAAGATAAACGAGCACCATCTGTACCACCACGAATAGGTTTTATAATCGGTTCCACATCACACGCTTCCATCGCTTGCTTTGCCAGCTCAATGATATGAGGGTAAGGCTCAACCATTTCTCTCATATTGTAATAGCTGTCTTTTATTTTTAGCTCTACAGAACCATGGCGTAAACCCGTGTTCATTTCATCGACGAGTTTCTGCATAAAGGCTTTTCGATCCTCAAGTCTTTGACGGTCAAAGTCTCTAATAATGTAACCTAGCTCGCTTCGTGCAACGCCCATTTCTGCCGATTTTAGATGGAAGAACCCTTCGTAACCTTCGGTTGTTTCCGGAGTTTGATCTTGGGGCATTTGAACTTGAAATTTCGCAGCCAAGTTCATCGCATTGACCATTTTGCCTTTTGCAGTACCTGGATGAACGCTAACACCATGAAAAATTACATCAGCGTTTGCTGCATTAAAGTTTTCGTATTCCAACTCACCTTGCGGGCCACCATCTATAGTGTATGCCCATTTCGCGCCAAATTTTTTAACGTCAAACAAATCTGCACCACGACCGATTTCTTCATCCGGAGTAAAGCCGATACAAATGTCGCCGTGTGGAATGTCTGGGTTTTCCAGTAGCAGAGCTACCGCGGAAAGAATCTCTGCGATACCGGCTTTGTTATCCGCGCCAAGTAATGTAGTGCCATCGGTAGTAATAAGATTGTGGCCATGTAGGTGATGTAAATCGGGGTATTGCACGGGAGATAACACTTCATCCCCCAACCCTAATGCAATATCGCCACCTTGGTAATCTTCGATGAATTGCGGCTTTACGTTTTTGCCAGATGCATCCGGCGCGGTATCCATATGGGCAATGAAGCCGATAGGAGGAACCTCATAGTCAATATTGGCTGGCAGTTTAGCCATCAAATAGCCATTTTTATCCAAAGTCACGTCACTTAAACCAAGCTCGATCATCTCTTTTTTAAGTAACTCAGCAAACACAAGCTGACCAGGTGAACTTGGGCAAAGCGTCACATGTGGATTGGATTGGGTATCAAACGTGACGTATCGAAGAAATCTTTCAACTAAATGTTTCATATTTATTCTCATTGTTTTGTACGATGAGGCCTTATCACGCATTGATAAGCTGACGTTGCCTCATCAAACCTCACGCTATGTTACGCTCTTAGTTCAATAAGAATTTGCTTTGAATCATTTTTTGATAAGAAAGGCTTTTGCGCTTTGCTTTCGCTCATTGAAGCATGAATTTAATCTAAAAGTTCCTCTGCCAGTACTCGCCACTCTTTAACCTTTTCACGAAAATGACGCCATTGCTTATCGGTCATCGAACGAGAAACATCTAATGTCAGTTGATCAACCAATGCAAAGTTAGAGTCAATATTCAGAGAAAGCTGCTCACTATAATAACTCTCTGGCTCGAACAAGAGTCGCATAAATATATCTTGATAAGTCACAACATTAGATTTGTTGTCGAACAAGTATTCGAGCTCTTGATATACCGTGGCTCGATAATCTCTCCATAAAGGGCTGTTTAAAATAACTTGCTGAGAAAATCTTTGAGCTAATTGACGCTGATTTCCTGATAGATTCCCTAGCCATTCTTCCATCCACTCTTCAGTGTTATCCAGAATAATTTCACGCACTTCGTCTTCTGTCTTATCGGCATATTTTGCGTTTCGCTCTTGATAATGTTCTTGTACATTACTCAAAAACTCGCGTTCTTGCTCTTTCGTTAATTGCAAACTTAACGCAAAAAGATCTGGTGCTGCTTTGCTTACCACTCTATCGTAATGCGCTCGCATTCTATCTCGATTTTGTTGTAAGTAATTTAAGGTGATATCGCTCGCTTTTAATCTCTCAAGGTCTTTTAAATGTTCGATATATAATGGTAACTCCTCTTTCTTGTGCCAGTCTGCCAACAATAATAAGCGCTCTTCCACTAGGACTTCTTGTTCCCCTTGCAACGAGACATAGTCCTCTAAGTAATCGAGCACGAACCAATCGATATTGCTGTATAAAAACTTTTTCGCACAACCGGCAAGCAGAAATACGAAACAAAATAGAAGGCCATAACGAAGCGCCTTATTAGATACATCCTTTAATTTAGTCACTTATTCGTATTCCCTTTTCTGTTGATTAAGTTCTATACTCAACCTGTATCACTTAGTATTGCGGCAAACTTACACCAGTGTGACAAATATTGATTGCCACCTTAATAATATATAGAGTTTGAAATTAACTTTTTGATCACAGCTATCCGCAAAAAAGTGAGTTAGAGCGCAATTATCGGCTAAAAAACGTACCGAACGACGCTCCCTATAACGGCATATAATTTGCATGGATGTTTTTTGGATGGTTTATGGAGGCGAAGTATGGCAGCCGCTGAGCAACTTGATACCAGTGTAGAATATGAGATTCGATATTTTGAACAGGGGAAAATGCACTGCATGAGAGTCATTGCTGAAAGCAAAAAAGTGGCTTATCAGTACTATTTGGAGTGTGGTAAGCACAACAGTGACTTGTACTCTATTCGCCCAGACAAGTAAAAAAACCGCCTAAAAGGCGGTTTTTTTATTCGTCAGAATCCATATAACTATTTGATTTTATTTATTATTATAGATTAAAATCCAACAATGTTATTTGATGTCGCCAAAGCGCTCAAGATAAAGGACGGTTGCTGCAGTACGAGAAGGAACTTGAAGCTTTTTAAGTAAACTCTTCATATGTACTTTAACCGTAGACTCAGAGATAAAAAGACGATCGGCAATTTGCTTGTTGCGGAAACCTCTTGCCACCTCTCTTAAGATCTGCGATTCACGATCGGTCAGTGTATCAAACACGTCCTCTTGCTCTGAACGTTCACTCAAATACTTAGAAACTTCTTGGCTGTATGCCTTGTCCCCTTGGTGCGCTTGTTTTAGCAACTCAACCAACTCATCAGGCTCAGTGTCTTTCAATAAATAGCCATCGGCACCACTTCGAACTATTGCTTCTATATCTGCTGGGCTATCTGAAACGGTTAGAATGACAATTCTGGCTTCACAGCCATCTGCACGCAGTGCTTGCAAAGTATCAAGGCCAGACATGCCTTTCATATTAAGATCAAGAAGTACAAGATCCAGTTCTAGCTCATGCGCTTTCGCTACTGCATCCGCGCCATTACTTGCTTCTGCAATGACCTCAAACTCAGGCTCAAAGCTTAAAAGCTGGTGGATACCTCTTCGCATGAGTGGATGATCATCCACCAGCATTACTTTACACACTGTCACTGTTTACTTCCTTACTATGTTGGAATTCTAATTTTACGGTACAACCTTTGTTTATCGATGCTTCGATGTGCAGATCGGCATGCAGTCTAGCGGCCCGCTCTTGCATGATACTCATACCGTAATGATTTAATTTTTCGTCTTGATGTTCAAAGCCTATTCCATCGTCGCTAACGGTTACTGTGACTTTTCCATCATTATCGAGACATTGAATGTGAATATTATCTGCTTGCGCATGTTTGATTGCATTAATTGCCGCTTCTCTTATCAACTGTAGTAAATGAACCTGCTGATGTGCATCCAGTTCAGTTGATGAAAGTCTATTTTTTAGCGTAATGTCCGCAGCAGTTTGTTCACTGAGCGTTTCAACCATGTCTTGCAATGCTTGGCCAAAACTGCCCTCTTTAATCGTAAGACGAAACGTCGTCAGTAACTCGCGTAACTGCGTATACGCGGCAGATAAGCCCGTATCTAGCTCAGCAATAACTTGATTAGCCTGCGCGATCGCCTTTTCGTCAGGCAAGTTCTTTACGCTTCTCTTTAACAAAGCGACCTGAATTTTTAAGTAAGAGAGTGCTTGAGCCAATGAATCATGCAACTCCCGAGCAATAGTGGCTCGCTCTTCCATCAGCAGAATTTGTTCTGCTTGGCGCTGCGCCCGATTGTAATACACGGCGCGTGATAAAATCTGCACGAAGTTGTCAATAAGAGCCTCGTTCGGACAAGGTAACCCTGCTTTCCAATATAAATAGCCCAAGTGCTCATCATCTAGCATCAGGGCTTTACCGTGGCAATCTTCATCACAATCTTGGCAGCATTCTTCTCCTTCCATCAATATCCAGCTCGGTTCTCCTAGCTGCTCGATTTCAAGTTTGACCGCTTTAATGCCCTCAAGACTGACGATATGCTGCAAAATCGCCTGGAAATTGTCTTGATTAATACGCGACGCCGTGAGTTCTTTTGACGAGTCGTACAGCACTTCTAAAGACTGGTTGGCATGCTGCAATTTACGTGTTTTCTCATCAACCGCTTGTTCTAATCCTCGGTACAACTTACCAAGGTCTGTCGCCATCCGGTTAAAGGTTCGAGTCAGTATTCCCATTTCATTATCGCTGGATACATTGAGCGATATATTGAATGAGCGATTTTTAATTTGCTCGCTAGCAAAAACTAAGGCACGCAGAGGCCGAACAACTTCGAGGCGCACAAAATGAACGACAAACATACTGACACAAAGAATGCCACCCAACCCTAACCCGCCGATCCAGGCTAAGTTAATCAGTTTTTGCTCCGAAAAGCTTTGTAGCTTAAATACAAACTCATCGATTTGTTCAACAAAACCGGCCACTAGGAGTTGATATTCTGCCGGGTTGTCTCCTCTAAGCACCGCCTTGAGTTCATGCCATCTGATAATAAGACGGTAGTAATCGTGAGTGATGTCTTCTGGCACAGACCAATGCTGAAGCGCTTTCATTGAAGGTGAATATATCGAATGTTCAAATGCGTCAATATGTGAAGAATAGTCAACAGATTTAACCTGAATATCATTCGCCAGACGGTAGCTTTGCATTCGCATCGAGCCAGCAACATTGACGGCTTCAGCATCGTTCAAACTGGACGCTAACGTAAAAATCGCAAAACCAGTCGTAGCGACTGAGAGCAGCAAAATAAGAAGCATCGCGGACGCAATCGTGCGCGTCACCGACTTTTTCACATTTTTAAACAATCTGAGTTCCTCGCCCATTAACAATCCTATTTTTACGTGCAATGAACCCATTACCTTTCAACTTTATCAATATGTGATCACCTGCGACGGAATTTATTGATCCAAAACAATATTGCATACCATTTACCCCCTAAGAGGTATTTATACAAATATGTCAAAAACTACAATTTCGTTAGTTTAAATGACAGTTTATTAATGAAAATTGTGGACTATGCTTAGTTTGGGTTCCAAGTTTCGAGGTGACTAAGTGGTAGACCTTTCCAGAAGAAGACTCTTTGCAAGAAAAGCGCACCCCGACAACGCCGTACGTTTGCCTTGGTTAACTAAACCGCAACAGTTTACGGACGATTGCACTCGCTGCGGTAAATGCATTGAGGCCTGTGAAACAAAGATTATAACCAAAAGTGATGGCGGATTCCCCTCGGTCGATTTTTCCATCGATGAATGCACATTTTGCTATCAATGTGCAAACGCCTGTCCTGAGCCCCTTTTCTTGCCAGAAACAGAACAACCTTGGCAAGCAAAAGCAAGTATCAACGATAACTGCTTAGCAAAACAAAATGTCGAATGCCGAAGCTGTGGGGATATGTGCGACCCGATGGCAATTCAGTTCAAATTAGAACTGGGGAAAGTAGCACAACCCAATTTAGACCTTGATGAGTGTAACGGCTGCGGCGCCTGTGTTTCAGTGTGCCCGACTTCATCCATCAATGTGAGCAATACAACAGCCTAAGCCGAATGTCGTCGGCCAAAGGCAATAAAAATAAATGAGAGAGCTATATGTCACTAAATGAAGTGCATATTTCAAGTTTGGTAGTACATGTGCTGCCGGAACATTTGGACGAAATCAAACAAAAGATAGAAGCACACGAAAATGCGGAAATCTATGGTGACAGTCCTGAAGGCAAGATTATCGTCGTACTTGAAACTGAGAACCAAGGTTTCATCACAGACACTATCGATGCCATTAACAATTTACCGAACGTCTTAAGCACGGTATTGGTTTATCACCAAATCGAAACTGGGCTTGAAGAAACGGATGAAGAAGACACTGGAACACAACATTCCCAAATCGAGGGTGAAGTATGAAAATGACAAGACGTGCGTTTGTGAAAGCAAACGCGGCTGCATCAGCTGCTGCTGTCGCAGGTGTGACACTACCAGCATCTGCAGCCAACCTGATTGCAAGCTCTGATCAAACCAAAATCACATGGGACAAAGCACCTTGTCGTTTCTGTGGTACAGGCTGTTCTGTTCTTGTTGGCACTCAAAACGGCAAAGTGGTAGCAACACAGGGTGACCCAGAAGCACCAGTAAACAAAGGCCTGAACTGTATCAAAGGTTACTTCCTTTCTAAGATCATGTACGGTCAAGACCGTCTAACTCAACCGATGCTACGAATGAAAGATGGCAAATTCCACAAAGATGGTGAATTTACACCTATCTCTTGGGATGACGCTTTCGACATCATGGCTGAGAAATGGAAAGCTTCCCTCGAGAAAAAGGGCCCAACAAGCATAGGTATGTTTGGCTCAGGCCAATGGACAGTAATGGAAGGCTACGCTGCATCAAAGTTAATGAAAGCAGGCTTCCGATCAAACAACATTGATCCAAACGCTCGTCACTGTATGGCTTCTGCCGTTGTAGGTTTCATGCGCGCATTCGGTATCGATGAGCCAATGGGTTGTTACGATGACTTCGAGAACGCAGACGCTTTCGTTCTTTGGGGCTCAAACATGGCAGAGATGCACCCGGTTCTATGGACTCGCATTACTGACCGCCGCCTAAGTCACTCTCATGTTAAAGTGAACGTGCTTTCTACTTACTACCATCGTTCATTTGAGTTGGCAGACCACGGCTACATTTTCAATCCACAGTCTGACCTTGCAATTGCTAACTTCATCGCAAACTACATCATCGAAAACGATGCAGTAAACTGGGACTTCGTGAACAAACACACGAACTTCACTCAAGCAGACACTGACATCGGCTACGGTCTACGTGACGATGATCCGCTACAAAAAGCAGCGAAGAACCCGAACTCTGGCAAACTCACTTCTATCTCATTCGAAGAGTACAAGAAATCAGTAGCGCCATACACAGTAGAGAAAGCATCTGAAATCTCTGGTGTTGAGAAAGAGAAGCTTATCGAGCTTGCGAAGCAATACGCGGATCCAAACACGAAAGTGATGTCTCTATGGACGATGGGTATGAACCAGCATACTCGTGGTGTATGGATGAATAACTTGGTTTACAACATCCACCTACTAACCGGTAAGATCTCGACTCCGGGGAACAGCCCATTCTCACTAACGGGCCAACCATCAGCATGTGGTACCGCTCGTGAGGTTGGTACGTTTGCTCACCGCCTACCAGCGGACATGGTGGTTGCTAACCCTAAACACCGTAAGATTGCAGAAGACATCTGGAAACTACCAGAAGGTACGATTCCACCAAAACCTGGCTTCCACGCCGTATTGCAAGACCGTATGCTGAATGACGGCGTTCTGAACTGTTACTGGGTTCAATGTAACAACAACATGCAAGCCGGTCCAAACATCAACACAGAACGTCTTCCAGGTTACCGAAACCCAGAAAACTTCATCGTTGTGTCTGATCCATACCCGACAGCAACAGCACAAGCAGCAGACCTTATTCTTCCTACCGCAATGTGGATTGAAAAAGAAGGTGCTTACGGTAACGCAGAGCGTCGTACCCAAGCTTGGTACCAACAAGTGGGCACAGTCGGTCAAGCAAAATCGGACCTTTGGCAACTAATGGAGTTCTCGAAACGCTTCAAAATGGAAGAAGTATGGCCTGAAGAGCTTCTAGCGAAAGCGCCTCAATACCGTGGTAAAACAATGTACGACGTACTTTACCGCAATGGTAACGTCGACAAATTCCCTATCGAAGAAGCTCGTGAACTGAATGACGATGCTCACCACTTCGGTTTCTATGTTCAAAAAGGTCTGTTTGAGGAATACGCAACATTTGGCCGTGGTCACGGGCATGATTTGGCTCCATACGACCGCTACCACCAAGTACGTGGTCTACGTTGGCCTGTTGTTGATGGTAAGGAAACACAGTGGCGCTTTAAAGAAGGTTCAGACCCATACGCGAAAGAAGGCTCTGGTTGGGACTTCTACGGCAATGCTGACGGCAAAGCGAAGATCATTTCCGCGCCATACGAAGCGCCACCAGAAGTACCGAACGATGAATTTGATATGTGGTTATGTACTGGTCGTGTTCTTGAACATTGGCACACAGGCACCATGACTCGTCGTGTACCTGAATTATACAAAGCAGTACCAGACGCAGTGTGTTACATGCACCCAGAAGACGCAAAAGCACGCAATGTTCGTCGTGGTGAAGAAGTACTCATGGCAAACAAACGCGGTGAAGTACGCGTTCGTGTTGAAACTCGCGGTCGTAACCGTCCGCCAAAAGGTTTGGTATTCGTACCGTTCTTTGATGCACGTATTTTGATTAACAAGCTTATCCTAGATGCGACTGATCCACTGTCTAAACAGACAGACTTTAAGAAGTGCCCAGTCAAAATCACTAAGATTGCTTAACCTTCAGATACTGAATGCTACGGCCGTCATTATGGCGGCCTAATAAAGAATTTAAGCCATAAAGGCGGAGATGAAATGATGAAAAAATTACTTGTCGCAGTTTTATCTGTAGGTGCGTTAGTGACAGGCATTGCGCAAGCTGAGTTGGATAATCCAGGTGGTATTGGAGGTCTAGAATCTTTACGTGGAATGTCTCAATTGGAAGATACGCGTCCAGCAGACGAGTTCAAAGACTTCCCTAAAGATCAAATTGTTGAAGACAGCTATGTTTATCAACCACCGTTGATCCCACACAGCATTCGTCACTACGAAATTTCGTTAAATGCTAACAAGTGTCTTGCATGCCATAGCTGGAAAAATGCAAAAGAGTCAGGTGCGACTAAAATTAGCGTAACGCACTATGTAAACAGAGAAGATGCGGTACTGGCAGATATGTCTCCTCGTCGTTACTTCTGTTTGCAATGTCACGTTCCACAAACGGATGCAAAACCACTAGTGGAAAACGAGTTTAAGGCAGTCGATTCGCTTCAGTAATTGAAACGCGAGTACTAAGAGGTTACTTATGAAAATACTTAAAGCGTTTTGGAAGAGACTGTCGAGCCCGAGTAAAGCTGCCGCTGGTGTGGTTTTATTTCTAGGCTTCGCTGGTGGCCTTCTATTTTGGGGCGCATTCAACACAGGTATGGAAGCAACCAACACAGAAGAATTCTGTTCTGGCTGTCACGCGCCGATCGTTGCTGAAATTCAAGAAACAATTCACTACTCCAACCGTTCTGGTGTTCGTGCGATTTGTTCAGACTGTCACGTTCCTCATGAATGGACGGATAAGATCGTTCGTAAAGTACAGGCATCTAAAGAGCTATTTGCACACTTCGTAACGAAGACGATCGATACGCCAGAGAAGTTCCAAGAGCGTCGTGGACACCTCGCAGAGCGAGAGTGGGCACGTATGAAAAAGAATGACTCTCTTGAATGTCGTAACTGTCATGAGTTTGATTTCATGGATTACTCTCAGCAAGGATCACGTGCGGCAGAACAGCACTCCACCGCTCTAGCCTCAGGCGAGAAAACATGTGTAGACTGTCACAAAGGTATTGCGCACAAACTACCAGACATGAGCGGCGTTGAAGGCTGGCACTAAGGAGACTTACCATGAGTACATTAGAATCTGTAATTTGGCATATCCTTGGCTACAGTGCTATGCCAGTGATTATTCTTTCCGGCTTTGTGGCGGTAGCAGCAATCTCTCTCTGGCTGCTGTCATTTGGTAAGGATAAAGAGGTGTAACGTAACGCATCTCTACTCGTCAACTAGCCTATTTGTTGACACTGAGCGCCGAGCAAATGCTCGGCGCTTTTTATTTATTGCTCAATGGTACTGCCAACAATAAATAAATAAACAAGCAATCATACATAAAAAAAGCGACCATAAAGGCCGCTAAGATTTACTGGTATAGGGAGTTGTTTAAGATTCTTTTACTGGCAGAACCTGTTTGACGTATTGTCCTGGCGCTTCATCAATAACCGGATGGTTTTCTGAGCCAATAGGGAAAGGCTCAACTTGCTCTTTAGGGTTGAATTGGAGTAACCACTCGTTCCAGTGTGTCCACCACGATCCCTCTTTGTGTTCCGCGTTATTCAACCACTCATCAGCAGAGTCATCCAAATTATCGTTCAACCAATAACCATACTTATTTTTAGCTGGAGGGTTCACGATGCCCGCAATATGACCAGACTCACCGAGGACAAACGTTTTGTTACCACCCGTGTTCAGCGCACCACGGTAAGTTCCCTGCCATAACGCAATGTGGTCTTCTTTCGTTGACACAAAATAGCTAGGAATTTTGATCTTATTTAGATCAATCCATACTCCACCAATTTTGACGCCTTTATCTTGCACCAGCTTGTTCTCTAAATAGAGCTCGCGAAGCAAGAAATTATGAGACGCGGCGCTGACGTTGGTGCTGTCACTATTCCAGTACAACAAGTCAAAATCGACTGGGCTATTGCCTTTCAAGTAGTTGTCTACGTAGTAGTTCCAGTACAAGCTGTTTTCACGCAGTAAACTAAACGTCACGCTTAAGGAACGGCCGTCCATATACCCTTTTGCGTTATTTTGCGCTTCAATTGCACTAACAATGGTGTCATTGATATACGCGCCGACTTCACCTGGTTGAGAGAAGTCGAGCAACGTGGTGAAGAAAGTGGCAGACTTAATGCGCTTCTTCATACGTTTTGCAGCGTAGTACGCAACCGTGCTTGCTAAAACAGTACCACCAATACAATAACCAGCCGCATTGATTTGCTCTTGTCCTGTTATATCTTCAATTGCAGCGACGGCTTTCACCACGCCTTCTGTCACGTAGTCACCAAACTCTATGTGCGCTTGTGCCTTGCCTGGGTTACGCCAAGACATCATAAATACACTGTGCCCCTGCTCTAACAACCATCGAACCATTGAGTTCTTTGCTGTTAAATCAAGGATGTAGTATTTATTGATGAAAGGTGGGACGATGAGCAGCGGCGTCGCATTCACTTTCTCTGTTAGAGGTCGATATTGAATCAACTCAAACAATTCGTTTTGAAAAACCACATTGCCCTGTGTCGTCGCAACGTCATCTCCCACGCGGAATGCATTATTATTCGTCATACGAATTTTTAAAATGTCTGCGCTCGACTCAACGTCTTCTTTCAACTGCTCTAAGCCTGCCAGTAAGTTTTGACCGTTTTGCTCAAGTGTCAGCTTCAAAAGCTCTGGGTTAGTGGCGATGAAGTTGGAAGGAGAAAGGGCGTTAATGGCTTGGCGAGAGAAAAAAATAATACGTTCTTTCGTCTTTTCATCTAAGCCTTCCAAAGACTCGATGGTGTCCAGATAGGTCTTACTAAATAAAAGGTAGGATTGTTTGATGAAGCTATACATGGCTTCATTTTGCCACGCTTCGTTTGAGAAACGCTTATCCCCTTTTTCAGCTTCGACGATTTGTGCTTGGTTCCCTGCCAATGCAACATTCTGCCAAATTTGCAGCTGCTGCTCCCACCACTGTGCTTGCAGCTTTAAAATCGCAGCAGGCTGATTCGCAGCTTGTTCGAACAGTTTGGCAGTATCCTCAAAGTTCACTTCTTGCATGGCCTTGTTTAAAGGAGAGTTCACGACTGCCTTGTTCACTTCGAAATCATGCCACCACTGATGATTGGTTTCCTGAAGCTTCACAAGATAGTCCGAAAAGAAGTGTTGAAACATAGTCTTACTCCTATATTCGGAAAAAACAACGCCGCCCAAATCTAGGGGCGGCGAGAATCGGACAAATTACGCTGGAGTAACAGTCTTTAGATTTTCCGAAGTCATTTTCTCAACGTCTTCTTTGAACTCTTTTGCAATCGCTTGAAGCTTGTTGCTGTCATCCATCATTTGTTGAGAAAGTTTAGTAAGTACGCTTAGTTGCTGACTGTTGAAAGCAGTCAATGACGTTACGTCTTTGATTTCTGTCGCTGCTTTCATCTGGTTTAGACCCACTTCACTGTATGTGCGAATGGCGTTCAATTGAAGCTCGGTCAACACTTCTACGTTTTTTGTCACTAGCTTGTTGAACTTCAAGTAAGGTTCTAGATTTTTTTCAGTTTGATCGCTAAATGTTTTGAAGAAATCTGTGTACATGGTTTGTCTCCTAGAGAAAGAATTAAAAATGTCCGTTTAAATAATTACTTAACTGTCTTTACAACCACAGCCGTGCCCATGCCGCCGCCCACACAAAGTGAAGCAACGCCATATTGACCATTTTGCTTATGAAGCTCGTGAACCAGCGTGACTAAGATTCGGTTTCCAGATGCACCAAGCGGGTGTCCTAGCGCGATAGCACCACCGTTAAAGTTCGCTTTATCTTGAATCGCGTTAACTGGAACTTGGTTTGTTTCCGCCAACTGATGAATCACGCCAAGTGCTTGCGCTGCAAATGCTTCGTTTAACTCGTAAACGTCGATATCATTTACTGTGAGTTCTGCTTTTTCGAGTGCTTTATTGACCGACTCAACAGGACCTAGGCCCATGATCTTCGGATCAAGACCCGATTGCGCATAGCTTACGATCTCAGCAAGCGGCGTTAATCCATGCGCTTTAACTGCGCTTTCAGACGCCACGATAATCGCACTCGCTCCATCGTTAATGCCTGATGCATTACCCGCAGTCACAGTGCCTTCGCGGTCAAAAGCAGGACGTAGCTTGCTTAAGGCTTCCATTGTCGCGTTCGCTTTTGGGTATTCATCCGTATCAAACATCACGGTTTCACGGCGTTGCTTTACTTCCACTGGCACAATTTCGTCTTGAAATTTGCCAGCTTCGATAGCGGCTACCGCTTTCTGTTGGCTAGACAGCGCGTATTCGTCTTGCTGCTGGCGAGTTAAGCCGATTTGTTTTGCTACGTTTTCTGCCGTCACACCCATGTGATATTGGTTGTAAACATCGGTTAAACCGTCCGCTACGAGCAGATCTTTTAGCTCCAGATTGCCCATTTTGTTGCCATCACGAATGCTGCTTGGTGCAGCAAACGGAATCTGAGACATGACTTCAACACCCGCTGCAACAACGATCTCAGCATCGCCACTACGGATATGGGACACGGCATCCATGACCGTTTTCATGCCACTACCGCAAACCATGTTTACGCCATATGCAGGAACAGATTCAGGAATCCCCGCAAACAGTGCCGCTTGGCGGCCAACACCCATTCCTTGACCTGCACCAACAACGTTGCCAACAATCACTTCGTCAACCTTGTCGCCAGGCAACTTTGCCGCTTCCAACGCGCCTTTAATCGCTACTGCTGCCAGATCGCCAGCAGAAGTATTTTTCAGGCTGCCACCAAAAGCACCAATTGGAGTACGCTTCGCCGCTACGATAAATACTTTTTCCATCATCTTCTCTCCTTAGTGCATGTATAGGCCGCCGTTCACCGACAAAGTCTCTCCGGTGATGTAGGCGCCCGCATCGCTGACCAAGAAGCTCACTGATGCTGCAATTTCTTCTGGTGTCGCAAGACGTTTCATTGGAATTTGGTTCGTGATGGATTCCAGCACTTCTGGCTTCATTTGCTCAACCATTGGCGTACCCGTGTAACCCGGAGCGATAACATTAACTGTCACACCCGAGCGAGCACCTTCGTATGCTAAGGCTTTAGAGAAACCGATCATCCCAGCTTTCGCCGCCGAGTAGTTTGCTTGACCAAACTGCCCTTTAAGACCATTGACTGAAGAGATATTGATGACACGACCACCGCCTTTTTCGCACATTGCAGCGAAGAGGGGTTGCGTAACGTTGAATAAACTATTGAGGTTGGTATTGATGACATCATTCCAAGCTTGCGCAGTCATCTTTTTAAACACGCCATCACGTGTGATTCCTGCGTTGTTGACAACAACATCAATGGTTCCCTCCTCCCCAAGCAATTGCGCCAATTTCTCTGCACACTCTGTCGTGTTTGTTACATCCAACTCAAAAAGGCGAACCTGATCTTTGGTAAACCCTTTGCTGTTGAACCACTCCAGCGCACATTCGTAGTTACCTGTGAAATAAGTAGCGATTACACGGTAACCGTCATTGACTAATTGAGAGGAAATAGCAGAACCAATTCCGCCTTTTGATCCAGTGATCAAAGCGACTTTCTTCATTGAAGACTCCATTCTTAACGGCATTTAAAAAGCAAACTTAATACACTGATGAAATAGTTCACCAACTGACGTGTTTATTTATTCTTTTGACAACCAATCCCGTGCTGCCTTTATTTTAAGTTAACCTAGAAATATTACATTTCAAATAAAAAACTCACCCAATTGCATAAGATTGATTTAGATCTCATTACCCGTGAAATGTTATAAAATGGTTAATTTTACATAAGTCATTGTTTTAAATCACACTTCCACAAAAGCCACACCAACAGAAATAGAAACATAATTATTAAATATCATGCACTTACATACAGAATGGTAGACGTTACATTATGTCATGATTTAAGATCTGAATTTTAAGCCTATATGATTACAACAAACTTGAGATTAGAATAATAATTCAATTATCGGTAAAAATAATTATCAAACATATCATTTAATTACTGCATTTAATGATAATTTAGTTATCAATTCGATTATTTTAATACAGTGATGATTAATACCGATAAAATATAATAAATTAAACATATTTAATCTAAACATGATATAAGAGCTTGTCTCATACTGGTGCAATACGCACTATTATGACGCATAGATTAAAATATAATTTCATTTTAAATTTATATACTCGAAGAACATCAACTAGCTACTAGTGAAAGTAATCGTTCGCTTTGTAGTAGCATCCTTTTCCACTTTGCACTATCTTTGTGGCTTCTCTTTAATCACTAAATCATCAACAGATATGAATCTTGCATTGCTCAGTATGTTCATCCCTACTTTCTTTTTTGTCTCAATCACGCCTGGTATGTGCATGACTCTCGCCCTAACGTTAGGTATGAGTATCGGTTATCGTCGCACGTTATGGATGATGATAGGAGAACTTCTCGGTGTTGCGCTGGTGTCAGTCTCTGCGGTGTTAGGTATCGCTGCGATTATGCTCAATTATCCTTGGATGTTTATCGCGTTAAAGTTCATTGGTGGCGGTTATTTACTCTATCTTGGTGTTGAAATGTGGCGGTCGCGAGGGAAACTTGCGATTAATGTCGACAACTTAGAAACACCAAAGAGTGACAATATCACACTGATCATGCAAGGCTTCGTTACCGCAATCGCAAACCCAAAAGGCTGGGCATTTATGATTTCTCTTTTACCGCCTTTTATAGACCAAAACGCAGCGCTTGCACCGCAACTGATCATACTTGTCTCCATTATTTTACTGTTTGAGTTCATTTGCATGTCTCTGTACGCTACTGGTGGTAAAGGGTTGAAACACGTATTAGGTCAGTCTAAGAATGTACGTCTAATGAACCGTATCGCAGGCACTTTAATGATGGGAGTTGGTGTCTGGTTGCTACTAAGCTAAGGCAAACTGGAAACAATGAAAAATATTCTGAATAAAATCGCTAAAGTCATGGGTGAAGTATTGGACTTTCAAGCCCGAGTTTGGGTTGTGAACGTCTATAGCGGTGAGCATAAAGGCGAGTCTTATGTCGTTAATGAAGATGCTTTCTCTGTACCTCTTCAGTGGATGAAGAAGAAAGGCTACCAAGAGTCGATGTTGAATAAAGTCGAAGCAATGAAGCGCTCACAGATCTTAGAGTTCGATTTGGGACGAGTAAAACATCGTCTGATGCGCGTGAAATAAGCACAAAAAAGCGCCACTCAAGATGAGTGGCGCAAGCACTTTTACCTTAAAAATAATGCTACGGCGCAGCGTCGATCTCAACAGGCAGATAATGTTTCGGCTCCAGTTTCAACCACTCTGGCAGCACGGTACCAATCGAAATCGATGACCATGTACCAGACAGAACACCAATAAACATCGCGGTTGAGAAACCAGCCAAAGGCGCTCCTCCCATAATCCACAATGCTCCAACGGTGATCAGTGTTGTACCAGATGTCACCATGGTGCGTGAAAACGTCGCGATAACAGCTTGGTCATTGATGTCTTCTGTTTTCCAACTCTGCTTCGCAATCAACAGCTCACGGATTCGGTCTGCAATGATGATCGAGTCATTCAATGAGTAACCTAAAATCGCCAGCACAGCAGCAAAAACGGTTAAGTTGAACTCCATTTGAGTAATTGCAAAGAAACCAAGCACTAAGATCACATCATGAGCCAAAGCAAACAGTGAACCGCTTGCCAAACGCCACTCAAAACGGAAACACAAGTAACCGAGAATACTCAACACACAAATCAACAATGCTAAGCCACCTTGTTCAAACAAGTCTTGGCCAACTTGAGCGCCAACTATACTGTTGCTGACAACATCAACTTGGTGAGAGATTGGCTTCAACACCTCTTCTACACTTGGTAACGTTTGTCCATCTTCCGGCGCAGAGTAACGAATCACCCAACGGCCATCTTCACCAGAGCGTGTCACTGACGCAGATTCACCAAGCTTTGGTTGCAGAACGTCAAGCAGATCATGGTTAGTTAGCTGCTTATCTACCTTTACTTCTGTCACCATACCGCCAGTGAAGTCCAAACCTAGGTTCAACCCTTTAAAGCCTAGAGCGACGATCGCGATCACCGTTAAAATGATGGAAACTAGCGTAGTAAAGTAGCGAATTTTACGAATATTTTGTTTTAGCATTTCGACCATGATTAAACCCTCACATCACGACGGGCATCGCGGCCCCAAATTAAATTGATCATTGCTCGAGAGGCAAATACGCCTGTAAACATACTGGTTAACAAACCTAATCCGAGTGTTAAGGCAAAGCCTTGGATTGGGCCATTACCGATGGCGTACAAAATCACGGCGGTGATCATGGTAGTAATGTTGGCATCAAGGATGGTCGAGAATGCGCTGTCAAAGCCAAGATCAATCGCTTGAGCGAAGCTGCGGCCTTCACGCATTTTGTCCTTAATACGTTCAAAGATAATAACGTTGGTGTCTACTGCCATACCGACGGTTAACACTAAACCGGCAATACCCGGAAGCGTTAGAACCGCTCCTGGTAACAAGGCGATTAAGCCAAGCAAACAAAGCATGTTGGCACAAAGCGCCACGTTTGCTACCCAACCTAAGCGGCGGTACCAAAGTGCCATAAAGGTCAGTGTTAGTCCCATACCTAAAGCCAGTGCTGCAAAACCGTTTTCAATGTTTTCTGCACCCAGAGAAGCACCGATTGTTCGCTCTTCCACAATAGTAACTGGCGCGGTCAGTGACCCCGCGCGAAGCAATAGCGCCAACTGCTGCGCATCGTCCATGCTACCTGCCCCAGTAATACGGAACTGGCTACCAAGCTGAGATTGAATAGTCGCGACGCTGATAACGCGCTCACTACGCTCAGTTACACCGCGATCGTTTGTTTTGTATTCACGGTAAACGGTCGCCATTGGCTTGCCGATGTGAGTTGCCGAGAAGTCACTCATTTTCTTACCACCAGCGTGGTCAAGAGAGATATTTACCTCTGACATGCCCATTTTGTCGACACCAGCACGAGCGTTCACGATGTGCTCGCCCGTTAGAACTGGTCGTTTTGCCAAAATCACAGTACGACCGTCATTATCTTGAAGAACAAGATCTTGGCTGCTGTGTGCTTGGCTTGCATCTTTCACTTCATAAAACGCCAAGCTTGCTGTTGCACCAATAACGTTTTTCGCTTGAGCAGGATCTTGTACACCAGGGAGCTCAATTCGAATGCTCTCTTTGCCTTGGCGTTGCACTAGTGCCTCTGTGATACCAAGTTCTTCAATACGACCACGCATGATCTTCAGGTTTTGTTGAAGAGTCGAGGATTGAAATTCTTGGATATTTTGTTCACTCGGTTCAAGCACAAAGCCACGAGATGAACTTTTTGAAATCCAGCCAGGGTAATTTTGACGCAAGAACTTGTTCACTTCCGACAATGCTTGCTCGCTGTCACTGTTTACCGTAATTCGGTTGCCGCTTTCTGCTCGAACTTGCACACCACGAACACGTTGATCACGTAAATTCGCTTTGATTTCATCAATCAACGCATCACGTTGCTCTTCAAACGCTTTATTCACATCAACATTCAACAAGAACTGAACGCCACCACGAAGGTCAAGACCGAGCTTAATTGGGCTAAAGCCCATCTCATTCAACCATTCTGGCGCAACCGATACGTATGAGAAAGTGATGCTGTCGTCTTTATTTAGCTCTTTGTTTAACAACGCACGAGCTTTACTTTGCGCATCTTCACCATCGAATACAATGGTTGTTTTGCCGTCTTTTTCGATGATTTTGTCGGCTGAAATATGGTTGTTTTTTAGCAGTTGATTCAGATGAACAACCGACATTTCACTGTTGTTTTGATCCGCAAACGTCAACTGGATAGAAGGCTGTTCGCCAAACCAAGTTGGTATAGCACTTAGGGTTAAAATAATGACCGTCGTGATTAATACTACATATTTCCAAGCTGAGTAGTGATTCATCAGCTTTCTGTTCTTTTGCTGCTTTGGTGTTTTTTTCATGTAAACATCATCCCTTCACGATGAAGTGAAGCTTTTAATAACAAGGCTTAACACACGACAGATGCGCCCAGAATAAATTCAGGGTATGAAATGCTCAGAACGCTCACGTCCTGTCGAATACAATCGTCGTGTTAAGAGTGCACAATGGTGCAAATAGATGGTGTTTAGGCAGAAAACTGACTATTGAGTGCGACGTACATGGCATTGGTCTCTTTCCAACCAGAAATGCGATGATCGCTTGTGAAATGATAAAATGTGGACTGGTTGTGACGCCAGTTAATGTCCATCAAGCTGTATGCGTAACCCGCATCAGCGTAAAACGGAGTAGTGAGATCGCCGACAAAATCTACATGCTCGTCATCAAGCCCTTCCCGTAAGTAAGACGTCCAGCGCTGAGAGTTAAACAAAGCAACGGAATCGAGACTTGCATGGCCTTCAGATACTGGAGATTGAGAACTTTCTTCTGAAACTTCAGAAAAATCGACGGAAGAGTTTGGCGATACACTTACGGCTACAAAAGGTTGTAGCTTAGAAAAGTGCGGTACGTGAGCCTTGTGATCGATTTGCGCAGCAGATACATGCACTGGTAGCAATACCATTGCAAATAGCAGCAAAATCAACTTTCTAAGGTAAATCCAAGGCATAGGAACTCACTAAAAACACAAAGAGCCAAGTTAGGTCACTTGACTCGTTGATAGTATTCCTATTGATTATGGTTCACAACTAAAAAGTTATAAATCTCTGATTTCAGGTTTGCATCGTTATTGCTTTTATCAAAACGTCTTTAGAAAACGAGTGTAATTGGTGGTGAGTTATCGATAAAAAATATCGCCCTTATCAACATCTAAGTAGATCTTGTTCTCTTGCTCCAAACCGCCACAATAGATGAAGTAAACGTTGCGCTTTTTAAACGTCACAGAACGAACCCAGCCTCCGAGCTCCTCAAAATCACTCGGATCACAGGTTTCATCGTCTAACAATTGCTGTGTTTTCTTACGGAAAATATCCAAGTGAACTTTTAAATCATCCGACTTCTGTAGGTATTCATCCAATATCTCTAAGCGCTCTTGCTCTTTAATAACTGGCTCTGCATCAGATAACCCTTCAGCATTCAACCATTCGGCTTTTTCTTCTCCACCCTCTTCATAGACAAGATAGCCGGAGATTCGGTACCACCCATCTACTTTTTCTAACACCGATACTTTTTCTCCCTTATAGAGCGTATCGACAACTAAAGCATTAGGGTTAGGCTTGTTGTAAACATTGACACGACGCTCAATAACGTAGTACTCAGTAACTTCCGGGGGAACGGCTTCTAAATCCAGAATCGGTTTGGATGTTTCTTTTTGCAGTGACGATTGCTCGACTTGTGTAGCCTTTGGTACTTCAGGTTCATCTTTCTGCATAAAGAAGAAATAGTATCCAGCCCCCGCTCCGCCGAGCAACAGCATGACAATCAATGCGACGAGAATTTTCTTCATGCCCTTTTCCTTTTCATTCTTTATTCTTATCCCACCAGCAGCACGCATGTCGTAGAAATTTGGGTATATACTCAAAAGAGCAGGTCAACTAACGCGAGCAATAATGATCAACAGACTCAATTGGATACTACTATTTCTTCTGTTCCCGATAACGGGGCACGCCAATATTCAATGTAACCCATCGTCGTGGAATGACAATCTTACCCAATTCAATCGTTTAGAGTCCAATTACAATCAGCATGTTGAGGTATTCAATACACTTTTAACCGAACATAAACAGCGTCAGTTATTGTCCGAAACCTTTTCACTGCATGAGCTCGTGCTACTTTGGCGTGCCAAGTCGAACCAAAATGTGTTCAAAGCGCAATTAAAAGCATCGATTCAATACAAAGAAGAGCTCACAACTAAAGCGAATCAGCTGCTTAAATTGAGCACACAATCCCAATGGTCAGCTAATGGGTGGGAGATCCTGGCCCAAAAGTGCCGCGAGTCAAACAAAACAGCCAATCAAATAACTGCGGAATGGTATAACACCAACGCTTTGGAACTTGCTGAAGATTACAAGCGCCTCTCTTCACAATATCAAACTCTGTCACAAGTCTATGATAAAGAAGCTCGAGCACTTCAATACGCTCAAGATGTTTCGAAGTAAAAACAGAGCCAGTTTTGAATAGACGATGTTGGTTTTTCACTCCAATATTGGACGTTATTCGTGCTTTTTATCTTTCCTTAGTCGTGAATAATATCAAATGTAAATAATGGGATTGTTCCCTTTGACAAACTTGACTAAACCATGACCAAGACAATCAATTTATAGAGACATACGTCACATTAATGCTTTACTTATGGACATTTTTTGGTTAGTTTAGCCATTAATAAAATTTAATAAAAAGTCACATTTGGCTGGAGATGATGCTACAAACATGGTTATCAATCGATTAAGTAACAGGGAATGTCCTAATGCTACCAAAGCCAAGTTTTTGTCAGTAGTTAGGCACGTAAAAGAGTTCGGTTCAATCAGTGATTTGGATCTTTGTAAAATCTTCGGAGAAACAATATGGAGTGATGGGAGGGAATACCATTCAGCCGCTTTCTCATTCAAGGTTGATAGATACACAGGTAACTGTGAAATCTCACAATACAAAAACCAATAAGGCTTAAGAATTTATAAGGCGGAGTCAGGAAACGGACTCCGCTTTTTTGATCATGGCAATCGTAAAGTCGTGCTCGGAGTACCCCTCAATCAATCGTGTATTCGGACACAGCAACCGACAATAGCGAAAGACACCTTCTTTATTGTGCGACGCTAACATTTTCATGCTGGGTAGTTTGGATTCATCCAACAAGTTAAACACACAACCTTTCTCTGTCGCTCGGTACATTTTCTCAATCATTTCAATGGTGTGATTTGGGTTGGTGGATTGATAGTTCAATGATCCGGAAGCAAAAACAAAGTCGCAACGAGGCAATACCAACGTTGAAAAGTCGCCACATATAAACTTACTTTGCGTACGAAAATCTCGTTTTCTGGCTTCAGAGATAAACTGTTTTTGCTGATCAATGCCAATATAGCTTTGAGGAAGCCCCCCCATAAGTTCGATAAACGCTAACAAGTCTCCGTAGCCGCACCCAATATCTAAAATACTTGAACCGTCTAACGTTAACCCTCGGCACAACGCCTCAAAACGGCTGATCTGACTATACTTATCTGCCCATCCCAGAGTTCGGGCTCTGTCTTTACCAAACTGTCTATATCGCTTTCGATGATAGTGGGCAATCTTAAGTCTATCGAAAAATTTCATCTTTCTTATGCATAAATCGGCAAACTGCCATTTCCTTTCACTTGTCTAATCGCCAGGTGGGTATGAATATCTTTCACATTTTCTAATCGCTGTAACTTTCTAGTAAATGTTTCATAACCAGCGAGATCTTTACTGACCACCTCTAACAGGTAATCATAGGCCCCTGATACGACATGGCATGAGATCACTTCATCCATCTCAACAACGGCATGTTCAAACTCATCAATCGAAGAAGCTTGGTGGTTATTTAAACTCACTTCAACAAATACAGTCATCGCGATGCCTACGGTGTCTCTGGACACAATAGCTCGATAACTACTAATTACACCTTCCTGCTCCAAACGCTTAATGCGCCTTGCACAAGGTGATGCCGATAGCCCTACTTGGTCAGCAAGTTCTGCAGTTGTCAAAGTGGCATCCTTCTGCATTAGGTTGATAAGTTGCCTGTCAATTTTATCCATTTATTCTTCCGTGCCTTTAATCACTAATAATTAACATTTATACGCAATTTATCACCAACATCAAGCCTAATTACGTCAAACTTTGCCTCCCTTTGGCAAGAGTTTTATTCAACAATTAACACATCATTTACAAATGGACATGTCGATAATGATCTTGGGATACGCAGCTATATTAACGACCTTACTGCTTTGGTCTGGTTTCTTTATTTCTTTAAAAGGGGGCGCAATTTCTGCCTTGCAGCCAGCCGATATCGCGTTAGTTCGCTTTCTAATCCCAAGTATAATTTTATTACCATTTGTGATTAAGCATAAACAGTCGCTGCGCGTGGTGCCTAAACGCTACCTGGTTGGTGTTGTGGTTGGAAGCGGCCTTCCCTATCTTCTGGTCGTCGGAACGGCTATGCATTTCGCTCCCGTGGCGCACGGCAGTGCATTAGTACCTGGCACTTTGCCATTGTTTGTTTCTGCTATCGCGGTACTTTGTTATCAACAGTCGCTGAGTGCTCACCGCTTAATCGGGCTTTCTACGGTGTTGTTAGGGATTTTCGTATTCCTTCTTTCTAATAGCGGCGCAGAGTACAACTGGTCTCAGTTGCAAGGGCATATCCTGTTTCTAACTGGCAGCATCATGTGGGCTGCTTTCACCATCAGCGCTCGTGTCGCTAATCTTAATGCACACGTCTGTGCAGGATTCGTTGCAATCGCGTCTTTGGCTCTACTCATCATCGCCGTTGGTTTCGGGTGGGTAGACAGTTATTTGGTGGTAACACCGTTCAGCCAGTGGCCATGGGAGGAGTTATTTGGCCACGCGATGCTACAAGGTGTTGGCGCAGGTTTAATCGCTTCTTTCACTTTCATTTATGCAATTAGGATCATCGGTGCCGAAGCCAGCGCTGCTTTTGGTTCATTAACTCCAGTCGTCGCGACACTTCTTGCCGTTCCAATTTTTGGTGAACAACCAGATTCTCTCACTTGGTTAGCGCTGATGTTGGTCACATGCGGCAGTATTGTGGCAAGCCAAATCTTTATGAAAGGTGGAATGAGCCAAACTTATCGCCCACCACTTCACAGATAGCGATGATTTTACAAAAACTTATGCCTTACTATCTTAATAACAAAATGGCGTTTTGATAGCCTCAGCTTAACTAAAAATTAAAACGCCAATGTGATGCCAGCCACTCATACTAAAGATGAACTGCATAGGTTTCTCAAACCGGGAATGAAACTTTCTACTAATTTCGAATTTGGGCCTAAGGATCAATATACGTATTCCACCACTTATCTTGGGATGAAAGAAAATGCTTATTTGATTCTTGATATACCAATGCGTTTGCTTGAAGAGCAAGTGATGAGAAAACTCCCCAACGCCGATATCATCGTGCGTGGAGTATCAGATACGGAGTTAGGCCATGTCATTGCGTTTAAGTCCAGCGTACTGACGACGACCGTTCGACCATCCCCCCTTTTGTTTATCCGCATTCCAGGAACATTTGCAACCAAACCAGTTCGAGAACATGAGCGTTACAAGTTGCAAATGGACTGTAACGTTATTCATGCAGGGAATGTCTACGACGGTAGCCTTATCGATTTCTCTCTAGCAGGTGTTGGTATATCAACCTTGATTGAGCCCGAATTCAACGTGGGTGAGAGTGTTACCATCGAATGCCCGTTAAGCCACTATATCGGAGAAGAAAATCGATGTGTCATTGCCAACATTAAGAAATTGGCGAAGGGATGGGTAGTTGGAATTAAGTTTGCTAGTTCCATTGAGATGACTCACGAACTAAAAACAGAGTTACTGGAGCAATCCTTTCTAACCAGTAACGTCTGAGCTTACTGCTCGCTAAAGCGCGTCGCCTCAAAGCTGTTGAGTATTCTGTGAACCGTATAGGTCACAAGCAGCGTCGCAACAATAGCAAACAAAATACTGCTCACGCGATACAGCGCACTGAACATTAAGTCACCATCCGGAGTAAGATATTGGCCGAACAAAATGCCTAATGTGGTTAAGCCGCCAAATCCGGCTCCCGAACCGCTAGATTCTTTCACGTGCATATAGCTGAACATCATAGCCCCAATCCAAAGCAATGGGACGATAAACAATAAAGTATCCGACCAATCGTATAATACAAGTTGTCCGACGATACCAAAGGTCACCCCCATCAAGGTTCCCATTGCTCTTTTTCGCGCATACCCTAAAGCACCGTTCCAATGCATAGGAAACAATAAAAGCAAGGTTGTCGCCTGAGCAGACATAGAGTCACTGAGGTCAAATAGCTGGAATACAAGGAAAGACATTGTAGCGATACTCGCCCCCATAAGGGCTTCATGACGCATTCGATGACTCTGTTTAGGCTGCGACGGTTTCGCTGGTGGCTGACGAGGTTCCGCATCGGGAATCAAAAATGTCACCACATAAGCAACGATCACTGAAATAACATTCGCTTGCAGGTTGCTAAATATTAGGTCATTTAAGTCAGTGGTTGGATAACTAGCAAAATGCAGCATGATGCTTAAGCTCAGTACGCTGTTCGCTCCAAATAAGAACAAGCTCCCTTTTGACATACAGGCGAATTTATATAGGAACAACCCGAATGCAATGATTGTCATCATGCCTGGGTGCCCACCAAATAACCCACCAAGCACCCCAACTTCTAATCCACACACAACCGCTGAAAAAATCAGTTGTCGTGCGGCATGTAGACTCATGACTGGCACCATTCCAAGTAACAGCATCGGGGTTACAGTAAAGAATACGCCATAGTTCCAACCAAATACTTTACATAAAGTGAAACCAATAGTCGCACCAGTTGCAATGCGCAAACACTGACGGAAGTCGTTTTCCGACATGGGGTGGTCCCATAACTTCATATCGCCTCCTCGTTAATAAATATAATGAAGAAGACTCAAGAATTGGATCTGGCACCTCGCTAACCAACCAGATAACGAGTTTTCTGGCAACAACTGCACGGTTGCTCGTGCCCCTGCTGGAAATGCGCGCTGCTGAGGTTCATCGATAGCTAAATGTAAACGTAAGCGCTGCGCATCTCTCACCCAACGGTTTGAGTCAGTTGGTGTTGCTAAGCGACCATCCGCATCGAATTGACCCGAGCTGACCCCGGCATCCACACTCGTAATACGAGCTTCAAATACATCACCAGGTAAGCTATCAAAAGCCACTAACGCACGGCTGTTCTGATTAAAGTGTCGTAAACTCTTTTCACGAAAGTCGGCAATGATATCCACGTCATCGGAGACTAAAGCGACAAGAGGTGTACCAGCTGCCGCATAGGCCCCCGTCTCCAGCTGCAAGTTAGCGACAACGCCATCATGTTCCGCCGAGACTTGAGTGTAAGACAGATTAAGTTCCGCTTGTTTTAGCTGGTTTTGCGCTACGCGGATATTCACATTCGTCGCGCCTAAATCACCGCGGTTTACTTCCAACTCTTTTAAACGAGCACGTGCGGCCAGTAAGTTCGCTTTAGCTGCCGTTGCACTGCTCTGTGCGTCATCGCGCTGCTGTTGCGAAGTACCATTACGGTGAAACAGGGTATTAAGACGTTTTGCTTCGCGAACTTTTTGTTCCGCCACGATTTTGCTCGCTTCAACGTCTGCTTTTGCCGCAGCAATAGAAGCATCAAGTTGTTCGTTGTTTTGAATCACACGCTCAAGGTTAAGTTGAGCCTTTTCTACGGCGAGCTGATAAGGCTGGGGATCAATCTGAAATAGTAGATCGCCTTGGCTTATTTCTTGGTTGTTGGCAACATAAAGATGCGTAATCTGCCCACTCACACGGGGGGCCACTTTAGTTACCACACGCGTTGCCATTGCCTGAGGCGTCAACGGCATGGCGAGATCTGCAACTAGAAAATAGGCAAAGACAAGGACAAACGCGACGCAAGAATATTTGATCCAACGTGCGAATTTTTGATCTGGAGTCATAGGCGTTTACTTCTCTTTTTATTCGGTTTTCTGACTTATTCGCTAAGTGAATCAAGCGCATTGTGAGCAATCTGATCAAGAATCAATGAAAGCTGCTGAAGTTCCTGGTCGTTGATGTCCGTTAGGAGCTTGCTTCGAACTTGAAGAATTCGAGCCTCCATTTGCTTTAGTAGGGTTTTCCCCTCTTCTGTGAGGCTAACAATACGTGCTCGCTTATCGTGTTCACAGCAATGGCGAACGATCAGAGATTGCTCTTCTAATAATTTTAATGTTCGCATCAACGACGCTAACTCGATCTCAAGCGCTTCAGCCAAATGCTTCTGACTGATGTTGTCACCCATTCGATAAAGCTTCCATAACGCAGTCCAACGCGGATACGTTAGGTTTAAAGGCTCTAACTCGCGATCTGCAACCATTTTCCACAAACGAGCAACACGAGATAATTTTTCAGCCAGAGAAAGGTCTCGCAAACTGTTGATGTCTTGAATCATAAGATCTACTCAATTACTTAGCGTGCTAAGTAATATAAAATAGTTAGCACGCTAAGTAAATATCTTTTTGTGATTGAAATCACGTTGGGTGTGTCAGTGAAGGGGCAGAAATCTAAGTAACACAACACTATGTTTGAACTTGAAATGCAGCGATGTACACAACAAACGTCGAGACCAATAAAGTCTGATTTGTATAAGAGTAAAAGGGTCAGATACAAAAAAGCACAACCCACAGTCATGGTGTTGTGCTTTTCAGATAATGAATAATTGGGTTATCTCGTAGTGAGCCAATTATTCATGTTCGCTCGACTAAGAACCGCTGTTTAAAATCCACAAATGCTTCATGGAGCGCATTTTCTTTAATCGGCTTGAGAAGCACGTAATTTGCACCCGATTCCATAAAGGCGTCACTGGTTTCTTTCGCGGTGTCAGCAGTACACGCATAAATTGGCGTGCCTAGTTTTAGCTTTTGTCGGATCTCTTTGGTCGTTTCAATTCCACCAAGATGCGGAAGTTGGTTGTCCATCAGTATCAAATCGTAAGTATGATCTTTTAAGAATTCCATTGCTTCTAACCCATCTTTCGCCCAATCAACCTGCATTTTGTACTTGTTACAAAACGCTTTTAGAATGAATGCGTTAGTATGGTTATCCTCTACCAACAACACTTTGAGACTCTCTGCAAATAGTTCACCTGGCTTAACTCGCAAACTCGAATCAAGAGGGGTGAGTACTCGCTCACGATCTTTCACTGGCATTGTAATGACAAAAGTCGTTCCTAAACCTTTCTGACTGCGGACTTGAACATCACCTTCCAGCATGTCGACAAGGCTCTTCACAATGGTCAGCCCTAAGCCACTACCACCGTATTCTCGAGTCGTTGTTGCTTCTTCTTGAACAAAAGGTTCGAACATTTGGTCGAGTTTGTCAGACTCGATGCCGATACCTGTATCCGTAATTTCCACGACCAGCACGCTATTGTCAGCACCATAGAACTGCTCCAGTTCCGCATGCAAGCGCACGCTACCCGAGGGCGTAAACTTCACAGAATTACTGACTAGGTTGAATAAAATTTGGTTCAGACGAACTTGGTCAGTAAAGATTTCAACATTGGGATCTATTTTGTTTTCAATGACAAGGTTGACGCCTTTACTTTCACAAATAGGACGATAAATGTTTTCTAACGTTCGAATTGTATCAGTGAAAGAAAACGGGTGCTTTTGGATATTAAACTTACCCTGCTCAATCTTCGAAAAGTCCAAAATATCATTCAAAACAGCAAGTAAGTGCTCACCACTATGCCGAAGTACGTCAATTTGGTTATTCTGCTCTTCTGTTTCCACAGAGTCTTTTAGCAATTGAGCAACCCCTAAAATTCCATTGATTGGCGTTCGGATCTCATGGCTCATTTTAGCCAGAAAGTCGGCACGGGCTTGAGCAGATTTTTCTGCTTCTTTGCGCGCCAAGTTACTCTGTTTTTCCGCCTCAATAAGCGTGGTTATATCCTGACCTTGAACAATAATACCGCTAATATCTCCATCAACTCGAATCGGCGATAAGTTCCAGCGATATACTTTGTCTCCAATTGGCACATTAACGCCTGTCAACGTAGCTCCCTGAGCCGCCATGCGAAGGTGTGGCATCAACTTTTCTTTGAAACCTTTGAACACTGGGTGCATGGTTTCAACATCGTTTTCCATGACTAACTCTTTGCGTGCTGCCGGATTGATTTGGACAAGTACACCCGATTCAGACCACACCATAATAGGTGATAACGCAAAGTTAAACAGGTCGCGGAAAGACCGCTTTTGTGCTTCAAGCTCTTCAAAAGTGTTTTCTAGTGTCGAACCAATATGATCGAATTCCTCAATATCTGACCCCTCAAAACGCTCAAATCCTTTTTCTTCACGAGCCGAGCGGGTATATGCCATCAGGGATCCTAACTCTTCAACTACACGATTCTCGATCCATTCTTTAGTCATTAGCGCAATCATGACCATACCGATAACTGAGGCTAGCATTGCTAGCAGGTGTTGGATTTGCAATGTCACCACGCTCTGATTGTCTTGCACAGTAAGCAAGCACAAGTCAGTCTCGGCGGCATTTACCTCAATAGGGGTTTTGATGATCAATAATTGGTCAAGCTTGTGCTGGGACTCTCGTCGTTTGAGTACGTCAAATATTTGATAAGCCTCATCTCCTACTAATGAACTTGCCAATGGTGTGTTGTTAGCGACCAACACAACATTGTCGACGTTGCCTTCATTTTTTAACCTTTCCATCAACCCAAAGTTATTATCTAAAACAACAACATTGTAAGAGTACCCCATCACTTCACCGGTTTTAGGTTGTAAAACGGGTACGCGACGAAGTAACAGATGGCGAGTTCCCATCGGGGTCTGTGAGGGTAGATAATACCAGTTGTTGCTAAAGGTCACTTGACTGGCAAGTCGGCTAAGTATCAGGTTGTTGATGCCATAGAAATGCGCGTTGCCATCGTCCCAAATAATACCTTGATGATCGGTTAGGAAACGAAACTCCGGTGTATGGGAAGGATCACTCTGGTCAATACTCATGAAAAAGTAATTGAGTGCCTCTTCATCACGTTCTGTATAAAAATCCAATACAACATCACTTTTCGAATTGCTGTTGTGATGAATCTGAATCGCTGCAAAATGGCTATCAAAAATGTTCAGGATCAGGGCAGAGGTCTGCTGCTTGGTTCGGTCGACTTCCTGCCAAATAATCTGCTTCGAGAAGTAATAACTCTGAACAAAGATGCCTAGAATGATCGGAGCAAGTACGAGAATAATTATTTTGGTAATAAGCGTCGACAGTGAGCGACGCTTTCTTGTTTTTGATGTAGTTGTCATCAATTATCTGAGTATCTAAATGCACGTTTTCTTAATGCTTCAATTCTTTCTGGAGAGTCCGATTTGGTAACGACTTCAAAATCACCAGAGTAAACGGTGGGAACTGGCTTTCCTTCTAAATCCCACTTAATGGCCTCAGCCATTGCAATACCTGTATCATCGTTCATACGCATAACGGTAACGTCTAACTCCCCTTTAGAAAGCGCCTCTAACTCTGCTGAACCGCCGCCCCAACCATTGATCATGACATCATCACGACCTAACTCTTTAAGAGCGTCAACAGCACCTAATGCTACATCGGTAGAACACGCGTAAATGAAGTCAACGTCCGGATACTTCTCCAAACTGGCTTTTGCAGCTTCATACCCAGATTGCTTTGTTGCTTTGGTGTAGTAAGCAGATTGTAGTTCAAATTGATTATCGCGGTTCACTTGGTTGATAAAAGTGTTGCCTCTGATGTCACTAATGTAGCCCTCTGAGAAGTAGAGAACACTATAGTGGCTATGTTTAGGGAAACGCTTGCCAAACTCAACGGCCAATTCACGACTTCCTTCTGCGTGGTCGAAACCAACATAAAGAAACGGCTGATGATGTTCCCAATCCCTAACAGGTGTGGTGATATTTTGTAAAATTAACTTAGTTTTCTTTGAATCTAAGACATGCTCAACAAACTTACGATGTCTTGTGGTATCTAGAGTAAAGATCAAGTAATCGGAGTTGCTTTTCAGCGCCTCCATTAAAGACAAACTTTGCTGCTTTATATCTGCATTAGGACGAGTAAACACTTGATTTAGTTGATAGTCGATATCAAGCTTATCTAGGCGTTTTTCAAACGCATCGATGTTTCGAATCCAATAATCAGAGATCTGCTGCCCTGGATAAACAACAGAAATTTTCAGTGGACGCTTTTTGTCTTTTGCTACGGGTACAGGGGTTTCTCTTACCACTTCAGCCAACGCACTAGTTAACTGCTTCTGTTGTGGAAACTGGTCTAAAAACTCTTGATATGCCCAATACCCATTAAGAACTTGGGTGGCCTGCACATTCGGCGCAAAAGCGGCCATTGAAATCAGGGAGAATACTAACGCTTTTTTCATCTACTGCTCTTTTAGCTTTTTTATGAGCCTAATTCAGCTCTATTCATTACCTAGCCGAGTCATCCTATACTCTTGTAATCTACCTTCCTCTTAGTGCCTGTTTCAATAGTAAATTAGTTCTTGGTCTGAGTGGATGCAAATGAAAGTACATTGAGTCGCTTCCTTTGTCTCGATAACGTAGAGACATTTCGCGCTTTTCATATTCAGGCCCTTTAAACAGAACACCAGCCCATTATGCGTCAGTTTATTCCTACATGGTACTCCAAAAACAAAAAGAAACCGCCAATGTGACATAGGCGGTTTCCGTGTATCTTTGCGTAGCAAGGGCTTATCAGAGTGCCACTATCTCTAACATCATTTGTTGATGTTCGTCGACGACAATATTTGCTTTTGACATAACGAGCAGCTCTTTTTTCGCTTTAGTTAGTTGCTTAATATAGTACTCTGCTCGCATGGCAAGCGTCTTTGACTCAAAATCCGATGACCATTCCAATATCAAAGGGCCTTTTCCCTTCAAAGCTTTAGCTCCTTTTCCGGTTTGGTGCTGATTGAATCTTCGTTCAACATCATTGGTAACACCACAATACAACGCGTTGCGGTTATTTCGTATCAGGTAGACACTCCAACGCTGCGTTGTATTTTCCATCATGAAAGCAGTAACTCAACCTTAGCTTTTAATTCATCCAGCTCTTCTTTAAGCTGAGCGACTTCGAGCTCTAGCTGACTTACTCGATCGGAGCTCGAGCTTGCAGCAGACACAGGCGCTGCAAGTTCGGACGCATCAACATCACCACAGAACAAATGCATATAACGCGACTCCCGCTTACCAGCCTCACGTGGTAATTTGACCACTAATGGTCCTTTCTCTTCACTTGCTAAATGCTCAAGAACCGTTTCCACTTCTTTTACATCATGAAATGTCGCGAGACGATTAGTACGAGTACGAATTTCCCCAGGCGTTTGAGCACCGCGCAAAAGCATACAGCATACAATGCCCTTCTCCTGCTCTGTCAGCTTTAAATCACCAAATTCCGTATTACAGAAACGGTGTTGATACTTGCTGACGCGGCTGTTGAACGCACTTTCGTCACTGACGAGCCTGCGCTCAATAAGAGCATCAACGGCATCGAGTACGTCTGACTCTGAGAGTGACATCACGGGATCACGGTTGCTTTTTTGATTACACGCGTTGGTTAATGCGTTCAGGCTGAGGGGGTAAAGATCTGGGGTAGTGACTTCTTTTTCGATCAAGCAACCAATAACTCGTGCTTCAATTGCCGTTAGCTCAACTTTCATAATGCATTTCCTTATTATTTTTGCATTTGACTTTGTACCTAAATCGCTTCGAAATCATACGCCATAAATTCACACAGCAGTGCAAGAAGCGTTAGCGGTTCAGGTGTTGGTGTCAGGCTAAAGCATAGCGTAAGACCTGACACCCCTTACGAATAGGGTCAGGTATCAATGCTCCGAGAGAATCGGCACTCTCGTCAAATTGCCATCTTGGTCGACCATCATTATTTTTGAACGATTAAGCTCAACTTCGATGATTTCGAGTTGCTCGCGAGCGTTGATATACGCCGTTTTTAACTTTTCAGCCACAGAGCGAGTGACTTGCTCATTATCTTGACTATTTACTTGCTCCGCAGTGTTACCAGAGTCCATATCAAGTTCATCATTTTGCATTCAATGGTGTTGATAATATAGTGAAGGCCACGTTATGACAATGAATCGATGGATTCTACGATGTTGGCCAAAACTCGAAGAAAGCAGCACGATTATATGGACACAGCGCAATTGGTTGAGAAATGTTCAACTCTGCATTGCTATTGATCTAAAGACTGTTATGCCACTGGATGTTGTGCTTTAATCGAGGAAGATATTCATAAAATTAGGAAAGAGAACTATGAGTAGCGTATTTGAAATCGTTAACCAAGCTCGTCGTAAAAACAAACTAAAACGTGAGCTTCTTGATAACGAGAAGAAAGTTCGTGATAACCGCAAACGTGTTGATCTTCTAGAAAACCTTCTAGACTACATCAAACCAGAAATGACTCACGATGAAATCGTCGCAATCATCAAAAATATGAAAGCAGACTATGAAGATCGTGTTGATGACCACATCATTAAAAGCGCTGAGATCTCTAAAGCACGTCGCGACATCAGCCGTCGCATTCGTGAGCTGACTGAAGAAGACAAGCAAACTAGCGGCAAAAAATAAACGCGTAAGCTAGATTTTCGAACCCCGAGCAAGAATATCTTCCTCGGGGTTTATTTTTGTCTCTAAACTAACCGCCGTGTACAATCAATCTAACTCTTATTCCTAACGCATTCAGCTTTCTATGTCTTCAACTACGACAAGTACACAACCAACGCTTGCAAAACAATTATTTACGATGACCTGGCCAATGCTATTTGGCGTTCTGTCTTTAATGAGCTTTCAGCTTGTGGATAGCGCGTTTATCGGTCAGCTCGGCGTTTTACCGTTAGCCGCTCAAGGTTTCACTCTGCCTTTGCAAATGGTCATTATCGGTATTCAAGTTGGTTTAGGGATCGCAACGACAGCGGTCATTTCTAAAGCTCTTGGGGCGAATGAAAGTCGGTATGCCAAACAACTTGGCGGATTGGTATTGATGATCGGCTCAATTGGTGTCGCTATTTTTGGCGGGCTAATTTGGCTTTTGCGCTACCCCATTTTAGCTCTATTAAGCGCTCCAGAATCTGTTATGCCGATAATCGACAGTTACTGGCCTTGGTGGTTATTAAGCTCATGGACTGGTGCGGTTTTGTATTTTTATTACAGTATCTGCCGAGCTAATGGCAATACAATGTTACCTGGCACAATGATGATGATAACCAGCGGCGTGAACCTTGTACTCGATCCGCTATTTATTTTCACGTTTGACTTGGGTATTAACGGAGCGGCAATAGCAACCATCGTTGCTTTTGGGTTTGGTATTTTAGTCGTCGCTCCTCGCGTGAAAAAGAATCACTGGGCAACGACACAATGGCAAGATCTTAACGTAGCCAAAAGTGTTGCATCTATCGGTAACATTATGGGCCCTGCGATGATTAGCCAACTGCTGCCACCGTTGTCTTCCATGCTAGCAACAAAATTATTGGCAAGCTTTGGAACCGCAGCAGTCGCCGCTTGGGCGCTTGGTTCACGCTATGAGTTCTTTGCTATCGTTTCGGTCTTGGCGCTGACAATGTCTATGCCTCCAATGGTTGGACGCTTACTTGGAGCAAAGAACTATGAAGATATCCAAAGGCTCGTCAGTATTGCCGTAAAATTCATTCTAGGTTTCCAACTTTTGATTGCTGCCATTACATTTGCCGTCGCAAACCCACTCGCATTATTGATGACAAGTGATGTGCAAGTGGAGCAAGTCTTGGAAATGCATTTACTGATAGTGCCGATCAGTTTGGGTTCATTAGGGGTTTGTATGCTAATGGTTTCTCTTTGTAATGCATTAGGCAAATCTTACACCGCGCTCACCATTTCAGCGCTGCGCTTGTTTGTCTTTTTCCTACCGTGCTTGTGGGTTGGCGCTCAAATGGATGGAATCCGAGGTTTACTCTTAGGCGCTTGTATCGGCAACCTGTTAGCTGGTGTTTCCGCATACCTAACCTATCGCCAAACCATACGCAAACTCGCAGGCGCGCAAGCCAACGCACAACAATGAATAATCAGAACTAAGCCCCTGAAGTGGGGCTTTATCGTTTTGACGCCTTGTCTAAGTTGAAATGTTAGCTAGGCGAGTTTTAATTCACTAAAGAGCTCAAATAACTGGTTCGATTTATACGGCTTAGGTAAATAAGCATCCATGCCTGCCGCAAAACAGTTGTGGATGTCTTCTTCCAAAACACTCGCAGTGAGTGCGATAATCATCGTTTTTTCACGTCCTGCTTTCTTTTCCCAACGACGAATTTCTTTCGTCGCGGTCAGTCCATCCATCACGGGCATCATGCAGTCCATTAAAATTGCATCGAATTCTTCTCCCTTTGTGATGGCTTCTAACGCTTCTTGACCGTTGCTTGTTATCAAATAGTCATAACCTGCTTTATCCAGAAAGAAACTCGCTATTTTCTGGTTCATCAAGTTATCCTCCGCAATTAAGATCCTCCGATGAGAGCGCGACGCTCGATATTCAGAGCTGACAACATTATTGGTGACATTGTCACTTGATATGGTCTTTTCAACCTTAGCTAAATCATCAATGACATGCTTAAATCGATTGCCAAGGAAAGGTAATGTGAGTACGGCATGTACTTTTTCTGCATTTTCGTAGGGAGTGGATAAATGATGCTGGCAAATAATCACACGGCGAAGATCGTAATTAAATGATAGATTATCCAAGATTTCATCGGTATTAGCGTCGTTACTGTGGCACAGAAATATGACATCAAAGTCATCATTTATCGCTTGCACTTCATTCACATTATTAACACCAAAGAGATTGATTTTCGCTAAGCGACACTCTTTTAATACTTGGTCGGCGTAGTCGTAATTTGAGCAGATCAAAAGCCCTTTATTAATCATCTCCGAACGCCAGCCAAACACCGGAGTTGCTTCAACCTCAATCGAGAATTCAAAGCATGTGCCCACTCCTTTTGTAGATGTTGCTACGAGCTTGCCCCCCATCATCGACACAAGCTGACAACAAATTGCCAAACCCAACCCTGTGCCGCCAAATTGCCTCGACACTCCTTCATCTTCCTGAGTAAAGGGTTCAAAAATCGTGGTTAACTTATCTTGATCAATGCCTATTCCGGTATCTTCTACTTTAAACGTCAGCACTCCACGTTCTTTCTCAAGTAATTCCTCATAACTAACATCAACGCATACATGCCCACTTTCGGTAAACTTAACCGCATTCGATACCAGATTCGTAACTACCTGTTTGACACGATGATCATCGACCATCACGCGAATGGGGATATTTTCAGCTAAATTAATACCTAACTTTAGCTGTTTAGATGTTGCTTTGGATTGGAATAAAATCACCGACTGATACACGACTTCTCGGATATCCGCTTCTACTAGTGACAGCTCCAATCGTCCAGACTCGATTTTAGAGAGATCCAATATATCGTTAAGTAAAGTAAGCAGTGTTTGAGATGAGGAGTCAATGTCATCAACAACTTCTTGTTGATGCGAAGACAACTCACTTTGAGAGAGTATTTCTGTCATGCCCATGATCCCGTTAAGGGGCGTGCGTATTTCATGTGACATGTTGGCAAGAAACACAGATTTTGCACGATTAGCCGATACTGCTGACTCTTTTGCATGCAGTATTTCTTCAGTTTGTCTCTGCATTTCTTCAACCACTCGATTCACTTGCTGAGCAAAAATGGTCAGTTCATCACTTCCATCAACTTTGACTTTTGTTTGCTTCTCTTCGGAGTTGATCAACGCGTTTAAAGTATGAATGATCGCATCGAGTTTGCTGTTAACTCGGAACCAAGTACTAAATCCGAGCCAACAAAGCAGGATAACCACTAAGGCAACGCCAAAACTGATCATCGCTATATTGGCCTTTTGTTCATGAACCTGCGTGAGAAGCGACTGCTCAGTTTGTTTGGTGAACCCATCAATGAGCACTTGTAAGCGCTGCACACGAAAATCGAGTTCTTTTAAATACGCGGCGTAGTCACTTTGTGACATGTCTCCTGACATTAATTGTCCGCGAGACGCCAAGTTTCTCTGATATCTCGGCGAAGTAAACAAGCCAAGCAATTTATCCACTTGCTCGTATGACCCACCTAAGTTTAAAAACGCATCCAAATTTTGCTGCTGTCGGTCAATCGCCTGATAAAACATGCTTTGACTTAGCCGACTCTTAGGGTCTTGGACTAAACGGTTCGTCAGCCAAGCTTCTTTCTGTGTCCAAAAAGAGAGCTGAGCAAGGTAGGCAATAAAATTTTGCATGCGAATGCCATCGTCGCTGCCATACCATTGATGATTTTGCAACAAAGAGCGCGACATATTTTGGAGCTGTTTAAATGCCCAATCACCCAGATCGTTCATCTCACTCAATCTACCTGACAATACCCCCAGCATGGCTTCTTTCAGTTCATCAGCATACTCAGCAGTATTAGGGTTACTCACAAACTTTTGATGCAAAGAAGAAATAACTTCACCTTGTTCTTCAATATTAATGGCTGCAGAGACTTGAAGATCAGGCTGTCGGCGTACTTTCTCTATGGAGTAAATAAAGTGGGAGGCCTTGGATATCAATTGGAAACCTTGAATATTGCTAACCGTTTGATTGAGACGGCTCACGCGCAACGCATTATCAGAAAACTGCTGAACTGCAAATACCACTATTACCACAGCGGGTAATAGTGCGAGGAGTGCTAAGCGTGTTTTTATTGATAATCTCAACATCCATCAGCCTAATGGTTGATTTCATCCGTTTATTTAATATTAGACTAGTTTCTAGCATTGAAAGGCATATACGACATTGTTACTTTCAAACAACATTCACCTACCTAGATTATGGTTATTGTGAGTGTTTTATCATCGGCTAATGAAGTGACAATTGTGATTCAAGTCATATTTTTTGATCTTAAAGTTGGATGCAAACAATAAAGTTTCACTCACAACTAAGAGTCGCATCACTTTTCAGGAAATCATCTATTGTATGTTTACCTATTGAGTTGCCTTGTCGAGTTAAATCACACAAAAATGCAAAATATCCATTTTTGTCAACAAAACTAATTTGAAAGCAAACGTTATCATCGCAAAAAAAGTAAGTTACTTTCTAAATGTCAATACGTGAAAACCACTGCTTTAGTCACATTAATCCACCACTAACGTCCCCTTAAGTAGTGTTTTACACTGGATTTAATTTTCCTAGCAGAATAAGGACTCCGACCTTAGAATCCGCACACATAACTATTACAACCCGATTACATAACCCACCACACTCTTGCACGCTGCCGAAGAGGCAACAGCAGAGAGTATGGTTAGCCCCCAAAACGTGAAAGGTCTAATACAACAATGAGTCCAGAGAAATATCTCCAAGACTGGCAAACTAGCCAAACGATTGCTGAATCTATTTCCCCTCTAATTGGTAAGCTATATCGTCAAAAAGGAATCGAAGTGGTTCTGTTTGGTAAAACGCTTATTAATGCTACTACTATAGACATTCTCAAAACTCATCGCGTTGCAAGACGTTATACCGGTAACCCACTTTCGCTTGAGCACACGATGCCTATTATTCAAGCGCTTTGTGAAATGAGCATTTCTTCATGCCGTGTCGATGTTGGCCAATTGGCAACTATGTACTGGAATGAACATGACGATACAAGCTCTCTAAACGATTTCCTTATCACTGCACTTGATGGCGCTCGCGACGCAGATTCTTCATTGAAAGCGCGTGATGTGGTTCTTTACGGGTTCGGTCGCATTGGTCGACTACTTACTCGCCTTCTCATTGAGAAAAGTGGTCCAGGTTACCCACTAAGACTACGTGCGATTGTGGTTCGTGGCGGTAAAAAAGGCGATTTGGAGAAGCGTGCTAGCTTGTTGCGTCGTGACTCAGTTCACGGTCAGTTCAACGGTAGCATTGTTATCGATGAAGAGCGTAAAGCACTGATCGTTAACGGCAACTACATCCAAATCATCTACGCAAATAATCCAAGCGAAGTGGATTACTCAGCTTTCGGTATCAATAACGCGCTAGTTGTTGATAACACAGGTGTTTGGCGTGATTCTGAGGGTCTGAGCCAGCACTTAGCGTGTAAAGGCGCAGAGAAAGTACTGCTAACAGCACCAGGTAAAGGTGACATCAAAAACGTTGTATTCGGTGTAAATGAGTCGGTAATTAAAGAAGATGACACCATCATCTCTGCGGCAAGCTGTACAACAAATGCAATCACGCCAGTCCTTAAGGCTCTGAACGATAAATATGGTGTTCTTTCTGGCCATATTGAAACCGTGCATTCATACACAAACGACCAAAATTTGATCGACAACTTCCACTCTGGTGACCGTCGCGGACGTAGTGCTTCACTAAACATGGTTCTGACTTCAACAGGTGCGGCAAAGGCAGTTGCTAAAGCATTGCCAGAGCTTGCAGGCAAGCTAACAGGCAACGCGATTCGCGTACCGACACCAAACGTTTCTATGGCAGTCGCTAATCTAAACTTAGGTGAAGACGTAGACCGTGATTCACTGAACGATTACTTGCGTGAAATGGCGTTGAACTCTGAGCTTTCGGCACAGATTGACTACACCGATTCAACAGAAATTGTATCAACTGACTTAGTTGGTTCTCGTCATGCAGGCGTCGTAGATGGTCAAGCGACTATCGCACAGGACAAGCGTTGTGTACTTTACATCTGGTACGACAACGAATTCGGTTACAGCTGCCAAGTTGTGCACTGTATGGAACAAATGATGGGTGTTCGTTACCAAACATTCCCTCGATAGGTGAACTTTGCTCCACAACGTTAACCACATAGCGTAGCGGACAATATCTCATATTTGTTCTAAATAATAAGCGCCATGCGCATTACTAATATTTTTCCCCGTTTATACGCCTGATCACCCTCAGGCGTTTTTTCGTTTCATTCATTTGACACTCTCCGGACAAAGTGAACGTCAGCATTCATGTTTTGTTCATGTTCACAGCATTAATCTGAGCACATAAATTACAGAGAGGTCATGATTATGAATCGGATTATTGTAACTGCACTAGCACTGATTACCGGCTTTTTTACGTTAGTATTTAGCTTGATCATTGCGATTCCGTTGACCATCGCAGCATTAATTACCGGTAAACGTATTGAAAAGCGCGTCAAGAAAATGCAGAGAGAAATGCACGAAGAGTATGAGTTTAATACAGGTAAAGCAGATGCGATTGAAGGTGAATTTGAAGAGGTTCGCCGGTAAGTAAATAAGATTTAGATGAGTTTCTCTCCCCCGACCGCTCCTGAGAAACTTCTTGCTTTCACCCTGTCCTTAAAATGGCAGGGTGCTTTTTTGAAAAGCAGCCACACGGGTTGCTTTTAGTATTTCTGTCTTGCGAGCTTGTCTATACCGTTACGACCACTCTAAGAGCCAGCAGCATGAGTACTACCCCTGACAAACGATCAATCAACACTGCCTTAGAGCGAATTCTGTCAACGACTTTAGAGCTCGATAGCACTAGGGTAATAAAGGTGTACCAAAGCCCATCCACAACAAACGGCGTGGCAACAATGATCATCTGATTACTCAAATCATTACCGAGTGCGACAAACTGACTGAATAATGCGATAAAAAACAAAGCAATTTTGGGACTTAAAATCGAGATAAAAAAGCCTTCTCGCGCAGACTGGATTACCGTTGTTTCCTCACCTGACTCCAACTTCGCAGCCACACCACCTTTTGAACGCAAAGCATTAAACCCTAAATACGCAAGATATGCCGCACCCACAAGGCTAATCGTCTTGAACAGCATCGGGCTTTGCTGCAAAACAACAGCGAGCCCAATCAAGGTAATAAACGCATATATACCAATGCCAAACGCATGAGCCCAAGCCGTAGCTAATCCATTGATACGTCCACCAGCCAACGAGTGCTTAGCGACAATAGCTAAGCTGGGACCTGGTGACATAGCCCCTAATAAACACACGGTAAAAAGTGATAACCAAACTGTTAGTGTCATAAGAATCTCCCCTCTTTGAAGCTCACTCTATCAACGGAAGAGGTATAATTAGAAATCAAAGTTATTCATACTAATCATGACTTAAAGTCATAGCTAAACGGTGTACGTATTAGCGAATGGAATATTCAGAGATTTGCATTACTGAGCGAATCTCTTCTCGCACCCATTTATGCGCAGGATCCGTGTCGTATTTGGGGTGCCACATTAACCAATATTGATGAATAGGTGTTTCGAGTGGTAATGCTTTATGGGTTAAGTCCCAATGCTTAGCGAGGTTAACGGCAATATGTTGAGGAGCCACCATCAGGTGCTCACTTGCAACTAAGCGATTGATCGCAGCAGAGAAGAATGGAACCTTAAAGGTAACGTGGCGGGTGTGCCCTAGCTCTTTCAATGCTAAATCAGTGTAGGAATCTTTGTCTCCGCCGCCAGTCACTTTGATGTGTGAATATGAAATCAAGTCTTCAATACTGATCTGGTCCTGCTTTGCTAACGGATGAGAAGATTTCATCAAACAAACTGATGAATCCTCACCAATTTTAACGCTCGACACACTCTGTGGTTTTTCTGGATACATAGAAGACGCGATATGGATGCCCGTCTCATGAAGTTTATCAAGAAAGTTGGGTTGCCACAGTCGGTACGCCATATCTAACTGTGGCGCTTGTTCACCCAAGTGAGAGGCAATATCGGGCAATACGTATTGCGCCACGTAGTCACTAGAAGCAATAACAAGCTCACCTTGCCACTGCCGCGGCTCAAAAGGTTGGTCATCGAGTAAATGGTCAAACTCAGCCAGTAATGCATCAAGCTTTGATTTTAACGCTATTGCTCGTGGCGTTGGTATCAGTTGATTACCTTGACGAATAAGCAGTGGGTCACCACACAGATCGCGCAATTGTGCAAGCTGTCGACTGACGGCAGACTGCGTAATGTGCAAACGGTCTGCGGTCCGGCTGACATGACACTCCTCTAAAAGTACATGCAAGGATCTAAGTAGATTCAAATTAATGTTGTTTAACATATTCGCTCAGAAGGGTTTTCAACATGGCATCCATTCATGGTCACTTCACAAACAGGTTCCCAGTCGTGTTAAAGAATTCAGCTAAGACGGTATGAGTCATCAGGTTTCGAAGCTCTGGATATCGTTGAATTTGATCTCTGATTTCGTTCAAGCGAGCCATCGTAGGCACTTCGACAAAAACCATCATGTCCGTCTCACCGCTGATCGCATGACACCATTTTACGCCATCAATTTTGTATAACTCGTCCGCGTATGATTCGCAATAATACGTAGAGGTTGATTTATCGAACTTTAAGGCAAAATAGGCGCAAATCGAATCCCCACCCGAAGGTGCAATTTCAGCGTGATACCCTAGAATCACTTTGTCATGCTCTAGCTTACGAATACGGGCCGTTACCGCAGAACGAGAAAGGTTTACTTTATCCGCAATTTCAGTCACCGACAGCCGAGCGTTGTGCCTGAGCAGATCCACAATCTTATGATCAAACTTGTCCATACCGTTACCAAGCTTTCCTTATTTTTCTCATTCTATACCGATTCTAACTGCATAAGAAACCAACATTTTGTTGGAATTATTTAAAACAACCGTCATATTGACGGTTTAGTAAATCATTTTGTTATTAACATTTTGGATATGCTATTTGGCGGGCATGAGATGAGTGCTGTTATCCATTTCAACAGAAAATAGATAACACATTGAAATCAAATTCCCAACTTAAGTGCTCAGCACATAAATAGCATCGCTTAAACACATAAAACGAAATAACCAGAAGCCACAAGCTTTTTCGTAATAAACCTCATAACATTGGATGAATCAATTCGCATGGAAGAGCTCAAAAAAGACATTTCACTCACATCAGGTATCGCACAGTTATCCACCACATTAATGGGAACGGGGCTGTTTATGATCCCGGCTATCGCAGCAGGTATAGCTGGCCATTTTTCACTATGGGCTTGGATTTTATTGTTCATCGCGATTTGTCCTATTGCGCTGACTTTTGCTCAACTGGGTAAACGATACCCCAACGCGGGCGGAACAGCCTTTTTTGTACGCAAAGCCTTTAACGCCAAACTGGAAAGTAGTGTCGCTTGGCTATTTGTTAGTGTCATTCCGGTAGGGGTTCCGGCCGCGATTGCACTCGCCGCAGGCTTCCTACAACAAATATTGCCAGAGCCTATTAGCAACAATCTGTTTGCACAAGTTCTCACGGTAGTACTTCTTGTGTTCGTCAACTTGATGGGCACAAAATCATCAGGTCATTTACAAACTCTTATTGCTTTGAGTGTCTTCGCACTTGTTGGCGCATTTTTATGGAAAGGCGACGTTAACAACGCCGATCTTGTGATGCCCGCCATCACACAAGAGTCAATTTGGCCTATTACCGCAGCGTTAGGCGTGATGTTCTGGTGTTTTGTTGGCATAGAGGCTTTTGCCCATATGGGGGAAGAGTTCAAAAACCCTCAAAGAGATTTCCCTATTGCCATTGTGGTCGGTTGTTTTGTAGCAGGGGCTACCTATTGGGCATGCTCTGTCGTTATTTTAAAATTTGGCGCGTATGGTAACGCTCAATTTGATAACGCATCCATCCCCTGGCTTAGTGCCCAACTACTAGGCGATGGAGCCAAATGGATAATCAGCTTGATAGGTTTCTCCGCTTGTTTCGCGAGCGTTAACTTATACACACAGAGCCTAGCGCGAATGGTCTGGGCTCAAGCTCGTGAACATCGTCCTTCTAGTCCACTAGCCAAGATTTCACGTCGTGGTGTCCCTTTCTCAGCCACCATATTAGTTGGCGGCATATTATTGATATCTTGTGTGATAGGAACCCTATCACAGCTCGATCTGGAGTTTTTCCTAAAACTCGCAAACAGTGTATTCGTTCTGGTTTACATGTTGGCGATGTTAGCCGCTTTCAAATTGCTTCGAGGATTTGGTAAAACACTTGCGGGACTGTCCCTACTGCTTTGTACCGGTGTTTTTATATGTTTAGGCTGGTCAATGTTTTATGCACTTGGCATTTTTACTCTACTTTTACTGCCTTGGAAACAGTGGCGACATAAGCGACAAACACGTGTAGTTGAATAGTCATCGCTTCCCATTTCGAAATATGTGAGCTAAACGTTGGATACCAGCGTCTATGTTCTCTAACGCGATATTGCCGTAACCAAGCACGGCACCATGCCAGTGACGTGCTTGAAAATCTGGGTGTTCATAATAGCTCAAAGGTCGCAAGATGATCCCTTCATGCTCTGCTAGTTTCGTAAAACGCTGCTCATCCATACCGTCTTGCCATTTCAACGTAATATGAAGCCCCGCCGCTTGGCTAACGACGCAAACACGGTCGCCAAAATGCTGTTGAATGGATAAATGCATCTGTTCATGCTTAGTTTTGTACAGTCGACGCATTTTTCGAATATGACGTAATAACCCACCTTCAGTAATAAAATCTGCCAATGCTTCTTGTGTATGCGTCGGCGAATCACCACTTAACGCATCCTTAACCACCAAACATTGCTCTACTAAACGTTCAGGAGCTACAAGGTAGCCAAGCCGCAATCCGTTAAACATCACTTTACTGAAGGAACCCACATACAACACACGCTCATCTCGACCCATTTGAGCCGCTAGCCCCTGTAAGCTGGTATAGGGACGATGAGCAAACTGGAATTCGCTGTCATAATCGTCTTCGATGATCCAACGTGACTGTTCGACTGCCCAGTTGATGATCTTCCCTCTTTGCTCAGTATTGAGTGTGGTGCCCATCGGATATTGATTGCTTGGGGTGATATACAGGGCATCGGCATCGCTTGTGGTCACCGCTTCCACATCAAAACCTAATGTCTCTCTTACGAACAAAGGCTCAAATTGATAGTTTTGGAACTGAATCAACTTCCGCATTTGCGCGTAACCTGGTTGCTCCATCAGAACCTTATCACCTTGTTTGAGCACTACCATCGTCGCAATCGACAACGCTTGCTGCGCCCCAGAGGTAATAATAATGCGCTCTGGAGAACAATTCACTGAACGGCTAGATGCAAGGTAGTCAGCTAAAGCACAGCGTAATGTCCAACTGCCCTGAATATCTTGATTCCCCAACAAGCAAGTACGAGACATATGGCGAGTGAGTAACTTTTGCCATTGCGCCATCGGAAATGCGTCCAAATCCGGCACACCCGGTGCAAATGCGCGGTTGATATCAAAGTGAGCTTTCGGTGATGAGTCTCTCTGAACTGAACTAGGTTCAGGCAAGTACTGCTCTGGCAGTTCTACGGCAACATAAAAACCAGAACCTTTTTGGCTGTTCAAGTACCCTTCCGCCACTAACTGTTCGTAGGCAGAAATCACTGTATTCCTACTTAGATTAAGCTCTTGTGAAAGCTTCCGCGTAGAAGGCAGCTTCCCATTCTTCATCCACAGTCCTTGAACAATTTTCTTGCGAATAGCAAAAAACAACGCTTGCTGACGCGTTCCATCACTGTCTTTTAAATGCAGGTCACCGATATCAATCAAAGACAAACTGGATCCATCCATTAGTTAAAAGTGGCTCTCTTTAAGCTACCAGTTAAACGCTACATTGCAATCAAAGAATGAGGATCAATCGCTCGTAATCGTGAGCAAACAAGGAGAGAAAATGCTATCCAACACCAATAGAACGGAAATTAAGAAAGGCGCACATAAAGCCGTCTCTGATGTTAGCAAACTGCACGCCATCATAGATGAAAGCCTAATCGCTCATATTGCGATAACCAACGAGTCAGGCCCTGTGGTCATCCCTATGCTGGCATGGCGTGTCGATGATTACGTGTATATCCATGGTGCCAACAACAGTCGACTGTTACGCTCACTCAAACAAGGAGTGCAAACGTGCTTAACCTTTACTTTGTTTGATGGTTGGGTATTGGCTCGAAGTGCGTTTCACCACAGTGCGCATTATCGCAGTGCTGTGGTCTTTGGCCAGTTTGAGGTGGTGGAAGATAACCAAGAGAAAGACAGGTTGCTGAATCACTTTATTGAACAGATCGCTCCGGGGAGAACAGAACAAGTCCGTTTGAGTAATGAAAAAGAACTCAAAGCCACCATGCTACTGCGTATCCCGCTCACGGAGGCATCAGTGAAAATCAGCAATTTTGGCGTCAACGACGATGCGGAAGACATGGACATCCCTGTTTGGGCAGGTGTCCTACCCTACCGAACCGTCGTAGGTCCACTGCAAGCTTGTGACGATTTGTATGAAGGTATCGCAGAGCCAGACTACCGCAGTGCCTACTCTAACCGTTGGCAGGAATAAGCACCGTAAAACGTGCGCCGCCTAAGTGACTCTCGCCGACAGAAAGCTCCCACCCCAGTTGCCGCGCTGCACTGGTAGCGATGGCAAGCCCTAAACCAAAGCCTTTCATGTCGGCGTTGCGGCTTTTGTCTAAGCGCGAAAATGGCATAAATACTTCTTCTCGCATCGCCTCAGGGATGCCCGGACCATCGTCCTCAATATCGATGCTCCAGCAATCCGCTACCGTTCGAATCGTCACCTCAACGCAGGACTCACCATAACGCTTGGCGTTTTGCAGTAAATTATCGAGGACAAGGTTACCCAAAGTAGGCTGAAAGTGAATCAATTGGTTCGCGAGTTTATTTTCTGCTCTCAACATGGCGGACTCTAAGCCTAGGTAATTCATGCGGCTTTTACACCAAAGTGGCAGTTCCATGGTTTCAACAGAATCGATCCATGAGTGGTTTTTCACACTCAAGCGAGACAGCATGACAATGTCGGACGTTAAATCCGTCACGACATCAACGTATCGTTCAATATCGTCATGTAACTCTGCCTGCATTTCACCACTCGTGCGTCGAGCTAAATCCGTCGCTAGCTGAATACGACTCAGCGGAGTGCGCACTTCATGAGGAATAGCTTGAGTAAAGATGTGTGTTTGGCGCACTCGTCTCTCAATCTCTTCAGACATGCAGTTGAAGCCTTGGGCGAGCTCTTTCACGGGTTGCGAAAATTGCTTTAGCTCGACTCGCGTATTCAACTCACCAGAACCAAATTGTTGTTGCGCAGCCGTTAGTTGCCGAATTTGGCGGTCAAGACGTCGTACAGGTATGTAAACCATAATGCCTAAACTGCATACAACAACCAAAAGTAGAGTAAGTATAAATACAATCTCAGAATCTTCATTCCAATCAACGTGTGGGCTAAAGAAATCCGTTTTTTCTTTGAAAACTAAACTCTTCGAAGTGTTAGGCAAAGGGAATACCGCAGCATAGGTACTGCCATCAATAAGATAAACAGGTATCCCTTGCATACGGTACAGCAGATTACAATCTCGACAAGGCGGTGATCCGTCCCAGTTTTCAACCAATGTTAAATCAAAGATAAAGAAATCTTGCTTGCCGTTTTCGGTTAACTTCTTGTAGAGAGAATCCGGAGTGCCTCGTTGCTCAATGTATTGATCGACAAAATAAGCACCGTCACTCAAAAAAACACCGACTTCTGTTTTGCGCATGTACTCTTCCCCCATAAAGAGAAACAAAGCAACAGTCAGCGCAAGGCCAGTTACTAACCCCACATATAGACGAGTAAACAGGGAAAACATGCGTCATTTACCTGTCAGCATGTAGCCGTGGTGACGTATGGTTTTAATGGTAGCCGTATGGATATGAGCCTTAGAGAATTTCTTCCTTAGTGAGGATATACGCATATCAATCGAACGATCAGTAATACAGTATTCAATGCCTCGGGCAAGACGGCAACATGATTCACGAGATACTGGCTTATCGACATTCAGCATCAGGAGCTCTAAAATTTCAAACTCAGAACTCGTTAAACCAATATCTTTTTGCAAATAAAATGCTTGGGAGCGACGAAGACAAAGACTAATGCCATATCGGCTCAGCTTTTCTTCTTCAACGATATCAACTTGACGACAATAGCGACGCAACGCTGCTTCAATACGGGCGAGCAAAATATTACCTTTTATCGGTTTGGTAAGGTAATCATCAGCACCGAACTTAAATAAGCTCACCTCGCTCATTTCATCATCGGTCGCAGTCAAAACAATGATAATACCATGATAAAACTTACGCGCCTCTTGGCATATTTCTGCGCCATTTTTTCCTGGTAACATCAAATCTAACAGCACTAGGTCCGGCTTGAGCCCCTTAATCGTTTCTAATGCATTTTGACCGTTATCGATGACAGTTACCGTATACCCTTCGGCTTCGAGGTACATTTTGGTTAATCGAGCAATCTCTGAGTCGTCTTCTACCAGTAAGATTGTATTACCCACCATGAATCATTTACTCCACCAATATGATGGAGGGAGTATATCGCTCGCCCTATACTGCGCAACCCACTTAAATGACAATTTTAATAAAAAGCAGGCTTACATACGCTTACAAACCATACATATACGATAATCCTAATCATTCTATACCCCTAAAACCATGCAATAACCTGAGGTTTTATTCATTATCAGAATATAGCTTCACAGAGATAATAAAATTCGGAATAAAAATCCACTATGTTTTTAAATATATCGAATAATAGGTCTTACCAAAAAACAATATCAACATATATGACTTAGTTTGCTTATATAGACAGGACTTTATGTTGCTTCTAAGTTTCTTGCTCTAATAAAGTCTACGAGTAACATGAAATGAGATATTCCAAATCAACGCCTTTAGCCATATTTTGCGCGATAAGTCTAACTGCTTGTGGCGGCAGTGAATCTAATTCGAAACCATCGACAACGACACCTCCAAAACCACCAATGCCAACATTGAGCACTGTCACAATCCCAACTGTCGTTTCTACAGAGTTTCCAGCCAAGTTAAAAGTGGCTGCTGATGCTGGCTTCACCCACTATGTGAAAATCTCCCTTTCCGAAGCAAACAACAACGATACATTTCACATTGTGGCTGTTGATGACGGTGCGAATAATGAAAAAATCTTTCGTGCAGCCAAAATCATCCAACACCTTCTCACAAACCAACCAGACTCTAAGTACGGTGCTGACAAGTCTCGTATCGCTAAGACATTAGCCGAGCGTGATGCCACACTAATGCTGACCGAAAACGATGAACAGAATGATGAGATGTTAACCAAAATCTTTATCAACGAACTGATTCGCCAAGATAAATTGAACGATGCAGTTACAAACTCGGGCTTAGCACACTCTTTTGATACGAGTTCTCTAGAAAAGTTTGTTGTAAGCATGATCGTACTTAACGAAGATGATATGGATACACTTGTCACATCTATCGCGTCAACATTAGTAACTAGTAAAGAAACACCAAACTGGCTAAGGAACAGCCAATCTTTAATGTATCGAGAACTGACAGTTGAAGGCGATTGCCATTACATGAGTAATTTTGCCGATTACTGCGCCAATCTTGGTAAAAAAGCCGAACGAGACGCCGCTTTTGAAGAAATTTTACACTTGGTCCAAGCGCAAGGTATTGCACCTAACACGGCGACTGCGGCACTGCAAAATGACATTCAAGCTCATGCGTTAAGCATCTATAACGATATTCAATCGGGCAAACCGACAGTGTGGCGCCCTACTCAGTATGACTGGGACGATTGGAAATCGGACGACTTCGATCCTGAAAGTGTGAAACAAACGGGCCCTTCATATTCTCACGAATATTTTGCTGCCGCTTTTGAAGCGTACATGGGCGTAGCAAAAGCAAACGGACATGGTTTAGATGGCTACCAAGCGTTAACGCGTGAAGAAATGCAAACCCAAGATCCACAAGCCGTTGATTGGATCAGTGGCTTATTCCACGGATACTTGCAATATACCGCGAATATCGACTCTGCGGGCGTCAAGCTCTACACAGAAAAGACAAATCCAGGCACAGTACCTACCTTCCGTATGGCTCCCAACAAAGACGGTTTGATAGAAGCGTACACCTACAAATCTCAGTGGCTAACAAAAGTGAAGATCATTGGCGACGACGCGATGAATGTGATCGGTAATGATCAAAACAATACTTTTGAAGGCAACAGCAAAGACAACAGCATTTATGGTGAAGGCGGTATCAACACCTATATCGTGCCACACAAACTGGCGGAATGTACTGTTATCAAAGCAAAGAGCGTTTCTGTTGAGTGCCCAAATACAGGCACTGACGAGTTGTACGACATTCAGAACATCCAATTCACCGACCAAACCCTAGATGTAACCAAGCTATAAACAATGAAAAACATGAAGAAACTTATTCTATTCGCTCCCTTGCTCCTTGCTGGTTGTGGTGGCCTAGCCGTCATGGATCGTACTGATGCCGTAAAAGCACAACCAGAAATGCTGATCAAAACCGACGGTGATTTTTGGGGATTCGGTGCAGATGGCCATTTTGATTTTGCTGGTAAGTACAAAGGCAAGTATTCACGCAGTGCTTCTAACTCAAGTTGGTTTAACCGTATCTCTTTCAAAGAAGGTTCAATGGGCGCAGAAGTGACTCGTATCGACAGCGGGGAAACTTGGCTTTTGAACTGCACCGGAGGCGGTATGTCGGTTAACTACATGGGCGTTGATTTTGGTGGGAATGATCCTTACACCTGTGACATTACTCAAGATGGTAAAAAAGTCGGTGAGTTTGCGATGGAGCCAAAATCGGCTCTCATCGACATCAGCTTTGAGAAAAAAGAGACAGGCGTAGTGCGTATTGGTAGCACCCACTTTAATGTAGAAACTGTACATACTAGTCCTGACGCCATGATGGCGGTAGACATTCCATTGGGTTATAGCTTTAAGGAGGGCACACAAGAAATTGCCGCAGTGCAGACGAACGGTACCATTGCGGTACAGATGCTCCCTGAACTTAGCGAACAAAAAAAGGATGTAATTGCCATCGGCGCTGTTGCAAGTGCACTAAGTTGGCGTCCTAAGAAATAGCCATTACATAAAACAACAACACACAAAAAAACAAAGCCCTCTACTTTTTTGAGGGCTTTTATTGCTTGTACTCATAGAGATAAGTGGAGCACTACTTCTCTAATCTTCCCATATACTGCTTGGGCGTTAATCCACGATGTTTCTTAAACATACGATTGAAGCTCGCCACATTGGTGTAACCAAGGCGCGTGGCAATGTCATCAATACTCACGCGCTTACTCAACAAACCAGCTGCAATATTACTCAATACATAGCCAGAAACCGTCGAAAAATTGAGCCCTAATTTATGCAAACGACGTTGAAACTGCTGTTCAGATAAATCAAGCAGAGAAGACACGCGCTCTAACGTTGGCAATCCATAATGGCTGCTGTAATTCACCACTTCATAAATCACTTTCAACTCATCTTCTGGGTCGGGCATATTAAGCAAATCATCCAAATCGGAAAAACTCATCGCTAGACGGCTGTCTTCTCGATGGCTCACTTGGCGAGAAGCTAGTCGGTCATCTCCCGGGATCCATATCTCTGTTTTTGGCTGACTCCATTCCACCTCGCAGCCGAAATATTCCCGGTATCGCTCAGTATTTTTTCTCGAGCCTGAAACCTTGACACGTAAAGGCTGGTAATCTTTGCCAAGAAATTCGCGTAACACCTTAATCATAAATACCGCACAGCGGATACTATCGTGCACCTTTACTGACGTTTCTATAAACGGGTTGTGGTAAGTCCATTTGATGATTTTACCCGACTGTTCGCCAGCAAAAAACGCCCCTGATTGTAGATTGCTCACACCATAATTCACTCGCCGAATGGTACTGGCTAAATCATTGCCGGAGAATAACCAGCGTCCCACTGGCCCTAGCTTTTGCAGTTCAATACCCCGGCTGAGACTCAACACCACATCCGGGTCAGCACTGGCTTGTTCAACACAACGATACCATTCCGCAACGGCTTTTAGCGGGATCAGTGTCATTGGGTTACGAAACACCGATACTGGGATTCCTAACTCATCCGAGTCCAAATTGTATTTAGATAACGCGAGGTTATGCATGTTTAGAATGCCCATCGCGCGAATAAACCGAACCGTTTTCATAACCAATTACATCAAATTTAATCCTATAGTGATTGAATCTGTCACAAAGAAAGCCGCAAATCAAATTCAGATCACAATACGCCAACAGTTTGATAGAGGAGTGTTTAATGAGTTTACTGAGTGTCCCATTTGTCGGTACAGGCGCAGATACGGCGTTACATGTTGTCGCTGCTGTCGTTTTAATTGCGAGTGTCGCGGGCGCGTGTTACGGCTTTTGGAAAATCCATGAATTGCCTATCAATAAAGCACACAGCAAAGACCATCATCAGTTAGGGCTCATCACTGCGCTGACCTGGATAGGGTTTGTCTGGCACTGGGTTTGGGTGCTAGCCGTGATCTTTGCATTTGTTGATATGGAAAAAGCCATCATCAATCTGCGTGATACATGGAAAAGTAAACCGCAAACAGAAACACAGCCAAAAGAGGAAGCATAATGTTAGAAGGTTTAGCGGTATGGGCACTCTTCATCTATCTGTTGCGTTTGGTTGGCATGCCTTGGAACAAAGCAACCAAATCGTTCGCTTATCTTGGCGGCTTGGGTTGGCTAATGTTCGTCTGGGTAGGTTTGATTAACTTCACCCCGATGGATTTATCCGGCGGTTCTGTCGTGCAGTCACCACACATCCAATTGCGTCCAGATTCAACCAATGTAAAAGGTAAAGTTGACCACATTTACATTGAGCCGAATCAGAAAGTTAAAGAAGGTCAGCTAATTTATGAACTTGACCCAACGCAATACAAAATCGCATTAAATCAAGCGAACGTATCCGCTGATTCTGCTCGCGTTGCATTAGCTACGGCAAAAGGCGACATCGAGATTGAAGAAGCTAACCACGAAGCGCTAGTGCAAGATCTAGAAACATCAAAGAGCCAGTTGGAAGCGGCGAAAGTTGACTACAAATTGCAGAAAAAAATGCTAGATCGTTATGTTGAGCAAAACCGAGTAGTGCACAACACCATCACGGAAAGCGATATCGACAAACAATCGAGTGCGGTTGATATGGCACGTCACAACGTGTTGACCCTTGAGTCTCAAATCAAGAAGAAACAAGTCGATATTTCCCGTGCAAAACTGGCGATTCATAAAGCGGAACTTGCAGTTGAAACTAAACAAGCCGAACTGCGCCAAGCTGAAGAGCAAATTGCAAAAGCGCAATGGGATTTGAATAGCACAAAAGTTCATGCCCCAACAGATGGCTTTGTCACCAACTTTATCCTGCGTGAAGGTCAGCGTGTATCGATGATGCCGCGTATCAACATGTACACTAACGAGAAGTACGTGCTGATGCGAGTCAACCACCAGGCGATTCGTAACATCAAACCGGGTCAGCCAGCGGAATTCTCTTCGTCCGTTTACCCAGGTAAGATCTTCTCAGCGACCGTCGAAGGCATTGTTGAAGCAACAGGTGAGTCACAAGGTAATCTACTGGGTTTCGATGATTCCGTACGTGTCACCACTGGAAAGAACTTACAGAACAAACACCACTTTGTTCGTCTTAAGATTGATGAGCCAGAAGGCTACGACATCCCTGTTGGCTCTGTTGGCCTCGCATGGGTCAGCGGTGAAAAACCGATAGGCTTCATGGCCTTCTTGGATGTGATTCGCGGGATCATCATCCGAATGAAGTCTCAACTGTACTTCTTCTACTCTATCTAAACTCGCAAACCGCCAGTTACGCTGGCGGTTTTCTTTTCATTTGTATCCAAACATATCCTTTTCCCGTATAACAATTAGTTAGTAAATAGCGGAGAAGATTCATGTCGGCAAAGGAAAGAAGCCTACCTACCCATCGCATCTCAAGATTCAGCAAGTTCGCTTCACTTGCTACCCGTGTCGCAGGCAATGTGATTACAGAAGGCACGAAGCAGATAGCCAAAGGCAACAAACCAAAAGCGAAAGACCTCTTGCTGACGCCACAGAACATCGCGCGTTTAACTGACCAACTTGCTCACCTACGTGGCGCTGCAATGAAGCTTGGTCAAATGCTGTCAATGGATGCTGGTGATGTTTTAGAACCTGAACTTGCCGATATTCTTTCCCGTCTTCGTTCCAACGCAGACCCAATGCCTGCAAAACAACTCAACGCAGTAATGGAAAGTTCGCTAGGAACGAATTGGAAAGCTGAGTTTCTGTCATTTAACTTCAAACCAATCGCCAGTGCATCAATAGGACAAGTGCACCAAGCTTACAGCGATGCGGGCGATAACCTAGCCGTCAAAGTGCAATATCCGGGCATACGGAAAAGTATCGATAGCGACGTCGATAATGTCGGTACACTGCTCAAGGTCGTTGGGTTGATTCCCGAGTCTGTCGACTACAAAGGATTGCTCGAAGAAGCGAAAAAGCAGCTACATGACGAGGCCGATTACGCACGAGAGGCACAATTTGCCATTCGTTATCATGACGCTTTGAAGGAGCACCCTCATTTTGTCGTACCGAAGATTCATACTGAAAGTTGCTCAGACTCCGTTCTCGCGATGGAATTCATTGATGGTAGCCCGATTGAGCAAATCGAACATTATGATCAGAGTACACGGGATTTTGTCATGCACAGCCTACTCGAATTACTGTTTCGAGAGCTGTTCGAATTTAAGATGGTACAAACCGACCCAAACTTCGCCAACTACTTATATATCGAAAACACTCGTCAAATCGGCTTGCTAGATTTCGGGGCGACCCGCGAATACAGCGAACGGTTCAGTACCGGCTATCGCCAAGCTTTTGCGTCTGTCGTGAATAATGACGAACAAGGCTTAAATGATGCGCTTGAACAAATAGGCTTCTTCAGCCAAACCATCCTTCCAGACCAGCGCCAAGCGATTCTCGATCTAGTGAAAATGGCATGTGAACCGATGTTAGTTGATGAGCCTTATGACTTTAAAGCCAGTGGCTTAGCACAAAAGCTTCGCGAAGCTGGCACTATTTTAAGCATGGAACAAGAATACTGGCATACTCCACCAGCAGATGCCCTATTTTTGCACAGAAAAATAGGCGGAATGTACTTGCTGGCAGCCCGTATTGGCGCAAAAGTGAACATTCGCCAATTGGTACAGCCATATCTCACCATCAACAGCAAATAGCCTATTGTTTTTCTGTTACTTTCAAGTACCTTGAGCAAGGTTAAGATGCATAGTTGTGCATCTCAATAACATGCCATACTTCCATAAAACGAATTAACTATCGGGGTACTCGGTGAGCAAGTTTCAAGATCTCTCCACTCTAATCCAGCAAATTGGCCAAGCCGAAGAAGCGGATCAAGTCGCAACGCTCAATGAATCTATTGAAGCGGGCCTCGAGCCCGGCGCGGTTGCCCTGATTCTAGAAGCATTTCCAATCGACGATCGTGTTCGCTTATGGCGAGCTTTACCACTAGAGCTACATATCGACGTGTTAACGGAAATGCGTGCGGACGTACGTTTCTCTATCATCAATGCGTTATCTGAAGTCGAGCTAAAGCTCACTCTCGCTAAACTCGACAACTTGTCGCTCATCGAATGGGCCGATTCGTTGCCAGAGTCGATCATCAACGAAGCGCTCTCGTTGATAGAAAAAGATGAGTTGGAACTTTACGATCAAGCAAACGAGTATGCTGATGAAGAACTCGGCCACTGGGCTGAACGTAAGATCATCACCCTGCCCTTCAACATTACGATTGGGACAGCTAAGCAGTTAATGGAGCGCTATAGCTACGACACGCCTCAACAGGTGTATCTGATTAATCGTAATAAACAGTATCGTGGAACGGTCAACTACTTCGATATCTTACGTGGTGACCCCGATACTCGCTTAAAAACACTCGTTATTGAGGCTGTGACGGTTCTAGACAGTAAAATGATGCTTCCTGAAGCGGTAGAGGCATTAGAACACAGCACACTGCCCGCTCTCCCTGTAACTGATGCAGACCAAACACTGATCGGTGAAGTCGATTGGCAGTTTGCATTGAGTACACAGCGTGAAATCTACGAAGCACGTTTGATGGCCGGTACAGGTATGGATGAAGGCGATGACTTGTTTGCGCCAGTATTAAAAAGCTCGCAAAAGCGCGGTGTTTGGTTAGGCATCAATTTGCTTACTGCGATTTTGGCGTCTGTCACTATCGGACTATTTGAAGATGTAATTGCGCAGGTGGTGGCTTTGGCGGTGCTCATGCCAATTGTTGCATCCATGGGGGGCATTGCTGGCAGCCAAACGCTCACTCTAATGATTCGTGCGATGGCGCTTAATCAGATCACCCCAGGTAACCGTTTCAAGCTATTGAAAAATGAGTTGGGTATTGGCTCTCTGAACGGCATTGCTTGGGCGTTAATCATCGGCGGGCTCGCCGGATTGTGGTTTCAATCTCCGGTTCTAGGTGGGACCATCGCGCTGGCCATTATCGTCAATATTATTACCGCAGCTTTATTTGGTGTGCTGATTCCCATCATTCTGGATAAGTTTAAATTGGACCCCGCTTTGGCTGGCTCGGTGATTCTAACAACAGTGACAGATGTAGTAGGTTTTTTCGCCTTTTTAGGAACGGCGAGTTTAGTCATGCTTTAAAAGGTTCATTGTTTATTAATCAATCATTAGCATAATAGAGTCAAATTGCATAACGCAGTTGCAAATTGCAAACACACTCAAACTTTAAGCAACGCATGTCACAGAAACTACGTGTTTTAGGGCATATTAAAGTTGGCACAGTAACTGCATTATATAAATCGACCCTTCTTAAGCCGAGGGTCACCTAGCCAACTGACGTTGTTAGTGAACTTGATTTTGTTCACATGTATATAAGCCAATCGCACTCTTTGCGGTTGGCTATTTTTTTATGTGGCTATTGCCCTCTTATCCTCTGACCGAGCTCGGTTGTACTTTTCTTACCCACAACAGATTGTTTACTGTTTATAAAATTCAAATATTCGCCCACTAAACCATTAGAAATGCCAGCTTCAACAAAAATAAATCACCTACATAAAATAAAACCAAGAAAACACACCCAGAAAAGAACAAATAACGTCCAAACCAAAAACCTCATCATGAAATCGTTTTCTTTTCATAGAAATCGACTGAACAATCCAGAGTTATAGATAAATTTAATCCATAAAAACAAATAGCAATTCAAAACATTCATTTCACATAGAAAACCTGTCTATAAATCATAGAAAATACGTAAAATCAAAATTTCCACCTTTATAATTTAAAAATCAAACCATTGTTATTAAAAGAAAAAATACACATCAAAAACAAAGCAAACGTTTAAATTGCAATTTTATCATTGACTATTAAATTTACATCACGATAATACGCGCCGTTTGCCTGAAAATCAGGTGCTATAATTTAATATTTCAATGTGCGGAGGTAATAATGGCTGGAGACAATAACTACAGTCTTGGACCAGTTCCTAACACGGCCAGAAAAGGCGTGGCGTCACTTACAATGGTGATGTTAGGACTCACTTTTTTCTCCGCAAGTATGTGGACTGGGGGTTCTCTCGGTACTGGGCTCTCCTTTAATGATTTTTTCCTCGCTGTTCTCATCGGTAACCTAATCCTCGGTATTTACACTTCTTTCCTCGGTTACATCGGCGCTTCTACTGGTCTCTCTACTCACCTTCTTGCTCGTTTCTCTTTTGGTTCTAAAGGCTCTTGGCTTCCTTCTGCTCTTCTTGGCGGTACTCAAGTTGGGTGGTTTGGAGTTGGTGTCGCGATGTTTGCGATTCCGGTGCACAAAGCAACGGGCATCGATACCAATACTTTGATCCTCGTCTCCGGTTTGCTCATGACCGCGACCGTTTACTTTGGCATCTCCGCACTGATGGTGTTGTCAGCAATTGCCGTTCCTGCCATTGCGCTACTTGGCGGCTACTCTGTCATCGAGGCAGTAAATAGTGTTGGCGGTATAAGCGAACTACAACAGGTTCAACCAACCGAGCCACTCGATTTTTCAATAGCTCTCGCGATGGTTGTCGGCTCTTTTGTCAGTGCTGGTACATTAACGGCGGATTTCGTACGCTTTGGTAAAAAGCCGCGCAGCGCCGTGATGATCACCATGGTGGCATTTTTCATCGGTAACTCGTTAATGTTTATCTTTGGCGCGGCAGGTGCGTCGGTGACGGGTCAATCAGACATTTCTGAAGTGATGATCGCGCAAGGTCTTCTTATTCCAGCTATCATCGTTCTTGGCTTGAACATCTGGACGACCAACGACAACGCGCTCTACGCATCGGGTCTTGGATTTTCCAACATCACAGGCTTACCAAGTAAATACATCTCAATGGCGAACGGTCTTGTTGGCACACTTTGCGCTCTCTGGCTCTACAATAACTTTGTTGGCTGGCTGACCTTCTTATCTTTGGCAATTCCACCGATTGGCGGTGTGATCATCGCTGACTTCTTCACGAACCGTAAACGCTACGCAAACTTTGAAGCCGCCCAATTCCAAAACGTTAACTGGGCTGGCATTATCGCTGTCGTGATTGGCGTTGGTGCGGGACACTTCCTGCCTGGCGTAGTGCCGATTAACGCTGTACTTGGCGGCGCAATTAGCTTCCTGATTCTTAATCCTATTCTTAACAAAAAAGCACTGGCTACACAGCCAGCGTAAGGAACCATCATGACAACACTACTGATCAAAAACGTAACGCTAAAAGGACAAGAAGGTCTGCAGCAAATTTTGATTGAAGATGGTCAATTCAAGCACATTGAAAGCAACGATGTGGAGCTTAGTCATAACGGTGACATCATCGATGCTGAAGGCGGTATGGCGGTTGCGCCTTTCTGCGAGCCACACATTCACTTAGATACAACTCAAACCGCAGGCGAGCCAAGCTGGAACATCTCTGGCACATTGTTTGAGGGTATTGAACGTTGGGCTGAGCGCAAAGAAATGCTGTCGATTGAAGACGTGAAAGCGCGCGCAAAACAAACCTTAAAATGGCAGATAGCAAACGGCGTACAACACGTTCGTACCCACGTCGATGTTTCAGACCCTACCCTAATTGCCCTAAAAGCGATGGTAGAAGTGCGTGAAGAGATGAAAGAATGGGTAGATATCCAAATCGTCGCCTTCCCGCAGGAAGGAATTCTCTCTTACCCAAATGGCAAAGAGCTGCTAGAAGAAGCCGTCAAATTAGGTGCGGACGTGATTGGCGCGATTCCACACTTTGAATTCACACGCGAATATGGCATTGAATCGCTGCACTACGTATTCGAGTTAGCGCAAAAATACGACCGCCTGATCGACGTGCATTGTGATGAAATCGATGACGAACAATCTCGCTTCGTTGAAACACTGGCAGCATTAGCGCACAAGTTTGATATGGGGAATAAAGTCACGGCCAGTCACACCACAGCGATGGGTTCCTACAACGGTGCATACGCATCTCGCCTGTTCCGTTTATTACGCATGTCCGGTATCAACTTCGTGGCAAATCCATTGGTGAACATTCACTTACAAGGCCGTTTTGATGATTACCCAAAACGTCGCGGCGTAACACGAGTGAAAGAGATGCTGAATGCCAACATCAACGTCTGCTTTGGACACGATGATGTATTTGACCCTTGGTACCCACTAGGCACTGCAAACATGCTGCAAGTGCTGCATATGGGTCTGCACGTGTGTCAGGTGATGGGTTACGACCAAATCAACAACTCACTGGATCTGATCAGCACCAATTCAGCACGTACACTGAACATTCAAGACAAGCACGGCATTGAAGAAGGCAAACCAGGTAGTTTACTGATTCTTCCCGCAGAAAATGGTTTTGACGCAGTACGTCGCCAAGTGCCGGTTCGTTACTCTGTTCGTCACGGTAAAGTGATTGCAGAAACACAGCCTGCGACAACTCATATTCATCTTGAACAAGCAGAGCAAGTAACGTTCAAACGCTAAAAAGATCGGCGAAAAGAAAAAGGCCTGACGACATCGTCAGGCCTTTTTTCTACTGGTAAACATCACTGCTCGCTCTGTCTATTCTTGTCTCATAAACCACTGAACACATTGAAAGGCCATATAAAACGGCTCAGTACCAAACGTTGCACAAGGTTCTGGTGGCTGAATCTCAATTACACCATCGCACTTGGAAATTATTCTAAGCGTTGGGCATACTTCTGACTTCATTTTAGTTGTAGATATGAACCATGACGTCATTAAGCCAGATAGAACCGCAATTTTTGGAATTTATGCAGCAAGAGATGCAAGTAGATGCAGCTCATGATCTTAAACACGTAAAACGCGTGGTCAAAACAGCGAAACAGCTCTGCAAAGAAGAAAATGCAGACATCGCGATTGTATTACCGGCTGCCTATTTGCATGATTGCTTTACTTACCCGAAAGATCACCCAAATCGCAAAGAGAGCTCAATCATCGCAGCCAAAAAAGCGGTCGCATTTTTAGAGAGTATCGATTATCCCCAGCAATATCATGATGCCATTGCTCATGCGATAGAGGCACACAGCTTTAGCGCAAACATCAGGCCAAATACGTTAGAAGCCAAAATCGTCCAAGATGCCGACCGTCTGGACGCTTTAGGCGCAATTGGCGTGACGCGATGCATTCAAGTCAGCACTCAATTTAACGCGCAACTTTACAACGACAGCGATATATTTGCCGAAGAACGTGAACTTAACGATAAACAATTCACTCTGGATCACTTTCAGACCAAGTTATTCAAAATCGCTGAAACTATGAACACAGAGTCAGCAAGACGCGAAGCGCAAAAACGCAAAACCTTTATGCAAACGTACCTAGAGCAGTTACACGACGAGGTAACAGCGTAAATGTCAGAAAGCTATACGTTAATTAAAGAGCTTAAACGCCAACTAAAGTTAGCTGGGCTGCATTATGCTGATGTTGCACAACACCTTGATTTAAGTGAAGGAAGCGTCAAACGTTTACTCGCTGAAGGTCAACACATTAGTCTTGAACGCTTAGAACGCATTTGCCAATTGATTGGTTTAGAAATGGCGGACCTGTTTAAGCTTGCGGCTGCGCACAATAAAGGTCTAGAGTCGCTAACGTTAGAGCAAGAAAAGCAGTTGGTTGATGATAAAGCCCTGCTACTCGTGGCAATCTGTGTTGTAAATGGCTATCAGTTTGAGCAAATCGTTCAGCAATACACCTTCAATGAATTTGAACTGGTGCAAAAGCTTGCTCATTTGGATCGTCTGAACATCATCGACTTGCAGCCAAATAACAAAATTCGTTTGCGTATATCTCCGACATTTAAGTGGCAGATGGGCGGCCCTATTCAACGGTTCTTCCAACAGCAAGTTCAAGACGCCTTTTTCCAAAGCTACTTTTCTGGTGAAGATGAAAAGTTCTCCATGGCAACAGGATTGATGAGTGTACCAACCAACAAGAAGCTACAACAGAAACTGCAAAAGGTCATCGATGAGTTTTATCAGGCTTGCCAAAATGATAGCTCTCTCGATATGGACGAAAAACACGGCACCTCTCTGATTATTGCGATGCGTCGTTGGACGTTCCCTCTGTTTGAACCATGGGAAAGAAAACCTACTCAGAAGTCTCGGAATTAGTAACTCAATAAACGAATGGAAATGAAAGTAACGAATTTCGTTACTTTTGGTGGCATACAACGTCACTTGAAAAAGAAAGCTGGTTTAATCGTTCATTGAGCATAAAGTGCTCCCATCTCATTCGACTTTGTTTAATCGGGGCCCGTATGTTTTTCTCAAAACGCTTTTTTCCTTACTTTGTGACGCAATGCCTTGGCGCACTCAATGACAACATCTACAAAAACGTTCTGTTATTGATGGTGACATACAGCCAAATTGATAACCTACCAATATCCGTCAATCTATTCGTTAATTTGGCGGCAGGCTTATTCATCCTACCTTTCTTTCTATTCTCAGCGCATGCTGGTGCCGTCGCTGACTGCATGGACAAAGCCAAGTTAATCCGACGTCTAAAGCTCATCGAACTAGCTATCATGTCTTGCGCAGCAACCGCTATTGCCACCCAAAGTGCCATGCTGATGCTGGTTCTGCTGTTTATGACAGGCACTCAATCGGCCTATTTTGGTCCCGTGAAATACGCCTTGCTACCACAAGCGCTCAAACCAAATGAGCTTGTTAAAGGAAATGCTTGGGTTGAAATGGGCACGTTCCTTTCGATTCTTATAGGTACGCTTTGTGCAGGCCTGCTGCTATCCATTCCTAATGGTACCTTGATTGCTTCTTGTACCGTGATTGCCTTGTCTTTGCTTGGGTTCATGAGCAGCGTGAATATTCCAGCGATGCCTAGCCAATCGAATGACAAAGCGAAATTTGAACCGATTTCTGGTTTAAAGAACACGTTAAAAGTGGCAAAAAAACAGAGAGGCATCTGGATGTCTATTCTTGCCATCAGTTGGTTCTGGTTCATGGGTGCGACTTACCTAACTCAATTCCCTAACTTCGCACGCGAACATTTGTTCGCAGATAGCACTGTCGTTTCTTTACTGTTGGCATTGTTTTCGATTGGTATCGCGACAGGCTCTTGGTTGTGTGAAAAACTTTCTTTCAACCACGTTGAGCTTGGTATTTTGCCATTCGGTATCCTTGGTCTGACAGTCTTTGGCGTCGACTTGCTATGGGCAGTCCCAAGTTATCTATCACTTCCGGTGCACTTTTATGATGTGCAAAGCTTCGTTGCTGAATCCAAACATCTGCGCGTCATGATTGACCTGTTCCTTGTTGGTGTAAGCGGCGGTGTCTTTATTGTTCCTCTTTATGCGTTCATCCAATCGCGTTCAAACAAAGGGGAGTGTGCACGTGCCATTGCTGCTAACAACATCATGAATGCGTTGTTTATGGTGGTGTCTGCTTTGGTTTCGATCGTTGTACTCAGCGTACTAGAGCTTTCTATTGTGGAACTGTTTGCCATGATGGCAATAGGTAACTTCTTCGTGGCGATCTATGTCTATCGCCAAGTACCGGAATTTACACAACGCTTTATCAGTTATTTACTCAGCCATTGTATGTATCGTGTGTCCGTAAAGGGGCGCCAACATATTCCTGAACAAGGCGCTGCGTTAATCGTGGCTAACCATGTTAGCTATGTCGATGCATTGATTTTGATGGGAACCTCTACTCGCCCGGTTCGTTTTGTGATGGACAAGTCCATCAGCGAGCTACCTGTTCTTAAATATGTATTCCGTCATGCCGGTGTTATCCCGATCTGTTCTCCACGTAAGTGTGCCGACACTTACCGACGAGCATTTGAGCAGATTGAACAAGCACTTAACGACGGTGAGGTTGTCTGTATCTTCCCTGAGGGTCGTTTAACGTCTAACGGTCAATTGGGTGAGTTTCGCTCTGGTGTAGAGAAAATCCTCGAACGTAACCCTGTACCTGTCATCCCTATGGCGTTAAAAGGGCTTTGGGGTTCTTTTTTCAGCCACAAAGGCGGACATGCTCTCACAAAACGACCGACTCGTTTTTGGTCAAAAGTGGATGTTGTTATCGGTGAAGTGTTAAGTCCTGCGTCTTTAAATCGTCATCAATTGCAACAACAAGTACAGGATTTACTGGGCTGAGTCGCTTGCTACAGCAGTCAAACTTTGCAGCAAAACGTAAATATGCACCACAAAGCACAAGTAGTTCTTTGTTAATTAGAGTAGGATATCTACGACGTCATAAATCTAGGAGGTATTATGAAAATCATCATCTTACATGGTCTTTATATGCATGGGCTGGTCATGCAGCCTCTTAGCCAAAAGCTGAGAAAACTCGGATACGAAACGCTAGTACTCAGCTATAACACTGTTGCTATCGATGAGTCTTCACTGTTTGATTCTATTGATCATTCGCTTAATCCACTGACCACAAACGTGCTCGTGGGACACAGCTTGGGAGGCTTGATGATTAAGCGCTATCTCGCCAACAGAAAACCGAGCACTAACTTAATCTCTCATGTTGTCGCTATCGGTTCGCCTCTTAAAGGCGCGTCCATAGTAGGTCGGATTCAAGATCTCGGATTGGGTGCAATTTTAGGCAATTCGCCACACCACGGATTAAACAAACATGATGACGCTTGGGATTTCCCTCAAAAACTCGGCAGTATCGCAGGAACGATGCCGATTGGCGCTCGCCCATTGTTGATCCGTAATGACAACACCATGTCGGACGGTACCGTTACCGTAGAAGAGACAAGACTGGACGGTATGCAAGATCATATCGAAGTGAAGCAAACGCATACGAGCCTGATTTACAACACCTTCGTGCCGCAGCAAATTGATCACTTTATTCGCACAGATTATTTCCGTCGATAGCACACTTTTCCATCATACAGATGGAATCGACTTTCCAAGCTATTCAGTTCGCAGTACTATCCTAGCTCCACTTCTTCACAACTTGGATGAAGTGGTACATTTTTAATTGTTCTCAGGGCGGGGCGAAATTCCCCACCGGCGGTATACTTTTTCAAGTGAGCCCGCGAGCGCTCGATTCGTCGAGGTCAGCAGATCTGGTGAGATGCCAGAGCCGACGGTTATAGTCCGGATGAAAGAGAATAAGAATACACCAGCATAGCGAGTCAGATCGCTAAGAATGCTGGTGCACTTCTTTTTGATCGTATTTTACGGCGATCTCTCATACCGCCCTGATTCTGGTGAAATTTAGGAGTTAACCATGAATCAGTCATCACTACTTGCCGAATTCGGCGACCCAATTACTCGCGTTGAAAACGCACTTATCGCTTTAAAAGAAGGCCGTGGCGTACTGCTTCTTGATGATGAAGATCGCGAAAACGAAGGCGATATCATTTATTCAGTCGAGCACCTCACTAACGAGCAAATGGCATTGATGATCCGCGAATGTAGCGGCATCGTTTGTTTGTGCTTAACAGATGCTCAAGCAGACAAACTGGAACTGCCTCCAATGGTGGTAAACAACAACAGTGCAAACCAAACCGCATTTACGGTTTCTATTGAAGCGAAAGTTGGTGTAACAACGGGTGTTTCAGCAGCAGACCGCGTAACGACCATTAAAACGGCGGCAAACCCGCACGCAAAACCGGAAGATCTTGCTCGCCCGGGTCACGTATTCCCTCTGCGCGCACGTCCAGGTGGTGTAATGACTCGCCGTGGTCACACAGAAGGTACGATTGATCTGATGCAAATGGCAGGGCTTCAACCCGCTGGCGTACTGTGTGAAGTGACCAATCCAGATGGCACGATGGCAAAGGCACCGGAGATCGTAGCATTCGGTCGCCTGCACAACATGCCGGTACTGACGATTGAAGACATGGTAATGTACCTGAACCAGTTCGAGTTGAAACTGGCATAGTCAGATCTCAGCTCTAGAAAAAAGCCGCGCATTTGTGCGGCTTTTTTGATCGATCCTCTTTGCACTTAAGTAGTTATACTTATTGAAAACAAGGGGAACAACACCATGAAAGGATTACTGAACTTCGCCGCTCTTGTTAGCTTTCTCTCCATGAATTCGCTTGCTCTTGCATCTGAGTGCCCTGATATTCTTCAAGGTAAGCAAAGGTTGTTAAACTCAACGGAAGAAGTCGATCTATGCGAAAGCTTTAAGGGAAAGACACTACTAATCGTCAATACAGCAAGCCAGTGCGGCTTCACTCCTCAGTTCGAACAGTTAGAAACCCTCTATCAAACTTACAAAGACCAAAACTTCACCGTTATCGGTTTCCCGAGCAATGACTTTCGACAAGATAGAGGAAGCGAAACAAACACAGCGAAAGTCTGTTATCTCGATTACGGGGTAACCTTTCCAATGATGGCTCGCTCTTCAGTATTAGGTGTAGATGCGAATCCAGTCTTCAACCAGATTACTAACCAAGCAGGCATAAAACCAAAATGGAACTTCTACAAGTTTCTAATTAGCTCTGAAGGTAAAGTTATTGCGACTTTTCCAAGCTCCACATCACCGACAAGTACTACGCTTACCAATATGATAGAGCAACAATTATAAGGTGACGACCATGACAACACGCTCAACCATGCTACAACTCGGTTACTTAGGCCTAGTTCCATTTGTGTTTAGTTTAGGGCTGATTTTCGCTGACATCTCACTCTTCAATTTAAGTGGTCAGCAATTTTTCATCGCATATAGCGCCGTTATATTAAGTTTTTTATCCGGCATCCTTTGGGGTAATGGCATTGAGCATTACTACCATCGCCTTAGCCGAAATATATTAATTCTCAGCAACCTTTTTGTCTTACTGGCTTGGGGTGCATTACTGCAGGGCCACAAACATTACGCGGTCGCTACCCTACTCTTAGCAATTGGGTATCTTGCTGTTTGGTATGCAGAAAAGCTCGTGAGGAAAGTCGAACAAGACGCCGAGCCCAAGGGATATCAAGGAATGAGGAGCAAACTGACCTTCGGCGTAATCGTAATGCACGGATTAGCTTTAGTTTCATAACCTGGTCTGTCCAGTACTAAGATCACAAAAAAACGTCTTTTTATAAAACAATGTTCATTTCGTGAATGCACACATATTTTGAACACTGTTTTGTTTCATTTATGAATCAATCCACATATAAGTAATTCAAAGCATTCACAAAGGATATGAATATGTTTTTTCGCAAACTTTTGTTTAGCACTGCGATGATCAATGCAACGACAGGTTGCGTGTCTTACCAGGCACAACAAGCCGCCGCTCAAACAGTAAATAATACAGGTGCCGTGCTTACCAATGTGATTAAAACCACGATTGCTCAGCCATGTAATGTTGCAATCACTGCTGCTAGCTTGTTTTATCCGCATGCCATATTTATGACTAGTGTTCCGACTCAAGCATGTACAAGCGTTCTTAGATAATACGAAAGTGATAAGCATAAAAATGGCGACTCTACCGTCGCCATTTTTAAGCTTCAATGCTATTTACAGTTACAGCGTCAATAAGTAATTAACTAATTGATTGTACTCGTCGTAAGTACGAATTTCGTTGGCCAAAACAATGTATTTATTGTTCACAACCACACCCGGAACCCCTCTTAACGTGCTGGCAGAGAATTGCTTATCAAAACCTTTCTGCATTGAGTTTACGGCGAAACTGTTGTACGCCGCATCAAACTTCTTACCTTCTACGCCATTATCAACGAAGAGTTGTTTCAGCTCAGCTTCGTCTTTTGGCGCTTGTCGCTTTTGATGAATTTGGGCAAACATGGCAGGAATCATTGTATCTTCAACTCCTAGCGACACCATCGTCGCGTAGGACTTGGCCATCGGAATCGCCATATCTCCGCCCATGAACCCCACATGCACCTTTTCAAACTTTGCCTCTTTTGGCAGAGCAGGTTTTAAACGCTCAATAAGCGACTCAAACTTGTAGCAATGTGGGCAATAAAAAGAAAAGAATTCCGTCACAACAGGTTTCGATGCTTTCTTTACATCCAGAACTTTGTAGTGCTTCCCTTCTTCAAATTGCGCTGCATGAGCGGTAAAAGTCAGTAAAAGTGCACTACATAAGGCAAGTAGTTTTTTCATTGTTTATTTCCTTGTGGCATTCAAATGCCAAATCATTTCATTTGGTAAAAAGGGGTAAACCCCAAGTAATTTGAGATGAGGAATTAAACAATCGGAGGACGATAAAGCTTGGTGATCACTGTCACTACTTTTTCGACTAGAGGCCTATCAATCAAAGCAAGGCTATAAGGAAGAAGCAGTAAGTCGTTTTGAGATAAGTTGGCGGGAATTTTGACCATGCAGGAAGAGCTACAACTCGTGTGAGATTGTTGTGCCTTATTGATGGCTGACTCATCGTGATGTGATTCTACGCAGTCGTCATTGACGCCAAGTTGTTTGTGCAGAGCAGCCTGTTGAACAATAAGATCGCGTACATCAATTGTTTTCATCGGAGCGGAAGCCTGCGCCACAGGAGCGACACTACTCAAAAGCATAGCAACTAAGCAAACTATCGCAGTCAACAATGTACGGTTCAACTTCAACATAGCTACATCAAGGAAAATGGTGATTTAAGATAATACATGATAACGGTTTGACTTCAAGATACGGACTCTCGGCTCGCTAACAAACTCTGTTCTTTGACCATTTTAGGCTAGTGAATTTTCTCTCTAACGATCCCTCAGTACACGAAACCAGCACAACGAACTATTCACCGTTCGGATACTCCCCTCATCAGATACCAGCAACAATTCGATAAAACTTGAAATCATTATGAAACACGAGTAATAGTTAGAACAGTTTTTGTACGAACAAGGAAAGATCAATGCTTAAAAAGAGATTCTTTAAGACAAAAGATGAAGTCGAAGTCACGTTCGAGCTAGATAAAGATCAGTGGGACTCTGTCCAAATTGCTGGAGACTTCAACAACTGGCAACCAGAACCGATGAAATTAGTGAAGAAAAGTCGTCAGTTTAAATTTAAAACCCGCTTACCTAAAGCGCAGAATGTTCAGTTCCGTTACTTGCTCGATGACGCGAAGTGGGAAAATGACCCACAAGCTGATGCTTACGTTCCAAATGCATTTGGCAGCGACAACAGCGTCGTATGTACCACCGAATAAGCGGTAATTTCGCTTTAAGATTCCATACCTAGGCGCAAACGTTGCGCCTTTTTACATCTCTCGAAATGTGATTGGTGATTAGATTTAAATCATTAATTGGCAATTTTATCCAGTTAACTCATCCGATAACCTTATTCTGAGAAAGCTTTATTTGAAATAATTCGTAAATTTGTTTAAGTTCCATTGATATTAAATATTGTATACATCACTTAAATGAACGCACAACAAATCAAACCATCTCTAATCATTGTGGAAGACGATCCCAAATTACAAACTATGTTGGGAGAGTATTTTGTTGAACAAGGTTTTCAGGTCAAATGTATCGACAATGGGACGGACGCACCCAATGCGATTATTGACACACAACCAGACGTGGTGCTGTTAGATTTGATGCTACCCGGGCAAGATGGTCTGAGTGTATGTCGTCAAATCCGAGAATGCTACAAAGGCAAAGTGTTGATGCTGACAGCAAGTGATGATGACTTCGATCATGTCGCCGCATTAGAAATAGGCGCAGATGACTTTGTTACTAAACCCATCAAACCTCGCGTATTGCTGGCTCGTATTCGCATGCTATTAAGAAGAAAAGAGGCGGCGCCTACCGAGTCCGAAAACGGCCTACAAATTGGTGTTCTGTGTTTAAACCGATTGCGTAAATCGTGCGTAATGAACCAAGAAGAAATTGCGCTGACAGACGGCGAGTTCGATTTGTTGTGGGTTCTTGCTACGCATGCTGAAAAAACACTATCACGTGAGTGGCTGACCAAAACACTACGTGGTATTGAATACGATGGAACAGACCGCACCATTGATAATCGCATAGTGACACTGAGAAAGAAGCTAGGCGATGCTTCTTGCTCACCACAAAAAATCATTACCGTTCGCGGCAAAGGCTACCTATTTATGCCTGATGCATGGAATGAATAATGAGACGGATTTATCTGGAAAGCTTTGTTGGCCTTATCATTCTGTTTATGGCTAGCTTGTGGGGATACGAGTTCTTAGTTTATGAGATCAACACAGATTATGACTACCTATTACAAGAGCATGAGGGTCAAGCTTTTCACGATCTGATCTACCCTATCTATAAAGAACACGGATTAGAATATACTCAACAACAGTTGGAACAATTTGCCACATCAAGCCATCGTTTGTTGGTGCCTCATACGCTTGAAGAGCTTCCAACAGACATCAAAAAGGCGTTTGAAAGTGATACCTCCGTTAACGTCGCTTACGATGAAGAAAGGGATATCTGGTTCCGCCTAGATGCGAGCACGCCTATCTTTAAAATGAGCGATAATCCGAATAGTCCTGTGGTTAAAGCTGCCAACTTTGATGACAATATCGTTTGGTTGTTCTTTTTAGCTGGATTTGCTCTGTATTGCATATTGTTGATCTGGTTCTTAAGCCGTCGGATTCGAGAGCTAGAGAGAGTGACCGTTGAGTTTGCCTCAGGTAACTTCAAGGCTCGAGCTAGTACCTCAAGCGCTAAGTCTGTTGGGACGTTAAACAAAAGCTTTAACACGATGGCCGATAAAGTATCTCGCTTGATCACTAGCAATAAAATGCTAACTAACGCCGTTGCACATGAATTGCGTACCCCAATCTTCCGCTTACAATGGCAAGCAGATTTGTTATCGGATTCAACCTTAACTGAACAACAGAAAAAGTATGTTTACAGTATCGTCGAAGACATTGACGAGATGGAAGAAATGGTTGAAGAATTGCTTTACTACGCAAAGATGGAGCGTCCTGACACAGCATTACAAACTCAAGAAGAAGTCGTCCTATTCAACTTAGTCAAAGAGTTACGACAGAGATGGCAAAAAGAGACTACGCTCGCTATCTCGCTTCAAGAAGTAAACTCAGAAAACGTTCTTGCGTTTGCTGACCCAAAATTGTTAAAGCGAGCCTTAGATAACTTGCTGCGCAATGCAATGCGATACGCAGATAAGCAGATTTTAGTAGAGATAAAACACGATCAGCACCGCTGCTTCATCAATGTTCATGATGATGGCATAGGTATTGAAGAAAAGCATTGGCCTCATCTATTCGAACCATTTTACAGCGCGGATGAATCTCGCAACAAAAAGACGAGCGGGTTTGGGCTCGGTTTGGCGATTGTCAGACAGATAATGGAGCTTCAACGTGGAGAAGTTTCGATTTGCCATAGCCCACTTGGAGGAGCTTGCTTCACACTTAGCCTCAAAAAATCAGACAGTTAACTTAACCTTCCTACCCCGTTTACAGAAGACGACACTTCAATACACTCAAGCGACAGAGCCCAACAATAAAACAGTGTACATTTAATCCATAAGATTCACACACTAAATGGATAGTACTCATGTATAAATCTTTTATCCTGATTATGGCGCTTACTTCTACGCTTACAGCTTGCGCCTACAACCAAAAACCTGTCGTCGACATGACCAATGTTGACCCTAGTACATATGAACAAGACTTTCTTTACTGCCAAGGCTATGCAGAAAATGTCGACAAATCAGAGGCAGCGAAATCTGAAGCCACTAATGGGGCAGTTACAGGCGCATTGATCGGCGCAGCTGCTGGTGCGCTAGAAGACGGATTAGGTGGAGCGGCTGTCGGTGCTGCTGCCGGCGGTGCTGTAGGAGCTGGAGCTGGTGCTTTGAGTGGAACAAATGATTCAACCAAAACCCAATCTCTCGTATTGCGTAAATGTCTCCAGAACAAAGGCTATACCGTCTACGATCTTGATTAAATAAGCACTTTTCTTAAATTATCGCGCGATGGATTCTATTCACAAATGTTTCACGCTGTAACGATTAATCTCGTTACCTCTCTGGGATATGTGTTCCATCCCAATGCTTAAATAGTAAGGTCATATTTTGAAGCCAGGTAAAACAGGTATACGCCGTGTCATGGATGCGACCGGCTATTCATTTCAAGGATTGAAAGCCGCATGGACACACGAAGCCGCTTTTAGACAAGAATTGATTCTCGCCTTGGTGCTTTCCGTATGTGCTTTTTTCCTTCCTGTCACCACATACGAAAGAGTGCTGATGATCAGTAGCCTGTTCTTGGTATTGATCGTCGAACTCATTAATTCCGCCGTAGAAGCGGTTGTCGACCGTGTTAGCGATGACTGGCACGAGCTCAGTGGTAGAGCCAAAGATATTGGTTCAGCAGCAGTATTTGTTGCGTTAACTCTTGCCCTTTTTATTTGGGCTTCGTTCTTGCTCTAATTTTTATTCAAGACACTCATTATGAAGACACATGATTTACAACAGAGAGGTATCTCTTACGTTACCTTTACTTTCCTGTTGGCGCTGTATTTCGCTCTCGTCGTAAACATCCCTATTTATAAAGAACTGATCGGCATCTTTACACACTTAGATAATGTCAAGATTGGATTTATTATCACAATACCAATTTTCTTTCTTGCCGCGCTCAATTTCCTTTTTAATTTATTTAGTTGGCCTTGGATCGGCAAGCCGTTCTTTATAATTTTAATCATTGTTTCAAGTATGGTGAGCTACGCAAGCTATAACTATGGCACACTTTTCGATTCTGGAATGATTGCCAATATTGTTGAAACCGATTCGAGCGAGGCGAGTTCTTACCTGAGTGCTCACTCTGTAATTTGGACGCTGATTATGGGAGTTATCCCAGCGATAATTATCTTTAAGGTCAAGCTGCAATCTCAACGTCACCAATTACTGTACTTCTCTGTTACCAAATTAGTATCGATGCTGTCGTCGCTAGCTGTCATCGCCGTCATTGCCAGCGTGTACTATCAAGACTACGCATCTGTAGGGCGCAACAATAGCCACCTAAAAAAAATCATCATACCCACCCAGTTCGTTTACAGCGCGACCGGGTATGTGAAGGAGAAATATTTCACCACGCCAGAGCCATATCGAGAAATCGGCACAGATGCAAAGCAGTCAGATAGCGCCGTACAGCAAGCACAGCGCAAACCAACACTACTGGTTTTTGTCGTAGGAGAAACCGCTCGAACGCAGAACTACCAACTCAATGGCTATACACGAGAGACAAACCCTTATACTAGTAAACTGGATGTTATCTCATTTCAAGACGTCGCGTCTTGTGGCACCGCGACTGCTGTATCTGTGCCTTGTATGTTTTCACAGCTCACGCGAAACGAGTTTGAACGCACCAAAGCGGATAACCAGGACAATGCTCTCGATATAATGCTGCGCGCTGGGGTTGACCTCATTTGGAAAGAAAATGACGGTGGGGATAAAGAAGTAGCCCACAAGATCAAGAAAATTGAAGTGGATCGAAAGCAAGTAAACCCTATGTGTAATGGCCAAACTTGTTACGACATGGCGCTATTAGATCATTTTGATCAGGAAGTCGCGGATATGCACGGTAACCGAGTGGTCGCCATGCACCTTATAGGAAGCCACGGTCCGACCTACTTTCAGCGTTACCCAAGAGACAACGCCTTCTTTAAACCAGACTGTCCACGTGCAGACATCGAAAACTGTAGCATCGAACAAATAGTGAACACATATGACAATACAATACGCTACACCGATCTTGTATTGGCAGAAACCATCAAAAAACTTAAAGCGTTAGAGTCTGAGTATAACACTGCGCTAATTTACATATCGGATCACGGTGAGTCACTAGGCGAAAACGGATTGTTCTTACATGGTATGCCTTATGGCCTTGCACCAGATTTCCAAAAACGCGTTCCTTTGATTATGTGGCTGTCTTCGGGCTTTAAACAAGCGAAGCAGATCAATACCGACTGTTTGTATAAGCAAGCACAGAATGCAGGCCAATACTCACATGATAACGTGTTCCACTCTTTATTAGGCATTATGGATGTACAAACTCAAGCCTACGATAGCAAGTTAGATATATTCAAAGCCTGCCGAGCCGTTTCCTAAATCATTCAATAAAGCCTGGCTCAAAGTGTGAATCAGGCTTTTTCTAACAAGGTATTTAAACTCATCGCCGCGCCAAGCGTTATACTGACAGTCCGCGATCCATACATCGAGATAAGGACTAGGATGAAAATTGGTATTATTGGTCTAGGGGATATCGCTCAGAAAGCATACCTTCCTGTTATCACTCAGCTTCCAAATATCGAACTTGTATTTTGTACCCGCAACCCAAACACACTTGAGATCCTGGCTAAGCAGTATCGAATCTCAGAGATCTGCCAAGACTACCAGCAACTTCTGCACTTTGGCGTCGATGCCGTCATGATTCATGCGGCAACAAGCGTACACCCTCAAATAGCGGCATTTTTTCTGCAGCATGGAATTCCAACCTTTGTCGACAAACCATTAGCGAATAGTGCTGATGACGTAGAAAAGCTGTACGACATTGCCGAAAAAGAGAGACAGCCACTCTATGTGGGCTTTAACCGTCGTCACATTCCACTTTACAACCAACATATGCCACAAGTGCAGCAAGGCAACATATCTGACTTAAAGTCGCTACGCTGGGAAAAGAACCGTCACCAACTACCGGGGGATGTTCGTACCTTTATATTTGATGATTTTATTCACCCATTAGACAGCGTTAACGTCACAGCCAAAGCCGATCTAAAAGATGCTTATGTAACTCATCAACTTGAAGGTAGTCAGTTGGCGCGTTTAGATATTCAGTGGCAACATGGAGATACTTTGCTCCACGCCTCGATGAATCGCCACTTCGGTATCACTACAGAGCGCGTTCAAGCTTGTTATGCAAACAAGGCAGTTGAGTTCGACTCCTTCGTTGAAGGCAAACTATGGCAAGCTAACCAAGAGCAAAAAATCAATTTGAAAGACTGGACGCCAATGCTGACGAGTAAAGGTTTCCATTCGATGTTGCTCGACTGGTTTGGCGTCGTTGAGTCTGGAAATATTGCTAATGAAGTAGTAAAACGCAACATTGCCAGCCATCGATTGGCAGAGCAAATTTGTCAATATATCGAGAAAGTTGTCTCTAGATAATGCGATTCTTGGCTATATGCTTGATTGAGTATTACGCTCTATACTAAAAAGACTTGCCTTAGGGAAGGCATTCATTCTCTGTTAAGACTACAGCGATTATTCTATCAATCAGGTGAATGAGGGCACAAAAGCACACATCGACAAAACAGACGGTTTAGATTTGTTTTACGCTGCTCTCAGGTATCTGAATCATCACATTCAAGAATAAAGGAAATAGAATGAGAACACTTGGTAACATCATTTGGTTTGTATTTGGTGGCGTATTTATGGGGTTGCTATGGTGGTTTTTTGGTATTTTGGCCTTTATTAGCATCATCGGAATACCTTGGGGGCGTGCGTGTATCGTTATGGGTAATTTTTCCTTTTTCCCATTCGGTAAAGAGGCCATCTCACGCGATGAATTGACCAATGAAATGGACATTGGCACCAGTCCGCTCGGCGTTATTGGTAACGTCCTTTGGTTTGTATTTGCAGGCCTTTGGTTAGCTATCGGTCACGTACTTTCTGCAGCAGCATGCTTTGTCACCATAATCGGCATTCCGTTTGCGCTCCAACACCTCAAGCTAGCGGTTATTTCACTCGCACCAATTGGTAAAACGGTTGTATCGTCAGAAGAAGCTGCAATGGCTCGATACAACATCAATCGTTAGCAAAAAGCTAATGCGCTTTCTATCCTCTGGGCAGTCATGCTCAGAGGGTAACGCCCGTCAAAAGTAAGCCTATAATCGCTATCGCATATTCAATAATGGCTGATTGTATATTCATACCGTCACCTTTACGTTGAAGTTTATCCTAGCTCAGCACTGCTTTACTTTTATAATTAATTAATACACCCAAGTGAGTTCAAGATGCTAGACTCATAGCGTCGTCACTGATTCAAACTCCAAGAACGACGTAACGAAAAAGCGAGCTATCCTATGCTCGAAATATGGGTTCTTTCCCCCTCGAAGTAGAGTTCAACAACAAAAAAGACGAACTATAAGCATAGCCAAAATTAATGCTTTTCGACCTAAAATATCTCACATCAATCAAAGAAAGCTTCTAAGATTTTCTCTTTTTGAGTAAATATAGACAGTTACAGTAGCGAAATTCTTCTCGGTAAAAATCCCCACTCAATCTCATGATCAGTTTTTTAAAAAAACAACAAAAATTCGTTGTTATCTAGAGTAATTATTTTATTTGTCGCAGAGCAATTCCATCAATATCATTTGCGACATCGGAGTGCTAGAGCATTGAAATTTTTAGCATTTATCACAGGTATAGAACGTAAAAAACCTTTTATTACTTATTTTTCTTTTTTACATATGTTCTAACTCAACGTCTATTCAGACAGGAATATACCGTGGATAAATATCAAGCAGCTTATGCTAAACGTCTAGAGAAACTAAATGGGGATCCATCTCCTAAAACGATAGCCCGCCTTTCGGCTTGGGATGCGTTTTTTAACAAGGAGTACGAGCTCCAAGACTTGGAATACCAGCTATCGGACGCTGCGCACCAGCACTATGAACAGTCGCATGCGAAGAGCGACATTAGCTTCAAAGAATTCAAACGAGCGTTCTATAATGAATCCATCAAAATTTACAATTTAACTGATGGCGCTTCTATCCAGAAAGTATTCACCCCATTACTTTTGCTTACAACGCTCTGGATAGTGTTTGTATGCCTATTTAACAAGTGATCATCAAACTATTCCAACAACGATCAGTATGGGACTACAGGTATGGCTCTATGTAAGGGGGCTAATTGGCTCGGTCTCCTTCACTAAATTAGAGACTCAATTACCCGCAATTCCATAGGCTAAAAGTGACAAGGGCATCCATTGATGCCCTTTTTATTCAAAGGAACGCAACCTAGACCTTTGGCCCACTTGGGTATAAAACCATTATGCGTTAAGCTGCATGCTATTATCCGATTGATAAAGAGTGGAGCGAAGTGATGGAAAAAGTAGGCTCTCGAGCATTGATTGTCGAAGGTGGAGCCATGCGAGGCGTATTTTCATGCGGCATACTCGATCATTTTCTTGCTAGCGAGTTCTCTCCATTTGATAGCTTTTGGGGAGTGTCTGCGGGTGCTAGCAACTTGGCTGCCTACTTAGCTAAAATGCCCGGACGTAACTTAAAAATCTACCTCGATTACAGCTTAAGAAAAGAATTTATCTCTCCATCTCAACTTCTACGTGGTGGTGATATGATGAACTTAGACTGGATGTGGAATGTCACCCTCGAAGAACTTGGCATCGATAAATCTGCGCTCAAAGCTGATTCACGACCTTTCTTTTTAGGCGTGACGCGTCAAGACAATGGGCAAGCGGAGTACCACCTTCCTGATGTCGACGACTTGGCAGAAACAATGAAAGCCAGCAGCGCACTGCCTGTACTTTACCGAAATGGCGTATCACTGAACGGAATTAGATACGTTGATGGTGGCGTCTCAGACGCACTTCCTGTTGCAGAAGCAATAAAGCGAGGAGCCAAAAAGATTATGATTTTACGCAGCCAGCCCGCAAGCTATCAAAAGCCAAGAGGAAGATTCAGCGCCCTAACTAGGAGGATGTTGAAAGAAACGCCCGGATTAATTGAACCGATGTTGACACGTGAAGTTCGCTACAATCAGACCTTAGCGCTGATCAACAACCCACCACCTGGTATCGAAATCATTCAAGTGTGTCCTCCTGAAACATTCAAGTTGAAACGGCTGAGTCGATCGCCAGCACCACTGCGTCATGCTTATGAGTTAGGAATTGAAGCAGGAAAGGAAGCCATCATACGATGGAGTCAGAAGTAGAAAAAAGCCACGTGGATTAAACGTGGCTAACGCAAATTCGATGGCAGTGGATTATCGTATTTGCTTCTGGTCGAGCCCAATATTCAGGCTCAAAACTGTTTTAATTTGCTCGCTAACTGAAAAAGCGAGTAGGCAGTCCAAACTAGTAAGTTTCAAACAACCCAGAGTTGTAGTCTTGGATGGCTTGTTCTATCTCTTCCATGCTATTCATGACAAAAGGGCCATAATGCACCACGGGTTCATTAATTGGCTCACCAATAAAGATCAGTGCACCACTCTCTTTTTCGGCCTGCAATTCAACCCATTCACCTTTCGATAAAATGGCCATTTCGCCTCGATTGATCTCACGACCTTTTAATTGAATACGACCTTTATAGACATAGAGCATCATGTTGTTGTCTTGCTCCGTGTTCAAATTCAAAGCTTGACCACCCATCGCTCTCCAATCGGCTACCGTGGCAGCAACACCTGTCTCTGTTAGCGGCCCCTGAATTCGTTCGTTGTTTATAGTCATATGACCCGCAATCAAACGTACAACCCCCGTATTCGGAGTATCAAACTCAGTGATCGTTTCAGGTTGAAAGTCATGATATTGAGCTGGCTGCATCTTATTTTTCGCAGGCTGGTTAATCCAAATTTGGAAACCATGCAGTTCGCCTTCCTTCATAATAGGCATTTCGCTATGGATGACGCCTCTTCCTGCTGCCATCCACTGTGCACCACCGGAACGAAGCTCGCCAACATTATCCATATGATCACGATGCTGGAAATGACCTTTCAACATATAAGTAAGCGTCTCGATACCGCGGTGCGGATGCGGAGGGAAACCGCCGATATAGTCAGCACGGTCTTCTGATTTGAGTTCATCCATCATCAAAAATGGAGAAAAGCTAGCATGATTGAAACCCGCTACTCGGCGAATTTTCACTCCATCACCATCAGCAGTAGGTTGCGCAGGAATAAGCTGACGAATTTCTCTGAATGTACTCATACTAGTTCTCCTAGTTTATCTTTGTGACCGCTTGCAAATCGCATGTTCAATCTATGGCTATCGATAAGGTTCTATTTTAGGTTGATGAGCTAAAATTATGAGCCATACTATTCGTTCTACTTATTCAACTTTTTCGAACAATACAATTTATCGAGTTAATAATGAGCACATTTAATTTATCTAAAATAAATGTAGCTATTTTCTAAACAAGGTGTATAGTGTGCCTTGGCTCTTAGAAGAGAGCTGTTAATGCAACATTTAGTTTAAGTTTCCTCTCAGTAAAATCTTGAATCCCCAATTCAGACACCTGCGTACAACTTCCTCTTGATTGAACATTCAATAGCTTAGAAAAGATCCACAAAACAAATCATAATTTTTATGTTTAATTCAAAGGTATTTTTATGTCTAAAGTAACTGGTTCAGTAAAATGGTTTAACGAAACTAAAGGCTTCGGCTTTCTATCTCAAGACAACGGCGGCCAAGATGTATTCGTACACTTTAACGCTATCGTTTCTGACGGTTTCAAAACACTGACTGAAGGTCAGAAAGTAAGCTTCAATGTAGAGCAAGGTAAAAAAGGTCCTCAAGCGACTGAAGTAACTCCTCTATAAGACTGCTTTTCTTGGTGTAGCATGCCCATGCTGCACCAAACCTCTCTCCTTCAAAAATATTCTTTCATCAATCACTCAGCCTAATTTTAGTCATTGCTTTGTGCTATCTAAAATAAACTGAATAGTACTGCTTAATTTATTATTTATAGGAAAAATCATGTCCTCAAAAAGAACTGGCCGTCAAAGGCATTGGTATCAATTACTTAACAAAGAGAAAATCACTAAAAAACAGGAGAATAAATGTTAGAAATTGAATTTAATTTAGAACAACCTCAAACCTCTTGGCACGCTAAAATACATCAATTAAATGGTGATATTTTACGAAGACACGTATTACCGAAACTTCTTTCTCATAGCTTCATGATCGATTTTGAATATTGTGAGAAAACGCAATCTGGAACTATTCTCTGTGATTCAGGTTCAAAGTTAGGAAGTTTTACTGTTAACTGATTCAGTTTTCATGCATTAATGGATAATGCAACTAATTTGGAAGGTATCCAATGGCTAGAAAAAGTAAGAAGCAGTCAGAAAAAGACAAAAAAGAGTCTGAACAAAACGCGGCGGCGGTAAAGCAGAAAACTCGACGCCGCATAGAAGACATCATGGAACAAAGAGAATTTGATAAGTTATTCGATCTATAAATGCTCTCTAGTGCTTTCTCTGCCTTTATCGTTGTGCAAGGTACCGCCACCTACCTTTGCTCAAACGAATCTCCACTCTTTTAGACGACTCTTCTAATTACACGTGCCTCTCACACACGCAAAAACAACTGGCTCCTCTATACTCAAGTGACTTGCAAATAGTCGTTTCGCTCACAGGAAACCCCGTTACTAATGACAATTAGGTTATTTGCGTATAGCCAAAGCGATATTTTTGCGTATAATCCCTCTCGTTTGCTTCGTATAACCCCAATGATATGGTTTGGGGGTCTCTACCAGTTCCCGCAAAGTGCTGATTACGAAGAGTTGAGATCATCGTGGATCTTACTCTTTGTGATAGCGTTCGATTTATTTCTATCTATACCTATTCTTAGAGTAACTGCATCCACAATACACATAAGGTGGAATATGAACGCATTTATTCAAGGTCTTCCAAAAGTAGAGCTGCACTTACATATCGAAGGTTCACTTGAGCCGGAACTCTTATTCAAATTAGCAAAACGAAACGGCATCGAGATCCCTTACTCTTCTCCGAGTGAACTGCGCAGCGCATATCAGTTCACAGACTTACAATCATTTCTCGACCTCTATTACCAAGGAGCGGGAGTTCTGCGTACTGAGCAAGATTTTTACGATCTCACTTGGGAATACTTACTGCACTGTAAAGAAGACAACGTTATTCATACCGAAATCTTTTTTGACCCTCAAACACACACAGAACGCGGCATAGACTTTGACACTGTTATCAATGGAATCGCTCGTGCGCTAAAAGATGGTCACGAAAAACTTGGCATTACCTCGCAAATTATTGCGTGTTTTCTCCGTCACCTTTCAGAAGAGAGCGCCATAGAGACCCTACAGGCTATTCTGAAACACCGTGATAAGATCATTGGTGTTGGACTAGATTCTTCAGAACAAGGTCATCCGCCAGCTAAATTCAAGCGCGTATTTAAACAAGCAGTAGAAGAAGGCTTACTTACCGTTGCTCACGCAGGAGAAGAAGGCCCCGCACAAAATATTAGCGATGCCATTGAAATGCTTTACGTGAGCCGCGTGGATCACGGTGTTCGCTGTGTTGATGATGAAGCATTAGTTGAATCCTTAATCGAAAGCCAAATGCCACTGACAGTGTGTCCGTTATCGAATCTTAAGCTATGTGTATTCGACGATATGAAAGATCACAATATTGTGGATTTGCTACGAAAAGGTGTCGCCGTAACGATTAACTCAGACGATCCTGTGTACTTTGGTGGCTACATGACGGACAACTTTTTGGCCGTCAACAACGCACATCCAATGAGTAAGAGTGAACTTGCCCAATTTACAATGAACGCGATTGATGCCAGCTTTATCGATAACGAGTTAAAGGCGAAATATCGTCACCTTGTTAGCCAATACGTAAACCAGCACGAAGCGTTGCAATAAAGGCATCAGTGCCACGCCTTAGGTCAAACGCGTAGGTATTAAAACCCTACAAAAACTCTGTGGTTAACCGCATTTATAAACGCTAGACTGAGAAAGCTAAACTAGCACACAAAAAGGAATATAATCATGATTCAACAAGGCCAAGCTCTACCAGTTGCAACTCTAAGTGAGTTGACTGCCGATGGTATGGTTAACCACGACGTTACAGAACTGTTTGCGAACAAGAAAGTCGTACTCTTTGCTGTACCTGGCGCATTCACCCCTACCTGTTCAGAAGCTCATCTACCAGGCTATGTGGTATTAGCTGATGAGCTAAAGGCAAAAGGTGTTGATTTAATTGCGTGCGTTTCTGTAAACGATGCATTTGTGATGCAAGCGTGGGGCGAAGCTCAAAACGCTTCTGAGATTCTGATGTTGGGTGATGGCGACGCTAGCTTTACTAAAGCATTAGGTCTTGAAATGGATACAGGCGGCTTTGGTGGTATTCGCTCACAACGTTACGCGATGATCATTGAAAACGGCACAGTGACTAAGCTTAACGTTGAAGAGCCAAAAGAGTTTGAAGCAAGCAAAGCAGAAACGATTTTAGCGGCGCTTTAAGCTTACTCCTAAATACAAAAACGGAAGCCATCGCTTCCGTTTTTTGTTGGCTAACGCATTCTCACAACACTCGTTTGTTGCTTACGCTGCATTTCCGCAAAAGTCAGCACAAACGGGGATGACTGCTTTACACGGCTTGGTAATGAAGAAAGCGCATTGTAGGCATCCTGTTTCGTTTTAAAATCACCAACAGTTACCGTATACCAACGCGTGCCTCGGCTGTTTTTCCAGTTAACCCAAACCGGATGCTTAGGATCGATATAGCGAATATAATCTTTCACATCTTTTTCTTGCTTTAGCGCGAGTACCTGCATCGTGTAATGGTTTGGGTTTAAATAACCATATGCATCCTGAGAGGTCATGACTCCAACACATTGGCCGCTATCGACCTCCTGCTGGTAAGGCATAGCGCAGCCCATGAGCGATAAAATCAATGTCAAAGATAAAATCTTGTGCACGTGTCACTCCATTCTTGTTCTAGTTTCTTTTCTCTCGCACCCAAAAACACAAAACGCTCTTGGTCAGGTAAAAACACACCCTTACAAGAAGGCCTGCGTTTTAACGCAACGAGTATTCCAAAAACGTAAGGCGACCACGTTGGTCGCCTTAGTAAATTGATTTAATAGAACATTAACAAGATAGAGTGATATAGACAGAAGTTCGCTACTGTTTAGAACCAGCTAGCGACCAATTGTTTAAACCAGTCTAAAATTCGCTTGAATAAACTGCCTTCCTCCACGGACTCCAATGCAACGAGCTCGGCTTCATTTACGACCTTACCGTCGACTTTGTAAAGCACTTTACCAACCACTTGTTGCTCAGAAATTGGCGCAACTAAATCACCGTTGTATTCAACTTCCGCTTGCAACTTTTTTACATCTCCTTTTGGCAAAGTGAGATAAACATCGTTAGCTACGCCGACAGTAAGCTCGTCTTTTTCGCCCATCCAAACTCGAGCTTTCGCAAGTTCCGCACCCGCCTCAGTCGGCATTACCGTATCGTAAAAGCGGAAGCCATAACTTAACAGCTGCTTGCTTTCTGATTCACGAACATTCTCGCTCTTCGCTCCCATCACTACAGCAATCAGACGCATATCACCTTGTGTTGCAGAAGTCGCTAGACTATAACCCGCACCGCTTGTATATCCAGTTTTCATGCCATCGACATTCATACTACGATCACGAAGCAAGCCATTACGGTTGTATTGAGTGATGCCATTGTAAGTAAAAGAGGTTTCGCTATACAGCGGATAGATATCAGGTAAGTCACGAATAATCGCTTGGCCCAACTTGGCAATATCATAAGGTGTCGAATATAAACCGTCACTGTCTAGGCCGTGAGGGTTGGTGAATGCCGTGTTAGACAATTCAAGCTTGGCGGCCCAACTATTCATCAAACTCACAAACCCTGATTCACTTCCCGCAACATGCTCAGCAATAGCGACACTGGCATCGTTACCAGATTGAACAATCAGACCACGGTATAAGTCAGACAAAGAAACGGAAGTATTGACTTCAATAAACATTTTTGAAGAATCTGGGAAATTTTTTGCCCAAGCATTTCTGCTGATGACAACCTCATCATTCAACGTAATATTGCCTGTATTAATTTCTTGACCAGCTACATAAGCAGTCATCAACTTCGTTAAACTCGCAGGGTTTAAACGTTTGTGGGCATCACGTTCAACCAGTACTTTCCCCGTATGGAAGTCCATCAAAACATAACCACGAGAACTGAGTTCCGGCGCATTTGGCACAACTGAAGGCGCAGCATAAGCCAACGAGGATACAGCAGCGAACCCTGTAATTAACACTGTGTGTAATATAGTACTTTTTCTCATCATGACATCTTATCTTAGTAGCATTTAAGGCTTACAAACGGTACCCGAATGAATTCAAAGCGCGGGATTACCTAGTTAAAAAACGAGTATATTGAAACGGCGCTCAGTTACAGCCACCTTGTTACGATTGGTTACTTTTACTCAATGTTTGTCGAAAATAATGAGAGGTAGGTAGAGCTTTCGTCTTGAAGAATGAAACAGGAGCGAAAATAATTCCGTAACGCTATGTTTTTTGAGAGGGGAGAAAAAGCGCGCAAGTCAATTCAGGGAGTAAGTTGGTATAGGAAAAGTAGTTGAGCTTTTATCCATATCTAAATAGGAAACAACAAAAACAATCAACAATAAGCCCAGCTAATTATTTACCAAGAAAACATATTGAAAACGCATCATAAAATCGTAATTAATTATCGATAAATTTAAAAACCTAATATTATAATTTATGTAAATTTCATTTATTATTAAACTGGAGAAAAATACAGCTTTCCTTTTTTAAAACTAAGAGACGATTTTTTCGATGTTTTTAGGTTTATCTCATCAGAGAACTTGGTATAACAGTGAGGGATAAGGCATCCGGACTTAGCGCGAAAGGATAACCCACTGTTATTTAAGTTCACACGCTGCTTTTTAATGACTAGAGACTTTAAACTGCGGTTACCTTCGGTTTGTACGGCTATTCTTTGACGTATCCCAACCCAGTACGACTCAAACGACGACATCATACATATCCTCTTTCATGATATAAGCATTAATAATTAAACATCGCTAAAAGCTAAGCTTGTCTTAAATAAAAGTACTAGAAATTAATTTTATTTCTTCAAAACAAATCAACCCGCACATTCCACATAAATTTAGTGGTTATGTCAAATATTAATTATCATTAATTTTATTTATAATGGATATAAAATCAGTTTATAATTTTTAAATAATTTAATTATTAGAAAGCAGTATGACCAGTCCATATTTAACATGGAAATATGAGCTTTGTTTTGCATCATAATATATAAATACATTAAAGATTCATCTACGAACTAAATGATCTTCAAGAGGTGATATAAATTAGAATTTCGAGACTAGATGAGAATAAAAATAGCGCACCGAAGAATATGGTGCGCTATAGATTTGATTGAGGTCACTGTATAAGCATAGATAAAACTAAACTCATTTGACGTAGCTAGGCCAAGATTGCTTATGGTTTAAGTTTCAATACTTTATCAATATCTTCTGCGCTGTGGCGCTCAGGTAACTGCTCCCATTCCTCACCCCATGAACGGTTCACAATTCGACCACGTTTTACCGCTTCACGCTCATCAATTACTTTTGCCCAACGTACAACGTTTTTGTAGCTTTCTACGTCTAAGAATTCAGCCGCATCGTAAGCACGACCCAACACAAGGTTGCCGTACCATGGCCAAGTTGCGATATCAGCGATGCTGTACTCATCGCCACCTAGGAATTCATTGTTCGCAAGACGCTTGTCTAATACATCTAACTGACGTTTTGCTTCCATTGTAAAGCGGTTAATTGGGTACTCGAACTTCTCTGGTGCGTACGCGTAGAAGTGACCAAAACCACCGCCTAGATATGGCGCAGAACCTTGCAGCCAGAATAACCAGTTCATTACCTCAGCACGCTTAGCGCCTTCTTTTGGTAAGAAATGATCAAACTTCTCTGCTAGATAAAACAAGATGTTGCCAGATTCAAACACGTTCACTGGCTCAGAACCCGAACGGTCAACCAATGCCGGAATTTTAGAGTTTGGGTTAACAGCCACAAAGCCAGAACCAAACTGGTCACCATCGCCAATCTTAATCAGGTATGCATCGTATTCTGCTGCCGTTACGCCAGCCGCCAAAAGCTCTTCAAACATGATCGTCACTTTCTGACCATTTGGGGTACCCATTGAGTAAAGTTGGAATGGGTGCTCACCAACTGGAAGCTCTTGCTCATGACGTGCGCCAGAATCCGGACGGTTGATGCTCGCCCACTGACCGCCGTTTTCATTATCGTTTGTCCAAACTTTTGGTGGAATGTATTCGTTAGCCATTGTTTTCCCTTATTGTGTTTGAATGCATCTTCAAACTGACGGGTCTTACGCGCCAGCAAGCATTATTAACATCACCTCTTCGCCAACTGCGATTAGGCATACTCAAGATATTAGGTCGAATTCGCTAAATAAAAGTCCTGTAATCTCTTTTAGTTAGAACCTTTGGTTATGGGATTTTCTTTCACGCTATAAGTAAAAACGTCACGGTAATGTGAACTAGGTTCGAGATGCCAACGATGAGTAAGCTACACTCGGCGGCGCACCTCTATTTGGGGATTTAGAACAACCGCTAAACTTCAAAGTCACCAAGAATGAAGTTGTTCTGGATACCTTAGTTCAAACAACTTACGTGCGTGATAGGCAGTTAAGTTAGATAGTTAGAAAGAAAAACGCCCTTCACTAAATCAATGAAGGGCGTTTTAATGTATTCGAAACCGTTACTTAGCTGATTCAAACAAACCAGAAATACCTTTCAAAGGGAAAAGCCTTGCTTGCTCCAACCCTCTCAACGTTACCGTATTCAGGTCATCAATAAAGAAACGACTGGTCATCGTGTGTTTGCCACCATTAATGAAAATCTCGATGACAGAATTGTCGATATATATATCAATCGTCTGCTTAGCGTCCAATCTTGGTGCTTTTCGAATGCTACCAAATTCTTCTGCGTACAAATGAGACATGTGACGACGGTCCAGCATAAACTCGTGCTTTGTCGCACTAAAGACGATGTTGTCACCTTTGAGGTTACTCAGCTCAAGTTCAAAGCCATCGCCCTCAAGGTCTAATTGGATCAAACAACTTGTGCTTTCCAGTGTATGGGACTGTGCAAAGACTACCTCTTCTTTTCTTAAACTCTCCAATTCAGGGAGTGGAGTTTGAACAAGAAAACCATCTTTCAACGTTAGTTCTCTAGGAAGAGACAACATTCCTGCCCACTGGTGTGTGACCGATGGCGTGTCGATTTCTGGCAACCCTATCCATGCAATAAGAATGCGACGCCAATTCTCATCTAAATAGGTTTGTGGGGCGTAGAAATCAAACCCATAATCTGGCTGTAAAATATCTTGGTGGTTTTCTAAAGTCATCGACTCTAGGTTCAACTGATCACCCACGATATACGCGACAGAATAGATGTTTTTGAAATCATAAGGATTACTACTGCTCACGCCCTGTGGAGAAAACAGCATCACCGATTGACCATTAATCTCAAATAAATCAGGACACTCCCACATGTACCCAAGGTCAGAGAACTTGGTCTTGATAGGACCTTTATGCTGCCACGTTTTCAAATCTTTGCTTTGATAGAGCGCCATAGAACCATGCTCGGTTTTGGTTTGAGCACCCACCACCATCAAATAGTCGTCGCCTTTCTTCCAAACTTTTGGGTCACGAAAGTGCTCCGTGTAATGTTCGTTCTCAATGACTACACCGTGCTTTTCAATGCTGCCGTCTGAATCCATGGTGGCAAAACACTGTGTTGGGATTCGATTCCAGTTTTGGTCACGCTTGTTGCCAGTAAAAAACAGCAAAGCCTTGTTGTTTTCCACCAAAGCGCCGCCCGAATAGACACCATGTGAATCGTAGTCTTGGTCGGGATGAAGACCCACGCCATGATCAGTAAAATGGATGAAGTCTTTAGTAGAAAGGTGATACCAATACTTCATTCCATGGACTGGTCCCACAGGCGTCCACTGGTAAAAGATGTGGTGCTCACCATTGAAATAGCACAACCCATTTGGGTCATTTAACAGCCCAAATCTAGGGGCGATATGAAAACTAGGAAAGCCTTTATCTTGCTGACGTGAAAGTGTCATTTCTTCGATATCACACTGAGGGATTTGCTCAAGTCGACGATATCTTTGCTCTACAGTCCAACGGTTGTTTAAGCTCATAATTTTTCTCAACTGAAATTGGATCTGAAGATCATTGCCCAATAAATTGCAGCAACTCTGTCTGGGTCGGAAGCGCGGTCATTGCGCCTTTTTGCGTCGTCGCTAATGCACCACAGCCATTTGCCCATTGAATCGCAGAGCTAACAACAGGATGATTTTTCCAATCGTCATGCCGAGACAGGCATGCCAGTAGCCCTCCGACAAAAGCATCACCCGCACCTGTGGTGTCAATCGGACTAACGACTTGACCTGTGATCAGTTCACTCTGACTTTCAAAGACGCGCCAAACACCTTTCGCACCTTGTGTCACCAAGACCAAAGCAATATTCAAAGAGGCTATTTGTTGTAAACCTTGCGCCATCGACGTTGAGTCAGTTAAGAACAAAAGCTCTTCTTCAGAGAACTTAACCACATCGGCCATCGCTACAGCCTTCATCACGACAGCTTGGATTTCTGATTGATCTTGCCACACTTCATCACGCAAGTTAGGGTCAAAGCTAATGAAACCACCAGCGGCTTTTGCTCTTTTGATCGCCTCAAATGTGCTGCTTCTACTTGGCTCATTTGCCAGTGAAATTGAGCAAACGTGTAGCCAGTCACCTTGCTTAAAGTTTGGGATGTCTTCAACAGACATAAACTGATCAGCGCTCGGTTTTACCATAAATGTAAAGCTGCGTTCCCCTTGATCGTCTAAATCTACCACCACTGTTGATGTTCTTTGCTCAGGGTCTTTAACGAGAAACTCCGTGCTCACGCCCTCTTGATCGAGCGTTGATTGCATGAAGCGACCAAATGGGTCATCACCTACACGTCCAAAAAACGCACTCTTACCAGATAGACGAGCAATTGCTACGGCGACATTCGCTGGTGCACCACCGGGACATTTGAGTAAAGAAGTCTCAGATTCCGGTATTAGATCGACAACTGCATCACCAGTTACCCATACTTGATTCATCTTGCTTACCTTAAAATTAAAGCCCTGATAGTCCAACGTGTTGAACACCTTCACTACCAAGTAAAAATTGAAAAAGGCTAGCCAAGCCATTAGTGCTTGGCTAGCACCCCAAACATTTAGGAAAAGAAGTGGATTTTGGGGGACTCCACCCTTAAGGAGTTCAGATTAAGCCGCTGCTTTTTTACCGACTTTAGCGCGGTCACGCATACCAAGAACAATGGTGAGAACAAATGCGGTCAAGAACGCGATCACCATACCCGCGATGTAGTACCCAATCTTCTCTGGCGTAATGGAAATGATGCCTGGAAGACCAGCTGCGCCCAATGCCTGAGCTTTCACATTAAACATTGTGATGAACGCACTTGATAACGCCGCAGCGCAAACTGCCGCAATAAATGGGTAACGTAGTTTTAAGTTAACACCAAACATAGCCGGTTCTGTAATACCCAGCAAACCCGTAACACCCGATGGAATCGCAATACCTTTCATCTTCTTATCTTTGCTCATCACGCCCACCGCCAACGCTGCCGCTCCTTGAGAAACGTTAGACATCGCCGCAATAGGAAAGATAAAAGTGCCACCCGTCGTCGCAATATCCGCAAGAAGTTGAGTTTCAATCGCAATGAAGCTGTGATGCATACCAGTAATAACAAACGGAGCATAAATAAGACCAAATACCGCACCACCAACAAAGCCAGCTGTGCTGTATAGCCAGTTCAGACCATCACCTAATAGGAAACCGATATCACGTGTGAACGGACCGACGACAGTAAACGTTAGCAAACCCGCTATGAAAATCGCCAGTAATGGCGTTAAAAGGTTGTCTAAAACAGAAGGTATGACTTTACGTAAGCCTAGCTCAACCTTCGCAAGAATGAATGCCGATACCAAAACCGGTAACACCGAACCCTGGTAACCCACTTTTTGGATTTCAAAGCCAAGAATATTCCAAACCGGAATGTTGCCAGACACAGATGCGCCGCCGAACCCCCAACCATTCAACAAGTCAGGGTGAACCATCAACATACCTAACGCCGCCCCTAAATAAGGGTTACCGCCAAACTTCTTACTGGCTGAAAATGCCAGCAAAATAGGCAGGTAAACAAACGGAGCGTTCGCAAACGTGTTGATCATGTTCGCCAAGTCTGTCAGTCCTGGGTTGGCATCAATCAAAGATTTGCCATCAATAAACAAACCTTGAGCAGTCAATAGGTTATAGATACCCATCAACAAACCGCCAGCGACGATTGCGGGAATGATTGGGACGAAGATATCAGACAGCCCTTTCACCGCGCGCTGAACGATGTTTTGTTTCTCTGCGCCAGCAGACGCAACGTCGTTGGTGGACATTTCACTCATCCCCGTCAACTTCGCCATTTCTGCATAAACTTGGTTTACGATGCCTGATCCAAAAATGATTTGGTACTGACCCGCAACTTTGAACTGCCCTTTTACTCCTTCAAGGCTATCAATCGCTTGTTCATCTATTTTTTGCTCATCTGCAACGGCAAGGCGTAAGCGTGTCGCACAATGCGCAAGTGCGGTGATGTTGCTTTTACCACCTAATAGAGTTAACAACTCTTTTGCTACTGCCGGATAATTCATTTCATACCCCATTGGATTATTATCTGAGCTTGCGAAATTTTCGGGAACGTTTGCAAAACAGATTTTTGCTCAATAAAACCAAATGATCAAAGATAAAGCAGATAGAATGTGAGAATGATCGTCAAATTCTCTCCCTAAGAGCAGTATAGGAGGTTAGAATCGCTACTTATCAAAGAGCTTTTCATCTTCTCTTTGCAAACAATCCCAAAAACGAAAAACAGAATGGATAGGAACAATGGCGAGTCTGCATGATGTCGCCCGTCTGGCTGGCGTATCAAAATCAACAGTGTCACGGGTTATAAACGATGAATATGGCGTAAAAGAAGCGACAAAACTGAAGGTCCGCCAAGCAGTAGCGGAGTGTGGCTATGTGCCGAACCAAGTCGCTAAAGATCTAAAATCTCAAAAGACCAATCTGGTTGGTGTCATTGTTCCTCGGGTTTCCTCTCATGCCACATCCCAAGGTGTCGATGGATTAACCGATGTCCTTGAAAAAGCCGGGAAACATGTCTTACTTGCTAGCACTCACCAAGCCCACGAAAAAGAACTGGAATACATTCAGATCTTTAACCAAAAACGGGTTGAAGGGATCATTCTTTACGCCACCCACCTCGATTCCAAGCTGGTAAAAGCAATTCAAAACTCAGCCGTCCCAGTTGTGCTCGTCGGTCAAGATGGTTCCATGTTTAATATTCCAAGCATCATTCATGATGACGCACGAGTAGGGTTTGAAGCGGGAAATAGACTGGTTGCAAAAGGTTGCCAAACCATGGGTTTTATTGGTGTGCAAGGTGACGATATCGCGGTAGATAAGCAACGCTCTGAAGGATTTGTTCAAGCGCTACAGCATCATGGTTTTGAGCTCGCCTTCCATGCTCGTGGTGACTTTACCATCGATTCTGGCTATTCATTGGCAAAACAACACTTAACAAAGAACCCTAAGCTAGATGGCTTGTTCTGTGCGACAGACCGTATTGCTATCGGTGCGATGAGAGCGATTCAAGAGCTCGGGTTAACACCGGGTAAAGACGTTTTAGTGCTAGGCGTTGGTGATGATGAGCTCGCATCAGTGTGCACCCCAACCTTATCAACATTTAACTATGCATTTGATAAAGCAGGGGAAAATGGTGCGAAACTGCTACTAGATAGAATTGCCAACAGAAGTTTTGAAATGAGTAAGATGGTACTAACCTTCAAAACTATTGAGCGTCAGTCCTGTTAATGAAAAAGCGCCAACTGAAATCAGTTGGCGCTTTTCTTATTACTCTTTGTAGGTTAGGTCCCTTTAGAACCAAGTTTCCATTTGCAGTGCAAACAGAACTTCACCACCATCACCCATCGTTGCAGCACCCGCATCCTGGCTAATCGAGTAGCCATTCAAGTCTTCGCTCCAATCAACGTAGCTAACTGCAAAACGTAGCTCCGGACGGTCAAAGAAACCTGCAGCGGTAGACATCTTAAGCGTTGGTGCAATTGTCGCTTTGTAAAAACTGCCACTTGCTTTATCAATCGCATTGTCTAGGTCCATGTATTGGTATGAGCCTTCATAAACCATCTCAAAGTTCTGCGTAAACTCTTGCGCTAAGCGGATGTTGAACGATGCCCACGTAAATTCATCATGTTTAGCAAAGCGATCTTGGCTGTGTTCTGCTAGCAACGCAGGTGCTACACGCCAGTTGTCGCCGATGCGTGTTACACCATAGCTGAACAAGCGTACGGCTTTTGCGTCTTCTAACAAATCTCCGTTTGAACCGATGCCTTTAAGTTCCGCTCCCAGTCCATCACCCATCAAAATACCGGTTTTAGAGAAGCCTTCACTCATGCCAAAGAAGTTATCGCCATGGTAGGCAAACATCGCATGTAAACCTTTGTCCGCTGCTCCTTCTACGCGATCATTGTTATCAGCTGACGTCATGCCGCTCAGCATCAATTGCCAATTACCGAAGCGGTTGTTCATTGTCGCGATATAGTTTTCAACATCCGTTGACGAGCTATCAATCTCACCAAAATCACGACCATAGATCGAGAAGTTTGCTTTCCATGATTCGCTCATTTGGACGTCATACACACCAGCACCAGTGCCAGATAAGAAAACAATATCCGAGTCAAAGAAGTGAATGTCAAAGTTATCACGGTCAAATCGTTTACCAGCCCAAAACGTCGCGTCAGCAAACGCACTTGATTCAGAGAACATGCTCAACTTGTTTAGCTCAGCATATACCTGACGAACGTTTAATTGACTCTCGCTCGCCGTCCATTCGTTATTGGTTTCCGTACTATCTGCCAACATGATTCGGAACAATGCGCTGGAACCATCATCTGCAAAACGTTTGTGAATAAGGTTTGCTTCCACATAATGATCATCCTCTACCCCTAATCGCCCAACTGGAGCGCCAATAGCACCAGCTGCCGTCATGTAAGGACCAGTACCCACTGCACCATTCAGATCGTCATTAATCAGTAGCCCGGAACGAGCGTAGCCGTGAAACTCAAAGCTTGAGGCTTTCTCATTTGCTTCTGTGGATGCTTTTTCTGTCTGCTCAAGTCTCTGTTCTAATTCATTAATTCGCTTTTCAAGAGCGTCAACATCTGTTGCTGCGAATACAGGTGCAGTAACCAGTCCAAGCGCTACTGCCATCGTCAAAGTGTGTAGTTTCATTTCCATAGTCTCACGTAAATTTATACTTAGGTGCATTGCAAACGTTCCCAATAAAAATCGCAAACATATGGTGACTTTAAATGTCCATCTAAAGCCTGAATTTCAGAGCGCTCGGACTCAGAGCGTCTCTACTACTTATATCAATGAGGGCGATAATATATAAACCTTTCGGGAACGTTACCGTTAAGAGGCCATTTTGTTACTTCTATCACGTTCAATTGTGTTACTTACAGAAAAATCATTAACCAGCGCACATTTGAATTAATTGTTAGCGCTAGAGGAAGTAGTTTGAAGGTGACAGGCTACAAAGAAGGAGTTTAGTGTTCATTTGAGAGAATAGTGCTCACGCGCTTCCCTATGCTACTTGATGGTAACTCATCTCTATTTATTGATGAAAAGTAGCAGCTAAGGTTGAACGTAACTAGGAGCGAAGCGGATCTCGATACCTTGGTTCAAAAGACATGAAAGGCAGTTAAGACGAGATAAACACCCTTCACTTTCTGTGAAGAGCGCTTTGTTATTCTAGTTCAAGCTAACGAAACTCATTTTTGGAAAATTGAGTTATAGGTTTTGCTAAATTAGCATTTAATGGACAATTATAGATGTTACAAATCCTTTTGTCGGTTGGCCAAATCAACCCACTCACTACATATTAGAAAGGAATCTCGACTTAATAGTTCTTCTCGGGCTTTCTCAGCTTCTCATTTTCATTTTCATTACGCTTATTAAAACTGCGCTAATTAGTGTATTCGATATAGTCGCCTGTAAAAAGCGGCTCCCCGTCCTCTTTGATACTAGAGATAAAGACTGCTTTGCAATCCCGCCACCTGACGCCTCGACTGCATGATTTCATATTCTACTGTTACTAAAGAAAAGACAGAACTAGCAATAAATGCAACTTCTAATTTGGCTCTACTGTGAAAAACCACGAGCCGATTAACCCACTAACATTAGCTTAGGTATTGCAAATTTCTAGTGTAGTGGTTGGATTCATTAACCCCATTGGTCAACTACTAAAACGGATCCAGCAAATCTTCATCAAACTTAAGTCCTTCTAGTCCATGCTCTTCGCACAAAAGCTTGAAAGATTCTGTAGCATAGAGCACTGTACAGCCTTGTAAGCGAGATTTGAATACATAGCGTGGTTCGATATCCTCTTCATCAAATTCAATGGTTTCCAGACCATCTTCAAAACCATCGGTATATTTCTTAAGGCACATAGACTCATCTTCAGCGCCAAAACTAAGGCAATTAAAAACATATATGGTTTCGTCACCAACGTTTATAGGCAAGAACTCCCCCTCAGACGCTAGTACCGATTCTAGCTTATCGCATGCACCTGCAGTTAGCGCTAGATATGTGCTATACCATGTTGATATGTCCGGCATCGTAGAGTTTTTTCCTAAAACATCCTCAAAATCGCCAACCACACCATCTTTCCAAATTGGTAGTAAAGGCTCATTAGTAGAAGGCTGCAGTCGGAGTTGCCTTACTAGCTTTTTATTACCAAGCTGATTAGCAAGATTCATAATATCCAGAGTTAGAGTTTTAAACTCCTCAGGGCGTTGCTTTAACTGGTAGATTTTCATGATTGACCGCTCCAGCTAGTGTCTTTCTTTTCAATAATTTTCTGCGGATATCCACCATGCAGAAGTTTGTGCTTTACTCTTTGTAAGCGACTAATCATTGCCTGCTCAGGCAGCATTGGAGAACTAAACGTATTCACAATCCATGATTCATAGTTATACCGATGTATCTCTCGATGAGCTGGTGCTTCACTGCCTGCCCAGTGACCTTTGTGCTTTTTATAGCGAGGTAGCCAAGCGCCATTCAACGGGTCATTGATTCCAATACCGTGAGCATGAAGAGCTAATCGTGTCACAACAAGTCTAACCTGCTGAAACCGCCCTTTACCCGGAATGATATGATGTGGGTCATGGATGCTACTCGGCTTAGGTTCACCAACTGCAGTGAGATTACGAGCCAGCACACGAGTCGGATGATGAGCCTCCTCGAACAACTCATCTTCATCTTTCAACTTGTTTTCAGCACGGTATGTTTCAAGATCCTGCTGTAGCATCACCTGAGCAGTAATCTTTTTTCGCTCATGCTGAAGGTGTGCCCAATCCTTTTCCAAAGCATCAATACGCTGCTTGCAAGCTTCTTTAGATTCATTGTTAGGCGCAACACTATTCTTTTTGTCGTGATATTCAGCGGCCTGACATTCGTAGCGATAAATAGCCAACTCTAATGCAGATGGGTTGCTAGGTCGAATAGGCTTTGGCTTTGGCGTATACTTCACAATTCCTTCCTTGTATGTTTGGTTAATTAGATGTGACTGGCACAACAGCTTTAATAAGAGCTGTAAGCTACCAGAAAACAAGTGGCTACAAAACACTCAATACAATCAGTTTCTTCGCTAATAAAAGTAAGCAATTATACCTTCCATCACGTACTATTGACTGATTCCACTGAATCATTTAGGAGCAAAAAAATACCAGCAGGTCAATTAATGTTCCTCAAACAAAAACGCCCTTCATATAAGTAAAGGGCGTTTGGTATTTGACGTTTTGATTAGCGAGCTATAATACCAACCCACCGTCAATCTTGAGCACTTGTCCTGTGATGTAGGCGCTCTTGTCTGAGGTTAGGAAGGAGACGCCATTGGCAATATCTTGAACTGAGCCCATGCGCCCTAATGGGGTTTTGCCTTCCATCATTTGAATAACTTTCTCTGGCAGGTTCTTGGTCATGTCGGTGGCGATAAAGCCTGGCGCGACACAGTTGACGCGTATCTGTGCACCCTTTCTTGAAAGTTCTTTCGCCCAGCCTTTGCTCATTGAGATGACGCCGCCTTTACTTGCGCCGTAGTTGCTCTGGCCGATATTACCATCCGTTCCCACTATAGAAGAAATGCTAACAATACTGCCTGTGCCCTGCTCTAGCATGACAGGAGCAACACGTTGAGTGAGTAAGAACACCGCTTTTAGGTTCACGTCGATCACGCTGTCCCAGTCTTGCTCTAACATGTCTGGCAACAGTGCATCTCGAGTGATGCCCGCGTTGTTAACCAGAGCATCGATTCTTCCGTGCTGCTCTACAACACTTTCTACTACTTCACTTACGGTTTCGGCATCACACAAGTTGACTTGATAACTGCTTAGCTGCGCCGACTGGCTCCATTCCACGGGCGCTATATCTAGCCCGATTACATGGAATCCATCCTCCAGTAATTGTTCACAAATCGCTTGGCCAATACCACGAGCCGCACCAGTGACTACTGCTACTTTTTCCGGTTTCATCTTGGTCTTCCTTAAATGTTGAGATTACAAATTCGCTTGTATCCCTAGCGTTTTTTGTTTTTATGCCTAGTCGCGTTACAACTGCGCTTCCCATACGCAGGGTCTTTTATATCTTATAAAAACTATAGAAACAGTCTGGGAGTCGGATGTGAACTAATCAAGGCAACTTGATGACTATGGCAAGATCAACGTAAGAAAGTGTGTTGGAAGGCGCAAAGTTACACGATTGGAGGGCTTGGATAGAAAAGTATTGGTCTGATTACTCAAATACTACTTCATCAGACCAATATTACTTGCTTCTTAATCTCTTACAAAAGCTGGTTCTGTTATTTTCACCATAAAAGGCTGAAGCAAGAGATTAAACAACATGCCAGCAATAAACAGGGTGATCACAATACTCGCACCACTCGGTAAGTCATAGCGAGCCGATGCGGCAATACCCGATAAGATCCCAACAATACCGATGCTGATACTGGCGACAAAGAATCGAGTTCCTTTCAATGCTGCCGCACATAAAGCTGGAATCACCAACAAAGCAAATTCTAAATAAATGCCGGTTAACTTGACCGTAATGGGCATCAGAATAGCAAAGATCAGATAAAAACCACTACCGCGCATAAACGCAGGTTTTAACCAAACCAATAGCAACATCGCAGCGGTAATGAGTGCCAAAGGCCAAACGTCTGCCCAAGTCGCCCATAACAGTTGCCCATTAAGAATGCCTTGAATAAAGTCTCCGCCGTGTGGGTCTTTGCTCACCAGCAGGATTGCCAGCGATGCAGACACGACAAACAAGCTGCCAATCATGGGCTCTAAATGCTGCTGGTATCGTTTCTCCATTAAGGCAATCAAACCGCAAAGCATCAAAGACATCACCCAAGGGCCAATCATTTCGCCAAAGAATGAGCCTGAGAACAGCGCGTATTGGCTCAACCAGTAGTGGCTTAGTGCTGCCCCCAATGCCGCGACTTGCGCCACCGCCAAATCTATAAAGATGATCTGACGATTAAGAACTTGTTGCCCCAGAACGATATTGCCAACTAACGCAATTAAACCACACAAAACCGCAGGTAAAAGCCATGCATAATCCGCCATGACTTAGATCTTCACAGGAACGGGTGGCACTAACACATCCAGTAAATCATCAATGACCTGATCGTACATCTCATCCAAGCTTTCACCCTCAGAAACGGTCAATGGCAGTTGAATCACAGGTTTGTCAGTATGATCTTGCAACCAGTTCGCTGGACGCTGATCCTGATGAGAGGAGTAAACAATCGCATCAAAACTGTCGGCATTTAACTTGGTAAGCGATTGCAGGTGAGATGTGGTCGGTGAAATGCCCGGTTTAGGTTCGAGATCGGCAATCTGCTTCATTCCGAGCCAATCGTACAAATAACGATACGTCGCGTGATAACCGACAACTTGCTTACCTTTTAAAGCAGCCCCTTTCTCATTCCATTCTTTAAGCTTTTTACGCCAATGAGCACGAAACTTCATACCATTCACTTGGTAACTTTGTGCGTTGTCGGGATCAATCGCTTTTAGGCGCTCCGTGACTTTACGAGATAATGGAATCATGTCATTTGCCGCAAATTGAACATGTGGGTTACCGTGAGCGTGTATATCTCCCATGCTACGGTCAACGTGAGCATGAGTATCTAACATGCGCACGAAGTCCGTCGCGTAGATCATGCTCGGCGCACCATTTTGCACCGCCGCATTGCTGCTACGAACTTGCAGCATAGGTAACCACCCCACCTCTAGCTCTGCGCCCGAACACATTGCCATGTCCGCTTGGCGCATCTTCGCAATCAAAGAAGGACGAGCTTGTACGTAATGTGGGTCTTGCTTAGCCGTTGTCGCTGAATAAATACTGGCATCTGGCGCGTGGCTTTCGAGAAAGGCTTTCCATTCTGGCTCACAAACGAAAATGTTTAGAGCCGAAGCAGGCGAAGCAATGATGGCAGCTCCTGCCGCCATCATCACCAAACTACATTTATTTAATGTCAGCTTAGAACGCATGAGCACCGTGCGCTCCAAATGTCATCACGTATTGCAGAGTGAACACGTTGTCTGTCTCACTGTCTTGGTTATCAATGCGAGTGTATTGCGCACGGATAGTACCGAAGTGAGAAGAATCCCATGCGATCATCGCATCCATTTCTTTATCATTCAGCTCAGTAAAATGCATGTGGTCGCCGTGTGCATGACCATCGTAGCTTTCTGCTTCGCCGTAACGTAGACCTGCTGACCAGCTTGGGTTGAAGCGATAAACACCCGAAACATAGTAAGCGCTTAAGTTGTCTGGTGACTCTGCATCGTTTTTATATTTGCTGTCTACCACACCGTCTAACAGCATGTATTCAGCCGATAGCGTGAAGTTGCTGTATTTGTAATTACCGTCTGGTGCCCATTTCCAAACAAAATCAGCCCCGTAAAGGTTCGCACCTGTCACTGCTGCGCCATGATGGTGATCGTGATCATGCTCTTCTTCATGACCGTGGTCGTGATCTTCGAACTCTTTAACCTTGCCGTTTTCGTTGCGCAGGTAACTTAAACCAAACTGCCAACTTGAAGATTCGGAGAAGTCATTCCCAAGCTTCAGCGTCGTGGTGTACACGCCAACTTCAGAACCATCTTCGACAGAAGACATTTTGCTACCACTAAGCGCTTCTACACCAAATTTTACGTAAAGGTCGGTTGGCAACACGATGTTTGCACGTACACCATCATCGTAGTAGTGCGAGCCAAGGAAAGTACGATAAGCAATTGGACGCTCAACAAAGCTATCGGTGTGCATGTGTTGGTTATTCAGATAACCAAAGTCAGATAGGAATCGGCCAGCGCGCACATTTACACCATATGGCAATGCCAAAGTTTCGATGAATGCCTCTTCAAGCTCTAATTCTGTCTCATCACCGTGACTTTCAAGAACCGCGGTCAATGCGCCGTAAAACTTGTCGTCGATATTCGATGAGAAGTTTAATTCCGTATGGCCTAGACCAAAGCCTTCTTCGCGCTCAGAATTATGACGTTGGCCATCTTGGTAGTAGCCATCAACAACAACACCAATCTGTGGGTTCGATAGTGTGTCGGCAAAAACAGGGGATGCAAAAATGCTACCGATCACGAGAGACACCAATTTCTTATTCACTACTTTTTCCTTTTTGTTATGTTATAACATTTAATTTTGCGATGTTATAATATAACAATTATCATTACACAAGCAGAAATTTAAATTAGGTTCCGATTTCATGTTCGTACTCAATCCATGAATTAGGCTATCAACAAATGAATCAATTGATGTTTTTTAAACGTATACTAATGAGAATTAGTAATTAAATAAGTAACGGAATTTCAATATGTTGAATATGGATTTTTCAAAAAGAATCGTGATAGATACTGCTCAACAGGAATGGATCGCCAGCCCTTCCAAAGGTGTGTGGCGCAAACCTTTGGAACGAGAAGCCAAAGAATCAGGGCATACCACCAGCGTCGTTAAGTACAAGCCAAATTCGCAGTTTTCGACTCATCCTCACCCTCAAGGAGAAGAAATATTGGTGCTCGAGGGAGTATTCTCTGACGAATACGGTGACTACCCTGCTGGCACTTACCTTCGTAACCCTCCAGGAAGTCAACACGCACCATTTAGCAAAGAAGGCTGTGTGATTTTAGTTAAACTAAATCAGTTCGAATCTGAGGATCTTGAAACAGTTCGCATTAATACAAACCAAGCGAGCTGGCAGAGTGGTGTCGGTGGGTTGCAAGTCATGCCGTTGCATAATTTTGAGCACGAACATGTCGCGTTGGTTAAATGGCCAAAAGGTGAGAAGTTTCAACCACACCGTCACTTTGGTGGTGAAGAAATTTTCGTATTGTCAGGAGAGTTTAGAGACGAGCTAGGTACCTATCCCGCTCTCTCTTGGATTCGAAGCCCACATATGAGTGAGCATTTTCCTTTTGTAGAGCAAGAAACGATCATTTGGGTAAAAACTGGTCACCTGCCGCTCCAAGCTCCTGCTCAGCACTCCTAGTGTTTGCACACTTGGCATCGTCCATTGGAACTAAAATCGGCCCGCAATTTACGAGCCGATGATCATTTCGTCACTAAGAACCCATTATTCGCGAGTGGAGCCAGTCTTTGAGCTCAGCCCGGTTATGTTTTAACACGTTCATTTCGTGATCATCAATCGGGCTTCCTTGAAGTTCTAGTACGCGGATTTCCTTATCTAAAGCATTGTAGTTTTTAACGGTTTCAGCAAATGATGCATCGTTTTCGGTAAGCTGAGTAATGGTATCCAAATGTTCTGGGAATTCATGAGTTAATGAGTGATTTTCACCTAACATAGAGACCTCTTGGCTATTATTTGAGTACAAAATAGTGCCTAATTTTTGAGCACCACATGTATAACCGTAGCATCTAATGAGACGTTAATTCGTCGCACCGTCCACAAAAAGAACAACAAAGTTATTTTCAATTTTTCCTAGAAAGTGTTTTCTTTTTAGTCTCAATAGTCGAATGCAAAAGATGCCACTATGATCGTTCTATATTAACCCTCAACAATGAGAGCGATCATGCGAAAGACAATTCTAGTTACTGGATCTACTGACGGTATTGGTTTAGAAACCGCGAAAATGTTAATTAACCGTGAACAACACGTAATAATCCATGGCCGGAATATAGAGAAAGTTCAACAAGTTGAGCAAAGTTTGAGGGAGATGAAAAGTGGTAAAGTTGAAAGCCTTGTTGCTGATTTATCCTCTCCCAATGCGGTAAAACAGATAGTGATGGAGATAACAGAACGGTTCAATCATTTAGACGTCATCATTAACAATGCTGGTGTGTACGCAACACCAAATCCAAGAATTAAAGAGGGTCTTGATGTACGCTTCGCAGTCAACACCATTGCTCCCTACTTACTCACTAGAGAGCTATTGCCGTTGCTCGGAGATACGGGTCGTGTGGTTAATTTGTCTTCAGCTGCACAAACAACAGTAAACACTAGCGCTTTACTCGGTAACAAACCATTGTCAGATGGCGAAGCATATGCCCAAAGCAAATTGGCATTAACGATGTGGTCACGAGCAATCGGACTAAAGCTTAAGAACACTGGCCCTATGTTGGTATCAGTAAACCCAAAATCATTCCTAGGTAGTAAGATGGTTAAAGATGCTTATGGGGTTGCTGGTGGTGATATCCGCTTAGGAGCAGATATTCTAACTCGCGCTGCGCTATCAGAAGAGTTTGCTCAAGCGCATGGTATGTACTTCGATAATGACATTGAAGCATTCGCGCCCCCACACCCTGATGCAGTAGATCAAAGCAAAACACAGCAGATAATTGATACTATTGAATTAATCTTAAGCAAACTCTATTAATAACAATTAAGAATTATCTTGAGGTTCGTTTTTATTCGGACCTTAAAAACAATGTATTCGATAAGTGAAACTTGTTATCACTTTTCCGCAAACTCCCAATAAGGTGGCGTGCCATAGTATTCAGCAAAGTAATCAATAAAGGCACGTACCTTAGGCGCAATTAAACGAGAGCTTGGGTACACAGCCCAAATCCCAGCATCCATCGCTAAAGGGTGATCTTCGAGTACTTCCACTAGCTGACCACTTTGTAATTCTTGATAAACACTCCAAACCGAGTTGATAGAAATACCTAACCCGTTTACCGTCGCGTCTCTCATCGCATCACCATTATCGGTTTTAAAACGACCAGAAGTTCTTACATTGAACATTCCATCTTTTGTATTGAATGACCAATTATTCATTCCAACTAAGTTAATACATTCATGATTCGCCAAGTCTTGGGGCTTGTTAGGTCTCCCAAATTGTTCAATATAATCTGGTGATACAACGATAATACGACGATCTGGCGCAAGCTTTCTTGCGACCAATGAAGAATCTTTCAACTCAGCGACACGAATGGCGACATCAAAACCTCCCTCAACCAGATCCATAATGGAATCAGAAAATCGGCAGTCCACGGTTAACCCTGGGTAACGCGCCATAAAACCTTTTAATGCGGGCACAATATGCAAGCGACCAAAAGTTGCAGAGGCGGTTATACGTAATACTCCCGTTGGCGCGCTCTGCCCTGAGCCAACAGCTCCCCTTGCTGCCTCCACTGTTGCAAGGACCTCCTCCGCGTGAGGTAAAAATGCCTGCCCCTCTTCAGTTAAGGAAACTTTGCGTGTGGTGCGATGAACTAAACGAACTCCTAAGCTGTCCTCAAGTTTATTGATGTGTGCGCTAGCGACAGCAGGAGAAAGTCCAAGCTCCTGACCAGCCATGCTGATGTTGTGTGTCGAAGCCAAACGGACAAATAGCTTTACATGATCGATGTTCATTTAATTTTCAATTATTTGTAAAAAATCACCATATAGAGCTTAGCATTTTCTTCCTTACGGATAGTAAATAAATACTCCAGTTAGAAAAAGCTGATGGGCAGATAGAAGTCCAGCTCAAACGCCTCATCATGGCTGAGGAAATGGTTTTTATGATAGTGAACATAAGCGGGAGTAGAACGCTGCTTAAAGCCTGAATTCGGCAACCACTTCTCTAACACCATACTCAATTGAGGAAGAAGCTCTCCATATACCCCTGTTAAGCGAAAAACAGCATGCAAACCACCCGGAATCGTCATTTGATTCACGACACCGCGTACTTTAAGCGGCTTATCAATCGCCATACAAGCCACATAGCGACACTTATCGAGCTCGACCCAAGCGGGGTTGGAGTGATGCAAACCGTATTGAACCGAAAAGTCCCGATTCTCAGAGCTTGCCCACGCCTTCAAAATCAGCCACGCATTGCGAATGGAACGGCTATAACCCTCATGCCGCACATAAGCCGCAAAGCGTTGTGGAACCTCCATAATTTTAGGTTCTGGCAACTCGCGTTTCGCAACCCGATGATAACCCGCAGCCACTTCCGGATCTTTTAGATACGGCTTTTCTGCGACTTGTAAATCATGCTTTCGCCACGCACCAGGAGACATAGCGAACGTTGCTTTAAACGCTCGGCTAAAAGAAGATACCGAGCTAAAGCCGCACTTGTTAGCAATGTCTAACACCGATGAGCTGGTATCAAACATCAGTTGATTGGCGGCGTATTCCATTCTTGTGCGACGGATATATTGATGGACAGACTCCCCTACCACATCTTTAAAAATACGATGGAAGTGCTGTTCAGAATAGGCTGCTACATCTGCTAGCTCTTTAGCCGATAAATCTCTGCTAATGTCCTGGTGAATGTAAAACAGCACGTCATTGATTCTGGAAACTTGTTGATGGCTCACGGAGTAAACTTTCGCTTAAATAGCATAAATGGACACATTTAACAGCATAAATGGACACACCAAGCTTGGCAATTTACCTATACTATTTCTGACATAAAAAAAGACAATTACGAGAAGCACAGCACATGGAAATCGCACAGTCATTACAACAAACTAAGTCATCCTACATCCGAGAGATCCTCGCAGCAGCAAGCGATAAGAACGTCATTTCTCTTGCTGGTGGCTTACCGGACGAAAAAACCTTCCCGATCGACTTAATGAAACCGACGCTAGAAAACCTCGCGAATATGCCAGAGGTGTTTCAATATGGCGCAACAGCAGGCTACGCACCGCTACTTAATTTTTTGACCGATTATTACCAGCTGCCAGAATCTCATTTGGCGATGATCACAACGGGCTCTCAGCAAGGGCTAGATTTGATTGCGCGTGCGTACGTGAATCCGGGCGATAAAGTGGTGATGGAAGCACCGAGCTACCTTGGTGCTATGCAAGTATTCGGTCTAGTGCAAGCCAACATCGTGACCGTTTCACAAACCGAGTGTGGCCCAAACCTTGAAGAACTCGAACAATGCTTTGCCACGCAGCAACCAAAAATGTTCTACGCCGTACCCGATTTTCACAACCCAACGGGCGTATGCTGGGCGCTAGAGACTCGCCAAAAAGTTGCCGAGCTTTGTATACAATACGACGTGGCGTTCATTGAAGACGCACCATACCGCGAGCTGCGTTTTTCTGGTGAAGCGCTTCCACTGGTTTCGGACTTCTGCCCACAGCACTCCATCGTATTGCGCTCTTTCTCCAAAATAGCTTCACCAGGCTTGCGTATTGGTGTAGTTACGGGCAAAAGCAGCTACCTTGAGCCACTCATCAAAATTAAACAAGGTGCCGATCTGCACTCTAGTATTCCTATGCAAGCTTTGCTGCATGGTCTGCTGCAACATGACAACTTCGAAACGCACATTTCAACCATCTGTGCGCTTTACAAATCACGTTACGATGTCATGTTTGCTGAGCTGCAAAAACAGCTGCCAGAAAGTTGCGTACTCAAACCCGTCGATGGTGGCATGTTCGTTTGGGTCGAGATTCCAGAATGCGACACCTTCGAACTGGCGAAAAACCTTCTCGCAAACTGGGTTGCCGTAGTGCCGAGCCCGGTCTTTTATCCAGAAGGTTCAAAGGTAAAAGCCGCTCTGCGTCTTAACTTTACCAATGCTACACCAGAAGAACTGACGACAGCTGTCTCTCGACTCGCGGATGTCCTCAACACGTTGTAATTGAACGCGAGTGTAAGAACCTGCCTTTGAGATTCAAAAAAAGTCTCAAAGGCAGCATCAAAAAAGTTCCCCAAAAAAATTTATATTTTTCCTTCAAATCAACTCTCTACAGTAAGTGCCTGTTTTCTCTTGAACCTCTCACTCATATAAAAATGAGAACTCAATCACGTATTTGATGGTTAGAAAAGTTACGTCTATCTTTCAGTCAAAGACATCAACTTCGCAGCGTTAATGCTCTCAATTTCAGACACTTTATCAATCGTGGCTTAGCGGTTGATAAACGACTAAAAAAGCATCTGTGGGCAGACCCACTACGAAGGGTTGACCAGAACCATTCTGAATGTCGCGAGCCAATCTTTTGATTGGCAATTACGTCAGTGAATCGCACCAAATGACAGAGGGGTTATCAGGATGAATACTCGAACCACGACAGGACTCGTCACCATCGGCTGGTCCGTTACACTTTCACTTTTTACCGCATTCGCCGTGTATGCCAATACGTCGCCAAACTGTAGTAACGTATTAGCGGGCAACACAACCGCCGCATCGCAAAAAATGATGGTTTTATTGGGCGAAGACATCACCAAATCCAACCGTATAACTACGGTGATTCCAGCCGAAAACAATCCATTTGTGACCGAAGAACTGGTTTCGGTTTCTAACGACGTATCGCCAAACGGTCGTCTTTCACAAAAGAGTTTGGAAGAGATTCGGAAAGTCCGCTCAAATCTAGAGAAAGCAGCACAGGAAGTAAGCCGATTACAGGGCACTTTTGAAGTGGCTTTCATCAGTTTGATTGATGGTTACTGCCAATTTTCTAATCATAAACGTACTCAACATGCCAAAATCGACTTTGACCATTTGGAAGGCCTCACTTTGTATTCAATCCCCGCTTTAATAGCAATGGTCGATCAGTCGTACTCCATGGCAAAGAATCGAATCGCTAATGAGCAGAAACAGTTAAGCGACATTGAAAAAGAGAAACAGCGGCAGAAACAACAAGCAACCGCGGCAGCAGCCGCTCGTTACCAAGACGGTAACGTACTCGTAAGAGTCGAGAACTTTGATGGCGCTAATGTGACATTTTCCGTTACTAACATTGGTTCACAAGGATCATTACAACCAAATTTCAACACGTTTAATGCATATCGCACAGAAAGTGGAGAATTAATCTACAAGTCAGAATCTTTACTACACCTGGCGGATACTGCAGGTAACACACTTGAAACAATGGGTATCGCTGAGCTCTCATCACAAGGTGGAAGTGACATATCGATCTCTCCTGGAGAAACCCGAAAATTCGTTACTAGCATTGCTTCAGAAGTCGCGCCACATACGCAGTTGAGCTTAGAGTTTCCAGCCAAAGTGCTTAATACCGAGCGAGACTTTACATTGTCGTTCTCTGATACATCAGCGGTGGCGACAGCAAACGTCAATTAACGCAAAGTCTCCAGTATTTGTAGAGCGCATCAAAGACAGGCGAGCAGCGCCTGTCTTTCAATTATGATCAAGCCAATAGCTACTGTTTGCACTTGTAAGCATTTGCAAACATCGTCACTGACGTAGAAAAGCTCAACGGTTGATATAAGTACAAGGTATCTGCGCCTAAATCCGCCGCCTTGAGGCGCATTTGGTTTAACGTACCCCAAACCATGTCTTTATCGGCGTGAAGCCAATAGTCGTAAAAGTGTCCTTCTGAGCCGATCACGGTACCCATTAGTTCACAGTTTTCAATCGCATTCACATTGTCCCAAAGCACCTGTACTTGCTCAGATTCTTGAGTTGGGAACGTCACACATCCCGTTAATGATGCCGCTAACGCGAGGGTCATCACTCGCTTTTTCATACTTATATCGCCAAAAAATTTCATAGATGGCAGATTTTATGAATGGCTGATGTGATGACTAGCAAAAACTTTTTATCGCGTGTTCAAGCAAACTTAATGGACAACGGAAAAGACTCAAAAGGTGATCATGCAACTAGCGAGCAAAAACCTAATCACTCAAACCTAGCAATAAAGCTGTATCTGAGATACAACAGTAATGATTAAATAGCCGCGAGGGATAGAGTTTGGTTGCTAAAAATAAGCTAATTCGCTACACAGCTACGGAAGTCGCTGATGCATTTGACAAAGAAGATGAGCTCATTAAACAAGTTCAGTCCAACCAACTCTCGCAAGTGCTATTGCTTTGGCAAGTAAAAAGTCCAACGCTCGTGCTTCCCGCGGGTAAGAAATGGCCAGTGTCTAATGAGTTAGAACATGCGTTAAATACGTCTGGCTGGAAGCTCTTTTCTCGTAAAACCGGTGGTGCCCCAGTCCCTCAGGTGCCAGGTATTATCAATCTATCCCACATTTACCACTGGCCAGAAGGCGAGCCTTACAACATCAAAAAAGCGTATCTCGATTTATGTGCGATATTAACGGTTTTCTTTAAACAGCTCGGCGTGAAAGTGGATGTTCATGCTACGCCTTATTCTTACTGCGATGGCGAGTACAACCTCAACATTGGCGGGCAAAAAGTCGTGGGAACCGCGCAGCGCGTTTTACTGAAAAAAGGCGGTGGGCAAGTAGTGTTATCACAAGCATGCATTCTGATTGATGCCGACGTCGAGAAGATTGTCGAACCAGTACGAATGTGTAATCAGTTTTGTGGTCATGACGATGATATTCGTGGTGATGTCCACACACCGCTCTTCCATCATATATCCGACCGCCCGTCGGTAGATTCGCTCTTTCAGCAATTGACGAGTGCGTTTTTAACGCATGCAAAAGCGGAGTAATGAAAGGAGCAAGCCTCCCCCACACTCCGAACAGCATTTGATAAACTAAAACTGCATACCGTGATAGCGATGTAAGAATGGGCATCGCCAACGTAAAACCATTCAATCGATCGACCAAACCAGTTATCAGTTTTGCCTGCCAAAAAGAAATGAGATCCAGTTCAAATATTTATCCATGACGGAATTAGTTGAAGCCTGCGCGTAAAAGCCTCAGAATGTCGCACTTTTCGCACCGATTTATTTTCGGCGCGTTGTTATCTAACTCTACAATTGAGAATCATACATATGGGTTTTACCTCGTTAGGTCTATCTGCTCCAATCCTTAAAGCTATTCAAGAGAAAGGCTACGACACCCCTTCGCCAATTCAGGCAAAAGCAATTCCTGCTATTTTGGAAGGGAAAGACGTAATGGCAGCAGCGCAGACTGGTACAGGTAAAACTGCAGGCTTTACGCTACCGATTCTTGAGCGTTTATCGAACGGCCCTCGCGTTCGTGCTAACCAAGTTCGTGCACTTATCCTGACGCCAACACGTGAGCTTGCGGCTCAGGTGCAAGAAAACGTGTTTATGTACAGCCGTCACCTTCCACTAAGCAGTGCAGTTGTTTTTGGTGGTGTGAAGATCAACCCGCAAATGCTGCGTCTTCGCAAAGGTGCGGATGTGTTGGTCGCGACACCAGGGCGCCTGATGGATTTGTACAACCAAAATGCGGTGAAGTTCGACCAACTGGAAGTGCTAGTGCTGGATGAAGCAGACCGTATGTTGGATATGGGCTTTATCCGTGACATTCGTAAGATCCTAGCTCTGCTACCAAAACAGCGTCAGAACCTACTTTTCTCGGCAACTTTCTCGGATGAAATCCGCGACCTTGCGAAAGGCTTGGTGAACAACCCGGTTGAGATTTCAGTGAACCCGGCAAACTCGACGGCGAGAACGGTTGAGCAAAGCATCTACCCAGCAGACGTGAAAAAGAAAGCACCGATGTTGGTTAAATTGATCAAAGACGGCGATTGGAAGCAAGTGCTGGTGTTTACGAAAACGAAACACGGCGCAAACCGTCTAGCGAAGTTCCTGATCGAACAAAACCTACCGGCTGCTGCCATCCACGGCAACAAGAGCCAAGGCGCGCGTACCAAAGCACTGGCGGATTTTAAATCGGGTGAAATTCGTGTGTTGGTCGCGACGGACATTGCTGCGCGCGGTATCGATATTCCTCAATTGCCGCAAGTGGTGAACTTTGAGCTACCTAAAGTGGCAGAAGACTACGTTCACCGTATTGGTCGTACTGGCCGCGCGGGCGAAGTAGGTAAAGCGATTTCACTCGTGTGTGCGCTAGAAGCATCTGAGTTGTTTGCGATTGAACGTTTGATTCAAGAAGTACTACCACGTAAAGAGCTGGAAGGTTTTGCGCCAACCAATGTGGTGCCAGAATCTAAACTGGATACTCGCCCAATCAAACCGAAAAAGCCTAAGAAGCCGAAAAAACCAAAAGACGCCCCAGCAACCAATAAGAAAGCAGGCAATGGTGCAAACAAACCTAAGCGTCGCTTCAACGGTGGTAACAACGGCAACAAAAACAGCACCAACCAAGGCGGTGTGGGTAAGCCTAAAGGTAACCGTGAAGGCCAAGGTCGTGCACACAGCAAACCAGATGAACGTAAACCTAACGGCAACAAGCCAAATGGCAATAAACCGAGTGGAAATAAACCAAACGGTAATAAGAGTGGCAACGCTGGTAAACCGTCTGGTAACCGCAAGCCAAACAATGCTAAGCCTGCAGGAAACAAACCGTCAGGTCAGCGCCGTAAACCTCGTCCGCAGGCTGCAAACTAATCTGTAAACGGCCACCGATAGCAAATACAACAAAGCCGCTGATAATCTCAGCGGCTTTTTTTCTTAAAACACAGTTTTTTAGAATACAGCTTTGTTAAAACAGTCTACATTAAAGGTGTGATTCGAATATCTGCGATTTGCGCTTCGTTCTTTTCACCCTCAATACCACCAGCGTAGATGTAGGTTTCATTCGATTTGAGGTAACTCATATTGAAGTGGTCCTTCAGCGCGATCTGATAGGTTTTTCCCTGCTCCAACGCTACTTCAATTGGCGTTGAGTAACGCATACCTTGGTTTTCACCAATATGGCCCATCTGCAAGTAACCTTGGCCAACCACCTTACCTGCATCATCCAATACCTCTAACAATTTCACGGTGTTCGTGATGCCAGTATTAAGTTGCCCTAGGTTATTGTTGTACCAAGCATCGAACTGGTAAGTGCCCGTTACAGGGGCTGTAAACGACTCTGCACCTTTTACGATGCCACTGTCTTTACTCACCGTAACCACTGAGACATTGTCTTTGAGTGGCTGATATTCGCCATCAAGTTTGATGCGGATCTCTTCACCGACACAAACCGGTTGGCTTGGGTTGGAGCGGAAGCCTTTATCGTTAATGCTTTCAGCCAAATAACAAGCAAAACCTGTTGGCGTATCGGAATAAGATTGAGCAATCACGTTCTTTTGAATCAGCTCGCCATTGCGATACAAGTTCACGTTGTACTTACTCGTCACGTCAATCGAAACCGAATTATCAACGCTTTTTACCACCAATGTTGGCTCTTGCGGAGAATAAACGCGACTATCTTCACTTGCGTACGGTTTCACACCAGAAACTAAAGTAATGCTGCTATCTACATTCACAAGCGCGCCCAATGTCACGTGGAAATGCCCCTCATCGTCCATCGTGACATTTTCAACTGGGTAGTAACCTGTGTCATCTTTGCTTACTTCAGGCAAGTCAATCGTTACCGAGTAGTTCTTTCCTTTGAAGGCAAAGTTTTCCAACGTGATTTGTTCAGACTGAGCCAACAAGTTATTGCGCACCCAACTTGTGATAAACGGCTTCACTTCCAACTTGCCCGTTTCGGTATGGATGCCGAATAGGGTCTCTACCACCATGTTCAAGTAGCCACCCACAGACCAAAGCTGACGCTGAGAGTTAATAACTGGGCCATCCATGCTTGGATCTTCACCATGATCACTATGGATGATGAATGACTTACCAGAAAGCCACTCTAAGTTTTCCATGTTGGATAAATTAGTTGCCGTGCCACGAACCAACGATTGAATGGCATTGTTCGCTGCTGCCACATTTTGTGTTTGATGCGCGGCGCGCAAGCTGTACGCGGTAACAAATGGCCAAATTGCGCGATTATGGTACACAGGCACGTCCGGTTGTTGAGGGAAGTAAACCGGCACGCCAAACTCACTGTGTGGGTAATTGGCCATGATTTGTTTCGCCTGCGCATCACTTGCCACGCCACTGATGATCGCCAACGCTTCGCCCAACATGTCGTATTTGTCGACCGCGATGTCTTTGCCATTGTCAAACAAATAGCTTACGTACATACCGCGTTCGGCATTCCAAAACTGCTCGTTGATAGCGGTTTTTAACTGCTCAGCCCAATCGGTGTATTTGACCGCGTTGGTTGAATCGTACTTCTCTGCCAACTTAGCCGCGAGCTGAATCGCGCGGTAGTGAGCCACGTTTGTCGATAACGCTTTGCTGCTCCCAATCGTATTGACATCGTTTGGCGTCCACGTTGAATACGTTTGCTCACGCCAATCGAGGAATGATTGCTCACCAGTGTATAAACCGGATTTCGCATCAAAAGCCGCCAGGCGATCGGCTTCAAGTGTATTACTGATAGCGTTATATGCGCGCTCAGCAAATTGGTTGTACTCTTCCCCATCTAATGCCGAAAGTAAGCGTTCAGCACCAAGCGCCCAAGTCGTGCGGTCGGTACTGATTGGCCAACTGCCGCCCGTGCCCGTGTCTTGCACAATCTGCTCGCCATCGTATTGCTGATCGGTCGTGTCGCGGAAAGCAGACAATTTGAAATTCAAACCATTTTGCACGCGAGTTGGATTCATCAATGCAAGCGAAAGGTCTGCTGCGTACGCCAAATCACGCGTCCATACGTAATGCCACTTCGCGCCCGTCTCAAAAACTTCCGCTTTGATTGGGTTGTTGTAGTTGTAATTGCCGTCTTTGATTTCAGAAACGGCAAGCTGGTCTAGCTCTTTCATCGTCAATGCAAACAACGCGTCAAACGCGACATCACCCGACACCACTCGCGGCCCTGTTTGCTCATTAATCACTAAGCCTTGGTCGAGCGCATCACGCAATTCTGTCGTCGTTGAAATACCAAATTCACGCAGCTCCGCTTTAGGATCTTTCACCGAGAAAATCACGGTATCACTCGAGTCATCGTAATTGGCGAACAGTTTCACTTCTTTGCTCTGATGCCCTTCATGCACCATTGCAGGGTCGAGAATCGCATCAGAGTAGTATTTTTCCGCTTCTTCTTGCGTTGCTTTCGTCACAGTCATTGTCGCGCGACTTTCATCGGTAAAGCTCACAGAAAACTTGTAATACCCTTTGTCTTCAAACGTGATCTCAGAGTTGCAATCATCGTTCATACACGCTTCATTCGTGTCTGGTTTTGGTAGGTACTCCTGAGCTTTATCGAACGCCGCGGGCTCCTCAAAGTAGGTGTATTGGATCTGCCAACCCGGATCAGCAATCTTGAAATGATTGCTACCTCGAGCGACGCGCAGTACGGTTTCGTACTCGTTATTACCCAAATAGTTTAGCTTGGCATGCTCTGCCGTGCCCCAATCCCCATTTAAACCACGTAAATATAAGTCGGCTGAAATAATTGGTTTGTCGACTGACACTGGCGCATCAGAGGAATCTGACCCACATCCAGCAAGACCAATACAAGACGCGACAGCAAGCGCAATAAAACTCGGTTTCATGTTCATCCCTTAGATTGTTGTTTTGGCGACAGTCTAAAGAACACCTTTTTGAGGAGAAAATAGGAAGTCAGGAGCGAGCTATAGATAACATCTATACGTCAGACCCCAACAGTGATGTAGATCTATGAAATGCGCATAATTTCAATCAAATGAGATTACAGATTTGTGATTTATAAATGAAATTGTGCAAAATACCCCTCGTTCTTAGAGGGGAAAGAAAATGGACAAATCTCTGCAGCAATTTTTACTGGTTGCACGCTGCCAAAGCATCAGTGCTGCGGCAAGAATGGCAGGGTTAAGCCAGCCAACGGTAACAAGCAATTTAAAGAAGCTGGAAGAGAATCTCGGCGTGACGCTGTTTGAACGTCATCCTAATGGCATGGTGTTGACCGAATACGGACGCATCCTCTATCGCCATAGCAACGCGATGCAGCATGAATACAACCAAATGATGCAAAGCATTGATGAACGGAAACAGTATCAAGTCGGAAAAATTAAAATGGGTACTGGCGATGCGTGGTGGCCGCTGTTCGTCAAACAAGCACTCAATGAACATCTGACCAAGCAGCCATCGGCATCTACACACGTCGAATTTGGCAACCACTTAGGCTTGATGGATTCATTAATCAACGAACAGATTGAATTCTTCATCGGCCACGAGATTGTCGGCTTGTCGTCTAAATGCGATGTTACGTTTATTCCGTTATTTCAAACGGTTGATGCCTATTTTGTTTCCCCAAATCATCCACTGCTAGGTAAAACCGTCACCGAAGAGATGCTGCACGAATACCCCGCTCTTTCGGTCACTTATGACGCTAAGAAATTCGCTCACGTCATCGATAACCCAATCCCGAAACAAAATGAACGCGAAAGGCAGCAACTGGATGACAGACCGACTTACGAAGTAGATTCTCTGCTCGCCAGCATTGATGTACTGAAAGAAAGCGTCGCGGTGATGTCTTATACTCGCCATCTGCAACCGTATTTGGAATCCTTTGGCTTACGATGCTTAACCATGGAAAAAGAACCAAACCCTGGCACCGTCGGGATTTATCGCCACCGCCGAGAAACCTCCGAATCGCATCTAGAGCTGATTGCTGGCATCACTCAGCGCGCTAAATTGCTCAACTAGAAAGTCCAAAAACAGGCGAACTCTTTTCGGTTGATATTGACGGCTTTGATAAATGACATGCAGATCCGCTTCAGCGCCTTGCGAAAAGGCGCTGAAGTTTTTCATATACCCATCCAAAACCGTTACTAAACATTGTTGTTTGAGGTCTTGCTGAATATCTAAAATCGATTTCAACGCAATCCCCGCACCGTCCAACGCCCATTGTCGAATCACTTCACCGTCATCAGAAAAGCGCTTCGGCGTGACCGTGATCGTTTGGTGAGACTCTTCATCTTTAAAGTGCCACGTTTTTAATTCTTCATTGCTGCGCACCATGGCTAAGCAGCGATGATCCGCGAGATCTTGTGGACAGTTTGGGACACCTTGCTTCGACAAATAGTCAGGTGATGCGCACAGCACGCGTTGACTCGACGCCAGCCTGCGCGAAATGAGATTGCTGTCCGCTAACTCGCCATAACGAATCACCAAATCGAGCCCCGATTCAGCCAAGTTCGATAAATTGTCATTAAGATAAAGATAAGGCGTCACATCCGGATATTGCTCAGAAAAAGCCGACACCATCGGCGAAATAATTTGTTTGCCAATATCTCGTGGAGCTGAAATTTTCAACGTTCCGCGCACTTCCGAAATACCCGTTTGCAGCAAGTTTTCCGTCTCTTTCACGCTATCAATGATGTTCAGACAAGCTTGATGGTACATTGCCCCTGCGTCCGTGAGTGATACGTGGCGTGTGCTTCGGTTGAGCAGCTTTACGCCATAGCGTTCTTCTATCGCTTGCAGCCTTGCCGTTACCGTCGCCGGAGACAAACCTAACTCCCTTCCCGCCGCTGCCAGACCTTGATGTTTAACGATGCTGACAAACAACGTCATATCCGAAAACTTATCCACCTTCGCGCCCTTATTATTTGGAAAAACTGAATAATCAATTCAGATATAACCCAATTATCAAATTAAGTCGAATCCATATACTGACCCTATCGACATTGTTTAGACCCAGAACGTTATGTGACAGGGCAAAGTTAAACGCCGTAACGCTGTTCAACGCACAACAACACGCCCTACCCAGCCAAGAGAATAGGAAACAAAAAATGAAACTGTACATTTATGAACATTGCCCCTTTAGCGCCCGCGTCCGTTTTGTCGCTGGCATGCTGAATATTCAGCTCGACGTCATCAACATTGCTTATGACGACGAGAGCACCACCACAAACATCATCGGCGCAAAACAAGTTCCTCTTTTGATCAAAGACGATGGTGAAGCGATGGCGGAAAGCTTAGACATCATCAACTACTTCCTTGAATTGGCATCTTCCAATGAAAGCAGCCAACCCTCAGCGCCGGTTTTAGACTGGCAAAAACAAGCGTTTTTACCGCTACAAAAAGTCGGGTATCCGCGTTGGTCAAACATGACGTTACCGGAATTTGCAACAGAAACCGCTAAACAAGCATGGCGTGCAAAAAAAGAAACCGAAGCGTTAAATTTTGAAGCCTTGATTAACGATACACCTGCGATTGCGAAAGAAGTCGCCGCTTTGATAGAACAAACCAAACCCTTGCTCAACCTAAGTTCAGAAAAGCAAACGTCACTGGTTGACCAAGCCATTATGTTCTCTATTCTACGCGGTTTTTTCAGTGCTCCCGAAGTGCAATGGGATCCAGCCGTACTTCATTGGATGGCAACCGCTCGTAAAGCGACCAACGTGCCAGTACTTATCTAAGGAGCGCAACATGCAACAAAGATCAAATAAGCTGTTTGAACCAGCTCAACTGAAAGCGTTGTCACTACAAAACCGTATTGTCATGGCACCAATGACTCGCGCACGCACCACTCAGCCGGGCAACATCCCGAATGAGATGATGGCAACGTATTATCAACAGCGCGCTTCTGCCGGGCTGATCATTTCCGAAGCCACACAAATTTCGGACGATTCTCAAGGCTATTCGTTCACCCCTGGCGTTTACACCGATGCGCAAGTGGCGGGCTGGCAGGGTGTGACCCAAGCGGTCAAATCACAAGGCGCAGCGATGTTTTGTCAGCTATGGCATGTGGGCAGAGTGTCTCACCCAACATTCCAAAATGGTGAACAGCCTATCGCGCCATCTGCGCTCGCTCCGGTAGAGACGCAAGTTTGGATTGCAGATGAACAAGGCAACGGCAATATGGTCGATTGTGTTGAGCCTCGCGCCATGACACAAGCGGATATCAACCGAGTTGTCGGTGATTTCGCGAACGCAGCCAAACGCGCTATTGAATCGGGTTTTGATGGTGTAGAAATCCACGGCGGGAATGGGTATCTGATCGATCAGTTCTTAAGAACCAACTCAAACCATCGAACAGACAACTACGGCGGTTCACGAGAAAATCGTATCCGTTTTCTTATCGAAGTGGTGGATGCAGTTATCGCCGCTGTTGGTGCGCATCGAGTTGGAGTGAGATTGGCACCATTCATTACGTTTAAAGATATGGACTGCCCAGATATCGTGCCAACAATCTTGGAAGCATCAAAACAGCTACAGGAGCGCGACATTGCCTACTTGCACTTGTCTGAGGCCGATTGGGCCGATGCACCAACGATTCCCGAGACGTTTCGAATCGAACTTAGAAAGCGCTTTCGCAACGCTATCATTGTCGCAGGTCGCTACGATCCTCAACGAGCAAACGAAGTGTTAGAGAAAGGCTACGCGGATCTTGTCGCATTCGGACGACCATTCGTAGCAAACCCAGACTTAGTCTCTCGCTTGCAACATCACCATCCGTTGGCAGAACTCGATGGCTCAACGTTGTTTGGCGGAAACGAACGAGGCTACACCGATTACCCTGCTCTGCAACAGGAATGCGCAGAACAGGCCTAACAAAAAAAAGCCCCAACCTAGCTGCTACGGTTGGGGCTGTCACCAAACTAAAATTGGTTTTGGCTGGCTTAAGCTGGCTAAGAGTTAAATCACTTCTAACGCGCCGCTGCGCCAAGGTTCGATCACCACTTTGATGTGATCATTTGGCGTCATTAACTGTGTAAATGCGTCTTCGACACCGTCGATTCCCACTTTGGCGGTGAGCATTTTCTGCCAAGGCAACGTATGTTCGGCAATCGCTTGTAGGCATTGCTCAAACTCGTGCGGTTGGTAGTAGTAAGAGAATCTCAAATCGAGCTCTTTTACCGTCGCGTACGCGTAGTTGATGATTGCGGGTGTAGTATGGATACCCGAGATGACGATTCGCGCTCGGGCAGGAGCGCGGCGCATAAAATCGTCAATCAAGGTATGCTTACCCACACACTCATAAATGACCAGACGTGAGTTCATCGCGTACTGCTCACCAACGGCGATCTCGTCTTCCTTGGTCGGGTTGATCAATCGATTTGCGCCAAACTCGCTGGCAAGTTGCAGCTTTTCTTCCTGAAGATCGACCGCAAGAATATTGCTGACGCCACGTTGTTTCAGTGCAGCAATCACAGCCAGCCCTATAGGACCGCAACCGACAACCAGCGCTGTTTCTTCCGTCTCGATCTCACTGCGATTGACCGCGTGCAAACCGACCGCCAGTGGTTCAGTCAGTGCCGCCGCCTCAGATGGCATTCCGTCTGGCACAGGTAGCAATAACGCTTCATCAAGCAGGAAGTACTCAGAGTAAGCGCCATAAGTACCCGGAGTAACACCAACGCCCGCGCCATTTTGGCTGAGCAACATCGGCACTGAGGTGACTCGGCTACCAACGGACAACGTTTGCTGCGTATCGGCACCGTATTCGATAATTTCCGCACAGAACTCATGCCCCAACATCACTTGAGCGTGCTCACCGGCTTCATCAGGCATCAACCCGAGCTGGTGGAATACATCAAATACCTCATCCGCGTGTCGAGTAATGTGAAGGTTGGAGCCACAAATGCCACAGGCAAGGCTGCGAACCAACACTTGTCCCGCTGCAGGTTTGGGGATTTCGACTTGCTGCAGGCGGACACTACCATCCTGCATTATGATACTGTTCATCTGTTGCATGGGGTTACTCCGCTAGCTCATCGCTTAGGCCAGCAATCGCACCCGGTTTGATGTAGCGCGCGGTGAAGCCTTGTGCTTTCGCTGTTGCAATAACAACTTGCTCAATCCAACCTGCATCCATGATGTTGATGAAGTTACCCTCGTCGTCAAAGTTAATGTTCGCACCTTGGATCACCATAAAGCCATCTGCACCACCCGACTCTTCTGGACAGTGAAAGGTATGAATCGAACCGCCCGGCTCATATAAGTAGCTACCAGAAGTTTGGACTTGATCTGGGTACTCAATGTAGTGCCAAGCGCCACTCAGCGTATAGAAATGCACCACGCCAGTGTGGAAGTGCTTAGGCAGAGTGATACCCGGTTTGAATTTGGCACGAATCACCCAAGTACCGTTTTCTGGGTCAAGAAACAACGGGTAAACATCCACACCCGGTAACGCGTCTTTGATGAGCGACTCCTCATTGGTATTAAGAGTTAATAAGAAATCTTGGTGCTGAATAACTTCTGGTAATGACATAACTTACATCCTCGCTATTGCTGTAATGTGGCGTACTCGCCTATCCCATAAGTGGGTACTTAAAATTCTCGAAACCGTCAGATGCGCAGATGGTACAACCGTTGATACAGTTGGCTTTCTCGCTGACCAGAAACGCCACCACATCAGCAATCTCTTCTGGTTGTGTGAAGTTTTGACGCATCTGTTCTTTGCGGATGTGGTCCCACAGGCCAATCTCTTCGTATTGCCTTAACATCGGAGTATCAACGCGTCCCGGAGCGACAGCGCAAACACGAATACCCAATGGTGCGAGTTCTAATGCGGCGCATTTGGTCATCATATCGACTGCGGCTTTACTGACGTTGTAGGTAAAGGTCATCTCAGACGCCATTCGTGCGTAAACAGAAGAAGTATTGAGGATCACGCCCGGCGTGCCTTGCGCTTGGAATTGTCTTCCAGAGGCAAGAATGCCGTAGTAAACGCCATTTTGGTTGACCTTAGAGATCGGCTCAAAATCGGCAATTGGATCGTGGTCAAGCAGAGGTTTCGGTGCACCGATGCCCGCGTTGTTAACCATGATGTCAAGCGAGCCAAACTGTTCAACCGCGTACTTCACCATAGCTTCAACTTGTTGGTAATCGGTGACGTCCGCGACAAAGGTTCCCAACTGCTTTGGGTCAAAACTTGTGTACATTTGCAGTGATTGTTCTGAAATATCGACAGCAAGCACTTTGGCTCCTTGCTCTCTCAGCTTTGCAATGATGGCTTGGCCAATTCCACCAGCCGCCCCAGTCACAATGGCCGTTTTATTGATAAGTTCCATACTGCTTCTCACCCATGCGTTGTTGTTATCAAAATGTAACCTAGATCAACTCACTGACACTCACTTGACCTTTTGCGAAGTAAATTTGATACATTGCGATTTACAACCTGTTAACATTTAAAGATCGAGACATGTATATCGTACGAAGTGGCGCTGCCGATAAATTTGATAGCTTGGTTTCCGAACTGGGGCAGAATCCGGTTGAGATTATGGCTGCCGTCGGGCTGTCTGCGGCGCAGTTTCGCAATCCCGATACGTATCTCGCCTACCCTAGGCTGGCTGAGTTGCTGGAGGAAGCGGCTGCTCGTTGTCAGCAACCGCTGTTTGGCGTGTTGCTCGCCGAGCGTCAAAACCTACAGAGCTTGGGAGACTTGCCAATGCTGGTTTCCCGGGCGCAAACGGTCGGTGAAGCCTTGGCGCGGGTGAATGATTTTCTCTATCTGCATTCGTCAGGGGTCACTCTCAACATGACGCCACAAGATGATTGGGTACGGTTGTCGCTCAATATTGATGTGCACAGCGAACGAGGTATCCCACAGCTGATGCAGCTCAGTGTGTCGCATCTGGCGATGTTTATTGCCAGTCTGCTTGATATTGAAGCAAGTCACTTCTCTTTACACCTCACCCAACACGCGAGCTTCGAGACAGAACAGAGCGAATTTGCCCAGCAGAGCAAACTGCGTTTCGGCGATAAGTTTGACGGTATCCTACTTAAAGCGACTCTGCTTAACGCTAGGAACCACCAAGATGAAGACGCACTAGAGCGCCATTTTCAACAGCACCTCAAAGAGCTGCAAACCCGTTACCCCAACAATCTCAGTGACCAAGCAGCAAACATGATTGGCCGTCTGCTCTCAACCGGAGAATGCAGCGTTGAGCGCGTTGCAAGAGCATTGGACCTGCATCCGAGAATGCTGCAAAACAAGCTGAAACAACAGGGCACAAATTATCGGCAGCTTTTACAACAAGTGCGTCAGGATTTCGCCGAACAGCGATTGCATGAGAATATCCAGAGTATTACCGATATCGCGTTGCAACTGGGCTATGCAGAAACTGCGGTCTTCAGCCGCCACTTTCGCCGTTGGACGGGGAAATCGCCGAGACAATGGCGACAAGAAAAAACTCAGTTACAAACGTTTAAGCCCATCAGATAAAAGCATAAATAACCTATCGCTCAGACCAAAAAGTGTGAGGTGGGAGGGTTGGTATCGAGAATTTCAGCAATCACAGATAACCCGTGTTTGATGTAGCCTCGGTTTGTTTCTGCTCCCAAGCTGATTCGCACGTAAGGCATTGGCTGATTTGTATCGAGAACAAACGGTTTATATCCCGTGATCTGCACCCCTGAACGCTTTGCCGAAGCAACCAGGTCATCGCTATTCCACTGCTCGGGTAGTCTCAACCAAATGTGCTGTCCATTCGGGTGCGAGCTATAAACATGCCCTTCTAAAGCGGCTTTTGCTATTCGCTGTCGCTTAGCAAACTCATTGACTTGAAAGCGAATAAGTCGATTTAACGTACCGTTCTCGATCCACAAATGAGCGACTTCAAATGGTAATGGAGTCGCGGACCAACTCGTTGCCGCTAAACGACCAATCGCGTGCTGCAAAAAATGACGTGGGACCGTCAGATAGCCAGTGCGCATGCCTGGCGCTACAACTTTGGTTAAACTGGTGACATAGAAAGCTTGTTCGGGTAACAATGTGGCAAGGGGTGGGACACGGTTAGGTTCTAGTGCTCCATACACGTCATCTTCAATGACATAGATGTCGTATTGCTGCGCAATATTCGCTATCGCCTCTCGGCGTTCAACATCCATATGCGCACTAGTCGGGTTAGCCATGCTCGGTGTGCAACACAATACCTTGATTGGTTTGTGTTTACATGCCCATTCAAATGCATCCGGCGTTATACCAAACTCATCCATTTCAAGTGGTTGCAACTTAAATCCAAGCATTCTCGAGCGAGAGATCAAGCCATGATCAACCAAGTGACCACAAGCAACTAAATCGCCGTGTTCAACAACTGTGCTTAAAGCCAACGTTAAACCATGGCATGCGCCATTTGTGAGTAATATTTGATCGGCACCCACATCCAACCCTTGGCTACTTAGAAATCGTGCTCCTGACTCAATATGATGAGGCTGACCTGTTACCGGCTTTGCTTTACTGATCAAACCACGATTGTTTGTTTGCCCAGCAATCTCCATTAACGCCTGATTAAAAAGCGTAATGTGGCGATCGGTCACCACTGGATGTGCAATCGACATATCAATTTCATCCGGCGTTTCTTTCATCTCTTGTGTCAGCATGAACTCCGTGTCCGTACTTTCATCCACAAAACCTGATTTGACAAAAGTACCATTCCCAACCCAAGACTCGATCGCCCCTTTTTTCTCTGCATAACCATATGCATGGCTCACCGTTTGTACGCTGACGCCAATTTGCTCTGCAAACTCACGATGTGTGGGTAATCGAGTCCCCGGTTTTAGATAACCACTGCGGACACATTCGACAAGATAGTTACCAATGGAGATGTATTTAGCGGTGCCTGGCCGAATGATCGGGTTCAAAGAAATTGTCATGACACAATATTTTAATTGATTCATTTTTAACGCTCATTGTAACTTCCATTTAACAAATGGCGAACTTTAACTCACAAAACGAGGTGAAATGCACAAAAATAAACCACAATTGTAATGATTGACATGAAATGTATGGGTTAAACAAACATGTTAAACAGCATCGTTAAATCCAAATACAACCCCAGAGGTAAATTGCAATCATTTTTAACGCAGATCTGGCTAGCTGGTAGAAGGTAGAAATACCTCAGCGTCTCCGAAGGCCCATAAGGCGTCGGATTTCTAACAAGGAGAAAATATGAGAGGCGTTGCTTTGCATTTTACACTGGATGAGTTCCAGGATCGGTTAACGAAAGTTCGGCAATCGATGGAAGAAAGAGAATTGGATGTCCTTATCATTCATGACCCTTCTAACATGGCGTGGCTGACAGGCTATGATGGGTGGTCTTTTTACGTGCCACAATGTGTCGTTGTTGGTCCATCTGATGAACCCGTTTGGTTTGGACGCTGCCAAGATGCCAACGGAGCATACAGGACTGCGTATATGTCGGCAGAAAACATCACCTACTATCCAGACCATTATGTAATGAATCCGCCGCTACACCCGATGGATTTCCTGGTCGAAGCCGTACTGGCTCCGCGCCTTTGGGATCGTGGTCGCATCGGCGTAGAAAAAGATAACTATTACTTTAGCGCCACCGCTTACGAATCACTCACTACGCACCTACCGAATGCTCAACTTCTCGATGCAACTGGACTAGTCAACTGGTGCCGCGCCGTTAAATCCGATCAAGAACTGGCGTACATGTACCGTGCCGCTCGCATTGTTGAAAATATGCACCGCGTCGCGTTCGACATGATTGAACCAGGATTACCGAAACACCACCTTGTTGCCGAGATTAACCGCCAAGCCGTGCTCGGGCATGAAGACCACTTTGGCGATTACACCGCGATTGTGCCGCTTTTGCCATCAGGTTCTGATGCTTCCGCACCTCACCTGACTTGGGATGACAGACCCTTCAAGAAAGGTGAAGGGACGTTTTTTGAAATCGCAGGGGCGCACCGCCGTTACCATTGCCCACTCTCACGCACTATTTTTCTTGGCGAGCCTGACGACAAGTTCAAACGAGCCGACGAAGCCCTAACTTTAGGACTTGAAGCAGGCCTAAAAGTGGCAAAGCCCGGAAATACCTGCGCCGACATCGCCAATGCACTAAACCAGGTTCTCGATAAAGCGGGATTCTCACGCGAAGGCGCCCGTTGTGGCTATCCAATAGGTTTGAGCTACCCGCCAGATTGGGGGGAACGAACCATGAGTTTGCGAGACACCGATAAAACCATCTTGAGAGAAGGCATGACATTCCATTTTATGCCGGGGCTGTGGTTCAAAGATTGGGGGTTAGAAACAACGGAAAGTATCGTCATTACCCATGATGGAGCAAAAACGCTGTGTGACTTTCCACGCCACTTATTTGTTAAACACTAATTTTTCAAACCTCAAGCTCTGTTGAGCTAGGTCTGAGAACTAAAAGGACTTGATATGCAAAAAAGCTCGATCACAGCCACCATAGACTTTGACCGAGAAGGTGTACAGCACGGCTTTTTAACGCTGCCCTATTCACATGACGACTCCGCTTGGGGAAGTATTATGATACCTATCACCGTGATCAAAAATGGTCACGGACCAACCGCACTGCTTACTGGCGGTAATCACGGAGACGAATACGAAGGCATCACCAGCCTGCTAAAATTGACGAACTCGCTTCAGGCAGATCAAATCCAAGGTCGTGTCATTATTGTACCCATGATGAACTTACCTGCGGTACAAAATGCCTCACGTACGTCGTTTATCGATAAAGGGAATTTAAATCGCAGCTTTCCCGGCAACCCCATAGGCACAGTGACCGAGAAAATTGCGGATTATTTTACTCGTTACCTAGTTCCTAAGTGCGATTTTGCGTTAGACATTCACTCAGGTGGTAAAACGTTAGATATCGTGCCGTTCGCCGCTGCCCATCGTCTCGACAATCTCGATCAAGAAGAAGCCTGCATATTAGGTGCAAAACTGTTTGGCGCACCTTACACCATGATCTTGCTCGAAATGGACGCCACCAGCCTGTATGACACTGCCGTGGAGTCTCAGGGAAAAATCTTTGTTACCACCGAACTCAGAGGAGGCGGAACCAGCACTCCAGAAACCATCGCTTATTCCGACCGTGGCATTCGCAACTTCTTGCGCTTCTCAGGCAACTTGCCCGGTGACTACGAACAACCAACCCAACCAACTAAGTTATTAGATATGCCTGATGCAAGTTGTTATGTGCAAAGCCAGCACCACGGCATCACAGAATACTTATTTGATCTTGGCGATACCGTCAAAAAGGGAGATGTATTAGTGAGAATCTTCTCGACCGAGCGCACAGGTACCGCCCCCGTTGAGTACAAGTCACAGCGCAATGGTATTTTCGCGGCACGTCGTTTTCCTGCTATGGTGAATATCGGTGACACTATCGCAGTTATAGCCGAAGACTGCGGCGAGATAGGCTGATTGAAAAGCCAACTAAAGAAATCAAAACAAATGGCATACCAGAAGCAAACTGGAAAGCACCTTATAACAGCGACCAGTCATCAGCCTTTATGAAATGATTAGTATTCAACAGGGAGACTCATAATGCGCCTCGATCGCTACGACGTAAAAATTCTACAAATACTTCATGATAATGGTCGTATCACCAAATCTCACCTTGCCGAGGCCATCAACCTATCCGTGAGCCCTTGCTGGGAGCGCGTCAAAAAACTGGAAGAAGCAGGCATCATTGAAGGCTACGGAGCAAGAGTAAATACCGATATTTTGTTCAAACGAACGTCGGTTATGGTTGAAGTTACGCTCAAAGAACACAACGCCCAAGCGTTCAAACGCTTCGAGCAACTGGTTCAACATTCACCAGAAGTCACTGATTGCTATGCCACGGGCGGTGGTGTCGATTACATCCTTAAAATTCAGTCAGAAGATATCGACCAATATCAGCGGCTTATCGACAACTGGTTAGACTCAGATGTGGGCATTGAGCGCTACTTTACTTACATTGTGACAAAAACAATCAAACGTGATGCGGGCACATTCGAAGTAAACCAAAACGCTTTGTTATAAAAGGGAAAATGCGCATCAGACGTGAACAGAAAAAACACCATATTTAACGGCACTAAAAAGAAAGTTCTGACGTTTTAAACCTCGGTATCAGAAATTATTTCGGTCACTTCTCCATTACAGTTTCATTATGGACAACGATGCTGGGAGAAGGACTTATGACAGCACTGCACAGCTTACATGCAGAGGAATTAAAAGCCTCGCACGACATGATGGCGATAATGAAAGACGTACGTTTGGTGAGAGGTTTAGCGTACGTAAATGGCAAATGGGTAAGTGGTGATCAATTTCATCCGGTGGATAATCCAGCAGATGGCACGGTCATCGGTTACATCACTAAGCTATCTCAGCAACAACTCTATCAAGCGATTGATAAAGCCGACCAAGCCTTTCGTCAATGGCGAAAAATGCAAGCAGAAGAGCGCGCTGAAATTCTCATGCGTTGGCACGACCTGATTCTAGAATCAAAGCAAGATCTTGCTCATTTGATGGTGATGGAGCAAGGAAAAACACTAGGTGATGCTGTAGGTGAGATTGACTACGGCGCATCCTTTGTTCGTTGGTTTGCCGAAGAAGCACGCCGCAGCTATGGTGAAACCATCCCAAGTCATATTCCGAATGCGCAGCTATCAACCGTGCGCGAGCCGATTGGTGTCGCAGCACTGATTACGCCATGGAACTTTCCTAATGCCATGATCACACGCAAAGCCGCTGCCGCACTAGCAATAGGCTGTCCGGTGCTCATTAAGCCCGCCAGTGAAACGCCTTTTTCTGCGTTAGCGTTGGCAGAGTTAGCAGACCGAGCTGGCTTTCCACCTGGTGTCTTTAACGTGATCACTGGCGATGCGGTGATGGTGTCACAAGCCTTGTGTCACTCCGATAAAGTCAAAGCGCTCTCGTTCACAGGCTCAACTCGAGTAGGCAAACTATTGCTACGCGACGCGGCACAAACCGTGAAGAAGTGCAGTATGGAGCTCGGTGGTAACGCCCCTTTCATCGTGCTGCCAGATATGGATGTCGAGCAAGCAGCCAAAGCCGCCGTGGATGCGAAGTTTCAAACCGCAGGACAAGACTGCTTGGCCGCAAACCGTATTTTCGTCCCTGACGATAAGTACGAAGCGTTTTTGGAAGCGTTTGCCAAAGAAATGAGCCACATCGTTTTGGGCAATGGCTTAGACGAAAAAACCACCATGGGACCGCTTATTAATCGCACTGCGGTGGATAAAGCGCATGATTTGGTGCGTGACGCGCTCGACAAAGGCGCGCGATTGGTAGCGGGATACCACCAGCCCGTACCAGGCGAAAACTTCTTCGCGCCGACATTGCTAGCCGATGTAACACCAGAAATGGCGATGTATCGCGAAGAGAATTTTTGTCCTGTGGCAGGCGTATTGCCTTACCAAGACTTAGATACCGTGATTGAAATGAGCAACGACACTGAGTACGGCTTAGCTGCCTATGTTTATGGTCACGATATTCACCAAATTTGGCACTGCATGCGCGGTTTGGAGTTTGGCATGGTGAGCGTGAACTCCGTCAAAATGACAGGGCACCCTATCCCATTCGGCGGCGTGAAACAGTCTGGTCTTGGACGAGAAGGAAGCCGTCACGGATTTGAAGAATACAGCGAAATCAAATACTGCTGCTTAGGCGCTTTACCAACCGTCAGTGGCAGTTGAGGCACGAAATATGGATATCCAATTATTCGAGGAGAAGGATCATGAGTAACAAAACCCAACAACTTATAGAGATCGATCGTCAGAGAGTATTTCATGCCTCAACCCACCTGAAGCAGTATGCGGCCGGGGAGCTTTCGGGAAGAATTATCTCGAGCGGAAGCGGAATACGCATCACCGATTCAGAAGGCATCGAGCTGATAGACGGCTTTGCCGGGTTGTATTGTGTGAACATTGGCTATGGCAGGACTGAAATGGCCGATGCGATTTATGAACAAGCCAAAGAACTGGCGTACTACCACACTTACGTCGGCCATACGAACGAAGCGCTCGTGACACTGTCAGATCGCATCATCAAAATGGCGCCTGAAGGCATGAGCAAAGTTTACTACGGCATGTCAGGCAGCGACGCGAACGAAACTCAACTTAAGTTGGTGTGGTATTACAACAATGCTCGTGGTCTACCAGAGAAGAAAAAAATCATTTCGCGTGACCGCGGCTACCATGGTTCAAGTATCGCGTCCGGTTCAATGACAGGTTTACCGTTGTTCCACGCCCATTTTGATTTACCACTTGAGCGTATCAAACATACCATCGCGCCATATTATTATCGCCGTGAAGACGAGAGTATGTCTGAGCTTGAATTCTCTCAATATTGCGCAGATCAACTCGAAGCGATGATCTTGGAAGAAGGCCCAGAAACGGTAGCAGCAATGATTGCGGAACCAGTGCTCGGTACTGGCGGTATTGTGCCACCACCAGCAGGGTACTGGCAGGCGATTCGCAAAGTACTCGACAAATACGATGTACTCTTGATTGCGGATGAAGTGGTGTGTGGCTTTGGTCGCCTCGGCTCCGATTTTGGCTCACTCCACTACGACATGAAACCAGATCTCATCACGGTAGCGAAAGGGTTAACCTCAGCGTATCAACCGCTGTCTGGCGTGATCGTCGGTGAACGAGTTTGGAGTGTGCTAGAAAACGGCACCGACCAATGGGGCGCTATCGGACACGGTTATACCTACTCTGGTCACCCAATGGGAGCGGCAGCCGCGAACTGCAACCTCGATATCATTGAACGTGAAGGCTTAGTGCAAAACGCGGCCGAAGTCGGCGCTTACTTGCAGCAACGTATGGCAGAGACGTTTAACGATCATCCATTAGTCGGTGATACTCGTGGCGTTGGCTTGTTGCATGCGTTGGAGTTTTCTTCAGACAAGCTTCGCCGAGCACACTTTGATCCAAACTTGAAAGTAGGCCCGCAAATCGCGGCGGCCTGTTTAGAGCAAGGCTTAATCGCTCGCGCTATGCCACATGGTGACATCCTCGGTTTTGCTCCACCGCTTATCGCGAATCGCAACGATATAGACACCATTGTCGACAAAGCGCATCAAGCGGTAAACAAAGTGATGGATAACCTCGTCACATCTAAACAGTGGCAGCCATAACCCACCTAGATTTCAGTAATGCTCGCGGGCTTTGGAGAAGGCCCGCTTTGCACTTTCCATTAAAGAGATAACAAGCCAACCAAACATTTTAGACCCATAGAAAGCACTATTATTTACTACAAGTGGCAATAGTGGGTAAAATGCCCCAAATTGCGCACTAACTGGATAAAACATGGCAAAACTTACCCTTCAAGAACAAATGCTGAAAGCTGGCTTAGTTAATGAAAAGAAACTAAAGAAAGCGAAGAAAGGCTCTAAAAAATCACGCGTTCAAGCACGCGAAGTAAAAGCGGCGGTTGAAGAGAATAAACGCCAACAGTTAGAGCGTGATAAACAATTGAGCGAGCAACAAAATGCTGAGCGATTAAATAAAGAGATCAAAGCGCAGATCAATCAATTGATTGAGGTGAACAAGATCGACTTAAAAGATGGCGACATCAAATACAACTTCACTCACGGTACGCTAGTGAAATCACTTTATGTAGATTCACTTATCCGCGAGCAGTTGATCAAAGGTATTTTGGCAATCGCAATTGTTGGTGAAAGCTATGTTGTCATTCCACGTGGAGTAGCGAATAAAATTGCTCAACGTGATGAGTCCGTCATCATCGAACAAAAAGAACCTGAATCGGACATTCCAGCAGAAGACGATCCATACGCAGATTTCGTCGTGCCTGACGATTTGATGTGGTAACAATAAATTAATCGATGCATCAACGAAAAGAGCCGTTGATGTAACATCAGCGGCTTTTTTTATAGAAAAATAATCTACAGAGATGATGTGTTGTTATTGCTTACTTAGTAGCAAATTCGCACCTGATGCGGCTAAAAACAACGAACATCCGCGATTGAAACGTTTCGCCATTTTTGGATTTGAAAACCAGTGTCTCAAGTACAAACCAAAGATGGCATAGATTGAAATGGCGACCATTTCTAATATCAAAAACGTGGAGCCAAGGGCAAAAAACTGCTCTTGAACGTTGGCATTGGCATCAACAAATTGCGGCAAGAATGCAGTAAAAATAAGTATCGCTTTCGGGTTGCCAGCAGCAAGCGTAAATTCTTGCTTCGCAAGTCCTGCGTAATTGCGCGAATTGTCCAAGTCAGAGATCGGGCTGGACTCTGAACGCCAAAGGTTGAACGCAATCCACAGTAGATACAACGCCCCTACCAACTTTATTGCCAAGAATAGCATTTCTGACGTATACAAAATCACAGCCAGACCTGATGCAGACAACGCAATCATCGCTGAAAAAGCAGCAATTCTGCCTAAACTGGCCGTAAACGCGGCCCTAAAGCCGTAACAACGCGCATTATTCATTGCCAATAAATTGTTTGGGCCAGGAGCCATATTGAGAGCAAAGCAAGCAGGAATAAAAAGGAGAAGCTGCCAAATATCCATAATAAAATGGTCTTAGTGAGTGATTTTGATCGGTACCCTAACATCTGTTAATAAAGTGAGTAAACCACAAACCGATCTTAAAGCAACTCAGCATCAAATCGTGCCGTGCGAGCTTGAACTAACGTGCAGTTCGTTTCAGCCATCAGCTCCGCTAAGGTGATGTTTGGGTTTTGTCTCACCAAACGTATCAACTTCACGTCCAAAGGTTCCAATTTGTCTTGGTGAGCAAGTAGAGCTTGTTCGATCTTGTTGATCGCAAATCGCATCGTCTCTGCTTCTTCGTTTTTGAGATGCTCTAAAAACGCTTTTACATCCAAAGCCTCGCCTGAGATTTGCCAGTGACGAGATCGTCTAATTCTCTTAAGATCGCACTGTTTTTCTGCTGCGAGTGTTTTCGCTCGCTTGGCATGGTCGCCCCCAATACGGTGAATCAAGGATTGGAGCGAAATCGTAATCTTCGTCTCTTTCATGGCCTTTTCTTTCATCGTCTTAGCCCTCAACCACCGACACATTCTCGCCAACCCAAGCCAACAACTGTTTTGCCGCTTTGGATAACACCTGATTTTGACGCACGATGTAGCCGAAATCAGTGTTTGGAAAACTTGGCAAAGGCGTAACTTCACGAGAAAGCTTTAATCTCGGATCGAGCGAGAAATCCGGCACAATAGCAGTCCCAAACCCCGCTTCCGCCCAGTCGATTTGTGCTTCCACACTGCCCACTTCCATCACGCGATGCTTAGGCAGATTTAGTTCAGGTAAAGACGCATCAATCAGCTCTCGGGTTCGAGTATCGTGCCCTAGCAGGATCAGCGTCTGGCTCTCTTTTCGATTGTCTTGCCACTCAAAAATGTTATCGCCAAACGCACACCAGTGAATCTGCGTGAGAGGCGTAAAATGCAGCGGTTGACTCTCTTTTTGTGCGATAACAAAGCCGATATCGGCACGCGCACTTTTCACCAAATCCACCGCTTGAGAAGATGTGGTATTGAACAATGCCAAGTCGATCCCCGGATATTCACTTTTGAATTGCTGAAATGGTTTGATAAGCAGTAAACGTGAAACAATATCGCTCGCCGCAATAGAAAGCGTCCCCTGCGTAAGATCGTTGATGGCATTGAGATCCGACTGACAAATTTGCAGCTCATTGAGCATCCGCTGCGCCGTAACTAACAAACGCTTCCCCGCTTGCGTCAACTGCACAGGATTTCGCTCAATCAATTTCGTGCGCGTGGCTTGCTCCAACTGCTTGATATGCAAACTTACGTTCGGCTGCGTCATGTGCAGTTCCGTCGCTGTTTTACCAAAGTGTTTTACCTCTGCAAGAGTTACGAAGGTTCGCAGCCAGTTCAAATCTAACATTGCCAATTCCGATATGAAATTCTTATCAAGTTAATGAGTATAATTAATTTCTCTTATTATGGCGAACACCTTAAGATTTTTGCATCTGTTTTTGGAGATTAAATTATGTCGTCTATCGTTGTTGTGGGTGCAAACTGGGGTGATGAAGGCAAAGGCCGCATCGTTGACTTTTTGGCAGAGCAAGCTTCTGCGAGCATTCGTTTCCAAGGTGGTAACAACGCGGGTCACACCGTGGTTAACGATCTAGGTACGTTTAAGCTGCACCAGCTACCAAGTGGCGTATTCAACCCAGACTGTTTGGCAGTGTTAGGTCCGGGTATGGTTATCAGCCCTGCGTTGCTGTCTCAGGAGATTGCGGAAGTTGAAGAAGCAGGCGTAAAAGTGAATATGTGCATCTCTGATCGCGCAACACTGTGTCTACCTCTACATGCACTAGAAGATACGCTAGAAGAACAACGTTTAGGCGACAAAGCATACGGTTCAACTCGTCAAGGTATTGCACCTGCTTACGGTGACCGCGTAATGAAGAAAGGCATCCTAGTTGGTTGGTTGAAGCAACCAGAAGTATTGGTTGAACGCCTTCAATTCATGATGGATTGGAAACTGCCGCAACTGCGTGCACTTTACCCGACGTTCGAGTTTGAACAAACCGCTGAAGAACTGGCGAACTGGCTGCTAGAAGTCTCTGCACCTTGGCGCGATTCAATTTGCAACGTAACGCTTCCTCTAAAAGAACTACAAGCGAAAGACAAAACTCTATTGTTCGAAGCGCAGCTTGGCGCGGGTCGTGACCTTGTTTACGGTGAGTACCCTTGGACAACATCTTCTAACGTTGTATCAATGTACGCGGGTATCGGTAGTGGCCTTCCGGCACTTCGTCCTGAACGCGTTATTGCGGTTGCAAAAGCCTTCAGCTCATCAGTGGGTACTGGTACGTTGATCACTGCAATGGAAGAGCAAGACGCTTTCCGCGAACTTGCTGGCGAGTTCGGTGCAACTACAGGTCGTCCACGCGATATGGGCTACTTCGACGCAGTCGCTACTAAGAATGGTGTTGAACTGCAAGCAGCAACTGAAATTGCGCTAACTAAAGTAGACTGTTTGACTGGCCTTAACGATCTGAAAATCTGTGTTGGCTACGAAGGCGACCACAACGAAAACCCAATCTGGCCTCAAACTGCCTCTCTTGCACCAATCTACGAGAAGATGGAAAGCTGGAGCGAGGACATCACTGGTTGTCGTAAGTTTGAAGAGCTTCCAGTAGCAGCACAGAAATACGTTCTACGCATTGAGGAACTCATGGGCGTACCAGTAAAAATGGTGTCTGTGGGTCCTGGTCGTGAACAAATGATTATGCGATAAGATGTGAATTAACACATCATTGGCAAGCGGCTTTTATCTGTTCCGGGGTAAAGCCGCTTTTTTTTTACACTGTAAACTTTGGAAAATTGCACGGCTAAATTCATGTTTAATAACCTCATCACGAGCCCCCCACCTCCTTTATTTACAAATCAATAAATTATAGGACTTAACACGTTGTGCACGTTACTAGCACATCTCACTTGTTAAAGAAGCACGTCAATTAGGTTAACTGGTTGATTTGATATTCTTTAAGTGATTAGTTGATCACGATCTTCATCTGCAATTTGTTGAACTAGTACTCAAAAAAATCTAACCCGCTGTTTTTAGGATAGATGAGTTCCCCAACATCCAACCTAACAGCAGGTGATTCCCATGACGAAAAATCTTTTCCGCCTCAGTACGATAACCCTTGGTTTGTGCCTTAGTTCTTTGTCTTTCGCGCAATCCGATCTTCCGAACATTAAAATTCTTGCCACTGGCGGCACCATAGCAGGCGCAGGTCAATCTGCAACAGAATCAAACTACACAGCAGGTAAAGTCGGCGTTGAATCATTGATTTCTGCGGTGCCGAGTATGACCAAGATTGCCGATATTTCTGGAGAGCAAGTGGTCAGTATCGGTTCACAAGATATGAATGATGAAGTGTGGCTAAAATTATCGAAAAGAGTTAATGAGCTACTCGATCAAGATGATGTTGACGGCATCGTCATTACTCATGGTACGGATACGTTAGAGGAAACCGCTTACTTCCTTGATCTGACCGTCAAGAGCAAAAAGCCTGTCGTGATCGTCGGTGCAATGCGTCCTTCCACCGCAATGAGTGCTGATGGACCAGTCAACTTATACAATGCAGTCGTAACAGCCACCGATGAAGATTCAGAAGGACGTGGCGTGCTAGTCGCAATGAATGACACGATTTTCGATGCGCGAGATGTGACAAAAACCAATACAACCTCCGTCAGCACTTTCCAGTCACCCAACTTTGGTGCTATCGGCTACATTCATAATAGCGATGCCAAATATCAACGAAGCCCAGAGCGTAAACATACGACAGAAACCCCATTCGATGTATCAAAGCTTACTAAGTTGCCTAAGGTCGGTATTGTTTATAACTATGCAAATGCCTCCAATTTGCCAGTGAAAGCCTTTGTGGATGCGAAGTTTGACGGCATCGTAAGTGCTGGTGTCGGTAATGGTAACTTGTACCACACTTTGTTTGATGAGCTAGAGAAAGCGAGTAAAGATGGCGTTGTTGTTGTAAGAAGCTCCCGAACGCCTAGCGGCTCAACCACTTTGGATGCTGAAATTGATGACGAAAAATACGGCTTTGTTGCCGCTGGTACATTGAACCCACAAAAAGCACGTATCTTACTGATGCTGTCACTAACTCAGACCAAAAACTATCAAGACATCCAAAAGATGTTCCAATACTATTAATTCTGTCTAAGGTTCATTCGATAGAGGAGGTATACATCTTACCTCCTCTTACACATAGCGACATGAGCGTCTCTTGTTAGCCAAACAAGCGACGCTTCATTCCTGCTTTTTCCAGAATACGCGTAGTAATTTCCTCAACAGACAGAGAGGACGTATTGATATATGGGATCGCCTCTCTTCTAAACAACGCCTCAACAGTGTCTAGCTCCAGCTTGCACTGCTCTGTGCTAGCGTAATCACTTCCAGACAAACGATTTTCACGGATTTCAGTCAAGCGCTCGGGATCAATAGTCAGCCCGAACAACTTATGACGATGGATCTCAAATTCAGGCAACAAACGCATCATCTTCACATCTTCCGCAATGAACGGATAGTTCACAACACGTAAACCAAATTGCATCGCCATGTACAAGCTAGTGGGCGTTTTTCCACTGCGCGACACGCCAAGTAAGATGATATCGGCTTGTTCCAGCCCTTTTAACGTGATGCCATCATCATGCGCCAATGTATATTCAATGGCCGCGATACGATCGAAATAGGTATCGGAATCTTTCCCCACACTGCGAGAGCGTTGCAACTTGGGTTTTGGCGCCATCTGAATGTCGTCTTGCACTTTCTGTACAATGCTTTCCAACACATCGTAGCTGTATGCAGGCGCTTCCAGCAGCATTTCACGTACGTCTGGCACCACGATAGAGAAAAACACCAGAGGTTTGACGCCATTGCGTTGGTAGGAAGTTTCAATTTCTTTTACAACGTCAGCAACTTTGTCCTGGCTTTCTACGAACGGAAAGGTTTTTTCGTTAGGAATGAACGGAAATTGACCGAGAACAACATGCCCTAATGTCTCACATGTTATCGCCGTACCGTCAGAAACATAGAACACATCACGACTTTGGTTATTTATTTGCATTTCTGTTTAATTTTTCAAAATCTTTTGAGTAGGATGGTACACATAATATTAATAAATCAGTTTGGCTTTCAGTTAGGTTCACCACAGCTTTAAAAATTCTTTTGAATTTTTTTCAGCCAGAACGTAATCGTTTGCCTTTGATATCAATCTAAATGAAGCAATGTATGGTCAACGTGTAATAACAGCCAACATGCGATTGTTTAGATCGATTTAAGTCCCCCTACTAAGCTGCAATGTTTCTGGAGAAAGACATGCAAAAGAACACCCTCTGGTTCAATGGCCTATCCATGGATGATGTCGACAAAGTCGGCGGTAAGAATGCTTCACTTGGCGAAATGGTTTCTAACCTAGCAAACGCAGGCGTTTCTGTACCAAATGGTTTTGCGACAACCTCATACGCGTTTAACCAATTCCTTGACCACGAAGGTTTGGATGAGCGTATTCACCAATTACTCGATGAACTAGACGTTGAAGATGTAGAAGCTCTGCGTAAGACAGGTGCAAACATTCGTCAATGGGTATTAGAGGCCCCTTTCCCTGCGGACCTTGAACAAGAAATTCGTGAAAATTACCAAGAACTGATCGAAGGCAATCCTGAGCTTTCAGTCGCAGTTCGTTCATCTGCTACGGCAGAAGACCTACCTGATGCTTCTTTTGCTGGTCAGCAAGAAACGTTTTTGAACGTGAAAGGCATCGACGCAGTACTAGAAGCAACTAAGCACGTTTACGCTTCTCTATTTAACGACCGTGCGATTTCTTACCGCGTTCACCAAGGGTTCGACCACCGTGGCATCTCGCTATCTGCGGGTATCCAACGTATGGTGCGTTCAGATAAAGCCTCGTCGGGTGTTATGTTTACACTAGACACTGAATCGGGTTTCGACCAAGTTGTCTTCATCACCTCTTCATGGGGTCTAGGCGAGATGGTCGTTCAAGGTGCAGTAAACCCTGACGAGTTCTACGTTCACAAGCCAATGCTTGAAGCAGGCGAACACCCAATCGTTAAGAAAACATTTGGTTCTAAGTTGATCAAAATGATCTACTCAGATAACCAAGAAATCGGCAAACAAGTTGATATCGTTGATACTCCTGATGAAGAGCGCAACACGTTCTCATTGAACGACGACGAGATCAAAGAGCTCGCAAAGCAAGCAATGATCATCGAAAAGCACTATCAGCGTCCAATGGACATTGAATGGGCAAAAGATGGCATTGATGGCAAGCTGTACATTGTTCAAGCGCGTCCTGAAACCGTATGTTCGCAAACGGAACAAAATGTGATTGAGCGCTACGAACTACAAAACAAAGCAGATGTTTTGGTTGAAGGTCGTGCAATCGGTCAGCGCATCGGTAAAGGCGTGGTTCGCTTGGTTGACTCTCTGGACCAAATGTCTCTAGTCCAAGAAGGTGACGTGCTAGTTACAGACATGACTGACCCAGATTGGGAACCAGTGATGAAGAAAGCTTCTGCTATTGTTACCAACCGTGGCGGACGTACTTGTCACGCAGCAATCATTGCTCGTGAACTTGGTATTCCTGCAATCGTTGGCTGTGGCGATGCGACAAGCAAACTGACTGATGGCGCAACAGTGACCGTATCTTGTGCAGAAGGCGAAACGGGTTACGTTTACCAAGGTGAACTTGAGTTTGATGTAAAACGCTCTTCTGTTGATGAACTGCCACTACTGCCGACCAAAGTGATGATGAATGTGGGCAACCCAGATCGCGCATTCGACTTTGCTCAGATTCCAAACGAAGGTGTTGGTCTTGCTCGTCTAGAGTTCATCATCAACAAGATGATCGGTATTCACCCGAAAGCATTACTTAACTTTGATGCGCAAAGCGATGAGCTAAAAGCAGAAATTAAACAGCGCATTCGTGGTTACAAAGATCCTATCGATTTCTACGTGAGCAAGCTGACTGAAGGCATCGCGACTATCGCTTCTGCTTTCTGGCCAAAACGCGTCATCGTTCGTATGTCTGACTTTAAGTCTAACGAATACAGCAACTTGGTTGGTGGTAAAGCCTACGAACCGCATGAAGAAAACCCAATGCTCGGCTTCCGTGGTGCGTCTCGTTACATTTCTCCAGTGTTTGAAGATTGCTTCGAGTTAGAAACTCAAGCTATCAAGCGCGTTCGTAACGAAATGGGTCTGAAGAACGTTGAAATCATGATCCCATTCGTACGTACACCAAGCGAAGCTGCATCAGTGATAGATTTGCTAGCGAAGTTTGATCTGCGCCGTGGCGATCAGGGTCTTAAAGTCATCATGATGTGCGAACTGCCATCCAACGCGGTCCTTGCCGATGAGTTCTTGAAGTACTTTGATGGCTTCTCGATTGGCTCAAACGACATGACTCAGCTAACGCTTGGTCTTGACCGTGACTCTGGCGATGTCGCACATCTATTTGATGAGCGTAACCCAGCGGTTAAGGTGATGCTTCAGATGGCGATTGATGCGGCAACAAAAGCAGGCAAATACGTTGGTATTTGTGGTCAAGGCCCATCAGACCACGACGACTTAGCGGAATGGCTAATGGATCAAGGTATTAGCTCTGTATCACTAAACCCAGATACGGTTATCGATACTTGGTTAAAACTAGGTAAAGTTAGCAGCAAGTAACACACGATAAACTCTAGCCCTCACACTCCCCTTGTGAGGGCTTTGTTATTCACACGTCATTTCACAATCAGTTCGTGATTCCTCTCTCAAATTCGTCATTTAGTCAATTTCATTATCAAAGTCTGATGACCTAAAATGAATGGTATATCGATAACTCCAGAGAGAATTTGATGAAAAAGCCTATCGCACTCCTTACTACATTGATGCTCCTGGCATCCCCTGCTTATGCCGATTGGGATGAAATTTCCAATAAAATGTCTGAGCTTGGCGACGCAGTTTCTGATACTGCACAAGATGCTTGGGACGACACCAAAGCGTTTTCAAAACAAGCGTGGCAAGATTTCACGAATTGGTCCGAGGAAGCGATCAATACCGCAGGCGAATGGACAGAAGCCAGCATCGAGAAGAGCAAAGAATGGATAGATGCTGCCGACAAAAAAATTGATGAGCTGATGGAAGGCGATACGCCAGAAGAAGCTCGCCAAGCCGTGGACTTAATGGCAGATAGCGCTTTGCTCAAGTTATTTAATGAAAAGCCGGAGGCAAAAGCTATTTACGACAACGCGTACGGCTACGCGGTCTTTGATTCTCGTAAATTATCTTTGCTGTTTCACACCAACTCAGGGTCAGGAGTCGCAGTGAATAAGGAAACAGAAGAACGCACTTATATGAATATGTTTGGTTTGGGCGTTGCACTTGGGGCTGGCGGCAAATTTTACCAACAAGTGGTTCTGTTTGAGAGCAAAGAAGACTTTGATACGTTCGTCAACGAAGGATGGGAGGCCACAAGTGAAGCCTCTGCTGTTGCGGGCGAAGATTCAGAGCAACTTTCAAAACAATTTAACAGCGGCGTCGCCGTCTATCAGTTGAACGCTAAAGGTTTGCTCATCGATGCTAACGTGTCTGGTTCTAAATATTGGGTTAACGAAGAGCTCACTAACTCGCAGTAATGCATAGCAACTAATCGCTTAAATAAAACCGTTGTTATGCAACCTTATCAATAAGTTAACGGGGATATGATTCCTCAAAACTGAGCACTTACGCAACTTTCTCTATGGAAGTCACCTGAAGATGGCGACTTCCCTTTCTCGTTGGATTGCTTTTGGTTATGCTTGCGCAAAACCACCTGCAATTCGGTATCCCATGCCTGACAATAACTTTAATAATCTGCTAGCAGAAGCAATTTCTGCTCTTAACACGCCTAACTTTACTCCTAAACTTATGCGTGTCATTCGCACTCTTTTTCATTTTGATTGCGCAGTTATTTTAGGTTACCGAGAAGGTAAACATCCTATTTATCTCTACGACTCAATTGAGAACGAGCGAGAGTTACTTTTTCAACGCTACCTTACTGACTCATTTCAAAATGACCCTTTTTTTCTCAAACTAAACGAGACAAAGCAACAAGGCGTATTTACGCTCAAAGACGTGGCGCGTAAAGGCGTTGACTTCACCTCATACTGCGAGCAGTTCTATCATCAAACAGGGTGGAAAGACGAGCTTAGCATGCTAGTCGAAGTTGAATCTGGCCGTTGGGTCATGCTGTACTTCGGATATATGACTGATGGAAAATACTTTTCTCAGCAACAAATCAATAAGCTAAAGCCCTATTTCCCGATAATTCAGTCGCTTTGTCAGCAGCATTGGAAACAAACGGAATTTACCTTTTCTGAGCCTGTTTTTGCACAGAGTGCTTATTCTGGCAGTATGCGATTAGCCATTGAGCAAGCTTTAGCAACGTTTGGCGTAGAATCACTCACCCGTCGCGAACAAGAGGTAGCTTCGCTTCTCGCTCAAGGGTTTGACACCAAAGAAATTGCCGCGCGGTTACACTTAGTTCAAGGCACGGTCAAAAATCATCGAAAGCGAATTTACTCGCAATTAAATGTGTCTTCATTGAGTGAGTTATTCCAGCTTTTCCTCAATCACCTCATTCTCCATTCAAGATAAAAAACTGTCCCTTAAGGGATATATCGAGAAAAGGTGTCGCGTTTTAGTCTGAATACAACAACCACTAAAACAGACAAAAAGAATGACGACACCATTACTGCAAGATTTACAAGATCGTGGCTTGATTGCACAAGCCAGCGATTTGGAAGAAATTCAGACACTTCTCTCACAGCCACAAACCGTTTACTGCGGCTTCGATCCTACAGCTGGCAGCTTGCATATCGGCCACCTCGTGCCTTTGATTATGCTTAAGCGCTTTCAAGATGCCGGACACCAAGCTGTTGCCTTGATTGGCGGTGCAACGGGCATGATTGGCGACCCAAGCTTTAAAGCGACTGAGCGCAGTCTGAACTCAGAGGAAATCGTCTCAGGCTGGGTTAACGATCTTTCTAATCAAATTCATCAGTTGATGAATCACCAACTGACCAAGCCGATGATCATGGTGAACAACGCTGACTGGATGAAAGCGATCAATGTGATCGACTTCTTCCGCGATGTGGGTAAGCACTTCTCGATCAATACTATGGTCAACCGAGAATCGGTAAAACAACGCCTGCAACGACCTGACCAAGGTATCTCCTTCACCGAATTTAGCTACGCCCTACTGCAATCGTACGATTTTGCCGAGCTAAACCGTCGATACGGTTGCCGTTTGCAAATCGGTGGCAATGACCAATGGGGAAACATCGTCAGCGGGATCGATTTAACTCGCCGTCAAAATGGTGAGCAAGTATTTGGCTTAACTCTGCCGCTGATCACCAAATCCGATGGTACCAAATTTGGCAAAACCGAAGGCGGCGCAGTATGGCTAGATCCTAGCAAAACCTCTCCTTACGCGTTCTACCAGTTCTGGCTTGGCGCAGAAGACGCCGACGTTTACCACTTCCTGCGTTACTACACGTTCTTGAGCTGCGAAGAAATTGCCAGCATTGAAGCGCAAGACCAAGCAAGCCAAAGCAAGCCACAAGCACAACGTATTCTCGCTGAAGAAATGACGCGATTTGTTCATGGCGAAGACGGCCTCGCCAGTGCCGAGCGCATCACTCAAGCTTTATTCAACGGTAATGTGCAACAACTGAGTTTGGGTGAATTAAAACAATTGGAGTTGGATGGTTTACCAAGCATTGAGAGCGCACAACAAGATTTGGTTGAGCTGTTGATTGAGTCGGGTTTAGCAAGTTCGAAGCGTGTTGCACGCGAACACATCAGCAACAACGCCATCAGTGTAAACGGTGAAAAAGTGGCGGCTGATAACCCAAGTTTGAGCTTCCCACTGTTTGATCAATATTGGTTACTGCAACGCGGTAAAAAGCACTTCTGCCTCGTGAAGCGTGCCGCGTAGTAACACTCGAAGTACAAAGCCCATAAAAAATTCCCCTCACCGCTTTCGTGATGAGGGGAATTCAAATTTGAACGATTTTAAGCCTAACAATAGGCAAAGGCGTTGCTTATTGCGTTCTTAAACGTTGCCAGTACTTTTCGTAAATCGCTAACGTTTCTGCGCCAACATCATTAATAAACTCGCCTTTTTTCATGTCTTCTGATGAAGGGAAAATAGTACGGTTGTTTTTCAATTCTTCTGGCAATTTGTCACGCCCAGCGTTCGTTGCCGACGCATAACCCAAACTGGTCACGATTTCCGCTTGGTTCTCTGATTGGTACATGAAGTTAATAAATTTATGCGCCAATGCTTTGTTTTTACTGCCAGACGGAATAGTGAAGTTGTCCATCCACAATACCGCGCCCTCTTCCGGCATCACGAACTTCAGCTCAGGCATTTCAACCTGTCCTTGGAATGCGTTGCCGTTCCATTGCATGCCGACCGATGTTTCACCGGACACGTAAGGGACTTGCGGCGCATCTGAGTTATACAGTAATACGTTGTTTTTCAGCGCTACTAGAGAATCAAAAGCCTGCTCGATTTCAGCTTCATCTTTGGTGTTCACGCTATGGCCATTTTTCTTCAGCGCCATACCGAACACATCGCGGACATCATCAATCAACATGACTTGTTGTTCGTATTGCGACTCCCATAAGTCAGCCCATTTTTTCACTGGTTGCTCAACCATGGATTCGTTGTAGCTGATCCCGGTAATGCCCCAAATATAAGGCAGAGAGTAATCATTTTTCGGATCGTGCGCTTGGCCAAGTAAACCGTCCATTGTGTCTTGCATGTTTGGCACTTGAGCGTGATCTATTTTCGAAAGCAGCCCTTCTCGACCCATTTTTTCAATGAAGTACGCAGAAGCAAAAACCACATCGTAGCCAGAACCTTTTAGCAATTTCAGCTTAGTGTACATTGATTCATTATTCTCAAATGTCGAATAATTAATCGTAACGCCTTCTTGTTTTTCAAACGCTTTTAACGATGCTTCCGGCAAATAGCCACCCCATGCATAAACGTTCAACGTTTTGCTATCTGCATGAGCAAACATGCTGAGCACAAGAGCACTCAGCCCCAATCCTTTGATGATTAATTTCATGGTATGCAATCCAACCAGTCCAGCGACGCGCTGGGATTCGGGTGCATAATTAGGTAATTGTTACCCAATTGAAAGAAAATTTAATTAATCTTTAACAGCAAAAATATTTATCGAATTTATAAAATTAACGCATGTTTTTAATATCGACTGTGCATACCAAAATGATGAGACATTCCATCTTCCATTCGGCCGCCTTTCCAGCCACCAGAGCCGAGTAAATTAAGCACATCTTGAGCGGTATAGTCGGCACCAGAAAAGAAATCATGCGCCACGTCTGAGCGTATTGCTTGCAACTCTGGTTGATTTTCCAAATCAAGATCTTGCGGATCCGCATATAATGCTAACGCAATTTTTTGTTGGCACGCGCTTAACTCACTGGTGCTCGTCTTTACCTGACCAACCGAAAAATACTCACGACTGCCGTATCCCACCACCAATCTGGTACTCATTAGTTTAATCACTTTCTTAATGCGACGACGTTGTATAAATCTCAACATGTTTTGTTATTCCTGTATTAAGTTGGCTATGGTCGTATTCTTTTGTTCGAATTAAAACACTCTGTTTTATCCGCGAAATTTCTCTAGCGCTTTTCGCGATGATCGGTTGTATAATACGATCCTGAAATATTTTGTTACGTTACCTCGGTAACCCCTGAGACTGCAACATGAACAACAGCAGATGGGTCGGCTTTATAGGCGGCACGATTGTCTTACTTAGTACCTTTATCCTCTTCGGATCTTCCGTCCACGCTGCTTGGTACCGAATCCCTGCGGAAGCCATTCATGGTATCGCCTTCACTTTGGCTTTTGGTTTAGGGTTAAACAGCCTGCTGGCGTACGCGACGGCAGTGATTACTCTTGCTGCACTATTCTACATTGGCTTTGTCGTTAGCTATCGGGTCCATCAGAAACTTAAATAAACTTCTGTCTCAACCTGAGCTTAATAACGGATACTTGGTAACTAAAAAGGGAGCAAACGCTCCCTTTTTAGTTATCAGCATGTAGATGTTCTATGCCCGCTTTAATCATTAAGGTGGCATACCCTCAACGACTGCTGCATACCTGAAACATCATCACCTAAATACTCAACCGTCATTGGAACCTTGGCCAACAGAGTAAAACTAGAGTCACTGAACCTTCCATCAGCATCACTCTCCAAATGAACAAAAAACGCAGGCTTATCCGCAATCAATGTAATTTTCCTCCCTTCAATAGAGACACCTATATTGGCTTTCGCTATCGGCAAGGTTTTTAGCTCGTGAGTACTAAACCATGTGTTGCTTATTCTGTCTTCACCGATTTGCGCTTCAACATAGAAGAAGCCTGACGTAAGTTCGTCCTTCTCGATCGATTCATCCAATTGCCACAAAATCGTATTGCTGTCTGCTATGACTGTTTGTTCTAAGCTCCAACATTGCTTTTCTTCCCCTTGCCAATCTACCCACTTAAGCAGTACGTTGACGCTTGCGGACTCTTTGGCATCATTGAGCAAATGTAGGCTCAACTTGCCTGTATGCTCGGAAAATACCAAATACTGTGGCGCAAAAAATCGCTTCGCATGGTAGTGCAACTGCTTCCATCGACCACTGTATTCCAAACTAGACCAAGAACTGACAGGCCAATTGTCGTTGAGTTGCCAGTACAGCATGCCGCGACAAACTGGAGAAATGGCACGCCAATGATCGCATGCAGTTTTGATCGCGATTGCCTGCTGAACTTGACTTAAATACAGCATGCTCTCGAATCCAGAGGGAAAACGAAAATAGCGCGTGAACATCTCTGTGATAATACTATTACCTCGAAGGTTCTTCTGATGTTGTTCGAAAGTTGGGGATGTAATATTCCAGTCTTGCTCAGGGACAAACCGCTTAACTTCAGCAAAAGATGGCCAAGATTGAAAACCAAACTCAGAGCAAAAACGAGGATTCACGTCAAGGTAGGCACTGAATGATTTTCCTGAATGCCAAACGTCCCAAAAGTGCATATCGCCTTTACTATCATCATGCCACGCATCACCGAAATCCAGTTCACCATTACATGGGGAACTTGGCCAGAAACGGCGAGTGCTATCTTGCTCGGTAATCTCCTTCTCAATCATGCGGTTGAGGCGATCGTAGTTAACCGTGTATTTGACTTTACTGCGCTTAGATTCGTCATACCAACCAATAGCTCCAATCACTTCATTGTCACCACACCAAAGTGCGATTGATGGGTGCTCCTTGAGCCTCGGGATTTGGAATCTAAGTTCTTCTTCTACCTCTTTTAAAAACTCGTCGTTTGATGGGTACAACGAGCAGGCGAACATCATGTCTTGCCACACCAACAAGCCAAGTTCATCACAAAGGTTATAAAAGGTTTCACTCTCGTACTGACCACCGCCCCATACGCGAATCATGTTCATGTTGGCGTCAACCGCACTTTGCAAAAGGTTGCGATAACGTGTTTCGTACTCTCGCCCCGGCATTGCGTCAATAGGGATCCAGTTGGCACCTTTAGCATTAATCGGTACGCCATTGACGATAAATTCCATTGCAGAGCCGTGCTCATCAGCTTGGTTATTTAGGGTTAACTGACGCAAACCAATGTTGTGCGTTAACTTTTGCTCTCTGCAAGAAATGGTAATGGGATAGAGATACGCTTCGCCATAACCCGATGGCCACCAGCGTTGAGGCTCCAAAATGTGGAACTGGCAATGATAGTGACCACTTCCTTTTGTTTGAATACATTGACGCTCACCATTAAATTCAACAATCATTTCATGGCGTTGACTGTCCGTTTCCACTTCAACTACTACATCAAGAAACACACTCCCATCGGCTTGCCATTGCTGCTCTGTCGAGAAGCCTTTGAGCCAAAGCTCATTCACAATGTCGATTTGAATGGGGTCGTAAATACCCGATACCATCAAGCAAATGCCCCAGTCCCATCCGGAATGGCATTGTGTTTTGCGGATCAAGTTCATGTGTGGAATTTGGTTGTTGCCCATTGCCGATGGAATAGGAAATGACAATTTTTTTGCTCTTGCGATACCTTCTAAATCCACCCGAGCAAACTCAACCCGAATCGTGTTAGTACCTTGCTTTAAATGCGGTTTAATATCCACACGTTGCTGGGTAAACATGTTGCTGCAAGTTAGTGCTAACTCACCATTAACATAGAAGGTTGCCAAGGTATCGAGACGAGTTAGCGTCATCCAAATTTGCTTGGCAGACAACGTAAACGCGTCGACTTCAAACTCACGTGAGATATGCCACTCACACTCTTCAATCCATCGAACTTTGTTTTCATTATCGGCAAAATAAGGATCTGGAATCTGCTCTGCTTGTAAAAGCGCCGACACATTATCGCCCGGAATAAACATCGGAATTTCAAGATCGGGACGCTGTGGCGAGGTAAGCATCCACTGCCCGTTAAGTTCGAAGTGAGCCATTGAGTTAAACCTTAGCTTGGGAAAAACATGTTTTCTCAATGTAATCCTGATAATCCCATGCAAAAATAAGGGAAATGTTAATTACATACGAAATGCGGTGCATTTCACGTAAAAACTCTTTCTTTTGATCTCTACCCAAAAATCAGCAACTTGACTAACCTGTTAAAAATTAATCGAAATCTAAGGTTATATTTGCAACTTCGACATGTTAACATCATCGGCTTTTTGAACATCCTCACACTTTTCGTTGAAACGATGTGAGGGGAAATGCACGGCTTCATAGCCCTAAAAAGCGAAGTAATTATGTCAAATATGACGAATGCCGCCTCCCACACAGCGCCTATTCAGGATGCTGACTATTCTGCTATTCATCCCCCATCTTTACTCAAGCGCCTCGAACTCACCAATCCTGTCTTTTGGTTAAGTGGTAGCTTCCTCACTCTATTCGTTTTACTTGCTCTAACGAATACCGACTCTCTAACCGCAATGGTTAACACCGGCTTCGGCTTTGCTACTAAATATTTCGGAGCTTACTGGCAAGTACTGCTTCTTCTGAATTTCCTAATTGGTTTGGCTCTTGCGTTTGGTCGCACTGGTTATGTGCGCCTAGGTGGTCTAGCGAAACCTGATATTGATAACTTTAAGTGGTTGTCAATCGTACTCTGTACTCTACTTGCAGGTGGTGGTGTGTTCTGGGCCGCAGCTGAGCCTATCGCGCACTTTGTGACTGCTCCGCCTCTATACGGGGAAGCCTCACCGAAAACTGCCGCAATCAATGCCCTATCTCAGTCTTTTATGCACTGGGGCTTCTTAGCTTGGGCGATCCTTGGTGGTCTATCTTCCATTGTCTTAATGCACTTGCATTACGATAAAGGCCTGCCTCTTAAGCCGCGTACTCTGCTTTACCCTGTGTTTGGTGATAAAGCCATTAAAGGCTGGATTGGTGATGTTGCTGACGCATGTAGCATCATTGCAGTAGCAGCAGGAACCATCGGTCCTATCGGCTTCTTAGGTTTACAAATTAGCTACGCGCTAAACTCATTGTTTGGCCTGCCAGATACGTTCGTAACGCAAAGTATGGTTATTATGGCGGCGATCCTGATGTATACCCTTTCCGCACTGAGCGGTTTGAGCAAGGGTATTCAAATCGTCAGTCGTTACAACATCATTTTGTCTGTACTATTAATTGGTTACATCCTGTTCTTCGGGCCGACAAGCTTTATCGTTGATGGCTACGTGCAAGGCGTTGGTCGTATGGTGGATAACTTCTTCCCTATGGCACTTTACCGTGGTGATACAGGCTGGCTAAGTTGGTGGACAGTATTCTTCTGGGGTTGGTTTATCGGTTATGGCCCAATGATGGCGATCTTTATTGCTCGTATCTCTCGTGGTCGTACAATTCGCCAATTAATCATGTCTATTAGCATCGCGGCACCGCTGATTACTTGCTTCTGGTTTAGTATCGTTGGTGGCAGTGGCCTTGCGTTTGAACTTGATAACCCTGGTTTGATTTCATCTGCGTTTGAAGGCTTTAACTTGCCTGCAGCACTGCTAGCGATTACTGGTGAATTACCTTACCCAATGATCATTTCGGTTCTTTTCCTGATCTTAACGACAACATTTATCGTGACGACGGGTGACTCGATGACTTACACAATCAGTGTAGTGATGACGGGCTCAACAGAACCAAACGCAGTGATTCGCTCGTTCTGGGGTCTGATTATGGGTATTGTCGCTATTGCGCTTATCTCAATGGGCTCTGGTGGTATTTCTGCATTGCAGTCTTTCATTGTAATTACTGCCGTGCCTGTGTCTTTCATTTTGCTGCCAAGCATTTGGAAAGCACCCGGCATTGCAAGCAGAATGGCAAAAGAGCAAGGCCTCGTTTAAACCGCCTCTCTAACCAATATGCGAAAAAGAGCCCTTCATTGGGCTCTTTTTAATTCTGCGCTTTATCCTACGCTATCAATGCGAATCATCACGGCGTCTGGACGCCAATACTCGAATTCGCAGTCCATTAAATGCCCATCTTGTTTGTAGTTTACCCGCCGAATTTTCAGAACGGGTTGTCCTTCAGCTAGGTTCAACGCCTTAGCGACATGAGCAGGCGCTGACGTGGGAATCACATCAAAACGAGAGCGCTTTGTCTCGTAACCATACTTCTCACGATAAATGCCCGTCAGGGACATGGTGAGGTTCTCAAACAATATACCCTCAAACAGTGCCGCTTTGAGCACGTTCTCAACAAACAATACCGCTCGCCCATCAATAAAACGTAACCGTTCAATCACATAAATTGGGGTAATTCGCTCAACCTCTAACGATTTGGCATACTCACCTGCAGCCATTTCACTTCGTACGTTGAGTAACTTGGTTTCTGCAATACGATGCTGCTCTCGAATCATCTGATGGAAGTGAGAACGAGACAACGGGTTGTAACAGATACGCTCAGGAGATACATACCAACCCCGGCGCTCTTCTCGATAAATAAGACCTTCCGTTTCCAAAGACACCAACGCATCTTTGATAGTGATTCGAGTCGTAGAAAACAGCTCACTGAGCTCTCTCTCTGACGGCAGTTTTTGTCCTTCCGACATGATGCCGGAAAGAATCTGCTGTTTTAAGCTGCTTCTAATTTTTCCTAATTGGGTACCAAATTGTCCGGTGCCTGTCGCTCTCATTCTGATCTAGTCCAACGATAATTTGACGAATAACATAAGGCGTTTACGTAACAAAAATATGACATTAATCAACAGAACACATACTGAACGTATGAAATATAAGTGCCATATAAAATCAGCAAAACTGTCAAATTACTTGCGCTAAATCGTCACATTCCATCCATAGCATACAAAGCGAACTTACTGACCTAGTCCAGAAGGATGGAGACAATGAAAACTTTGCTAAGTCGTTCAATTACCGCACCAGCGGCAATCATTGCGGTAACGCTCGCTACGCCAACAGTAGCGAAAGAAGCCGATATTGAATCTTTGGTAGCAGCAGCACAAAAAGAAGGGGCGGTTTACAGTGTGGGTATGCCTGACAGTTGGGCAAACTGGAAAGACACTTGGGCTGATTTAAAGTCAAATTACAACCTTAAGCACCAAGACACGGATATGAGCTCGGCTCAAGAAATCGCAAAATTCGAAGCTGAGAAGAAAAACGCGACCGCAGACATTGGTGACGTAGGCTTTGCCTTCGCACGTGTAGCGGTTAAAAAAGGCGTCACTCAGCCATATAAACCAACAACTTGGAATGACATCCCAGATTGGGCAAAAGACGAAGATGGTCATTGGGCACTTGCTTACACTGGCACTATTTCTTTTATCTCCAACAATAACCTCGTAAAAGACGCGCCAAAAACGTGGGATGACCTATTAAAAGGCGACTACAAAGTGACCGTAGGTGACGTAGGCGTAGCAGCACAGGCAAACAACGCGGTTCTCGCCGCAGCGTTCGCCAACGGTGGGGACGAATCCAACCTCAAGCCTGCGCTCAAATTCTTTTCTGAACTCGCGAAGCAAGGTCGTCTTTCATTTACCGATCCGAACATCGCCAACCTAGAAAAAGGCGAAGTGGAAGTGGCGATCATGTGGGACTTCAATGCATTGAACTACCGCGACAAAATTGACCGCGACCGCTTTACAGTGAGCATTCCTCAAGATGGCTCTGTGATTTCTGGTTATACAACCATAATCAATAAATACGCGAAGAACCCTAATGCAGCAAAGCTTGCTCGTGAATACATCTTCAGCGATCAAGGGCAAATCAACTTAGCAGAAGGTTATGCGCGTCCAATCCGCACCAACATCACACTGCCTCAAGCAGTGCAAGACAAGCTAATTGCTAATGACCAATACAGCAATGTTCACCCAGTGACTGACTTCTCAGCTTGGGAAAAGTCCGCACGTAAGCTGCCACGTCAATGGCAAGAAAGTGTCTTAATCCACCAGCAATAAGAGTAAGTCGTTATGAGCAATAAGGTCATCCTTGTTGTTCTAGATGGACTGAACTATCAGGTAGCCCGTGATTGCATGGGCTACCTCAATGGTCTTCTAGAACAAAGTCGTTCCCAACAAGAAACTCGCGCAACGCTTTATCCTGTGCAGTGTGAGCTGCCCTCTATGTCTCGCCCACTTTATGAGTGCATTTTAACGGGCGTTCGCCCTGTAGAAAGCGGCATCGTAAACAACAATATCGTTCGTCTATCCAAACACGATTCCATTTTCAGTTTGGCAAAAGCCCAAGGAAAAGTGACCGCTGCGGCTGCCTACCACTGGGTAAGTGAGCTTTATAATCGCGCGCCGTTTGAACCTGTTCGCGATCGTTTCACGCATGATGAAACCCTGAATATCCAGCACGGCTGCTTTTACCATTGGGATCATTATCCTGATGAAGCCTTGTTCCTGGACGCAGAGTATTTACGCCGCAACTATCAACCTGATTTCTTACTGATCCATCCGATGAATATCGACGATACAGGACATAAGTTTGGCCTAGACTCTCGCCAATACCGCAATTGTGCGCGAGGTGCAGACATTATTCTTTCCAACTACATCGATCAATGGCTTGCTGATGGGTATCAAATCATTGTGACTAGCGATCATGGCATGAACAACGATCTTTCTCACGGTGGGATTTTACCTGAAGAGCGAGAAGTTCCCCTGTTTGTCATTGGTGATAAGTTTACCCATCAAGATTGTCATATTAAGCAAACTGATATTTGTGGCACCGTTTGTCAATTGCTAAACCTTGACCACACGAAGCCATACACTCAGGAATTGTTAGCACTATGAGCAGTTCAGTCCTCTCCCCAAGCTCCAGCGAATCACGCTCAAATTTGGCAAGTACTTGGTTAAAGCGCTTTAAGCCAGCCATTTGGTTGGTGCCTTTCGCGCTGTTTTTCTACCTATTTCAACTCGCACCGATGATTTGGGTACTGTTAAACAGCTTTATCTACGATGGCGAGTTTGCCTTCGATAACTACATTGAAGTGCTCGACTCCGCCTTTATGATGCAGGCGTTTGGCAACAGTTTGTGGTTAGCTGTATGGTCGAGCATTTTTGGCTTAGCCATTGCGACTCTGTTGGTCTCTTCTCTACGCAGAGTCGATTCTAAAGTCCGCGACGGTGTGATTGCGTTTACGAACATGAGCAGCAACTTTGCAGGCGTACCTCTGTCATTCGCTTTTATCATTATTTTGGGCACCAATGGGGCGATTACCCTTTTGCTCAAGCAGTATGGCTTACTCGGTGATTTCGACCTTTATGGTAAATGGGGTCTGCTGGCCATTTACATCTACTTCCAAATCCCGCTGGCGGTGTTGTTGCTCTACCCTGCGTTCGATGCGTTGAGTGATGATTGGCAAACAGCTGCTGCGCTACTGGGAGCCAAAACATCACAGTATTGGGCGAAAATCGCGCTGCCAGTGCTCTCACCAGCCTTATTCGGTACCTTTATTATCTTAATAGCCAACGCAATCGGCGCATATGCGAGTGTTTATGCGTTGACCTCCGGTAACTATAACGTCATCACCATTCGAATTGCGAGTCTGGTATCGGGAGACCTGTTCCTTGAACCTAATCTCGCCGCTGCAATTTCGGTGATTCTAATGGTGTTACTTGCCTTTATCACATTGATTAACCAATGGCTCATTTCGAAAAGCTATGCAGGTAGGAAGTAGTCATGCACAACGTTAATACTCGATTCCATAAAACAGTGGTTTATTCCATTGTTGGGATCATGCTCATCCCGATTTTAGCGACCTTTGTCTATTCGCTTTCATCACGCTGGGGCGCCACGGTGCTTCCAGATGGTTTCACTTTTGATTGGTACGTTAAATTGCTGACCGACCCACGCTTTTTGCAAGCGTTTGGGCGTTCGCTGTTTATTTGTATTGCTTCGCTAACCCTCAGTGTGATTCTGGTTCTGCCAGCGATATTCGTGGTGTTTTACTACTTTCCGAAGCTCGATAAGCTCATGAACGTATTGATTTTGCTACCATTCGCTGTACCACCAGTGGTGTCCTCCGTCGGCTTGCTTCAACTTTATGCTGACAGTGAAATCTCCCTTATCGGTACTCCTTGGATTCTAGTAGGTACTTACTTCACCATCGCGTTACCGTTCATGTATCGTGCGATTTCTAATAGCTTCGAAGCAATTAACCTTAACGATTTAATGGACGCTGCACACTTGCTAGGAGCAAGCACAACCAAAGCGTTTTTGATGGTCATTTTACCTAACCTCAAAAAAGGACTGATGGCATCGCTTTTCCTTTCATTTTCATTTCTATTGGGAGAGTTTGTGTTCGCCAATATTTTAGTCGGCACACGTTATGAAACCCTGCAAATCTACTTGTATAACATGCGTCAGACGAGCGGCCACTTTACGTCTGCCTTAGTGATGACCTACTTCCTATTTATTTTTTTACTGACTTGGTTGGCAAGTCGTTTCAGCCGAGGAGTCAAACAATGAGCTACGTAACAGCGAAAAATCTGACTAAACGTTTTGGTGATAACACCGTATTTGAGGACATTCACTTTAACATCGAGCAAGGTGAATTCATTACGCTTTTGGGCCCTAGCGGTTGTGGTAAATCGACACTACTTCGCAGCCTTGCTGGGCTTAACCCTGTCGATGGAGGCGAGATTTGGGTAAACGGAGAAGATATCACGCATCAAGTCCCGCAAGAGCGTGGTATTGGGATGGTCTTTCAATCGTATGCGCTGTTTCCCAATATGACCGTCGAAGGCAACATTGCATTTGGCTTAAAAATGAAAAAGCTTGCGAATGATGATATTCGACGTGAAGTGGCTAAAGTCATCAAACTGGTGGATCTGGCAGGTAAAGAAAAACACTATCCGCATCAACTTTCTGGCGGTCAGCGCCAGCGTGTCGCACTCGCTCGAGCGTTGGTGGTGAAACCTCGCATATTATTGCTTGATGAGCCACTTTCTGCGCTTGATGCCAAAATCCGCAAACACCTTCGTCAGCAAATCCGAGACATTCAGAAAGAGATGAATCTCACCACTATCTTCGTAACTCATGACCAAGAAGAGGCGATGATTATGTCTGATCGTATCTTCCTAATGAGTAAAGGGGAAATTGTTCAAGCAGGAACACCTGAAGAAATTTATACTCATCCTGCTAACGAGTTTGTGGCCGGTTTCATGGGGCACTACAACCTTGTAGAGGCCAATAAAGCCAAGCAACTCTTCAACATTGATACCGAATGGAAAGTAGCGATTCGCCCAGAGTCTATATATGTAAAAGAGCAAGGTCGTCAATATGATAGCCACATCTCAGCGCCACAAGTAGGTACGATCACCAACCACCAGCTTCTAGGTAATGTTATTCGCTATCAAGTGAACGTTGAAGAGTGTGAGCTCACTGTTGACTTGCTTAACCGCTCTTCAGAACGCTTACTAGCGAATGGCAGCCAACTAGAGCTACTCTTTAACCTAAACGAAATTCAACCAGTGAGAGCCTAAACATGTCCAAACCTTTGTATGTTTTTGATATGGATGAAACCCTAATAAACGCTGACTGCGCAATGATTTGGAACGAGTTTATGGTTGATAGAGGCATCGCGACTGATCCTTTATTTATTATGGAAGATCAGCGTCTAATGGCCTTGTACTCTGAAGGCAAAATGGACATGGAAGATTACCTAGCGTTCTCCATGAAGCCACTAGAAAACATGCCGATTGAAGAAGTAAACGCCTTGGTTGAAGAATGTGTTGAAAGCCATATTCTGGCTAAACAGTTTCCTCAAGCCAAAACCCTGATTGAGCAACTGTCTCGTGATGGTATAGATATGGTTATCATCTCTGCCAGCGTCACTTTTTTGGTGGAAGCCGTTGGTCGCCGTCTTAATATTCCAACCGCACTCGGAATTGATTTAATCGAGAAAAACAACCGTTATACTGCTGAAATCGACGGTATTCCGAGTTATCGTGAAGGCAAAGTCACGCGATTAAAACAGTGGCTAGAAAATCAGCCTGAGCCTTATTCCGAAATCCATTTCTATACCGATTCAATCAACGATTTACCGCTTTGTGAATACGCGAACTACGCTTATCTGGTAAATCCATGCCCACAACTAAAAGAACACGCCAACAGACCGAATTGGAGTGTGTTAAGTTGGGGGTGATCTAGCCTCAAAAGGCCGTTCTTCCTAAGTAAATACTTTTCTATTTGTTCAAAGAGCAGTTCTTTCTGCTCTTTTTTACTTCTCTTCATCACAAATTAATCACTTGATTAAATACTGATTAATTTTTCACATGTCGCATGAGAAATCAGCGTCTTATAATTAATCAAATGTTTAATATTTTGAGAGAAGATTGTGACGGAAGCGCATCGAAGGGCGGGAAGACCCACAGATAATATCGACGCACGGGAAAAACTGATTTTCCACGCGCGCGAACTCTTCACCATTATGGCTTATGACAAGGTCTCTACTCGCCTAGTCGCGCAGAAAGCAGGCGTGAACGTGGCGATGATTCGTTACTACTTTGGCAACAAAGAAGGCTTGTTCGAGACCATGTTGCGCGAAACACTGTCACCGATGCAAAAGCAGATGCAGACGTTGGTATCCAACAGTAACGAGCAAAACTTTCTCGATCTAATGCGCACCTACTACCGCGAAATGATCAAGGTACCACAGTTCCCACGCTTAGTTGCCCAAGTTATGAATATGCCCCCATCGGAAACCCAACGCAAACTGCTCGAAAAAGTCTTCGCAGATATCAGCAAGCCAATGCAAGGCGTGATCTTTGATAAGTTGATCGACAGTGGCGTTTTACGAAAAGACGCCGACCCTCAACTTTGTCGCGTCTCTTACATCAGCTTGATGGTATTTCCTTTTATGGCACCACCAGCACTGCTCGCCATTCATGGCATTGAACTTTCTGAAGCCTTCTTGAACCGATTATTCGAACACAACATACAACTGATGAAACATGGATTTTTAGACTCGGGCGACCAATATGAAGATAAATAAAAAGCTGCTGTTCTTTCCTGCTCTTGCGGTGGGGGTCGTCATTCTGTTTTTGGCGATTAGCCTCAAACCAGATTTGCCCGTAAAACCCGCTGGAGATCGTGCACGGTTGGTCGAGACGATTCCACTTGAGCTCAAAGCCATTGCTCCAGTAGCCATAGGGTTTGGCAAGATCGCCCCAAAAGTGGAATGGAAAGCGATAGCCGAAGTGACGGGGAAAGTGGTCTACCGCCATCCGCAGCTGGAAAAAGGACAAGTGTTGCAAGCAGGGACAGAAATCTTGCGAATCGACCCACTCGATTACGAACTGAAACTGGTTCAAGCTCAAGCCGATCTCAAATCTGCCCAAACCTCTCTGGCTAAGCTGAACCAAGAAGAAGCGAATCTCAAAAGCACACTCAAGATAGAAGCCAACCGTCTGGTTATCGCCAACAAAGAGTTAGACCGTAAACAAAACCTACGTAAGAAAGGCTTAACCTCGCAATCGGATGTAGATCAGCAAGAGCAAAGCGCGCTCTCTCAACGTAAGTTAGTACTGGATATTGAAAATCAAATTGGTTTGATGCCGGATGAGAAACGAGTCGCGGAAGCCCTAGTTAAAGTTAATGCATCAAAAGTGGATGAGGCCGAACGCTCGCTTGATAAAACCATCATCACGCTTCCTTACGATTTGCGTATTGCTGACGTAGAAATTGAGAAAAAGCAAGTGGTTAACCTCCAACAAACCATGGTGACAGGACATGGTATTGATGTCATGGAAGTGGAAGCTCAACTATCCATTCATGACATGCAAACTTTGGCGGCGAGCATCGGTGAGTTTGTCCGCGATGAATCTGGTATTCCACAACCTGATATGAATGCAATTCATGCCAACATTGAACTCAGCAGCGGTAACCTCTCTGCAAGCTGGCCTGCGAAAGTTGCACGCATCAGTGAAACGGTTGATCCAAGCCAAGCGACTGCCGGTGTGATTCTGGAAATTGAACAAGACTACCGTGCATTAAACCCAACGTCTGCGCCTCCATTGGTGAACGGCATGTTTGTGCGTGCCTTGATTGAGGGACAAGAGAACCCGAGTTGGGTCATCCCAGAGCGTGCGCTTCATGGCGATAAGATTTACCTGATGGGAGATGACAACCGTCTGCAAGTCGTCACGGTTGAAGTGTTATATCGCCGCAATAACCAAGTGGTGATCGATGGTGAACTAGAGCAAGGTCAGAAGCTGATCATCAACGATTTGCTCCCTGCGATTAACGGCATGCTATTGAAAGAGTCACCTGACCAGTCAGAAACGGCTATTGAGGAGTCTGATTCATGATCCGATTCTTCGCCAAGCATCCAACAGCAGCCAACTTGCTGATGCTAACGCTGCTGATATTGGGGATTTCTTCACTTTCCACGATTAAGCGTGAAACTTTTCCTGAGTTTGATCCGCCCTACATCCTAGCTGGTGTGGTTTACCCCGGCGCTTCCCCGCAAGAAGTCGAAGAGAGTATCTGTGTCCGAATGGAAGATGCTGTTGATGGCCTTGCTAACATTGAAGAAACGCAATGTGAAGCGATTGAAGGCTCTGCGCGTCTTATCTTAAAACTAAATGAAGAAGCCGACATCGGGCGCATGCTGGTCGACGTTCAAACTCAGATCAACTCGATTAATGACTTCCCGCAAGAGATTGAATCTCCTGTGGTACAAGAGCTCGATTGGAACGAGCCAGTTGTGGATGTCGCGATCACCGCAGATACCACATGGCCAGAGCTAAAAGCGTATGCCGAACAGCTTAAACGCACGTTAAAAATCGATTACGATGTCTCTTTGGTTGAAGTTGCTGGCTTCTCTGACCACCAATACCGAGTAGAGTTAGACACTCAAGCTATCCGACAACTTGGTTTGAGTGTTGGTGATATTGCGGAGCAGATTGGTCGTCAAAACGTCAAGTTGCCAAGTGGTAATGTCGAAACGCCAGATAAGAACTTTCTGATCCGCTTTGACGAACGACGCGTGACGCCGGAAGAGCTTGAGACTATCGTCGTGGGCTCTGGTACAAATGGCTCAATCATCCGTCTAAGAGATATTGCGACGATTACCGACCGGTTTGAATTGGACGAACAGAAAGTCCTCTTCGATGGTCACCCTTCTGCCCTACTAAAAGTCAGCAAAAACAAAGAAGATGACGCACTGCGTATCAAGGAACGGGTTGCTCAATTTGTCGAAGAACAACAAGCTATCGCGCCAGACGGTGTGATGCTACAAATGACCAATGACCTTTCATCTGTGCTTTGGGATCGCCTGACCATGATGGTCAAAAACGGTTGGCAAGGTATCATTCTGGTTTTCGCCACCATGTGGTTGTTCTTTAGTTTTCGCTACTCTTTTTGGGTCGCAGCTGGTTTGCCCGTAGCCTTCTTAGGTGGCTTATTTTTGATGGCGCAACTTGACCTGTCCATCAACATCATGTCTTTGGTCGGGTTACTCATGGCCATCGGTATCATGATGGATGATGCCATCGTTATTGCCGAATCGATTGCCGCTCACCTCGACCGAGGAGAAGAGATCGATGATGCCGTTATCAAAGGCGTGAAAAAGGTACTGCCAGGGGTCATCTCTTCCTTTTTAACTACGGTGTGTATTTTCGGTAGCTTGTTATTTTTGCAAGGTGAAATGGGTGCGGTACTTAAAGCGGTACCTCAAGTTCTGATCCTCGTACTGAGTTTGAGTTTGGTGGAAGCCTTCTTGATCCTACCTAACCACCTTTCTCATTCACTGCATAAACAAAAGCAAGAGCGAAAGACACCGAAGTTCAAACAAAAGCTGCTCGCTTCTTTTGAAAACTTCCGCAACACCACCTTGGTTAACGCAGTCGATAAGGTGGTCGAGTATCGCTATGCCTTTATGGGTGGTGTGGTTGCATTACTTCTTATCTCCGCAGCCACGTTAGTAGGTGGTTTACTCAAGTTCCAACCCTTCCCTGAGTTGGATGGCGACATTGCAGAAGCGCGCATTATTCTTCCTCCGGGTTCTTCTCTGTCTCAAACGGAAGCCGTCGTCGATAAGATCGTCGCTTCCGCTCAAAAGCTAGATAAAGAATGGACAGAGAAAGTGGAAGACGGCAATCCATTGGTTCTGCACATCACCAGTCAATTCAATGCTAACGCCGACGCGAACGAATCTGGCCCTCACATTGCCACGGTACGTCTGGATTTGCTGGGCGCCGAGAGTCGTAACACACTCATCGATGAATTTATCGATGCATGGCGCGAAGACATTGGTGAACTTGCCGATCCTATCTCGCTGGTATTTAAACAACCGACCATGGGGCCGGGTGGACGAGCGATTGAAATTCGAGCGAAACATGATGATCTGGATGCGCTCAAAGCAGCCTCTATCGACATTCAGCAATACTTGAATGAGTTTGACGGTGTCCATGGCGTGTTGGATGACATGCGCATGGGTAAAGAAGAAGTCTTGGTTAAACTGCGTCCGGGTGCGGAAGCTTATGGGATTAACGGCCAGCTCATCGCCAATCAATTGCGTGCGGCTTTCTTTGGCCAAACCGCAGACGAAATCCAAGTTGGGGTAGAAAACATTTCCATCGAAGTTCGCCTCGATAAAGCGCAAGCCGGTGACTTACAGCAATTGGCAAACTTCCCAATTATCTTGTCCGACGGCAGTCAAATCCCCCTCGCGACCATTGCGACTTTGGATTTCCAACGTAATTACGTAAGAATCCAACGCATTGATGGCTTGCGGACTGTGAGCGTATTTGGCGATATCGATAATACGAAAGCCAACTCAACCGCCATTATTCGTCAGTTCCAACAAGATGAAGCGCCAAAGCTTATGCAAAAGTATCCTGGTCTTCGCTTTGATTTTGAAGGCGAAGCCAAAGATACCGCTGAAACTGGGGCATCAATGGGTAAAGGCTTCTTGCTTGGTTTGTTTGGCGTGTTTGCGATTCTGAGTTACCAATTCCGCAGTTATTTGGAACCATTCGTGGTCATGCTTGCGATTCCCCTCGCCTTTATTGGCGTGGTATGGGGACACATCCTACTCGGTCACTCATTAAGTATGCCAAGTATGATGGGCTTCGTCTCATTAGCAGGGATTGTGGTGAATGACTCGATTCTGTTAGTTCAGTACATACGCCATCATGTGGATGAAGGGGATAATGTACATGACTCAGTAGTCAAAGCCAGTCGGGAACGCTTTAGAGCAGTATTCCTAACATCAATGACCACTGCAGCAGGTTTGCTTCCGTTACTGACTGAAACCAGTTTGCAAGCACAGGTTATCCAACCACTGGTTATCTCCATCGTGTTTGGTATTTTCGCATCCACTCTGCTGGTGTTGTTTATGATCCCTGCTGCGTATGCCATTTTAGCTGACTTCGGCCTAGTTCATAAACACGAAGAAATCTAAAACGACTGATAAGTAAACTTATCAAAATGAACAAGAGCGGCTTAGATCGCTTTTTGTTCAATACCAATACGTTAAAAAACACACAATCACTTAACAAACAGAGGGTTATTGTATCGCATTAAGTGTGAATATGAACAGTTAAGAATTAAGTATGTTGAGCTTTATATAACCGAATCAAATAACCAACACAAGATTTATAATATGTTTTATTGTCAAAAACGGCATTTCACAGAGTAAAAATACACGTAGGCAACACATTCACAATTTAAACTCACGATAATGAAAACATTGATTGAAGAATTAACATTTTAACAATCATTACAACAATGTTAACTTTAGCCTCGTTGGTCGCGCTGGTGGTAAGCCTCTCACCAAGCCTATTGTCAGTTTTATATGGACGTTCGACCACCTCCAAAATGAATAGACACCCAATTTGGTGCCCTTTTTTCGCCCGTGAAGGTATTCTTCGCGGGCTTTTTTCTTTAAGTTAAGTATGAACGCTCTGGATCAACTTTTTTTTGCCAACCTTTCGGATTTGGAGGTAGTATGCGAATCAATAAGCGGAGACAGTGCTAGCAACTCTAAAACATTTTTTTCAAAGATTTCATCCGCGTGTCTTACCCAATCTAAAAACTTTTTTTGAGCAAACATAGGCTCGATTTCATATAAAAATTCAATACTAAAGTAAAACTCATTTTTGATAGGCAAATTGTACACTCTTCGATAGTCTTTTTTATACTCCAAATTTCCTTCTACATATTTTGAAAATGTATTTTCACCAATCTTGATATCTTGGCATTTGATTGGAGGATAACCACGAAGAAACTCTCCTACAAGGAACTCTTCTTTCGCTCTCTTTTTTTCTTCGTTTATCGGGTCCATTCCCCAACGATGATTTGCATACGCAATGGCATCATTCATCAACTCTGTATGATCACCTTTTTGAGAACCGTCAGGTGACTCTACAGCATGATAAAAATCCACGTACTCTTTCTCTATAAATGAAGATAGTTGATTAACACTAGTAATATATTTATCTGAAGATTTAATCCTTAACCGAATATATAAGCTACCTTGTTTATTGATTGGTAATAGTGGATTTATTATTTTATTTTGAAAAGAGAAATAAATCGTGGCCAAGTTTATAAACTTTTCATGCCGCTCTACTTTTGAATCAATATTGAATCGTTGTAATTCAATAAAATCTTGGTATACATGACCTTCATATATATTGTTCGGACATTCAAATGATAGTACTAAGTCATCTATCTGGAATACATTATGTAACAAGTGTGCAAAATCTGGTTTCCCTCTAAACCCATCTTTAAAGATTTTGATAAAATTCATATTTATATCTCTTGTTATTTAAATATGTATTGATATTTGTGATAAGCTCTATACTAAATCCATTGGCTTTATATGCGCCATGGCGTACAAAGGTAAATAGACATCCAATTTGATTCATTTTTCTCTCATGGCTACATACTTTGCTAGCTTTTCTTGACACTGACGCTGTGTTACTCAGCCTTAGTTTTTTCGTTCAACCCCTTTACTGCTTTGGCTGTATACGAGTCGATGAGCGGAGACAAATCCAGTAATTCCAATACTTTTTTTTCAAAGGTTTCATCCGCACTTCTCACCCAATCTAAAAACTTCTGCTTAGCAAACATCGAATCGTACTTATACCAAAACTCGATGCTCAGGTAGAATTCATTTTTTATGGGTAAATTGTATACTCTTCGTAATTCACTCTTATACTTAAGATTACCTTCTGAGTATTTTGAGTATTTGTTTTTTCCAACTTCAACTATCTCACACTTTATTGGTGGATAACTACTTAAGAAACCTCTAATTAAATATTCTTCTTTTTCTCTTTTTCGGTCTTCACTTTCTGGAATTTCTCCCCATTGTTTATTCGCACGCTTAGTCAATTCTTTCATCAAGTCTGTATGATACCCCCTCATAGAGCCTTCACTTTGCTCCGGGGCATGATAAAAATCATAATATTCTCTCTCTAAAAATGAGGACAATTGACTAATATTATCAATATCTTCTCCAGTAGATTTAACCCGTAGCCTAATATATAATCCACCTTGTTTGTTAATAGGAAGCAAAGGGTTTAATATTTTCTTCTGAAACAAAAAATATACCGTAGCTAACTTTACAAACCTTTCATGCCTCTCTATTTTTGATTCAACATCGAACTGTTCTAAATTAACAAGATCCTGGTATACATGTCCTTCATATATGTTGTTCGGACACTCAAATGACAGCACTAAGTCATCTATCTGGAACGCATTATGTAATAAGTCAGAGAAATCCGGCTTTCCTCTAAAACCATCTTTACACATTTTAATAAAACTCATATGTCTATCTCTTACTCTTCAAATATGCATCAATACCTTTAAACGAACGCCTGAAATATGAGTTCTAATTCAAGTAAAGGTAAGCCACATACTAAGGTATTATGAAGGTCAAAAAGGAGATCGGATCTTTTCAAAATTTTAAATATCTAACATCACCTCCACTTTACTGAAATCTACACTTTTAAAAGTTACATCCGCTCCATCCAGCAATAGCTCATCAAACACGCCAACTATTGATAATGAGCTTGAGGATCTGATCCCTACCCATGAAATGAGAAACAAAAAAGCCAGCCTTAAAAGGCTGGCAAGTAGAGCAACAAGGTCAGTGCTTACTGCTAACTAACACCGAACTCGTATTGGATTCATTTTCGTCTGTTAGTCTCTTTTATCGGCGTTTATGACTTGCTTGCTTTCTCTTTGTGACACGTTACCTTTACTAACTGTTCTTGCTCATCTTTAATGTTTTTCACGATACGCTCATCACGTGCGTGAATGGCATCCATGTTCATTTGCTGAATATCTGCTATAGCTTCATGTTTCATTTCAGAAAAGTCCTGACGTAAATCTGAGCTCCACTCCTCTTTGTCTAAAGTGTTAGCAGCAGCGATTGGTGATGACATTACAGCAATAAGACTTAGAGTAGATAGAAATACGCTTTTCATAATAAGCTCCTTGAGGATTAGCAGTTAATTTTAATTACAATTTATATATTGCACATACGATGCCAACTTTTATTTTGTTATTTTTCAACAAGTTAAATAAAACCTCATATTCAACGTTATCTTCGTCTGGTAAATTTCGCTAACCAAGTGTCAAATTAACCATGCGAATTTAAAACATTAGAAACATACATATTAGAAATGCTTTGTCAGGCAGTTTTCTCATCAGATAATTACGTAACTGCCCACTAAAAAATCGCTTTGAATCAAAATACGGAAACAAAAAAGCAGCCCGAAGGCTGCTCCTAATCGTTAACATCAAGCTTGTTAACTCGATACGCTTGCTTCAACGCTCGACGTCACTGGCGACTTTCTGAAACGATTAATCAAACGATGGATAAACCTCTTAATCGATCTGAAAATATTTTTAATATCTTCAAGCATTAAATACAAACAAGGCACCAACACTAAAGTCAGAACCGTTGCGTACAACACCGCAAAGCCCAAAGCGACAGCCATCGGTATGACAAAACGCGCCTGCAAACTCGTTTCAAACATTATCGGCAATACACCCGCAAACGTCGTTATTGAGGTGAGCGTGATAGCTCGAAAACGAGCACAACCCGCCTCAACAACCGCTTGTTTGATGTTCATACCCCTTTCTCTCACTTGGTTTACGTAATCTGTCATAACCAGAGAGTCGTTGATAACCACGCCAGCAGCAGCGATCAAACCAAATGTCGACATCATACTGATGTCTAAACCTAGCCAGAAATGGCCCCAAATCGCCCCCGTCAGACTAAACGGAATGACGGACATTACAATCAAAGGTTGGGTATAACTTTTTAACGGTACAGCTAACAAGATGTAGACGATGATCATACCTGCAATAAAGAACAAAATCTGTTCATTACGCTGCGCAGCCTGCTCTTCAATATCACCACCCAATTCTGTTTTCACACTCGAGAACGCTTGCTTCATATCCGGTAAGATATTGTCGTCAATGACCTTCACGATTTCTTGAGGTTCAACCAATTCTTCGTCTATCGAACCATAGACATAAACGGTTTGATACCCGCCTTCACGTCGAATGCTACTCACGCCCGGCTGCTCGTTGATCTTCACCACATCACCTAGCATGACCTTCTTACCTGCTGGTGTTGTAATCACGGCGTAACGCAATGATGAGAATGCTTCACGCGTCAGTTGCGGGTAACGCACCATAACTTTAATTTCTTCACCATCACGAATAATGCGCTGTGCTTCGCCACCATAAAAGCTGCCACCAACTTGCTCTGCGATCATGGTGAGATCCAGACCGAGATCGTACGCTACAGGCGCAAGAGACAGGAGTACTTCTTTGCTTCCAGAATCAATAGAAGATGAAATATCATATAACCCTTCTTCCAGCTGTAAACGCTCTATCAAGTAACGCCCAGCCTCGTTGAGCTCATTGATGTTAGAACCAAACAACAAGTAGCCAAACTCATCTCTGTCACCACCACCCGCACTCTGCTCGCGGATTTTGATGCTCTTCATACCTGGAATAACAGGCATAGCTTCACGCCAACGTCGAGCCAGTTCAAATGTATTGAACGGGCGTAACTCTTCATCAACCAGAGGTACTAATACACGACCTTCGGTGCGGCTTCTGTTGTACGACAGCACATCACGAATCATTCCTTGACCATGTTCTGCAATGGTCTCAGATTCGATCTTTTGCATGACACGTTCAATAGTCTTGAGTGCACTGATTGTCTGCTCACTTGAAACGGTATCATTCATTTCAATAGTGATCGCAGGATAGTCAGTCGGCACTTTAGGGTTGGGGATCACCCGAACATAATTCGCGTTGATCAAAGCCGCGCTGATCAGCAGTAAACCACAGAACACCGCAAACACTGTCCAGCGCCAATGGGTGCATGTTGTTACAAAGTTCCGATATGGACCATTTACAAAACCAAAAAAACGTTGGTTAAATCGGTCACGCCAACCACCTGGTTTAACTGGCTTAAAATGAGTATGCGCAAGGTGTGCAGGAAGGATCAGCTTCGATTCAATCAAACTGAAGATCAAACACAGAATCACGACCCCCGCGATACCATAAAAGAAGGCACTATCAATACCACTAGACAACAAGAATGGTGCGAATACAGCAATCGTTGTCAGAACACCAAATGTCGCTGGCGTAGCAACACGTTTGACACCGCGTACCACGTTCTCGACACCGCCGCCCTTTTCTTCGATTTCACTGTACGCACTTTCTCCCATGACGATGGCGTCATCCACCACAATTCCGAGCACCATGATGAAAGCAAACAGCGAGACGATGTTCACTGTAATACCCAAAGCTGGCATCATCATTACAGCACCGAGGAAACAGACAGGTAGCCCAATCATTACCCACATAGCCAAGCGGAAACGTAGGAAAATGGTCAGCATAATCGCGACTAATGCAGCACCTTGCAGCAAGTTTTTCAACATCATGTCGAGACGCCCATTTAAATAATAAGTCGTATCAACTAAGACTTTGAGCTTAACATCCTGCGGCAATGTCTTGTTTTTTGCTTCAATATAATTACGAACGGACTGTGCAACAGGGATAATGTTCTGATCACGAGTTGCTTCAACAGACATGTAGATCGCATTTTGCCCTGAGTATTCAAAATAGCGCTCTTCTTCCGTAAAGCCATCTTTGATCGTGGCGATATCTTGCAGTAAAACCTTCGCACCATTTGCGCCAAGCTTTACAGGAATATTTCTAAACTCATCACCACGGTAGTATTGGTTTTCAATCCTTACTGCAATCATCCCTGAGTTTGTTTTTACTTCGCCCGCAGAAAAGTTGGCTGAGTAACGGCTGATCGCGCTGCTGATATCGCTCAACGTCAGGTCGTATTTACGAAGAACAAGTGGGTCAACTTCAATCGCTATTTCTTCTTCTGGCGCACTCAGATACACCAGCATGACGTTTTCTAACTGAAGTAATTCATCTTCGATTTGCTTAGCAAGCGGTTTAAGCTCCTCGAGCGGTCGGTCCCCAACTAACCCCATTTCGATTACATCTTGGCGCCATTCAACTTGGTAAACATTGATTGGTTCCATACCCGCTGGTAAATTAGACAATGTATCAATACGTTGGTTTACATCATCTAAGACACGCTTGATATCGGCATTAACGTCTACCTCGATAGAAACATACGCGCTACCTCTAGAGGCCGTTGAGACTGCTTTTTTAATCCCGGTGACGTCTTTAATCGATTCCTCGACCTTAACGAGAATACTCTCTTCTATCTCTTGAGGAGAAGCGCCAGGATAAGCCGCACGAACATCAATGTAGTTCACCTCAATATTCGGAAACATCTGCCTTTGAATAAAGAGAAAACTCACCACACCCATGATAATGATGAACACCATCAAAAGGTTGGCAGCGACGGGGTTATTCGCAAAATAGGCAATTAAGCCCTTTTGTTTAGTATCTTCCATGACAAACTCCTACTTACTGTACGACGGTTTCGGAGTCGTCACTCTTTTTTGCGATTTGTACCGCCATGCCTTTTTGAGGGTACTCTGGTAAGGTCAGTACCAACTTATCACTTTGCTCTAAGCCTTCGCCCACCAGCAAAAACTCACCTTCTGCTCTCAAAACCGTGACAGTTCTGGGTTGAAGTTGATTATCGCCATTAACCACCCACACGGTACGGTTTTTAACTAATTCCTGTGGTAAGCGATAGATGTGCTTAAGTTCCTTACCAGTGAAACTCACTTCAACGTAGGAGCCGAATTTAATTGGAGGCTGCTGGTTATCGACACCGTATGGGTCCGCGATTTGAATGACCATGTTAATCATTCGGGTAGCGCTATCAATCATGCCTAAATCACGAACTACTCGACCTTCTCTAGTGGTAGAAAACACACCTTGCTGCGTCACTGTCGCAGTGAGTTCACCAATGGATTCGGGTAAAAATGCACTATCAAAACCGGCAATGGGTACGTGCACCTCTGCCACTTCGATGTTGTTTAACGTGGCAACTCGAGAACCAGATGTAACAAATTGACCAACACCAATATCACGCTCAACAACCAGCGCATCGTAAGGTGCAACGACTTTGCAATTTTCTAACTCTCTTTTTGCTCGTTTGAGTGCCGCTTGAGCCGACTTTACTTGCGCTTGTGCGCTCAAAACGTGAGGCTTGCGTAAATACAGATCCGTCACTTGCTTATCGCTCAGTCTCTTTGCCTGACGTTTTGCCACTTCGGCTTTCGCTTGTTCCTCAATCAAGTTTGCGCGTGCACTAGCTAAATCGGCTTCAGCTTGTAAAACCGACGCTTCATAGTTGTCGCTTTCAATTGTGAAAAGAACCTCTCCTCGTTTCACGATGCCACCCGTTACAAAATTCGGGTGCCAACTTATCACTTCACCACTGACTTGCGCGGAAAGGTGTGTTTTTTCAAAAGGGACTAATTCACCGTGACTGGTAATCACCACTTTGTGATCAGTAGGAAAAAGAGAAGAAGCCTGAACAGTAGGTTCTGTAATTGCATCTTTGGTTGACTCTTTTTCCGGCGCAGTTGCGGCAATTGCAGCATATCCTGCATAAGAGCCTCCAACGACGACGAAGGGTAAAAGCCAACGTAATATGGGTTTTGCTAACATCGAAAATCCTTTTTTATTGTTGTTTTCAACACCACACTTTTATTCAGTCCATTGCTCCCGGTAAGCATGGTGATGAGAGAATTGAATTTGAATAAACATCAAAGCGGCGCTTGCCTAGTCTTTTAAGCAGCGAACTAGATAGTTATTGCCAATTCAAAGTTAATAAAATTAACAAAAAATTAACCAACTGCGCAAGTTGCTCTGACTTAACTTTTGTTCTAAACAGCAAATGACATGCCAAGCATTTATTTATTAAAAATCATATGGTTATATAAAAAGCATTATTTTATCCAGTGTGCTATTGGTCATAATCACCAGATATTAGTGATTATGACCAATACGGCCATAATGATAATTAAAATAAATGATTATCTGCGCTCTAAAAGTTGAACTTAGTGCAGGCTCTATGGCAATTCATTGATTAATCGCTCGTTATCAAACGGTTCTGGGTGCATGTGGCGTCAGCTTAAGTCTATAATTTGGAGTAGGTAACACTCTGTAAGACAAGGAAATGTGCTTTGTTACAAACACTCGCCAAGTTGCTCTTCCCCTCGCTGCTCACTATTTTATCGGCATGCTCATCCGTATCGTTGAATGACGCCAGTGAAAAGTCCACCAGCTTTCAGCTCGGTTATCAAAAGGATTCTGTTCTTGCGCAGTACTTTGAAGCTTACGGGAGAGACCCTAAGTCCATAACTGGCTTTGCACCGTTAAATCAGGGACACGATGCCCTTCTTGCTCGAACCTCTTTGATCGAGTCCGCCCAGAAAAGCCTTGATCTTCAATACTATATTTACCGTGGTGACGAAACGAGTCAGCTAATAACGTGGCGCTTGTATGAAGCGGCAAAGCGTGGTGTTCGAGTAAGGCTGTTGCTTGACGATATGCAAAAGCGAAACGACGATGTGATGGCTGCCCTCAATGCACATCCTAATATAGAAATCCGCTTATTTAACCCGCATCAGTATCGCGACTCCCGTTGGTTCGCTCTTGCTAGCGATTTTGAACGTCTTAATCGTCGTATGCACAATAAGTCTCTGATTGCAGACAGTGTTTCCGCCATTGTCGGAGGTAGAAATATCGGCAATGAATACTTCTCTTTTGAATCGCAAGTTGAGTTTGGTGATTTTGATCTTCTGCTCTATGGTGAGGCGGTACAACAAACTGCCGATCAGTTCGACCTCTACTGGAATAGCGCCTATGCGATACCAATGGAATGGATTACACCGAATTCACAGCAAATTACCGACCAAGCGATTCAAAAGCAGGTCAATAAACTCCGGTTAGAGGAAAAGTTTTCAACCGGCCGCTATGACTTCACACAACTGGATATGTACCAAGATCTAAAACAAGGCAAACTCAAGCTCTACTGGGGAGAAGCGAAAGTATGGTTTGATCTGCCCGATAAAGTCGCAACCCGAGAGAGCCAACTTATTGATAATTTGTCGGAACTGGTTAAAAGTGTTGAGGATTCATTTGTGCTCATTTCTCCTTATTTCGTTCCAACTAAAGTAGGTACTCAAGCATTAAGTAACGCGGCCAAGCGAGGCGTTGATATCACGATTGTGACCAATAGCCTCGCGTCTAACGATGTGTTTGCCGTGCATGGTTGGTACGCAAAATATCGAAAAGATCTACTCGAAGCTGGAATAAAGCTTTGGGAAGTAAAAGCGAGCGCGAAACTCAAAAGTAAGTGGAGCCTCACGGGGAGTAGCAGAGCAAGTTTACACGCTAAAGCAATGACGATTGATAACAAAACACTTTTCGTTGGTTCGATGAACTGGGACCCACGTTCGGCCGCTTTGAATACCGAAATGGCCGTTGTTATCGAACAGCCAGAATATGTGCAAATGTTTCTAGAACAACTGCCGAGTCAACTGTCGAGTAACGCCTATGCCTTAACTCTGCGCGACGGGGACATTGTCTGGACCGACGTAAAAACAGGCGAAGAATACGACTCCGAACCAGAAGCAGGAGTATGGCGAAAAATGGGCGCTTGGTTCTCCGGAATATTACCGATTGAAGATCAGCTATAACAGCTGCCAATACTGCAAACCTCCCCAGTCAAGCAAAACAAAATGGACGCTAGTTTTGGGCAGGGGACACAACCAACATAAGGAAGTTCAATGCCAGCGCAATGGAATGAATACTATCAGAAAATTTTAAGCCAACCTCACCGCCCAAACGTGGAAAATGCCGTAAACCAACTTAAGATAGAAGGCAAAGTCGCTCTTGATATTGGCTGCGGAATAGGTCGAGACAGCCACTTTCTCCTCGAAAAGGGATTTAAGGTTCACGCATGTGATAGCAATGAAGATGCAGTAAAAACTTGTTTAACACGCTTTGAAGGTAACAAACGATTTTCGGTTTCGCAGTGCTGTTTTACTGAGTTTAATTATCCTCAGTGCAGCTTGGTTATCGTAAATGCCAGTTTGTTCTTTTGCCCTGACAAAGGCTTCAAACAAGTCTGGACAAAAATAGACAGCGCATTACAACCGAGCGGTATCTTCTGCGGCGATTTCTTGGGAGTGAAAGACTCCTGGGTGACCTCCGAAATGCATCCAAACATTACCACATTAACGAAAAAGGAAGTGGAAAGCTTATTCGAAGGTTACGACCTCATTTCATTGCATGAAAGAGATGAAGACGGGACCACTGTAGTCGGAAGCCAAAAACATTGGCACATGTTTAGTGTGACCGCTCGAAAGCGCTAAAAATGGTCTCTCGATAAAGAAAGCAGCACTTCAAATCAGTGCTGCTATCAGAGATTAATTGACGGGATACACCACTTCAAAACGCTCTAAAACCAGCGTACGTTTCTCATGCCAATCGATGTTCAACTCATCGCATTCAGCTTTAAAAAATGCAGTATGAGCATCACGCCACCAGTTTAAGGTTCTATCACCTTCGCCTTCTGCGAAGGCAAACTCTGCGGTTACATCCTCATATTTGCATGTACTTACGTCAGTAATTCGTATCACGCAAACCGGGTCCCCATCCCAATTCGTCACTACTTGTAAATGACCGACTTGGGGCATGGTTTCACCATGTTCTCGATACCAAAGCTCCAAACTGCACGATGCAGTTTTCTGTCCAATACGAACCAAATCTGCGCATACATTCGCGTTGTATTCGTCGGCACAATAATAGTCAGCACTGACTGATGGTACAGCTTCCCTTTGTTCTGGTGATAATAATTCTAGGAATTGTTCTAAGTAATCCTTAGCTCGCGCGTCCATGCTCACTCCATTAATCATAAATTCGTAAGGAGGATAAAAGATATCACCACAAATAACCACCAGGAACAAACTGAAAAACAACAAGAATATGACTTCTACGAAGACGACTGTTATTTCTTTTGTAATAACTTTGCTAAACGTTTGTGCTATTTGCTATTGTTGCATGGTCTATCTGTACTCTTCTCGTGAAAGGACGTTATATGCGCTTATTTATTGGTATTTTTTTCTCGCTGATACTTGCCTTGCCAACAATGGCATCGGAGGAAAAGTATTCAGAATCGGATCTGTTAGATAGACCATTAATGGAACGCTATATTTTAGATGAACTAAAAGCGCTGCGTCAGGACTATCAAAGCCTAGAAAAGCGAATGATTACAGAGATCACCGATCGCGAGCTAACGGTCGCAGATAAATCGTTGAACTATGCCAACGTGACCGTTACATACTTCTTCTACATCATTGCTGGTGTCGCATCGCTGATTGCCTTTGTCGGATGGCAATCTCTGCGCGAGTTTAAACACAACACCAAAGAGATGGCTGATAAACGATTGGAGAAGATCGCCCAAGAATACGAGAAAAAGTTTGTCGCCCTTGAGCGAGATTTAAAACGCAAAACTCGCATTATCAGCGAAAACAACAAAGAGATTGAGAAAATCAACGAGATCCATAACTTATGGCTACGTGCACAAAGCTCTCAAACTCCAGAACAACGTATTGAAATCTATGATGAAATCTTATTAATTCGTCCAGGTGATTTAGAAGCGTTGACTTACAAAGCCGACGCAGCGATGGAAATCAACGAATACCATTGGGCACTTAGCATTTGTAACCGCGTACTTGAAGTCGATTACACCAACGGCCCTGCACTGTATCAACGCGCGTGTGCATACTCTCGCCTTGGTATCGAAGAGCAAGCTATTGAAGACTTGGAACGCGCAATTGAATACAGCCCATCCATTCGTGATTTACTTGCCGAAGAACGAGACCTCGAATTGCTGCACGGTAATGAGCGTTTTGAAAAGCTCTTACATCTAGCAAGCGAATAATGGAATAAACAGCATGAGCAGCCACTTTAATCTAGAAGACGCTAGCCAAGTATTGGTTGGCGCTTTTGCCCTAGCAGTCCCGATCTCATTTTCGGAGGAAGCGTGGCGATTGGGTGAGAGCCTACCAATGGCAAACTTGCTCATGCTGTTAAGTCTTTCTGTCATTTTCCTCAGTTTTTTCGCGTATCAAAGCGTGTTTCAAAGCCACATCAAGAATCGCGTATCCATCTTTATTTTTCGTGTGGTTATCGCGTACCTCATTGCGGCCGTTGTGGTAGCGTTAGTTCTTTTCTGTCTTGATAAACTGCCACTCATGAATGAGCCTTTGGTTGCGATAAAGCGCGTTATCGTCATCACAATGCCTGCTTCGATGGGCGCGATCGTAGTCGACAGTTTCGACAAAGAATAGAGATAATCGCTACTCTTCTTCTAACGTTAAGTTCGACCCCGAGTGGTCTTTCCCTAATACATCTTCTGGGTTTCGCAGTGCGCAGGTTTCTAACGACAAGCACCCGCAGCCAATGCATCCTCCTAAATCGTTTTGCAACGCTTTAAGTTTTTGAATCTTTTGCTCTAACTGTTCATGCCAATGGCTTGCCATTTCTTCCCATTGCGCTTTGTTAGGGGCTTGGTGTTTCGGCAGTTCATCTAACGCATGTTTAATTTCTTCTAACGACAACCCAACTTGCTGCGCTGCTTTGATCACCGCAACACGGCGCAACACACTGCGATGGTAGCGACGCTGATTACCTTGATTTCTCCAGCTCGAAATCAGTCCTTTTTGCTCGTAAAAATGTAGGGCAGATACTTTCACTCCAGAACGTTTTGCCACTTCTCCTACGCTGATTTCCATCCTTGACTCCCTGTATATCAATTTTGTTAAAAAAACGCTTTACCTCAAGTTTACTTGAGGTTTTAAAGTTGCACCATCTTAATTAACGCTAAACCCCGGCGAGCTCAAGATAATGTGTTCAGCGCGAACGACTTGGTTGTTAAACACAAGACAGTTGGACATCAACCTTTTGAAATACATCGGGAGTTAGAGGCAAACATAATGAAAAATAAAACTCAGCCGTACTTAGCTGGCCGCTTCTTCGACAGTATCTCCTCTGGCTTATTCATGATGGCGCTGCCATGGGTCATGCTTTCCGAACCTAACATGGGTACATTCGTCGCTTTAGTTTCTCTGAGCTGCACCGCGATTTCTTTTCTAGCAACGCCTTTCTTTTCCACTTTAATTGACCGACATTCACGCAAAGTACTACTCGTGCTCAATCAATGGATTCAATCGGGTATGGCTTTGGTGGTGTTCATTGCTTATTGGTTAGGGTTTGAGTCCCACTGGCTGCTGGCTTTTGCGCAATTGGTGTACTGGGTTTCGAGTAACTTTGCATGGACGACCAACAACGCCTTCACCCAAGAAAATTATCAGCATCACGAATACGCAAAAATTTCGGGTCAGCAAGAAATTGTAATGCAATCCACAACCCTCGGAGCTGGCGCGTTGGGTATTGTTTTGCTTGAAATGTGGGGCATGAAAGAGTTTGCTTTGTTTGCGGCCAGCGCATCCGCTTTGGCGGCGATGTTTTATATTCTGACGCCGTATACCCAACAATTGAGGGCATCAAAGTCCGTTGCTTTCATCGCACAGCTCAAAGAGAGCAAACAAATATTCCGTCTCGAACCCCGCTTTTATGGCTTTATTCTGCTCTCTTGCCTCTCTTATCCTGCATTGACGTATTTGAGCAAATTGGTGCCGATTTGGTTTTCTGAACAAGGCATCTCTGGCGATTGGTTTGCAGGGTTCAACATCAGTTTTGGTCTCGGCTCGTTACTAACAGGTTTCATTGTCACCAAAGTGCTAAGCCGTGCTCCCCATAGCCACATTATGTTTGCTTCGATGGTCATGGTATCTCTAGCGTTTATCGGAATGAGTTTTGCGATGACCCCTCTAATCATCTTGTTGTTTACGGCGCTGTTTGGCGTATTTAACGCGCTAAATCGCATTGCGAGAGTCAACTGGATGCATCACACCGTAGCGGTTCATCAACGAGGTCGCGTCGATGGCGGTATCAGCATGTTTGCCACCACCATTCAATCTCTCAGTTACGTGTTAATCGCGATGTTGAGTCATTACGAGCTAACACAATACGGTTTTGCAATAGCAGCTGTTGTCATGGTGTTAGCAGTGGTTTTGATGGGATTACTCAGCCGAGACGTCGAGCCGTTTAACGACCTGCCCCTTCATGCAGCAGCAAAGTGAAGCATAGAAATTGAGAAGTTGAGAAATTGAAAAAGCGAGATAGGAAGGCAACCAACATCGTCTTCCTATTTTTTACACCAGCACTTTTGCCTCTATCGCTCATCAGCAAGGTTGGGTATTCTGAGGAGACCAACATGAGCAGAGGGAAATCGCAGTGAACTTAAGACAATTGGAAGTCTTTTACGCCATTATGCAAGCTGGAACGGTGTCTGGTGCTGCTCGCTTACTGCACGTTTCCCAGCCCAATGTCACTCGAGTTCTCGCCCATACAGAACAACAACTGAGCTTCGCTTTATTTGAGCGTGTAAAGGGGCGTCTCGTTCCCACTCAAGAAGCCAAAGCCTTATTGCCAGAGGCAGAAAAGGTCTATCAACAACTCGGACAATTTCGCTCTCTGACCAACAAAGTCAAACAGGGAACTCAACATTTACGAGTCGGTGCCCCGCCTGTTTTGGCCGCGCACTTGTTAGCGCCGACTGTCGCGTTGTTGTCGAAAGAGCACGGCATCTCCTTTGAGCTATTAACGGCCAATCGCGATGAGCTGTGCTCTGGGTTGCTGAAACATGAATTGGATGTCGCTATCGCTTTTGGTGAAGAAACACCACCAGCGATCATGGGGCACGTGTTATTGAAAGAATACTTAGCACTGATCGCTCCCAAAAGCGCAGCGATACCCGCAGAAAAAACCGTCATTTTAGAAGAACTCATCAGTCACGATTTATCCATTATCGGTTTAGATAGCCGAGACCCTCTGGGCTTACTGCTGCATCAAACCTTATCGGCACGTGACGAGCATTATCAACATGCCATCACTGTACGCAGCTACTCCGCAGCGGCTGAACTGGTGAAACACCAAGCAGGGTTCGCCATTGTAGACCCATGGACTGCAAAACAATATCGCCAAGATGATGCCGTCTCCGTGCATGCTTTGGAGCCAAACATGTCCTTCTCTGTCTCTATTTTATTCGCAGAGCACACACCTCAATCCATTGCGACAAAGCAATTTATCACCGCCCTAAAACAACAGATGGTTTAAAGGTATAACTTGAAGTTATACCTGCCTAACAAATAAGCATTCGGTTTCCTAAATTAGTCTGACTACATTAATGAGCAATAACGATGACGAAGGGAACCATCATGCAAATTGCTCAACCTTACCTACTCTTTCTTGGCGATGTAACCGATCCACTCGCAGCAAAAACCGCGCGTGGCATTTACCAATGGCGACCTGAGATTTGTCTTGGCCAAATCCGCCTGACACCAGAAACCGCATCGCTTGGTTTAACCGACATGACACTACAACAAGCGCAGCAGCAAGGAGCAAAAACGTTGGTGCTTGGCACAGCAAATCCAGGAGGCGTCATTCCCGAAGCTTGGCAAGCAACCTTACTTGAAGCGGCAGAAATGGGATTTGAAATTGCATCGGGCATGCACCAACGTTTGGCGGAATTTGCTCCTCTTGCCGATCTAGAACAACGCGGATTAACCAAACTGTATGATGTTCGCCATTATGATGCCCCGCTCAAGGTCGGCAATGGCAAAGCTCGCGCAGGCAAGCGAGTACTTACTGTAGGGACAGATTGCTCCGTTGGCAAAATGTACTCTGCCCTTGCCATTGAGCATGCATTGAAGCGTAAAAGCTGTCGTGCAGAGTTCAAAGCAACGGGTCAAACCGGAATTCTCATCGCAGGCAGTGGCATTTCGATTGATGCTGTAGTTGCCGATTTTATCTCCGGCGCAGTAGAAGCGATCAGCCCTGACTTCACTGACCACGATTGGGACATCATCGAAGGGCAAGGTTCGTTATTTAACCCTTCGTTTGCTGGCGTAAGTTTGGGCTTACTTCACGGCGCACAAGCGGACGCTCTGGTACTGTGCCATGAGATTGGTCGCCCGCACATCCGCAACTTACCACATGCGAGCTTGCCAACCATTGAACAAACGATAGAAGCGAATCTGGCCGCGGCTCGCCTAACAAATCCAAACGCTCAATTAGTGGGTATTTGCTTAAATACTTCGGCGATCAACGAAGAAGATGCTGCCCAGTTATGCCAGGATTGGAGCGACAAATATCAGGTGCCCGTCACCGACCCTGTGCGTTTTGGCGTTGATGCGGTTGCAGATAAGATCCTTACGATTTAGGAAACATTTACGGTTTAGAAAATAACTGCGGTTTAGGGAAAACTAGTGAGATGAAAATTCATGTAGAACCTGTCACGATTGCCATGGCGACACCATTTCGCATATCTCGCGGCAGTCGGACAGAGTGCCACGTAGTCCGCGTGACAATTGAACATCTAGGCATGATCGCCCAAGGAGAATGCACGCCATACCCTCGTTATGGTGAATCGGTTGAATCGGTAATTAAGGCGATTTCTCACGCCGCGCATGAACTGCAAAGTTTGTACGCCAAAGGCGAAGCTGATGTCATGGCTCTCAAAAGCCAGCTTCAATCGTTATTGCCCGCAGGGGCGGCAAGAAATGCATTGGATTGCGCCCTTTGGCATCTTCACGCGATTTTGAGCCACAAGCAGCAGGTTAACGACCTCTTTACGTTACCAGAGGCGATTGTGACGGCGATGACGGTTTCTATCGACACGCCGCAAGCGATGGCCAAACAGGCGCAAGCTTACGTTAGTCAAGGCGCAAAACTGCTAAAGGTAAAACTGGATGGTGAACACGTACTTGATCGCGTTGCAGCAGTACGCGATGCTGCGCCGCACGCGCAAATTGTTTTAGATGCGAATGAAGCATGGCAAGGCCTCGACCTCGCGACGGTATTTGCTCAACTCGAACCGCTAGATATCACCATGATCGAACAACCGTTGCCACAAGACTGCGATGACGTACTCGCCAGCATTCCGCACCCCATTCCACTTTGCGCCGATGAAAGTTGTCACACCAGAGAGCAATTGCATCAGTTGGTTGGCAAATATGAAATGGTGAATATTAAGCTAGATAAAACTGGCGGGCTCACTGAAGCACTATTATTAGCCGACGACGCCCAAAAACTCGGTTTTAGCCTCATGTCCGGTTGTATGTTGGGGACGTCGCTGGCGATGCGAGCCGCGTTACCTATTGCAACTCAGGCAAGCGTTGTCGATCTTGATGGCCCGGTGCTGCTCGGACAAGATGTAACGCCAAGCTTGGTTTATTGCGACGGCGAAATCGTTCTTTCCAAATAGCCTAAACAATCCAGAGGTTTTGCTCCAAAAGTCAGAACCTCTGAGTTTATGATCTCGATTAAAAGACAATCAGCCCCATCATGAAATAAGTCACATAAATTATATGGTTATTGAGGCATGCTAAGATTCCAGTAGTCCAAGAAGGTGGTCTTATGCATCGAGTCATCCGGAAAATGACGTGGAAAACGAATAGGCGGTAATCCCGCCCTACTCCAATGCAGTGCGTGGGTTTCTATAACAACCCACTTCCTAGCAATTCGTAGGTTTTTCACGCCATCTTGCAAGGAGGCTCTATGCCTATCAACAAAATACGCAATATCGCTTTTGTCGGCCAAACCGGGACCGGTAAAACCACGCTGATAGAAAAACTGCTCTTCACCTGCGATGCCACGCACCATTTAGGCAGCGTAGAAAAAGGCGATACCGTTACCGACTTCGACCCTCAATCCATCCAATATCAACACAGTATTGAAGCAACGCCAGTCGCACTGCGCTGGAATAAACACCGGCTCAATATCATCGACACTCCGGGACAAAACGAGTTACTTGGCCGTACTATCAGCGTTTTTCCTGCCGTTGAAACATCTGCCCTTGTCATCGACCCTCAAACCCCACTTAACCAAACTTCCGATCGCTTATTCACCTTTGCTAAAGAGCAGCAAAAATGTCAGATGATCATCATCAATAAGCTCGATAACCACGGTAATCAGTTAGAGAGATTGATGGAGAACATCGTTGAGCATTTTGGGGACCACTGCTTGCCGATCAACTTACCTTCGGCTGACGGGGAATCTGTAGTTGACTGCTATTTCGAACCAGAATTGGGACGAGAAACCTTACTTGCAACGGTAGATGAAGCTCATGAGACCTTAATTGACCAAGTCATCGAAGTCGATGAAGAACTGATGGAACTGTATCTGGAACAAGGCTCCGAACTCACCGCAGAGCAACTGCATGATCCGTTTGAAGAAGCACTGAGAACTGGACATGTGATTCCGGTCTGTTTTGTCTCAGCACAAACCGGCACGGGCGTCGAGTTGCTGCTGCGCACCTTGGCGGAGATCATGCCCATGCCAAACGAGGGTAACCCTCCTCAACTGGAAAAGAACGGCAAAAAAATCAAAGTAAATTGCGAAACCTTAGAGCACACCGTCGCACACGTGTACAAAGTCAGCGTCGACCCATATATGGGAAAACTTGCCTACTTACGTGTGTATCAGGGGGAAATCAATGCGGGCAGCCAGCTTTATATTGGCGAAAGCAACAAGGCATTTAAAGTTGGGCACTTATATCAACTGCAGGGCAAAGATAGAACCGAGATCCCTCGCGCGCTTGCGGGCGACTTCTGCGTTTTAGCCAAAGTGGATGATCTCGAATTCGATTCAATCGTTCATGACTCTCACGAAGAAGATGGAGTTCAACTCAAAACGTTGGATCTTCCTGACTCCATGTATTCTTTGTGCTTGAAGCCTCTTAAGCGTGGAGATGAGCAAAAATTAGGAGATGTGCTGAATAAAATTGCCAGTGAAGACCCTTCTCTGCGCATCGAACATCGCGCTCGCACCAACGAAACCATCATCAGCGGCCAAGGGGAGTTTCACCTCAAAGTCGCATTAGAAAAGATGGCGAACGTGTACAAACTGGACGTCGAAACCTGCCAACCAAGCGTCGAATACTTTGAAACCATCACCAAACCTGCCGAAGGGCATTATCGACACAAAAAACAAAGTGGCGGTGCAGGCCAATTTGGTGAAGTGCAATTGAAGGTTCGTCCACTCGAACGTGGTGCCGGATTTAAGTTCATCAACAAAGTGGTGGGTGGCGCCATTCCAACCGCGCTCATTCCTGCTGTTGAAAAAGGTATTTTGCAAGCGTTAGAGGAAGGCGCGATTTCTGGCAACCCAATTAAGGATGTGGAAGTCACCGTTTATGACGGTAAATATCACTCCGTCGATTCGAAAGAAATAGCGTTTGTCATCGCAGGTAAGAAAGCCTTTTTAGATGCGATTAACAACGCAGATCCTATTGTGCTAGAACCCATTGTCCAGATGGAACTGCACATCCCAACCGCGAACGTTGGCGATGTTTCTGGAGATTTATCTGGAAACCGAGGCTTAATCGAAGGCACCGAGCCAATCGACAGTAGCTTCACCTTACTCAGAGCCAAGTCACCAGTAAACGAGCTGCAAGATTACGCTCGTCGATTACGAGCTATCACGGGTGGTGAAGGCAGTTTTAGTATGACTTTAAGCCATTACGAGCCCGCGCCACCAGCAGTGCAAAAACAGGTCTGCCAAGGCAGTGCACAACAACGTTAATTCCCTACGATTCAAATCAATCACATAAACAAAAAAGCGCCCTCATTTTGAGGGCGCTTTTAGGTAAAAGAAAAATTATTTATCGAGAGACAAACCTATCTGACTGATTTTGCTTTCAAACTCTTCGATGCTGTTCGCTTTGTAAGTCGGAGCACCGTTAAAGTAGCGCGGTTTCTCTGGCAGCATCGCATTTTTCAGCTCTTGTTCTTGATCGATATTGTCATGGTAAACCGTTACACGATTTGGAATATCCTGCTTCATTACAGCCATTTTGGTTCTCCTTTATTAAGACGAATAGTAAGCGTAGAACGAATTTATCGGAGTACAGGCGAGACTGTGTAAAATTTAGACACTCACAGCAAAATCATATTTAAACAGTTGCATTTAATATTTTTGAGGCACTTTGTCGTGGCTATTGGAAAACGTGAGTGCAGCGATTAAGGTGAGCTCTCTCTACATGAAGACAGGAAGTCCGGTGTCGCAACAAGAACTCAACCAAATGGGCAGTGCCAAAGTTTTTCTCATCGAAAAAGATGGCGTCCAAGTAATAGAAAAACGTAACCCTACTCAAATAGAAGTGGCGTTTTATCAACGCTATGCCGAGCAGTTTAACGCGCTTGGAATACACGTACCGCGCTTGATTCAACTCGACGACCAGAAAAACGTTCTGTACATTGAATACGTTCCCCACGCAGTCGAGCAAGCATTCTTACTTGAAGATGATCGAGTCATTGAACAACTCGTCAAACTGCACCGACTTCCACCAACATCAGATGGTGTTTATCACCGCCACCAGTGGACACCACAAGCGACTCAACAAGCACTCACTACACTTAAACTGGGCTCAGAGACAGAACAGTTCTTCCACCAACTACAACAACGAGCGGCGCACCTTTTTGATAGGCAGAACTTGATCTCCGGAGACACGAATGCTGGAAACTGGGGACAGCGCGAAAATGGCGAGCTGGTGCTGTTCGACTGGGAACGCTTTTCTACAGGGCATGTCGCGATAGATTTAGCGCCGCTCATCGAGGGCATGGGCACATTTGATGATTACTTGAAGGTGGCAGGCAAGTATGTAAAGTGCGCCGAGAAAGGTGAAACAACAGAATTGGCGCGCGATATCGGATTAGCAAAAGCGTGGATCGTCGTCGAGGTAGTCAACATACTGGTCTCCAGAAAAAATCCGCAGACCAGCAAATATTTGGACTGGTTTCGACGAACCTTGCCGCAATGGGCCAAAAGCCTTAGCGCTCAGGTGATGAGTTAGGCTCTGAGATTTGATATAAACGCCTTTCAGGTTCTGCGCATGAGGTTTCGCAGTTGCATACTTTATCAACACCGACGTTGTTTAAACCGCCGCAACTTCCTTGAATACGCTTGTTATGAAAAATGACGCCAAGTGACATCAACAAAATGATTGCGAGAAAACCAAGAAAGGTAAATAACCAAACCATATTAACCTGCCTTATTAGCCATCGACTCTAGCTTAAGTATAGCAGGGCTAGATGTTGCTTTGAGTAGCGCCTTAGGTCTTGCCAACAAGGAGGGTTTTGATTTTTGGCCACCACAACCACAGGAGCCGCAGCCGCCTTTTTGTTTGTGAACACTTTTCTTATGATTGTTTGATGGGCGTCCTTGGGAGGGCTCAATCAAAGGCTCTCTTGGAACCGCAAGCACATCTTCCAAGGAACTACGAGTAGACAACCTAAATACTGGCGTGCCACTGCTAAGTAGCTTTGCCAATACACGTTCACCGATATTTCGCACAAGAACAGCATCCACATTGTACCCTTGTAGAGACTGAATCAACTGAGACTTCGCATTACAACCCGCTTGTGGCATAGAAGCTATGTTCGCTAAGTTTTTTAGCATACCGTCAGTATCAGAATAAATAGCAATGTATGGTGCTTTTACAAAGTGGTTTGCCACCCGCTCACCATCATTAGGAATAGCATAAATCATAAGTTTGACTCCTCATTCGGAAAAACTAATGCATGACCTTCAACTAAACTTTTTGCGACTTTCAATCTTGCACTTTTTACTGTGTTACCAAAAGTTTGTCTAGAAACGCCCATCTGCTCCGCAGCTTGCTGCTGGCTAAGCCCCTCTAAGTCGGCTAAACGTAGCGCTTCTAACTCTTCTGGTAATATGGCGACTTGCTCCAACTGATTAAATGGAATGCCATTGGGCTTAAAGCATTGGTGAGCCGCACGTCCGCATATTCGTCTTTCTATCTTTGGTCTTGCCATCATTGTCCCTCAAAAACACAGAGTCAAATTACGCCTTAAACTGGCATATGCCAATAACATTTTTAGCATATGCCAATAAACTAAGTTTGCAAAAATCAACACGACAAATACGTAATACATCAGCATTAATTAGACATCTAATAATTTAGGAATTTTGATGACAAACGAACAAAAAGATCAATTCTAATTAACCGGATAATAAAAACGTTAGTTTGCGCAGATTTTTCATACAAATACACGCTAATGTGTTCATTTTATTGAAGAAGAAAAACTATAATCCAAGCAAATCATTAGTTTGAACACTAATGATTGTTTTATTTAAAAGGATGTATACCTAAGAAACGAAAAAGAGAAGTTTGACGATATTCGCCTGAGCTTAAAGAGTAATACGTTCGATAAAGAACCTGTCGAACGACCATTACTTGGCCTAGGTGCCCTACTCTTCTTGCCAAATTAAGTTTCTTGAAAGCGCTTAGGTATATCAGAAAAAGGAAGTACATATGTCTGACTCAAATTGGCTCAGCGAATTCCCGGAAATGGATGCCTCTGATCTCAGGGCGATTCGCAAAACACTCGACGGCGCCTACAGAGATTTCTCTCGCGAGTATGGTGAACTCATTGAGTCTCTGTTTGATCCGCTCCTGGCGTTTCTTGTCTGGTTTGAAAAACTTCTGATTTCTACACCTTGGTTCATTATTTTAGGTGTCTGCACCACTCTCGTTTATGCCGCCAGCCGCTCTTGGAAACTGGCCGCTGCATGTTTTGGTTCGCTGATTCTGATTGGCTATTTTGGAATGTGGGAAGACACTATGCGTACGCTCAGTATCATCACTGTATGTACTATGCTTGCCATCGCACTTGGTATCCCTATCGGCATCGCTATGGCGCGCTCTAATCACATTCAGTCGGTGGTAACACCATTACTCGACGTCATGCAGACCATGCCGGCATTTGTGTATCTCATTCCAGTTGTGATGTTATTGGGCATCGGGAAAATTCCTGGCCTTATCGCCGTAGTGATCTACGCGATTCCACCGGTTATTCGTTTAACCAATTTGGGCATTCGTCTAGTTGATAAAGAAGTATTGGAAGCCGCAACCGCATTTGGTGCCAGCACTCGGCAACGGCTTTTTGGGGTTCAGCTTCCGCTTGCAATGCCAACCATCATGGCGGGAATTAACCAAACGATCATGATGGCACTGTCAATGGTGGTCATCGCATCAATGATTGGGGTAAAAGGTTTAGGTCAGCCTGTTCTAAAGTCTATTACCAATCAATATTTCACTCTTGGTCTTCTCAATGGTTTAGCAATTGTCGCCCTAGCAATCCTTTTTGATCGTGCTTCACAAGCGTATGCGAAACGCACTCAAGCTCATTTAGGAGACTCAAAACATGACTAGTCCACTTATCGAAATCAGCGGTCTTTATAAAATCTTCGGTACCAGACCCAATAGCGTGATTGAGCGCGTTAAGTTGGGACATAGTAAAGAGCAGGTTTTAGCGGAAACGGGCCACACGGTCGGACTAAAAGACATCAACCTGCAAATTCAAAAGGGTGAAATTTTTGTCATTATGGGATTATCCGGTTCTGGAAAATCCACCATGATTCGCCACTTCAATCGATTAATCGATCCAACCATGGGGCAGATCTTGGTAGAAGGGGTGGATGTCATGCAACTTTCTAACAAAGAACTTGAACAGTTTCGCCGTCACAAGATGTCTATGGTGTTCCAACGCTTTGGCTTGCTGCCTCATCGCACTGTTATCGACAACATCGCATATGGTTTGGAAGTTCAGGGAATGAATAAAGAGGCGCGCTTAGAAAAAGCAAATGAATGGTTAGAAACCGTTGGACTGACGGGTTATGAGCACCAGTATCCTGCTCAACTATCGGGTGGACAGCAACAGCGTGTGGGCCTTGCACGGGCACTGGCTACCGACGCCGAAATACTGTTGATGGACGAGGCTTTCTCAGCATTGGACCCTCTGATTCGAAGCGAAATGCAAGATCAGTTGGTAGAGCTGCAACAGAAGCTGCACAAAACCATTATTTTCATTACTCATGATTTAGATGAAGCGCTTCGACTTGGCGATCGCATCGCGATTCTTAAAGACGGTGAACTTGTCCAACAAGGTTCACCAGACGAAATTTTACTGCATCCTGCCGATGAGTACGTTGAAGCCTTTGTAAAAGACGTCAATAGAGCGCGAGCACTGACCGTCGAAACGCTGATGCAGCCACCTTCGTACTGTGTTCGCGCTGAAACCATTGAAGATGCGCTGAGTGAAATGAAACGTGTTAAACGTGATTATGCCTACCATGAGACCAATGCAGGCTATCAAGGCGTGATAACACAGCAAGGATTGCTAAACGCAGCGAAGTTAACTCATATATCAGATTGGCGTGATGATATCTATGAAGAGGTGCCTATCATCTCTCCACATTTAGCCATTGAGCAAGTGCTAACTGAAGTCATGTCATGTGAACATTCACTGCCCGTCATCGATGAGCTCGGCAATTTGAAAGGCGAATTAAATCGTCAGGTTATTGCGGAGCTATTTTCTGATCAACGAAGCACAAAACGGGGCACTTCACGCTCAAGCTTCAATAACGTTTCTTAGATGATGTTGATAATACAGCTCACAACAATGTGGGCTGTTATCAATTAACTCGCTCACAATCCCCTTTTAGATATTTGTCTGTGGGCTCAAGCTTGATACCCAAAGCAACATTTACATTGTTCTGATTTTCCTGACAAATTCATGCTCATATCCGGTTTTATTGACATAGTTAGATCATTCTATTGCTTTTTGATGACGCAAATCCTCGATAAATGTCTACTATTACTCTCATACAAAATCTTGATTTAAAGAGGGATAAAATGAAAAAGACAATGTTGGCACTAACAGGCGCGGTAATCATTCTTGCAGGCTGTCAAGATGAGAAACCTGCCGAAACAAGCGCAGTTGAAGTACCTCAGGCAACGGAAACTGAAGTCACCACCAGTGCAGACGTTACGACTGAGACAATTGACACGTTACCAGTAGAAGAAGAACAGGTAATTACTGAAGAGACATTTGTAGACTCTGAACACAACGCACAAAGTGCTCTGGACTGGAACGGCACCTACAAAGGAACACTACCTTGCGCGGATTGTGCTGGTATCGATATGACCATCACACTAAATCAAGATGGCACTTACGTACTTGAAGAAAGCTACCAAGACAAAGAAGACGGTCAATCAAAATCTGAAGGTCAATTCACTTGGGACGCAAATGGCAGCATCGTAACGTTGACAAATGAAGATGCACCAAACCAATACTTTGTTGGTGAAAACGTACTTATGAAGCTAGACATGAATGGCGAAAAAGTAACGGGTGACCTAGCACCACTATACAACTTAACGAAACAGTAAGAAGTTAGTATCAATACCTGATAAATACCTCAAATCCGAGCCACCCCAGCTCGGATTTTTCGTTATTTTAACGAAAGCTATTTCAGCAACCTTTCTATTCTGAAGCAACATTCTGCTTCTTACCCTGATTGTTCATTACATTTCCATACGCTTTGCCGATAGATGCTTACAACGTCATTTTGTACAGTGTTCAAAACAAAACAGAACAACTCGGAAAAATGATGAAAAAAACATTAATTGCACTACTTACTCTGACAGCTGCTGGCTCAGCTTTCGCTGGCGATACTTACATTCGTAACGGTAACATCTACAACAACGAAGGCGGTTGGAACGTAGAAGCTGGTGTGGCTCAAGGCAGCGATCTTTTCAAAGATCAAAAGCATAATACAGCACCAATTCTCAACGGTGGTTACCATGGTGACGACTTTAATGCCGACCTAAGTGGCATTAACTACCGCTTCTTCGGTAACACCAATGAGTTAATCAACATGAGTGCCTACCTTGTAGGTAGCGGTGTAATGCGCGACGGTGATACAGCCAAAAGCCTGAAAGGCACAGATAAACGCCGCTTCGCCGTCGATCTAGGTTTAAACGCAGACTTTACACTGGATCAAAACAACGTCATTTCTACGTACCTTCAGCACGATATCAGTGGTGCTTACAAAGGTTACTTAGCGGGCGCGACTTACTTCCACATCATGAAATTCGGTAGTGTTGATTTTGTTCCTTTTGCTAACCTAACTTATCAAAGTGAAGACTACGTAGATTACTACTTTGGTGTAAAACAACGCGAAGCAAACGCAAACCGCAAAGCATACAAAGGTGATTCAACGGTAAGCTATGGTGTGGGCTACAAACTTGTTATGCCAATCAACGACAACTGGCAAGTAAGCCAAATGACACAATACACGCGCCTAGGCAGCGGTATCAGCGACTCATCTATCGTTGATAGTGCAAACCAATGGGTTGTTGGCGCAAGTGTGTCGTACAACTTCTAATCCGATACGCCCTTATAAAGCCATCATTTCGATGGCTTTATGCGTTGGACATTTGCATAATCTTGAACACAGACTCTAGTGTGAATGAGCAATCCATAACCTATGTAAATCGCTATAGCCTGTATTCTTCACCTGCACACCTCGCACTTGCTGTGTTTTTGTCACTTCTTCATAGCCAACAAACAAAGGCAAATATAGGTACTGATCGCGCAGCGCTTTCTCTAGGTTTAATAAAGACTGTAGCGAGTGATCATCTGCCATCGCCCTGCGAACCTTTTCTCTATGGCTTAACATCTGGCTTTGATCAAAACTAAAACGCAGTCCAGTTGCTATCGACAGCCATTCGAAGATGCCATATTCAAATGGTGCTTCCATGACTTCCTCAATGAAGAGCAAATCTGCTTGGTGAGACACTACCTCAGGAAAACTAATGTCATCAATAACGACGATCTCCAACTCCAATCCCGTTGCACGAATCACACTGTGCAACCATTCGGAATGGCGAATTAGACTCGGTATCGTCCAGACAGGTTCAGCTAATACCACTTTACCTTTCAGTTTAGGTATCACACCACCATCTGTTATTGATAAATCTTGCTCATGAGTCTCTAACTGAATGCTGTCAACGGCACTTGGCGCATCATAAATTCGCTTTTGCACATGGATGTAATCAGCGAGTTGATACCAAGTTTCTTTTGTGAGTTGGGATTCCGCGCGTTCGCGGTAGGTCAGATATGAAAATGCGCTAATTTTTTCCACTTCAACGTGATCGGAGCTTTGGTTAAAGCTCAACATATTTAAGGTTTTAACATCACCATGAGACAGCGTTATTTGATCTAACAATGCGCGTGCTGAAAAATACTCTTTGTGCGCTTCAAGAGTCATACTCTCCTGGTTCCAGCCGCTGATTTTAAATGGCCCAGTCCCTATGTGGTAGGAATAACTAGAACCGAAAGAGACGACATCTCGACACAGAATAGACGCATGAGGAGTTGCTAGCATGTATGGAAACAACTTGTTCGGATACTTCAATATGATTTTTAAGCAGTTAGATGTTGCTGCAACCACGCTATCAATGCATTGCCAGAGCTCGTGAACTGGTCCTTTTATCTCCCTAAGTCTTTCTATACTCCAAACCACATCCTGTATGTTAAGGGGTTCGCCATCATGGCGATATATGCCTGGCCGCAACCATAACGTCATTACCTTGCCTTCCATTTTCCATTCGTGTGCTAACGATGGCTCGATACCACCATTGGAATTTTGGGTCAGCAATACGTCATAAACGCTTTTCGCGACGTGTAATTCAGTGTGACGGTAAGTATTCGCAGGGTCAATTTTGGATACCCAAGGGTAAGAAGAAATCAAAATAGCGTTATTTGATTCGTTCAATCGATTCACTTTTTCAGAAGCGATAGTCAGTGCTCTAACCGCGGTTTGACCGAACCAATCAATAAGTTTCGTTATTGAGTTCATTCTTCCTCTGCCAAGCTCCTCAACCAAAAACTCGGTCATCGCTTGTTGGAGGGAAATATTAATACTGAGACGGCTAGCGTTACTTCGGCCAATCGCAGGTTGCCAATCGACCCAATCGTAAGTGGCAAGCTTTTTCATCACAATAGAAACATTGCGCCTCGACGTGCAAATCACCGCTTCTAGCTCAGAAAGCGTAACAAGGTGATACTGGTGAGGTTCAAAGTGCTTTAACAGTAGATCCAGATACCTAAGATTGACATCGTTCACAAAGATTCCTAAGAGTTATTCCAAAGCAAAAAAATAGCACAGGACGCTTAGCAACTAAACTTCCTGTGCTATATCTAAACAAATTCAAAGCTTGGACTCAGCTCGACCAACAGAAGTCAAAAACGTTTACTAAGCCAAGAGGTAACTTGAATAAGTATTCTTAGAAACGGTAGCTCATACCTACAGAGAACACATTGATGTCTGCATCAACCGTTACTTTTTCATTGCCAAATTTCGCAATGTCTAGCTCAGGCATCATGTATTCCCATTCAACTTGTAGAGCAAAGTTTTCAGTAATAGCGAACTCTGCGCCTAAACCGTACATGCCTGTTACAGTGCTGTCAGAAATGGTGGTATGGCCTGCGCTACCGTCAATCACAGAGTTGCTAATTTTGAATTCAGCATTGAAGTAAGAAAGACCAGCTTTAGCAAAAAGGTTGAAACGATCGCCAATCGGTAGAGTCGCTTTTGGCTGAATCGATAGATACTTCATATCACCAACAGTAACAACTTTGCCGTCTAAAGCATCGTAGCCACCAATGGCTGCTTCTAGAGAAATGTATTCGTTGAATTTGTAACCACCGAATACTTTGCCTGAAAGGCTTGAGTCATCTTCAAGTTTAAGTTTAGTGCTAGCGTTAGTACCACCACCATTGATAGAGCCATTAACATCACCAAACGATGCTTGACCTACAGATGCACCAACGTAAGGAGCTGCGTTTGCAACAGAACATGTTGCTAGAAGGGCTGTCATTAGCCATGTTTTTTTAAACATTGTATTTCACTGCCTGTTAATTATTGAGGTTGTGTTTTGCCCATCCTTAAGCATGCCATGCTATCCATTTCACTTGGTTTCAAAACCAAGTGGATGTTAATGAATAAAAACTCAATAAAACATGAAATATTTAGACACAACTTTGCCACTTTCTTTCTTAATTTTGACAATTTAGTCATTTCACAAGCATTGCTGCTTCAACCAGTTAGTGAGTTTGATGATTTCCGCTTGCTTGGCTCGACTCTTTTTATGAATAAAATAGAAGCTGTCGCCGGTTTCCAATCCATGAGAAGGGATATACACCAAATCGTGCGCTTTATCTCTTTCATTAAGCATAAAATCATTCGCAAATGCGATGCCTTGGTCATAACGCGCCGCCTCAATTGCCAACAACATATGACTAAAATGTTGAACATCGACATCTTTCGGCAAGGTGTAACCGCCCGCTCTGCACCACTCAGCCCAATCTTTTCCTCTCTCTCGATAAATTGAGTCTGTCGACAAAATAGGGTATCGCCAAAGCGCTTCTGGAATCGGTTGATCTTGCAACTCTTTCCAAATTTTATGGCTGCAGACCGGATACAACGTCTCCGCGTATAACTTTACCGACATGTAGTTTCGCTTTGGCTTCTCTACCGTGATAAAACAATCGCCAACGCTGTCTGTCTGTTCAGGATCACCAACGACCATATTGAGTGTCAGATCGATTTCTGGATGTAGGCGCTTAAAATCAGACAAACGCGGAATAAGCCACTTTACGGCGAGCGAGCTATAAATCGCCAACCGTATGCTGCCTTTGTCCCCTTCTCGCACCTTTTGGCTGGCCATCGCAATTGAGCTAATTGCTGGGCTAATATCCTCTAAATAGCGGGTGCCCGTATCGGACAAAGAGAGCTTTCTGCCTTGGCGGATAAATAATGATTCACCCAAGTAATCTTCTAATAATCGTATCTGGTGGCTAACGGCACTTTGCGTCACATTGAGTTCTTCAGCAGCAAGCGAAAAGCTAGAGTTTCTGGCAACAGATTCAAAACAGTGAACCGCTCTGAGTGGTGGCAATTTCATTATCTAAAAATCTCATACTTAAACTAATAAATATCACTTCACTTCATCCTATGACATCACCTACTCTTTGGCAAAGAAAGAGGAGAGGAAAAAGTGAAAGTTACATCGGTCGGAGCAGCGATGCTGCTATTAATTGTTGGAAATCTCATTGCGGTGCTTTCGGACTCTTTAATTAAAAGTGTCGGAAATGAAGTGCCTATTTTTCAATTTGTCTTTTTCCGACAAATATCAGCGGTGCTTTTCCTGCTGCCAGTCTACCTGCTAACAAAAAATGCGCCTTTTCTTGAAGGGTTTAAGTGGCATGCTGTTCGCGCTCACGTATGGTTACTTGGTGCAATATTCATGGTTTTGGCGATCTCATCTTTACCGCTCGCAACTGCGAACGCGATCTTTTACGCCGCGCCATTGATCATGTTGCCACTTGCAGCAATCTTTTTTGGAGAACAGTTGTCTAAGCAATCGGTCGCCGCAGCGATAATGGGCTTTGCCGGTGTATTGGTCATCATTCGTCCAGACCAAATCGATTGGGCAGCCATTTCAGCTTTAGTTGTTGCAATTACTTTAGCAATCAATAACTTGCTCATTCGAAAACTGCCAAAAAATCAGTCTGTGATGCAAACGTTATTGATGACAAACTTGGCAGGTATTCCAGTAGCCTTCTTGCTTGTTCTGATCGAAGCAGAACCTTGGGACTGGAGTGCTTTCCCTGTTGCTGCTGGCTCAAGTTTGTTCATCATGATTTATGCAGCAACATGTGTCATCGCTTACCGCTCGATCGATAGCAACAAAATTGCTAGCGCTGAATACAGTGGCTTAATTGGTGCCGTGTTTGTGGGATTGATTTGGTTTGGAGAAGTGCCAGATATATTTATGGCAATAGGAACCATTATGATTGTTGTGCCTCTGGTTTGGCTTTCTAAACGAGAGCGTCGCAAGAAAAAGTTGCAAGAGCAACAAGAAGCGCACGTTACTTAAAGCTGTGCTCTAGCCCAAAGACTAAAAAACCGAGCCGTAAGTGCTCGGTTTTTTTATGTGGCTCTAATCGTTTTTTACGTAAGCGACTACGTGAGATAAAAACTGCCTTGCAAAGCGATCATTAAACCGGATGCGATATTCATGCTCGGCTTCCGACACTAGACGCCAGCCTTCAGCAAAGTATTCTTTGATATCATCAACCGCCTCTTCTTTATTTTTGATGTGTTTCGCGTTCCACTGATAAGTGCAAGAGACAACGATCAGCCCACCCACCTTGGTGGTTTTTTTTAGAGCATTGATCACGCTAAGTGGCGACTCACATTGATCAATCACATTTAAACATACGACTAAATCAAAGCGAGATTGGAGAGTATCAAGCTCAAAAGGCTGGTTAATTAGCGTCAAATCAACATGAGCACATTTCTGTACGATATCTCTATTCTCTACCTCTAAAGTGTTTAAGGTGTTCACATCGTGAAGGTAAGTAAGCTCGACGCGTTGTTCTTCTATTAATAGTTGCTTCAAGCCATCCATTAACCTATTTGAAGGCTCCACAAGCGTCGCTTCTCTAAGGTTAGGTAAGCGTTGCACTAACTCATAATAATTTCTTCCCAGCGCCGCCCCAACCTCAAGTAGGGAATACGGCTGAACGCTGCTTTCGATTACCGCCTGCGCAATAAAATCAGCAACTTGGGAGCAGTGAGGTGATGACAAAAAAGAAAGTGGGACTTGTTTTGAGCGACTGGTTATCATCTCAATCTGTTGATCCTCAATGAACTTGTCGAACCATTGCGCTTCGAAATAACCAGCCAAACCGTGCTCGGTCAGGTAAAAATCTTCCATGTTTTTTCCGTTCGTACTTTTAGAAAAGTGATTGTATCGAACACGGAAATTAACGGGTATTTCTGGCCGCACATTCCAATAGGAAAACAGATGAAAACGCCGCTTGTGTGAAAAAGCCCTTTCATCTCAAAGATAAAAGGGCTTGTTAATCGCTTCGGTTAAGTCGCTAACTATTGTGGTAGAACAACGTTACCATCTTGAATTGGGAACGTTTTTGTCGCTGGCTTGCTCGCCAAACGAACCGTCGTTGGTGCACCTGAAACTTCGTAAGTGACGTCGTAACCCACTACTTTATCAGATGTCGTATATTCTGTATGACACTGTTTTTTCGTCGTTGTTACTACATCACCTTTTTGCACATTCTCCTGGATCTTACGACCTGTCAGTGCACCAGCAATCGTACCAGCTGCAGTTGCAATCACTTTACCTGAGCCACCACCGATTTGGTTGCCCAGCGCTGCTCCAGCTGCTGCGCCACCAACCGTACCAATAATTTTATTGTCATCCGCAGGGGCAACTTGCTCGGTTACTACCACGTCTTTACATACTTGGTGCGGCTTTTTCACCGTTTCAGTCACCGCTTCAACCAAAGTAATGTTTGCTTGAGTTGGAGCTGGTGGCGTTTTGTCTTTACAGCCTGCTAGTACAGCAACAACTGCCGTTGCAATTGCGATAGATTTCATATTCATGATTTACATCCCAGTATGGTTTGCTTTGATGAGCGTTATGGTAAATCGCAAAAGGGAAATCACATCAGACGAAAACAAACCCTCTGTTATTAACAAGTAAAGAAACACTGTTTTATAAGAGGTACGTCAAGAAACACTCAGCAGAATGTCAACAGAGCTAAAACTGTATCACTACTGATTATGATTGGGCTGGACTAGTCTATGAGATTTATTTTTAAGCCAAGCTCAAAAATAGTTCGTCATCCGTTAAATACTTATGACGGTGGCTTAGATTACGCACGTGCATAAACATAAAATCAGGGAAACCAGGCGCTATAATGTTATTTGGTTCCCAGCATACACCGCCAACAAACACATATCGCCCCTGCTTGTCATCTTCGTGAAGGGGGTTATTAAGAGGAGAAGAAAACTCTGCTCGGCAACCTTCAACCACACAAACAATTTGTCCTTTAAAAAGGCCAATCACGCGCTTTACAAGATTTGCCTTGATACCACACTTCCATGCTTGGCGAGTGGCCATCTCATAGCCATATTTTCGGATCGCTTTCTTTTGCAAATGTACTACTAGGTTCATTTTGACTCCTGATTCAAGCAACTACGTGAAGCCCAAAGTCATAAAAGCAGATAGACGTCTATACCCGAGTGAGCTCATGGTACGTGGGAATAAACTACGTGATTAGACTGAGTTTAGTGTCGGATGAGATACACCGTCCACGATGCTGTAACGTATCGATTTACACCAATCAAAGGCAGATAACACATCAACTTTTGAGTGCTTTCCTGCGCTGTATCTGGTTACTTCTGTATATTACTATAACGAAATCACCCTCCACGTTTACCTATATAAATTTGTCGTAACGATAGAGGGTGCTTATCATGGAGAGAGGATAACGCCTACGCGTCGATGAGATAATTTTGACCTTCAGTTTCTAAACGATCGATCATTTTACGACACTCATTTAAATCAAGAGGTTGTTCAAAGCGGCGCTTGAGATTCATCAAAAAGAAGATATCTTCACACATGGCTTTCTCAGGTTCGTCACTGATTTTGGCGACCGGTGAACCATTGCACGTGACCATTTTTATCACGATAGAAAGTGGCTGGTAGGCTTCACCATATTTATTGACATAATCACCCATATCATTGGCAAGAAAAGTACCGATACCAAAACTCACCTGAATACGTCCTTGGAAATACTCGCAAATATCTAACGCTTGTTCGAAGTTAAGTCCGTCGGTAAACACCAGTGTTTTTGTTAATGGGTCTATATTCAGCGACTGGTAGTGTGCAATGATTTTTTCACCCCAGCTATAAGGGCAACCACTATCGTGACGTACACCGAAGTACGCGTTACTTAGTTCTTCATCAAAGTCTTTAAGGAAAGCATCGATACCAATCGTATCGGTTAACGCAATACCTAGTGCACCATCAAACATTTTTTGCCAACGTTGCAACGCCACTTTTTGCGAATCTCGCACATTCACCAGAGCTTGGTGTCCCATAAACCATTCATGAGCAACGGTGCCGATAGGCGTCAAATTCAGCTCTTTTGCTAAGTGATAGTTGCTTGTTCCTGTCAAACATTCCGGCACTTCCTGGCACAAATATTCCAGCATAGTGCGCTGAGCTTGAAAGGAAAAACGTCGACGCGTCGACATGTCAGAAAATTTAAAGTTAGTAATGTTACGACGTTTTAGTTCCGACTTTAGGTGTCGAACTTTCTCTTCTAAAACAGTGGTAAATTGCGCAACAGGGATATCTGACCAACGCTGACGGCTACGAACTTCAGACACGATGCTCATGATGATCGTTTCGTACAAGATGGTGTCTCGCCACAAACCGTTAATGGTAATTCTTAACTGGCTTGAGCCATCAGCCATGGCTTTATTATGGAAAGAGACATCACTTTGTGGGTTGAAACGGAAATGGCGCAGTGCATCAACAAAGTCAGGATTCAGGTAAGGCGCGACACGCTTAATATATTCAATTTCTTCTTGCGTAAATTGAATATCTTGCAGTTTAAGGACTTCGGCTTTTACCTCGGGCAAAAGCTCAGAGAGGTCTTCCTCACTGCGCACGATAAACTTATATGACACCATCGCATCAGGGTAAAGCGCTGTTACAGCGCTCATCATATTGACTTTGTAGACATCGAAATCCAAAGCGCTTTGAATGATGCGGGAAGAAAATAGTTTGGTGGTCATTAGGTGCCCTTCTACATGCCCTTCCTGGGTATATAACTTTTTGTTACTAACTAATTTGCGTAAACAATAAACACCCATCTATAGTTTGTCAACTTTTGTTACTAACCACTCATTTTTATAAGGTTTTTTTGTCTAGAATTCGAGCAAGCATTGTGAATAAGTCAGAGTCATCCGTAAATTTATGCTCAAACCGTATTACGAACACTACCAAAAACGTTTCTAACAACTCGTTACTTACCCATTGATTGACCACTTGTTATGCGCTAGATTACTTACAAATCAATATTAGGACCCAACCATGATCGTATCTGTCGACATTATTCCATTCAGGCTATCTGGCTGTGCCGATAAGGGATTGGAAGTGTTGTTGATTAAACGTTCAAATCCAAATCGGCCATACCATGGAGTCTGGGCACTACCGGGCGGATTTGTCTTTGATAAAGACTTAACCAGTGAAGGCGGACGCCCGGCCGATGAAAACTTTGAAGCGGCGCGTCGCCGAATTTGCCGTGAGAAAATCCATACCTACCCTCGCCATTTTAGCGAAGCATTTATCGACGGTGATCCAAAGCGCGATCCAGAAGACTGGAGCTTAAACATTACGCACTACGCCTTAGTTGATCGTAACAATGTAGAGCAAATAAATAATGCAGGTGTACCGGAATGCCAACTTAAATGGTTTTCGCTACAGGCTATTCTCAATGGAGAAGAAACCCTCGCATTTGATCATCAAAAAACCATTGAAAAAGCGTGGCAAAAGCTTCGTGCATCCATTGAATACACATCGGTTCTTTTGTTTGCATTAGACAAAGAGTTTTTGGTTGCGGACATCATTTCTGCTTATCAAGAGTTTGGTATTGATATCAGCCGAATGACGATTAAGCGCCGCTTGATAGATTCGGGCGTACTAAAACCCACTAATAAAGTCGCTTCTACCAACAAAGGTAAAGGTGGAAAACCCGCAATGGTATATACGCTGACTAGCGACGAAGTAACCTTTTTTCAAAACTGTTTGCGTGGATAAACGCAGACAATCAGACAGACAAGGAGTCTGCCATGACTGTTCGAGTAAACTATCAAACTACAGCAGTGATCGACGTTGATCCAGAGAAAGGCTTTAGTGAGTTATGTCCAAATGAACTGCCCGTTGCAGGTGCGTTGGAAATCGTACCGGAGCTTTTGAACAATCATGCCAAAGGCCGATTAAAACTGGTCAGTCGTGACTTGCACCCACCGAAAGCAAAATGGGATGCAGAATCGCCAGCCAATATGCTTGAGCCCGTTGGTTTACCGAATGTGGATATAAAGTGGAACCGTCACTGTGTGCTTGGCACAACAGGTTCTGAGCTGCTAGATGGTTTACCACCCGTGTTGGACTACGATTTTCAAGTTAATAAAGGCATGGATCCTGATGCGCACCCTTACGGTATTTTTTTCCATGATATTGCCGACACCAGAACGACAGGCGCGCATGAATTTCTAAAGTTCAACGGGATTGATACCTTAGTTATCGGTGGCCTTGCCTTAGACTTTTGCGTGAAAAAATCCGTCATGCAAGCGCTGGAACTTGGCTACAATGTGGTAGTTAATCTTGCTTCAACTCGTGCGGTGCTGCCTGATAATGTAGAGAATGTGCTGACAGAGCTCAGAGATAATGGCGCATTATTTGTCGAAAAAGCGGACGACATCATCGTAGAAAAGTTCGCCTAGAAACGATAGTAACCGAGAAGGATTTCACCATGCATCAACATGAAAAATTGAATTACGTTGAATTTGGTTCCACTAATGTCAGTGCGACCAAACAATTTTTTGAGCGTGCTTTTGACTGGAGCTTTACCGATTATGGCCCAGAATATTCTGCATTTTCAGGACAAGGGTTGGATGGCGGATTCTTCAAATCTGAGTTTATAAACCAAACCGCAAATGGTGGCGCACTTTTAGTATTTTATAGCTCAGACATTCAGGCCACTCAGGCAAAAGTAGAGCAGCATGGTGGAAAAATTATCCGCCCTATTTTCGAATTCCCCGGCGGCTGTCGATTCCACTTCACTGAACCGAGTGGAAATGAATTCGCAGTATGGTCAGAGAGCCATTAAGTCATCACAAATCAACAACACACCATCAACGTGAGCCCAAGCTAGCCAAATCCGGAACTGGCATTACATTTCTGGTTGACCTCATCCTTGGTTTAATTCACTGTTAGCGCAACAATTAATCGATGAGGCGCTAGACCTCGACCAAGGATGTCAAATGAGTGCCGTCAGTTTTTTTCGCTTACTCTGCCTCGCTGCTATTTGGGGTGGCTCGTTTCTGTTTATGCGAGTCGCCGCCAACACATTCGGGCCGGCTTACTTAATCGAATTTCGAGTTACATTTGCCGCCGTCGCTTTGTTATTGATCGCCGTATATTTGAAGAAGAAACTCACGTTAACTGCGCATACTAAACACTTCTTTATTATTGGCTTATTCAATAGCGCAGTTCCATTTTTACTCTTTGCGTACGCAGCCCAGACACTGAATGCATCAACTTTAGCAATATTGAACTCAACCGCCCCAATATGGGGAGCACTAGTTGGCTTTGTTTGGTACCGCAGCCCACTCACAGCGAAATCTGTTCTCGGTATGCTAATAGGCATTGGAGGCGTTGCAGTCTTGGTCGGCTTAGATACTTCAACCATAGGTGAAGAAGCCATGCTCCCTATTGCCGCCAGTTTGATGGCTTCTTTCAGCTATGGCATTGCTACCAACTACACTAAAAATGCGCCACAAGTACCTGCTTTTGACAATGCTCACGGCAGCATGTGGGCGGCGGTTATTTGGGTACTGCCGCTGCTACCATTCTTACCAATGCGTGCAGAACCAAGTCATTTCGAATGGAGCTCTGTTGTCACGCTCGGCGTTGTATGCACAGGGTTCGCTTATTTGCTCTATTTCCGCTTAGTTTCTGATATCGGCCCAGCGTCAGCACTGACTGTCACTTTTCTTGTTCCTGTTTTTGGTATCTTATGGGGCTACTTGGTGCTAGATGAGCCCGTCGGCTCTAACACCATCATAGGAACAATTCTAGTGCTTAGCGGCACTATGCTAGTCACCGGTTTCTCCCCAACAGCAATGCTCGCGAAGAGAAAACGAAGCGTGGCTTAATCAGCCTAATATAACTTCCACACCTCGCTTTTTGATTTGTTCAAGGTCGCTTTTCGGAGCGGCTTTGTCAGTCAGCAGCACTGATATTTCGTCAGTCTTACCAATTGATGAGGGATAAATTTGCCCAAATTTACTAGAATCCGTTAGAACAATATTGCGCCTTTTTTTCGCAATGATGGTTTCTGCAATCTCAGCGCGCATCATGTCGCGGCTAGTAAAGCCAGTGTCTTGATGGAAGCCGTCAATACCCAAGAAGGCCGTGCTGAAATGAATGTTCTCAATACACAACTTAGTCAGCGGTCCGACCAAGCTCTCGCCTTGGTGCTGATACACGCCACCAAGCAAGATAATGTTGGCAGAAGTGTTACGGATGAGATGGGCGATATACGCCGATGGCGTAATAATGGTCACATCGCCGCGCTCAGCCAATGTCCGAGCCAACAACGCATTGGCACTGCCTCCTTCAATCAGCACTGTCTCATTCGGTGCGACCAAATCCGCAGCTTGGTTTGCGAGCGATTGTTTAATATCGAAACGTACTTCTAGGCGGGCATCAATGTCATCACTTTGCAACGCGGTAGCTGCGCCGTGAACGCGCTTTAGGTAGCCCTGTTGCTCCAGAAAGTTCAAATCCTGTCTGATGGTCACACCCGACACGCCAATGATGTCAGAAAGCTCTGTGACTTGAACGCGTTTACGGTCGTTCACTAATTGCAGGATTTCATTTTGTCTTGGGTTCACAGGTTCGCTCCTTATTGATGAGCTTACAGTATACTCACCTGATGTTTCATAAGAAAAGAACTTGAAAGTAAAAAGGAAAAAACGCGTGGTCTGATTAGCCAAGCTGTACCTTGCGAATATCGCTCCCATCAACAGATAATAGGGCAACGAAAATGGGATGGAAGAAGAGGGGTTAACTCCCTACATCCCAACAACGATAGAGACTAGGATAAAAGTAATGGAAGAAATTTACTTCGCAGGCGGCTGCCTTTGGGGCGTGCAAGAATTTATGCGCCACCTTCCGGGCGTAATCAACACAGAAGCCGGGCGAGCAAATGGCACAACGGATAACACTCAATCCGAATACGATGGCTACGCAGAGTGCGTGAAAACCCAGTTCGATGCTGAGCAAGTTTCGGTTGAAACTTTAATGGGGTATTTGTTTGAGATAATCGACCCTTACAGCGTTAACAAGCAAGGTGAAGACGTAGGTGAGAAGTACCGTACTGGTGTTTATAGCCAAAACGAACAGCATCTCACCATCGCGAAAGCGTTTATCGCAGCACGACCGGACGCCGACAAGATCGCCGTAGAAGTACTGCCACTCACAAATTATGTGCCAAGTGATGATGAGCACCAAGACAGACTCACAAACTTTCCGAATGATTACTGCCACATCCCATTAGATTTACTACATAAATACAGGGATAACTCGTAACCATTCGGTCAGCATCGCTTTAAAAGGCAAGATGCATATCAGTTTAAATCGATGCCTTCCACTAATGACAATGTCATTTCTGCCGCCGATATTTCCTTACAACCCGACGAGTTTTGTCCGCACCACAACGGTGTGAATTCATCTCGGTTTTGCTTTTCCATAAGCGCTCTTAGTTGAGCCATTTCAATGGAGGCGTATGGGAATTTCGGCGCAAACTCACTGATGTAGCCTAGCTCCGACATCGCGCGATTCACAATGCCTCTCGCTGGTCGGCCCGAGAAAACATTGGTCACTGCGGTATGTTGCGCGCGTTCACTGGCAATGGCATATCGATGTAAAGACGATGTTTTCGCCTCATCACACAACAAATAGACGCTGCCAACTTGAACGGCACTCGCTCCTAATCTCAACGCGGCTTCCACCCCACTTCTATCAGCGATTCCGCCTGCAGCAATAACGGGCAAATTCACCCGTTTGGCGATTTGTGGTAATAACGCCATCAAACTTAATTGAGTAGTTAAATCATCCGATAAAAACATACCTCGGTGTCCACCAGCCTCCAAGCCTTGGGCGATAATACCGTCAACGCCTTTTGCTTCTAGCCAAAGTGCTTCGTCCACCGTGGTCGCTGACGAAAGGATCTTCCCTCCCCACCCTCTAATTCGAGCTAACAGATCATCGTCTGGCAAACCAAAGTGGAAACTGATCACTGGCGGTGCAAATGGTTCAATCGCGTCAGCAATATCATGATTGAAAGGCATCCTTGTCGGAGCGTTTGGCTGAGCCTGAACGGTTGCATCAACCTCGGAAAAATACGGTTGCAGCGTTTTTTGCCACTTTTCGTGCTTGTTGGCGTCATACTCCGGCATTTCATGGCAAAAGAAATTGAGGTTAAACGGTCGGTTAGTTGCCTGCTTGATAAGTTGAAGTTCTTTTACGATGGCGTCTTTGTTCAGCATTCCACAAGGTAACGAGCCAAGCCCGCCAACATTACTGACGGCGATGGTCATTTGGCTGTCTTGCACACCGGCCATTGGCGCTTGAATAATCGGTAACTCTGTTCCCAAAAGTGTATTAAATACCTTGTTTATCATGATCTTTCCTTGAAAACTTAACCTTTACCTGTGATGGTTCTGCGCCATCGTTATCCAGACTAGACTTTCACATGATTAAACACTTATAAAGTTAAAGTGATGCATTTGTGCGCTATGCACTTTTGATAGAAATGACAAAGGGAGCCTATGGCTCCCTTAATATGCTGAATAACAAGAATCAAAGTGACTATCGTACGACATCTGATTCAAGCTCTAGCTCTGCTACAGACAGCATGGCAAACTCTTCCTCGGCGGTTGCTGCCACCAGTTTGTTGCGGCTGTATAACCCATAATAAACACCACCGATAAGAAACAATCCCATTGTCATGAAAAAGGCTGAGGGATCAAAAGCATAAACACCTGTCATTGCGATCAAAGAAAGCACCAGAGAAATACTCGAAGTAATTACCCCACCAGGCGTTTTATATGGACGAGTTAATTCCGGCTGTTTAATTCGCAATAAAATATGGCTCAAGGACATTAATGCGTACGATACAGTCGCACCGACAACAGCCATCGCCAAGATTAAGTCCCCCTCACCCGTAAGTGAAACCAAGAACCCAAAAACGCCCGGAACCAAAAGCGCACGAGAAGGCACTTTTTTGTCACTGGTTAATGACAAAGTTTGCGGTAAATAACCCGCGCGGGAAAGCGCAAACACCAAGCGACTGTAACCATAAATGATTGAAAAGAAAGAAGCGATAAGGCCAGCCAATCCAAGTAAGTTCACGGCCATTGCTACCGTTGAATTGCCCGTAAGCTTTAGGGCGTCAACTAATGGCACCGCGCTATCGCCTATGACCTTTGAGCCAACCGCACCAGCCAAAAGGACGACTACGAGAGTTGCGGTTAGCAATAAAAACAGCATCGCACCAATGATGCCTTTGGGAACATCTTTTGCCGGATTTTTTGCCTCCTCTGCCGCTAAAGGCACACCTTCAACCGCAAGAAACAACCACATTGCAAATGGCAACGCAGCCCATACGCCATACCACCCAAACGGCAAGATTTCTGTTGCCTGAGCCGTCGCCGGAGCAATATCGAATAAGTTATTAACATCAAAGTGACCAATAAGCACAGCAGCAGTAATGAGAATAGCTAGCACAGCCAAACCGCTGATGACCATCATCACTTTGAGAGCTTCGCCAACACCTGCCATATGAATAGCGATAAAGACGGCGTAGAAAAGTGCGTAAACAACAGGGCCATCGATACCAACCAATTCATTCACGGCTGAGCCAATAAAAATCACTATCGCAGCAGGCGCGAGCGCATATTCAATCAAAACTGATAAGCCAGTGAAAAAGCCGCCTGTCGGCCCCATCGCCTGTCTTGCGAAGCTGTAACCACCACCCGCAGCAGGAATAGCCGCAGACATTTCAGCTAAAGACAATACTAGCGTGAAATACATTACTGCCATCGCGATAGCAGCAATAAGAAAGCCTCCCCATCCTGCTTGAGCGATGCCAAAGTTCCAACCGGCGAAGTCACCAGATATAACATACGAGACACCTAAGCCAGCAAGTAAAATCCAACCTGCGGTGCCTCTTTTTAGCTGCCTTTTGGCCAAGTACTCCTGATGTTTAGACATAGTAAATCCTTCTACTTTGATGAAATTAAAAAGTTGTCGCTGTGTTTATCTTCAACGCTTGCGCCACTTGGCTCATTGATATCTGAGCGATCTTTCAGATTCACTCCTGACAGTTGTAATTTTCGAGCTTCCTTGAGCAAGTAAAATGCGCGTTCACAGGCATCGTCATAGTTGAGCCCCTGAGGGCGCACATTGGAAATGCAGTTTCTTTGGGAATCTTTAGAGCCTCGTTTAGCCCCCCAAGTGAGATACATACCCATGCTATCCGGAGAAGTTAGACCGGGCCTCTCTCCAATTAAAACCAGCACGGCCTTAGCGTTAAAACATTCACCAACATCATCCCCTACCGCTACTCTTCCTTGCTTTACGATTGTGATAGGTGTGAATTTCCATTGATGTTCATCATCAGCGCTTAAAAGAGAAATCAATCGCGTAACAACAGGCACGGCATGGTTTTGAATTGCGACGGAAGAAAGTCCATCAGCAATAACAATCGCAAGATCAATGTCAGTGTTATGCTCATTTGCTATCGAGTTGAGCGTTTTCCAAGAAGATTCATCGAGCTGCCGTCCTAAATCGGGCCTTTGCAAGTACATAAGCCGATCACTCACTTGGCTGCTCACTACCACTGGAGGCTCTAAGGTATTTTCAAGAATCGAGTAAGAGTCCGACAAACCAGCAACGAGAGACTCAATATTCAAACTGCAATGCACTGCATCCATAGCTTGGGCATGATCCAGCTGAAATGAGAGTAACTCGTTGGTTGGTACACTGTTTCCGCTGCGACCCAGAGCGATCCGAGCAGAGGTGAAGTCGCGTAACTTGCCCCAAGGGTTGTGTGTGACAACTTCAGACTCATCTTGTGGGGACTGAGCAATGGTGATTACTTTACCCATGAGAATACCCCTTATTCAGTTGATTAATTGCTCCCGAAAACGAGCGAGAGATTTGCTCACTTAACCGAACGTCTTGCACGCTCTCGAAAATCTGCATCTCCATTAACCATTGTTCAAACTCTGGAGCTGGCTTCAGACCGAGTACTTTTCTTGCGTAAAGGGCATCGTGAAATGAGGTAGTTTGATAGTTGAGCATGATGTCATCAGACCCTGGAATACCCATGATGAAAGAGCACTCGGCCACGCCTAACAGTGTCAGCAAATTATCCATGTCATTCTGATCGGCATAGGCATGATTGGTGTAACAGATGTCGCAACCCATGGGTAAACCAAGCAGCTTCCCACAAAAATGATCTTCAAGCCCAGCACGAATGATCTGTTTGCCATCAAACAGATACTCAGGGCCAATAAACCCAACAACTGTATTAACCAACAAAGGATCGAACTGTTTCGCGACAGCATAAGCACGGGCTTCACAAGTCTGTTGATCGACCCCATGAAATGCATTCGCAGACAGCGCGGTACCTTGTCCGGTTTCAAAATACATCACATTGTTTCCTACGCTACCTCGATTCAAAGACAACGCGGCTTCATGGGCCTCTTTCAAAATCGACAAGTCGATTCCGAAGGTATCATTCGTCCCTTGCGTGCCGCCTATCGACTGAAAAACGAGATCGACTGGTGCGCCCATTTCAATGGCTTCGATCGTGTTCGTTACATGAGTTAACACACAAGACTGAGTCGGTATTTGATAGTGTTGAATCACCTCATCCATTAAGTTCATTAACTTGATAGCTTGAGGCACATTATCTGTTGCCGGATTGATACCGATAACCGCATCGCCATTTCCGTACATCAGACCATCAAAAATGGTCGCTGCGATACCGTTGAGAGAATCAGTGGGATGATTCGGCTGTAAGCGAGTAGACAGGCGACTCGGCAAACCTATCGTATTCCGAAAAGCCGTGACAACTTGGCATTTTTTAGCAACGAGAATCAAATCCTGGTTGCGCATAATCTTACTGACTGCGGCCACCATTTCTGGTGTTAAACCTTGACGAATTTTAGCCAACGTTTCACCATCGGCTTCTTCACTCAGCAGCCAATTTCGAAAATCTCCGACCGTCAAGTGCTCAATCTGCTTAAAGGCTTCAAGGTCATGCGTATCGATAATTAGGCGAGTGATATCGTCGCTTTCGTATGGAATAACCGCCTCGTTAAGAAACGTTTTAAGTGGTAACTCAGACAGCGCCATTTGTGCGACTACACGTTCTGCCGCTGACTGAGCACAAACCCCGGCTAACGCATCGCCTGAGCGCTCCGGTGTCGCTTTCGCCATCAAGTCAGCTAATGACTTAAAGGTATAGACTTTACTTCCTTGTTGCCGACGATAAGTTGCCGTCATTGCTCTTCCTCTTCACTATTTGGTTCGCTTTTTGCTGAACTATCAATAAGCTTTAAGAAAGTATTGCCAAATGTGTTCCGTAGCGTTATCAAAAACTGGCAACATTTATAAACCAATAATAAACAATGAGTTATGTAAATACTGCTCCAACATGACTCACAAAAAAGGAATGAGCATCACAAGGATGAGTAACCAAATGCCCCAAACTGCACCAATGCTGTGCATCCATCACACTAAGGATGCAAACCAACAAGCTGCGAGTCTGATAAACTGGCAACAGGAATATGACCAACTCAGCGATGGTCGATTTTTAGGTCAAATTCGAGAACGACGATTTCCCAATTTCCATGTGTTTCGTGAAGACAGTAACCGCTCGCTAAGACAGCAATGCAGGGTTGAAGAGGGAGGTATTTGGTTGGGTTTGAGTGCGGAAAATAAGCCGCTACACCTAAATCACAGTCAGTTTAATTCAAGCCAACTTTTGCTTAGGCAAGGTGGCGCTGATTTTGAGTTAATGACACCGGAGCAGTTTTCTATCTATGGAATAGTGCTCGACAAAAACTTCGTTCACATCATAGAAAATCAACTTGAGCTTGGGAGTATCCAAAACAACACATTACACTTAACGGGTTTGACGGAAAAACACATTCAACAACTTAAATACTACTTAGGCACGTTACTTGGTTCCGCCGAGCCAAGATGGTCTGAAACCACACATCAAGCAATCTTAAAAGATATTGTGCTGGAGTTGTTCTCACTCAGTTCACTGCACACGAGCCATCCGATATCAATCTCTCATCGTCAACACGTGATGCACCGTATAAAACAACAGCTACAGGATCTAGACTACCGTACACCGATAACCGTCAGTGAACTGTGTGATGCAGTACACGTCAGTCGTCGCACACTACAGTACACCTTTGAACATTGCTGTAATACTTCCCCAAAGCAGTTCATACATCGAATGCGCCTGAATCAAGTACGTAGAGTGCTACAAAGCCCTGAAGATAATCGAACAATTGCAGAAATCGCTTTTGACTTTGGTTTTTTCCATCTCGGGCAGTTCAGTCAAAGCTACAAGCGGCTATTTGGTGAGACACCAACTGAAACGAGAAAATGGGAGTCCAGCAAATAAGATGACAGGCAGTATATTCTTTCAGATCCTGCGTTGGGGCCATGTTATGCAGTCGCAATGATTTGCTGAAACTTAGCATGAAGCTCTTCAAGTGCCGCTTCAACATCCGGTTCTGCACGGCTCAAGTGCGAGATTAACGTCATAAAATAGCAGTCAAAAATCAGCGGTATTTTTCCCTCAAGGACGGAGCTTCCGTTTACAGATTGAAACAAAGCTTGGTTAAACGACTGATAATAATCCAAATCCCAAATCACCTCTTTCAACAAAGCTCGGCTCAGCTCAACGTTCGCAAAATAGTAGCGATAGTATTTCTCCGTCAGCGCCAAACCAATGTCGATATCGGTTTTACCTTCCACACTGACTAGCGTTTCTTGGCTGATCTGTTGCAGTTGCGCCAGCATCCCTTCGCGCAAAATCGACAGTTTAGTCGGGAAATGGCTAAACACTGTGCCATCGGCTACTCCTGCTTCTCTCGCTATCTGCCTTGTGGTCGTCATGTCATAGCCATTTTGAGCAAAAGATGCCCATGCGGCTTTTAGAATTTTATCTCTGGTTTGTTGTCGCTTCGTCATTGATGTGTCTGCTTAATGAGCCTGAAAGGATCATACCTTGCGTGGTTGAGATTGACAAATTGAGCGCGCTCATTTATAAAATTGAGCATGCTCATTTTATATAAAAACAAAAGGAATCGCTCATGTACGTATTAAACAAACTAGGCCAAGGATTGATTTTCTTCCCGACCATCTTCTGCTTTTCGTATATTTTAAGACCGATATTAATGGTCATCCTTATTCCAGGAGGACTCGCACTTTTGGCGTTAATCGGTGGCGCAGAAGTCAGAGCGGAACTCAAAGCCATGCTGCTTGAGGAGTTTTTTGGCGTTAGCCCATCGCACACCACCTCGAAAAAGGCGTGAGTGCGCTACAAACGTTGGCAAGGCTAAGTAAAAAAGAAAACGCGCAGATATCGAGATCTCAATACCTGCGCGTAGATGCGGTGAAAATAAGACTGGCTTTAGTCAGTATTCATGTTCTGGCCAATTCGCCATAAAACGCCACTAGGGTCAAACAAACAACATTCGCGTATGCCCCAAGGTTGCTCGACTAGCTCTGTCAAACGCGAACCAAATTCCTCATGACCCACTTTGGATAAGTGCTGATGCCAACTTTCTGCGTCTTCTACGAGCAAGTGCATCATGAAGTTATTGCCGTGTTCTGGCTCATAAAAATTCTGTAAAAGAAACGCGCAGCTACCTTGAGAGAAGTATGCTACATCACCGAAGTCCGACGCCATTTCAAAGCCAATCGCCTCATAAAAACGTTTTGATAGCGCGTAATCTTTCGCCGGAACAAATGATTTGATTTCAACAATATTGAGGTTTTCCATTTCCAATTTCCTAAGCCTTTTTCCATAAAACTGACTGACGTAATCTCGCTCTATGCCTTCTATTCGCCTTGCGTAATCTGCTGTGATGACAGTGGCACACACTCTACCATTTGCGTTTGTAACCACGTGATAAATTTATGTTCGAGTTCTGTACGCTTTTTATCTTGACTCAATAAAACGTAATTGCAACTTGATGGAGAAAACCCAAATGGTGCGACCAAATTACCACGCTTAATATCGTCCATGACAAAAGGATACGATCCCATTGCGACGCCTAAGCCATCCACCGCTGCTTGTATGCAAAAATAAAAATGCGTGAATGATTGCTGAGTGTTGCCGTTGAAAGTTTCACAACGTGTTGATTGCTGCCAATCCGCCCAAGCATTCGGTCTGGTTTGGCTATTCAACAATCGAGCTGCTTTCAAATTGTCTTTAATGGATTGCCAATACTCAGGAGAAAATACCGGCCCCACCCACTCTTCCACAAGAATGGTTTTGTCGTAATCGTGATGCTGCGCAAAATCGTCTCGACGAATCGCCATCGAAAGCCCAGTTGATCCTAATGTTACCGGGCCACCAGCCGTCGACAAACGAACATCAGCACGGTGTTCATCATTAAACGCGGCCAACCTTGGCATCAACCAGCGCATGGTTAATGTCGGTTCACAAGACACTTCAAGATGCTGATGCTTCTCTTGAATAAGCGTATTCACGCCTGTTTCTAGCGTTTGGAATGCCGTTTCTGTGTATGTCTTGAGTAATTCGCCTTCCGCCGTCAACACGACTTTCCTGCCCTCTTTGAAGAACAAAGGTTGAGACAGATATTGCTCAAGTTGCTTGATCTGCTTACTCACGGCTCCGTGGGTAATGTTTAGTTTGTCAGCCGCTTCAGTGTAGCTTGAAGAACTCGCCGCAACGTGGAAGACATAAAAAGATTTCAGGTGATGCATCTGTGAGTTTTTCTCACCAATATGGGAATATTTTTCGATTATAGTCAGTAATAAAGACGCCTACAATTCCGCTACATCCCAGACTTCATCATTCAAACAGGAAACCGATATGGAATTTGTAACTCTTGCGTTATTAGGTGTGCTTATTGTTATTAGCCCTGGCGCAGACTTTGTTTTGGTATTAAGAAATAGCTTAAATCAAGGACGAAAAGCAGGCGTGTACAGTGCGATTGGTATCAGCATGGCGATCAGCATCCACATCGCTTACTCCATGCTGGGGATCAGTTACTTAATTTCACAAAATGAATGGTTGTTTAATCTAGTGCGCTATCTTGGGGCCGCTTATCTTGTCTACCTTGGGATTAAAGGAATATTCTCCTCGCAACCTGCATCAAACTCAGAAACCGTTCAACAGAGCGAGTATTCAATGTGGCGATTTTTCATGCAGGGATTTCTGTGTAATTTACTCAATCCCAAGACAATGCTGTTTTTTCTGAGTATTTTTAGCCAAGTGATTTCTCCCGACTCTAGTCAGCAACACATCGCCTTTTTTTACGGGATTTATATGATTGCGCTGCATGGTATTTGGTTTTCTATCGTTGCTGTTTTATTCACGTCATCCCAGCTACAAGCTTTCTTGTTGAAGATTAAGCATCGACTCAATCAAGCATGTGGGGCGGGATTGATCATTTTCGGCGCGATGCTGGGCTTAAAGGTGTAGTACGCTTGCGGTCCGATTATCCCAATTCAAATTGATCATTGAACAAGTGGCAGTAATCAAATAAAAATCTACATTATCAATACTTTAAATTAGAAAAAAACAGCCAACGTGCGCTGGCTGTTTCGATACAGTTAATGGATGACCCGAGCGTCCCCTTTAAATAACTGAGACAGATCGATAGTGAATATCGTCACTGTCGGACGTTTAGGCAGAGCATTTTCGATCGAAAACTCTGGCCCAGCTGGAACGAGGGGGAAGTGAATAGCAGTCGGCCACGTTGACGAAGCTTCATTACCGCCCGGCTCAGATATTGAGAAAGAAAACGCAGGTAAACGGGTCATAACACTTACCTCAAATGACTGATTAGCGGGCTCAAGCGAGCCCGCTTAGGTTTTGCAATGTTATTGTTATTTTAACGCTTACTTAATCACTAACGGTTGATGACGTTAGATATCAAGTTCTTTGTCTTCAACGTGGTTGGTGATCATCGCTTCAGTGGTGATCATCAAGCCAGCAACAGACGCAGCGAATTGAAGCGCTGAGCGTGTTACTTTCGCAGGGTCCAAGATGCCCATTTCGATCATGTTGCCGTATTCACCTGTTGCAGCGTTGTAACCGTAATCGGAATCACCAGCTTTGACAGCGTTCGCCACAACAGAAGCTTCGTCACCTGCGTTAGTTGCGATTTGACGAAGAGGCTCTTCCATTGCACGTAGCGCAACTCGGATACCCACGTTTTGGTCATCATTGTCGCCTTTTAGATCCGCCAATTCTTTCGCGATCTTAGTTAGGGCAACACCACCACCAGCAACAATACCTTCTTCAACCGCTGCGCGAGTAGCGTGTAGTGCATCGTCCACGCGATCTTTCTTCTCTTTCATCTCAACTTCGGTTGCAGCGCCGATCTTGATCACCGCTACGCCGCCAGAAAGCTTCGCAACACGTTGTTGAAGCTTGTCTTTATCGTATTGAGAGGTGGTTGTTTCGATTTGTTTTTCAATCGAAGCCACACGATCAGCAATCGCGCTTGCTTCTGCTGCGCCACCCACAATGGTTGTTGTGTCTTTGGTGATGGTCACTTTCTTCGCACTACCTAGTTGCTCTAACGTTGCTTTTTCGAGCTCTAGGCCGATTTCTTCAGAGATGACCGTACCAGCAGTTAGTACCGCAATGTCTTCCATCATCGCTTTACGGTTGTCACCAAAGCCAGGCGCTTTCACCGCGGTCGCACGCACGATGCCGCGCATGTTGTTCACAACCAATGTCGCTAGCGCTTCACCTTCGATGTCTTCAGCAATGATCAATAGCGAGCGAGAAGATTTCGCCACTTCTTCTAGTACAGGCAATAGCTCGCGGATGCTGCTGACTTTTTTGTCCACCAATAGGATGTAAGGGTTGTCTAGCTCTACGCTGCCATTTTCTTGGTTAGTGATGAAGTATGGCGACAAGTAACCGCGGTCAAATTGCATACCTTCAACCACAGACAATTCGTTGTTTAGACCTTGGCCTTCTTCAACCGTAATCACGCCATTGCGACCCACTTTCTCCATCGCTTCTGCAATGATTTCACCGATCGCGCGATCGCTGTTTGCAGAAATGCTACCCACTTGGGTGATAGATTCTTTGTCGCTGCATGGCTTAGACATTTCACGTAGTTTCTCAACCGCCGTTTCAGTGGCTTTGTCGATACCACGTTTTAGGTCCATTGGGTTCATGCCAGAGGCTACCGCTTTAAGACCTTCATTGATGAAAGATTGCGCTAGTACGGTAGCGGTCGTTGTACCGTCCCCCGCTTCATCATTCGCTTTGGACGCCACTTGTTTCACCATTTGTGCGCCCATGTTTTCGAACTTATCTTTCAGTTCGATTTCTTTCGCTACAGACACGCCATCTTTGGTGATGGTTGGCGCGCCGTAAGATTTATCAAGCACAACGTTGCGGCCTTTCGGGCCTAGTGTCACTTTTACTGCGTCCGCCAGTAAGTTCACACCTTTCAGCATTTTTTGACGTGCGTCATTAGCAAATAATACGTCTTTTGCAGCCATGGTTATCTCCTCAAAAAACTACTACAAAAATAATTACTCAACGATTGCTAACACATCAGATTCGGACAGAATTAAGTATTCTGCGCCGTCAATTTTCTCGGTTTTCACGCCGTAACCGTCATTGAAAATGATTTGGTCGCCCACTTTGACTTCCATCGCAGCGCGTTCGCCATTTTCAAGACGTTTACCTAAACCAACAGCAATGACTTTCCCGCGGTTTGATTTTTTCACCGACTGAGAAGTTAAAACGATTCCCCCTTCAGATTTATTTTCCACCTCTTGTCTTTCAACAATTAGCTTGTCATTTAAAGGACGAATTTTCATTTTTAAGTGCCTCCTACTTGGAACCAAAAATAAAAGACAAAATAAACATCAAGATGGATTTGCGAGTCGACAGCTCGCTTTCGATGAAAATAATAAGGTCGAAAAATTAGAGTTCAAGAGGTGAATTTGATAAAAATTTTTTATTAAATTAAATAAAATTTTCTATCGAATTATCGCATTCACAACTACTTAGCATCTCTTTATGATGGAAAATATGCTCAATCAAATCTAGAGTGGTTACGTACTCTTAAAAAGGATAATCAAACAATGAAAAAGGCCGTATCTCTATTTCTTGCAACGTTGTGCGTTGGCTTCCTCTCCCCCAACGTGTCGGCTTCTGAACGCGCTGAACAAGGGTGGCAATTGATTGACAAGGGCGCGATGATTGTCGATGTGCGTACGCCGCAAGAGTTTTCTGAAGGGCATTTGGATAATGCCGTCAACTTCCCTTTATCTGAACTTGATAAACATTTTCAAGACGTCGATAAAGATCAAGCTATCGTGTTGTACTGTCGCAGTGGTAACCGCTCTGGCAAAGCGTATCAATACTTACAATCGCAAGGCTTTACGAATCTGCACAATGCCGGTGGCTTAGAAGAACTACAAAACGCCAAATAGTCGTCTCCGTTCTAATATACAAAGTAAAAGCACAGAGCGTGTCGCAAGCGTATTGTAACGCGCTCTGTTTCTAAATACTTATCTACAACAACTCTATTTGGGCCCTGCATCAAATTGAGTCAGGTTATCCGATATCTCGATCCATGGCGCTTTCGACGCGACAAAAATATGGAAATCAGGCTTGTGAGAAGGTGTGTCATCCAAGATACCAAGGCGAATATTGACGATCCCATTGTTCTTTTTCGAATACAGGCTCGATCCGCAGTGGCGACAAAAGCATAGCATGGTATTTTCGCTTTTCTGATAAGTTTGAATATCTTCTTTCCCTTGGATAATAAGGAGTTTATCCAACGCAATACCACCGGCAGATGAATAGTCAGAACCTGTGAACTTGCGGCATTCAGAGCAATGGCAATTTCCCATGTACTTAAATTCATCTGCCACTTCCAACTTTACCTTGCCGCACAGACATGAGCCTTTTAGTACTTCCATTTGAATTCCTTTTTGTTATGAATCTAATTGAATTAGATGGCTATCTCGACACCATGCCATTGCAATACGAAAAATTAAAGACAGGCAATACAGGTTTTCAAAAATGAAACGAAAATGTAAAACTTTCCATTCAGAGGGAAGTGCGCTGACACGTGAAAAATCGAGCTATTTTAGATACAAAAACACCAAGCAATAACGCTTGGTGTTTACCTCACAGAATGTCGCCTCAGAAAAGGCGCTTTCCGCTGTGCTTAAAAAATGCAGTGTTTAGTAAAGCTGGTCGCTTCGTTTGCAGTCCAGTCACCTTTCGGCTTATCTTTCAGGTTTTCACACCATTGCTCGCTGCCGACACCATCTTGCAGAACACAATGCTTTGCAAAGTCTACCGCGTTGTCTGCTGTCCATTCTGTTTTTGGCTTATCGCGCATGTCGTTACACCAGCCTTCAGTGCCCACTTCATCACTACAAGCGGTCAAAGCAGAAGCCGCCAACATCAGCATGACTAGTTTTTTCATAAATTTAAGGTTCCAGTTGCAAACAATAGTAAAATTAAACTCAATCTCTTCAACACGAGCCCATTCAAATGTCTGAATAAAGGCGTCACTAGCTGAAGTGACTTTTGTATCAACTATAACGAAATTATCAGTCTACGTGTTAAGACACCGAAAAATTATTGAGCGACTCTGTGTAAAGCGCGCCATTCTAAAAGCTATAGGCAGCGCGCTTTCGTTAGCTCACCAACCTTAGAAGAGCCAGTACCAAAGCACGCTAAACGCAGCTCTAATGCCATTTGTTCAAAGTGATCGACGACAGACTGCGTGCTGATCGTCGCAGCTTTTAATACCGCACCAGCTTGCCCAATGAGATTAGCCCCCAAATGAATGGCTTTCGCCGCTTCAAGTCCGTTATGAACACCTCCCGAGGCGATCAAGGGTAATGTAGGATGCAGTGCGCGGATTTGAGCCAAACATGTTGCTGTAGGGACACCCCAATCGCGGAAAAGCTCGGCTGCACGCTGCATTTTCGGATTATCTTGGCAATACCCTTCAACCGCACTCCAGCTTGTGCCACCCGCGCCCGCAACGTCAATTGCATCCACACCAGCATCAATTAATCGCTGCGCAACGTGTCCGCTAATACCAAAACCGACTTCTTTGATAATGATAGGAACCTTCACGCGAGATTTAAGCATCTCAATTGCCTGGAAAACACCAACCCAATTGTGGTCGCCATTTTTCTGAAACGCTTCCTGCATTGGATTAACGTGCACAAACAAGGCATCGGCTTGAATCGCCTCAACCGCACGTTGCGCATTATCGAGTTTACCTTTATCGAGCAATTGAGCGGCTCCAAGATTGGAATACAACGGTACTTCTTTCGCCAACTCACGAATGGTTTTACCCAAGCCCGAATGCTGACTTTCTTCTAAGCTAATCCGTTGCGAGCCCACACCCATGGCAATACCTAATTCACTTGCTGCTTCAGCTAAACGACAATTGATCGTTTCTGCGTCTTTTGCTCCGCCAGTCATCGAGCTAATCAAAAACGGTAGCGCTAATTGATGACCAAGAAACTCTGTCGATAAATCGATCGCGTGAAAGTCACATTCTGGCAGCGCACAGTGTTCAAACTCGACAGACTCAAAACCCGCCGTTTTATGCTTCATGCTCATATCATGATGTAAAACAGCATCTAGGTGTAAATCTTTTCGGTTAGTTTGCGGAGCCATAATGTCACCCTAAAGTAAAACAGTCGCGCAGTATTGCGATCCTTATCAGTAACGTCAATGCGAATTTTGTGAATTTGCCGGATTACTTTTCCGAAACGAGTAATGAATCTCGACTGCCCCTGACATTATAAGAAAAGAAACTCGCTTTCCGTTTTAAACAAGCCGGCAAGTTTCTCTTCAAATTGAGATAATCAGCGTACGATACCCATGATGAAAATGGATCACATTGCTCTGTAGTTTACTTTACGCTGTCCGACAGAATTAGCGACACAACAGTGCTTGTCGTCGTTGGTTCAAACTGTTCGGGATCATCACAGAATTGAATTTTTCCTTTTTCTTCTACATGGAACAGCGGTACAACTGAACTACCTTTGTGATGCGCTAAATAATCTTGATACGTGAAGTTATCGCTCAATTTCGTGTGTTTAACCTCTGCACCACGACTTAACATACTGGCTAGCTGGGTATAGCTTACATTGCCGCCCATCAGCAATTTACCATGGTACTCCTGAGCCACGGAGTGCTTCTCGCTGCCATTGCCGTTGGTTTTCACTTTTTGTAAGCAGTGAACTTTATCTTCCCCAAACTCGTCGACGAATTGCATGCAAGCCATAATGTTGAAATGCTGATCGGGCGTTAATGCAACCACTTGTCCAACTCCTATCAAGTTTAAGTTGTCGTCCGCGTGACTAGAAATAGGGTTGCCGTAATAGTAATCCAACCCCAACATACGAACCTGACTGATGTACTCCCAGTTTGAGTCAGTCATTAATACGCGGCGGTCATAACGCGCCAGCGCCTGCCCTATTTCTCTTGCTACTCGGTTAGCACCAATCAACAAGAAGCCGCGTGGTGCTGGCTCTGCAACGCCCAACGTCAGCGCTACAGGACGTGCCGTCGCACTTTGTAACACGACCGTTCCTATAATCACCATGAAGGTCATAGGGACCAGTAAAATCGCTTCATCAATGCTGTATTCGGTCAATTTGATCGCGAAAAGAGACGAAATCGAAGCAGCAACAATACCGCGCGGTGCAACCCAAGACAAAAACAGCTTATCTTTAAGACGCAAGTTGCTGCGGAAGGTTGAAAGAAAAATCGATAACGGACGCGACACTAACTGCATAAATACAAACAACAATAACGCACCGCTACCTAGCGCAGCAAAATCATCCAGACTGATTCGAGCCGCAAGGAAGATGAACAATCCGGTGATCAGTAAAATGGTTAAATGCTCTTTAAAATGCAGAATTTGCTGAATATTGATGTCTTTAGCGTTTGCGAGCCACATACCCATTACGGTGACGGTTAGTAACCCAGCTTCAGACTCAATGTGGTTAGAGACCGAAAATACACCTAGAACCACCATCAAAACCGCAAATGGCTGCAAATATTCCGGTAGCCAAGAACGACGCATGATCGTCGCAACTGCATAGCCTGAGGCCGCACCTAGCATGACACCGACAGCAATGATCGTCCCAAACACTTCGACGCTATTTATCGCGCTGTGAGATACGATAAACTCGTAAACCATCACAACAAAAAGCGCACCGAGCGGGTCAATCAAAATCCCTTCCCATCGCAAAATGTTAGCAAGCGTACTGTTGGGTCTTACGGTTCGTAGAAGTGGCACGATGACCGTCGGCCCTGTTACTACGGTTAAGCTGCCGAACAACATGGCAAGCTCCCAAGTAAAGCCGAGGAAATAGTGTGTTGCGATACTGGTCGCCGCCCACGAAATGATCGCCCCGATGGAAACAATGCTCCATACCGAACCACTCACGCCACGAATTTCTTTAAAATTTAAGGTCAAACTGCCTTCAAATAAAATCACTGCCACCGCCAAAGAGACCAACGGAAAGAGCAAATTACCTAATATCTCATCAGGATTTAACCACTGCATAAATGGCCCGACGATCAGCCCTGCCAACAACAAAAATAAAATCGCTGGCAAACGCAATCGCCAAGCTAACCATTGGCAACCTAAACCAATAACCCCAACCGCTGACAGCACCAGCGCTTCATTACCCACTTGCATCAATAATTACCTGTTTTTGTCTTTTTTCGCGTGAATGCGCTATACCCGAATACATTCAGCCTTACGGTCAAATAGAAACAACCGAACGTGCAAATCAAACGACTGACCTTCGATGACATCGCTACGAAACGCACATGTTTGAAGTCCTTTGGCGATCGCATCAGAACTATGAATATAGTTGACCCCCAATGACTTAACGACTCATTTTTGTTCATCAGGTCTTAAAGTGGCACACAAGTGTGCGACTTTGTCGAATTCATCATTACGCATTGAGTTTCATTATGTAGAATGATTTCTGAAGAAAGCGCGGAACCTAGCACTATATGAGGCTAAGGCATAGAGCATGAACTAAGCTTTAGCGTAAGTGCTCAAAGTTAAGAATCGTGGGTCACGCGACGTACGCAAGGAGAAATGGATTGTACGTAATACTAGCACTGTTCATGGCGTGTCTCGCCATCCTCATCGGAGTGAAAGCCGCCAACCGAGCTGCACTTTTAGAAAAAGAACTAACCAAACTTCGTGAGGAAGTCACATCACTACGAGCCAGTGTCCATGGGGGCTCAAACCAACAAGTGCACCAACAATCCAGCATCGAAAAAGACACACCATCTGTAGCGACGTCACCTCACATAGAATCACAACAGAAAAATGTCTCATCCTCTGGGGAACATGATCCAGCTGCCAACCTAGACTTAGACCAGAGCGCTGCGAATCAAGAATACGCCCAGACAAGAGAAGTGCAACTGGATGTTTTTAGTCAAGAAAATGAGTCATTCCTTCAGAGTAAAGTTCAGAGCCTGCTTAGCAACATTCAAGAAAATTGGTTGGTTTGGGTAGGCGCATTGGCCATGCTGATCGGTGGAGGTTATCTCGTACAGGTGATTGGTAGCCACATCCAGTTTTCGCCATTTATGCGAGTGTCCTTTGCCTTTGTGATCTCATTACTAATGGTGCTTGTTGGCGAGTGGTTTCACCGTAAAGAACAACAGAATCCGCAACGGGCAGCACGAGCCCAAGGCTTTACGTATGTTCCTGCTGCCGTTACCGGTACGGGATTAACGGGCATTTACTGCACCGTCATTTTTGCCTTTGTGGTTTATCAAATGCTAACGCCAAGTATCTCGTTGATCATTTTGGCTTCAGCGGCATTTTTCAGTTTAGCATTATCATTGCGACAAGGGCCGTTAATGGCCGTGCTTGGCTTAATTGGTGGCTACACAGCACCACTGTGGATTGGAGGTAGTGAACCCAACTACTTTTTGTTAGCCGGATACATCTGCGCGATTTCGTTCGCGGCGACCTTATTGATGCAAAAAGTGCGTAGGGCATGGATTACGCCAAGTATCGCGATTCCACATGTCATTTGGATGTTGCTGTTGATTGAGAGTGTACCAACAGAACGGTTGTTCTCGTGGCTCGCGATTTATCTCTCCATCACTTTGTATCTCATTTTCGCGGTTCCGAGAATGGGTTGGATGCTCAATCCTCGCTTTCGTCACTATCAAAGCAAGTGGACAAACTCGCCGACCGCTACCGCTCTCGCAACTGCTTTATTGACCTTTTCTGCCGTCACCAGAATGCCGGAGCTGAACACTCTACAAATGGCGTACTGTTATACGCTGCTTGTTGCGATCATCTGGCTACCAGCACTTCGTACAGGCTGGTCATTACGTGTATTTTTGCCATCTATTCTCGCCTCAGCAACCGCGCTGATTGTTCTTACCATCGCTTTTGATGCGCTGTATATGTTAGAGCGAGAAGCTAGCATTCTATTCGCATTGGCGGTGAGTATTGCACTGATCGGCTATCGAACATATTGCCAATCACTTAGTGACCGTTCGCAACTCAGTGGGCTGCTTCTGCTGGTACTGGCTCCCGCGATGAGCTTAATTACGTTGCTTTATGTTGACGAATTTATGCAAGGCTACCTGTGGTATTGGACTACCTTCTGCGCATTGATGGCCACTTACTATGTTGTGCTTGGTCAGCGTGCACGTTCGTTGGCATTAGAATGCTCTGCCGTTATGCATGCTTTAATCGTAGGTATCGCTTTTGTTTGGTTGAGCGATACTTGGTTAACAACAGCAATCTCAATACAAGTTGCGATAATGGCCTTACAGGCTCAAGTCGGGTTATTTCGACCTGCGAGTTGGGCGATTAAAGTGGCAATGGGAATACTGGTTATCCGACTCACGCTGCTACCTTTCATACCCGAATGGCAACCGGTAGAAGCTGGGCATTGGGCTTGGGTTCTTGTGAGTTATATGCCTTCTCTCTTCATCTTGTCTTACGCTCGTTCAACACTAAAACAAGTGGACCGAGAACTGACCAACTGGTTTGAAGGGGCGTTTTTACATGTATTCTTAATGGCATTGTTCACCCAAACTAACTACTGGTTAACGGGGCAATATGGTTACTTGGGGCACATCGACTTCACAAGTGCGGCAGTCTTTGCCAATCAAGCATTAGTTATGGGTTTGGTATACAGCTACCGCAGCCAATTTGCGCAACGCTTAAGCCGTATCTACGAAATCTATAGTTACTTGCTTTGGTGCGCGTTCGCTATATTGATTATTTTGCTTAATACGGCAGAATCGCCGTTGGTGACTGATAACGTCTCGGCACAAGCACTTCCCATCTTTAACATGCTGAGTATCGGCTGGCTGTTACCAGCTTGCATCCTGCTTATCGCAACCTTTAAACGCTGGAATACGTTGCAAGTTCATCGATTTGCGATTGCTAGTCTAGGCTTTTTACTTGCAGCCATTTGGTTGGGGATGTCTATCCGTCAATTCTGGCAAACCACATCGATGATGCTGTATCAGCCAACCAGCATGGCAGAGTTGTTCAGTTATTCAGTGGCTGGCTTGCTCGTAGGTGGATTGCTGACTTGGCGCGGCGTGACCCAACAGGGGCTGATGATGCAGCGTGTCGGTCTAGTGGTCCTTGCCGGTGTCGCACTGAAAGTATTCTTATGGGATGTGAGCTCTCTGGATGGGTTCTGGCGAGCAATAAGCTTCTTAGGCTTAGGTGCATCTTTGATAGCACTTGGATGGCTATTCCAGAAATTGAATCGTTCGGTGGCAAAAGCACTCGAGCCCTAGACGAGTCAAAGAGAGATTCCCGACAGTGCGCTGTTTTCGTTATTGGGGGACGATAACAGTGTAAAGCCGGGAATCATTGGAGTGTTCGTTACTTCAGTAAAGCGACCACGGTATGACGACGCACGTTTGCTTGCGCATTCAATGCCTGAAAAGTCGAAGTAAACTCGCCAGACTTTTGCATGAATCCATCCAGTTTTGCATTCACCTCATTGACTGAAAGCTGTGCGGTTTTGGTTTGGATAGAACGCATTTGAGTATTCAGTTCACCATGAAAAGCTTTCGCTTCCTGCAAGCTCGTTTGAACTTGTTTCAGATGCTGATTTACTTTGGCAATCGTCTGCTTGATGCCGTCGCGTGAGCCTAGATCAAACCCGAGCTCCGCAATACCATCTGGCTCAGACTTTAAGTTCAAAACGTTAGGCTGTCCCGCAGGGAATCGGTGCCCTTCCCCCGTTACCATCACCTTTTGCTGCATTTGTTGATAAGCGTTGTCTCTGGCTTCAAATAAAATGCTGCCATCATCGGCTAATGAGGCTCGCATTCCTAACGCAATCAAGCTGCGATCCAGCATTTTGACCGTTCGCTCACCGTCTGATTGTCCATCAAACTGAATCATCACCGCTTGACCTTGAGGAAAATCCAAACGGATTTGCTCGGTCTTGTCGCTTAAGCGATGAACATTCAAACCTGGAATAGAAAAGCGACGAATGTCCGCTTTATCCAGTTTTAAGTGCAGTTCGTTATTTAGGACTTTCTGGCCATCGAAACGTGCTTGCTCAACGACTTTTTGGATGGTGGCTTTAGAACGAACCAATGTATCCTGCAAACCAGGAACATTTTGTACGCCTTGATTAATAGCTTGCGTCAAACCACGTTTAATTTGCGTGAGCTCTTTGCCAATCACCTGCAGCGATTTGGACGCGATCTGAACCGCCGTGGCTTGCTGCTGACCCTGCGTAAGCTGAATACCAGATACAGAGTAGGCTGACGCAGTGTCAGCCTGAATTTGCGCCGGACGCGGTTTAATTGCCGTACTTGAGTCTGCAGAACGGGTCGGCATGATAGAGGCTTGTTCTTGTCCACCTAAGCGTATGCTATGGGGTCTAACCTCTACTGTACTCATTACCATAAAAAGAACTTCCTAACCTTATAAACGGTCAAACAGCGACAAACCATCGATCTTCACATAGCTTGCTTGCGTTGCTTGCAAAGCAGCCATGTAATTACTCAATCGTACCGACGCTTCACCATAGTCCAGAGCAGAGAGGTCTCCAGATACCTTGTCAACGAACAGCTTGTTTTCACTGTGCGCGCCACCAACAAGATCTAAGTTGTTGTGTCGACCACCAATCTCAGTCATGGTCCCTAGTACGTTTGAAAAAGTATCGTCGATAGCGCTGATACTCGCCTCAACTTCAGCTCTGAAGTTGGCGGTAGGGCTCTCAAACTCTTTGATCAGCGCATCAATTTGGTTAAGCACGTTATGGCCTCCCCCAAGGTCCAATATTTCTTTTGCAGTCATATTGGAATCCATCGTGACACCTTTAGCAATTGTTACTACGCGCTTGTCACTATTACCTTCAATTACGTAGCTGCCGCTCGCTTTACTTACAGCCGCAGTATCCGTTTTAGTACCAGAGAAAAGGTAGTGCCCTTCTTCATCCTGCGCGTTAAAAGACGACTCAATAGAATCACGGTAACTCTTAAGCTCTGTAATCATACCGCCACGACTTTCGTCAGTAAGAGAGCCGTTCGCACCCCAAAGCGCGATGTCTCGCATGCTTTTTAAGCTTTCTTTGATCGAATCTAAATGGGTTTCTTGACTCGATAGCGTCGTTTTTACGTTTTCAATGTTGTTTTTGTACTGAGCAATCGCACTGGTTTCTCGGTCTAAGTTAAGCAACTTGATCGAAGCCATTGGATCGTCAGACAGCTTGGTTAAGCGCTTGCCAGTAGACATCTGTTGCAGAGCTTCGCCTAATCCCGCGCTATTGCTCTGCAAGCTGTGCAACATCATTTGACTAAATTGATTGTCACTAATTCGCATCTAAACTTTCCTCTTAGAATAACTGCAGAATAGAATCGAGCAGTTGATTTGCTGTGCTGATCACTTTCATGTTGGCATTGTGCGCATTAGCAAACATCATTAGGTTAGCCGCTTCTTCATCGCTGTTTACGGAACTAACATTATCGCGAGCTGCGTGCGCTTGCTTGTTCATGGCTAACTTCGCTTGATAATCAGCATTAGCTTGGCGTGCTTTAATTGCGGTTTGACCCACCATTGAACTAAAGGCATCGTTCAAGCTTACTGAGCCGTAACCTGATACCGCCACTGGCTTGTTGCTTAACTCGATCAATGATTGCAACGCATCTGCGTTACCAGGTGTTCCATCACTTGAGAACGCAAGCTCATCTGGAGTTAGCTTGGTAATATCCAAACTGGCTGCAGGGTTTGCTGGGTCATAGCTGAACAAAGGTTTACCTGGGTTGCCATTTAAGTCTTTGCCAGTTGCAAGCACGGCGTTGTATTCATCCGCGAGAGCTTTCGCCATGTCATTCAGAGCCAGTTGGTTTGGTTTCAACACTTCGGTTTGATAGTCATTAATCGCACCTAATTTGCCACCAAGCGAGTCACCAATCGCAAAGCTTTGATTCGAGAACGTGACGTGTAAGTCCGCTAAGTAAGGATCACTCGGGTCAGGAATGGCTTCCAGTTTGCCATGGTCCGTACCCATCACAAGCGGTTGACCAGAGGTTAGTGTGACCTGAACACTGCCGTCATGCTGCTGTGTTGTTTTGATTTCAATGGTTTGAGATAACTCACCGATTAACCTATCTCGTTCATCCATTAACTGTGATGGATTACCACCTGTACCTTGCATCTCTACCAGTTGCTTGTTCACCTTCGCGATATTTTCCATAAGGCTATTCGCGTGGTTAAGCGCTGCATTACGTTGGTCGCTCATGTCTTTATGTTGATTGTATAAAGACTCGGTAAGCGTATTAAAGCGGCGGGCCAAAGCTTCAGATTCGTTAATGATCTGCTGGCGGTAAGGTATGGATTCCGGCTTAACGGTCGCATCGTTAAGCGCAGCGTTTAGCGAGTCCAAGCCAGCCGATATACTGAAACCATCGGCACCAAGCGTATTCTCCAGCTGACTCATGTTACTGGTGTATCCAGATGCGTATGCCGCCATACTGTTAGTCGACCACGTTTGCTTAATCAGAAATTGATCAGTAACGCGGCGAATGCTAGTGACTTCTACCCCTAAACCTGGACTTAAGCGATTGGCTTTACCATCATCGACAGACGCCATCAACGCTTGTTGACGACTGTAACCCACGGTATTCACGTTTGCCACGTTTTGCGCGGTTACGTCTAGGGCCACACGGTTCGCGCCTAAACCTGAAAGGGCAATATTAACTAGGTTCATTTACAGCTCCATTTTTCTGATCAACGGCTGAGAAAACGCGGTAGTCATACCGGCCTCACCGAATACCTGTTTAACAGAGGCGACGGCTTGAGAAGCGGTATTAAATAGGCTTGAATTCTTCTCCACCTCTTTAGAATCTACTTGTGAGATAGATTCAGAATTCGAAGCTTTACCATCGTTAGCGGATGAGATGTTGCGCGCAGCATCGAAAGCAACCTCACGCATAGACGGGCTCAGCTGCTGGATGAGCATATTGGCAATGCCTGAGCTCTGTTTCTTTGCTAGTTCCATCGCCAGCTGACCGTCATACATATCACGGAATACCCCTTGTTGCTGACTGGCGAACGGGCTGTCTTTATCAGCAAGAGCATCACTACTGCTGCGCATTTGGCGTAACACCATTTGTAGGAACATTGCCTCAAATTGACCTGCGACGACTTCAAGTGCGCCTTCTTGATCACGACTATGCTTGATGTTAGCCAATGCACTATTGTCGTGATAAAGCATCGAATTTAACTGAGTTTGTTCATTGGTACTGTCTAGCTTCATCCTTAACTCCTTATATCACGACCAATTCAGCGTTCAATGCACCTGCTTCACTCAAAGCTTGCAGGATAGACATCAAGTCTGTAGGCGTGGCACCTAAACTATTTACCGCATTAACTATGGTGTTAAGTTCCGTGCCTGGAGGCCAAATCACCATCTGAGCGAGATCTTCATTCACATCAAGGTCCGTTTGGTTAACGACTTTCGTATCGCCATTTGCAAACGCATTAGGCTGACTAACTTGTTGTGATTCAGAAATTCGCACGGTCAAGTTACCGTGACTTACTGCTGCTTCACTCACTTTGACACTCTTACCGATCACTACGGTGCCAGTGCGAGAGTTAAAGACAATACGAGCAGGTTTACGGCCTTCAACGACGCTCATTTCTTCAAGCATCGACATCATGACGACACGCTGCTGTGTATCTTTTGGTGCACGCATATCAATGCGCGCTTTATTGATCGCAACTGCAACGTTAGGTCCAAAAGTGTTGTTAATTTCACGCGCAATATTTTTTGCTGTAGTGAAGCTAGGCTTGCGCAGGTTTAGGGTGATTTCATCACGTTGGTTGAAATCGGTTTTGATTTCTCTCTCTAAAGTCGCACCATTCGGAACGCGACCCGCCGTTGGTGTGTTTACTTCTACTTTGGAGCCACTTCGCCCCTCTGCAGATAAGCCGCCCACAACCACGTTACCTTGCGCAATCGCGTACACTTCGCCATCAATACCACGTAAAGGCGTTAGCAATAACGTACCACCGCGAAGGCTCTTTGCATCACCGATTGAAGACACAACCACATCCAACGTTTGTCCTGGGCCTGCCATTGGGTCAACGGACGCTGTCACACTCACAGAAGCCACATTTCGTAGCTTAGGGTTCATACTGTCATCAATTTGAACCCCAAACTGACGTAGCATGTTGGTAATAGATTGAGAGGTAAATTTCACTTGGTTTCGGTCACCTTGGCCGGCTAAGCCAACCACCAAACCATAACCAACCAGTTGGTTTTCTCGAATGCCGCGAACATCGACCAAGTCCATGATCGGAATTTCCGCTTCAGCACGTGAAGTGCCTGGTAGTCCCAAGGTCAACACCAATAGGAGAGACATAAAGAAAGATTGCATTGTCTTCATTAGAAAGGTACCCATGGGCTGTTGAAGAACTGAGTTAGCCACCCGGCTGCGTTGCTGTCAGCTAGGGCTCCGCGACCTGCGTAGGTAATTCTTGCATCAGCAATTCGTTGAGAAGAAACTTGGTTACTGCGGTTAATATCATCCACACGGACGATACCGGTTAGGCGAATAAACTCGTCGCCTTGATTAAGACGAAGCCATTTTTCACCGCTGATACGCAATACGCCATTAGGTAATACTTCGTGTACCGTTACCGTAATGGCACCTTGAAGCTTGTTGCCTTGTGAACTTGATGCACTGCCATCGAAGTTACGTTTGCCATCCACGCTAACCCCTAACTCATCGATAGTTTTCGTGCCTATGGTCGGCGCCACAAAGTTAATTGCTGAACTTTTACCGAACTTAGTACCCGCATTTTTACTCGATGAGGTTTCTTCTGATAGTTGAACCGTTAATACATCGCCAACTCGGTAAGCACGACGATCCTGAAACAGGGTCATCGTGTATTGGTGACGATAAAGGCTACCAGATTGGGTTTCCGGCAGCGTGTAATCGAGCGTTGGTGGTGCATATTCCTCAGCATTCGGCTCAGGCGGAATAAATTCCTGACGGCCAGCACATCCCACCAGCAACACGGCGGCTACTGCCCAACTCTTAGAAAGCCATTTCATTGCTTTTTCCTTCATCATCACCAATTTCATACTTACATTGATTGCGAAACAAACTTCAGCATGTCATCTGCAGCAGAGACCACTTTCGCATTCATCTCATACGCACGTTGAGTGGTGATCATGTCGACCATCTCTTCTACTACTTGTACGTTTGACCCTTCCAGTGCACCTTGCTTGATAATGCCGGCACCATCAGCTCCTGCAATCAGCTCATCAGCTGGACCGCTGGCTTCCGTTTCACGGAATAAGTTGCCACCCATGGCCTCTAAGCCGGCTGGATTGATGAATTTTGCAAGTGTAATTTGACCAAGCTGCTGAGGTGTTGGATCGTCTGCTGTTGTTGTAGTCACGGTGCCATCAACACCCACAGAGAAAGAGACCGCATTGTCAGGGATCTGGATTTGAGGCTCTAAAGGCAGGCCCTGACTGTTCACCATTAAGCCTTCTGAGTTTCGATGGAACTGACCATTACGTGTATACATGATCTGTCCGTCCGAGTTTTCTATTTGGAAGAAACCCTGACCCATTACAGCAAGATCCAACTCTTGCGTTGTGTTTTGGGTATTACCTTGCGTGAACACTTTTTGTGTGCCAACAACGCGAACACCGCTACCTAGCTGAATACCACTTGGTAGTTCGTTAACTTGGTCTACTTGAGCGCCTGGTTGACGCTGAATGCTGTAGAAAAGATCTTCAAATACGACTCGGTCACGCTTAAAGCCAACCGTGTTTACGTTTGCTAGGTTGTTAGAAATGGCAGTCATCTTCGTGTCTTGCGCTGCCATGCCTGTCTTACTTACCCATAATGCTGAATGCATTTTTTACTCCTTGCGGGGCGAGACTTAGCTCGCCGCCATTAATTTGTTACCAGCTTTTGCTAGAGTTTCCGCCGTTTTCATCATGCGAACTTGCATTTCAAAGTTACGCGTCAGCGACATCACACTAACCAATTCATCAATAGCAGATACGTTACTGCCCTCAATGTGCTCAGGAGAGAGTTGCACGGTTTCATCTGCCGCGAATGGCACGCCATCTACGCTGTGCAGCAAGCTATCGCTCTCTTTTTGCAGTTGATTAATTTCCGGTTTAACCAACTTCAAAGTGCCTGCCACAATTTCTGCGCCGCCACCTGGTGGGATCACTGAGACTTGACCACGCTCGCTGATTTCAATCTTTTGATAATCCGGCACAACCAAAGGACCATTTTCACCGAGGACAGGGAACCCATTGATTGTTAGAGCGCCAAAAGTATCGACCTGAATATTGCCTGCACGGGTGTAAGCTTCGTTACCCGCTGGGGTTTCTACAGAGAGATATCCCTCCCCCATAACCGCAACGTCCAACGGACGTCCTGTTTTCACAATATCGCCAGCGTCGAAACGTGTTGAGGCAGAGTTGGTCACAACCATAGTGCGACCATCAAAACCTGGGCCTTGCATCTCTACACTACGCACACGCTCCATATCCGCTCGAAAACCCGCAGTATCAGCATTTGATAAGTTGTTTGAACGAACGTGCTGCGCTTTAAGAACTCGGCTGGCACCCGACGTTGCCGTAAATAACAAACTATCCATGCAAAACTCCCATTACACCGCGTTAAACAAAGCTTGAGTAAGCTTGTCGCTGGTAGAAATTGTCTTTGCGTTTGCTTGGTAGTTGCGTTGTGCAGTCATTAGAGCAACAAGCTCGCTGGTTAAGTCAACGTTAGAACCTTCTAATGCACCCGGAGTTAGGTCACCCATCGTACCTGAACCCGGAACACCCATAATTGGAGCACCTGAGCTAAAGCTTTGAGTCCATGATGTTCCACTCACTTTCGCTAAGCCTTGTGTGTTTGCAAAATCAGCAAGAACAACCTGACCTTGTAGCTGTGATTGGCCGTTAGTGTAAGTCGCGTAAACCATGCCGTTACCTTCAACGCGTACACCTGCAAGTTCACCTGATGTGTAACCGTTAGGGCTATTAGTACTTACGCCAAAAGCTGCACCAAATTGCGTGCTGCCTTTCAGGTTAATGTCTACACTCATCGCGTTCGCGCCTGCTGCAGGGAATGAAACATTAAACGGCGCAGTTGGTGCTGAAAGCGAGCCGTCTTTACCAAACGTTACAGGCACAGTTGCTACTGGCGTCGTACCGCCATCTACTTGAACGTTCACTTCCCACGAGTTAGAAGCAGTCTTAGTAAAGTACTGAGTTACCGTGTGCGAGTTACCCAATGAGTCGTAGACTTTTGTTGTGTAAGACGAGTTAAATGAGCTTGGATCTTTTGGATTGAATGGCGTTACGGCTTTATCAATAACAGACGCGCTTGCGTCGAAGTTCGCAACAAAATCTAAGCTGTCTGTTGCTTTAGCATTCAGCGAGGAAGTCGATACCTGAATATTACCCACAGAGCCTGTCATTAGGTTGTTGTTGCTATCGACACTGTAACCTTGAAGCTTTGCACCGCTGTTAGCCGTAACAAAGTTGTTCTTATCCGTTGAGAACACACCTGAACGTGTGTACAACATTTGACCCATATTATCTTTAGTAACAAAAAAGCCACCGCCATTAATAGCTAGGTCCATCGCACGGCCAGTTCCTGTGATACTGCCGTCTTTGTCGAAGTTCTGTGAAATTGACGCGACTTCCACACCACCAGGTTGCATGCCGTTATATACAGCGGAGAATTCTGTGCGGCCACCTTTAAAACCATACGTTGATGCGTTGGCAATGTTGTGACTGATTGTGTTTAGCTCTGTGTTGGTCGCGTCCAGACCACTTAGTGCGATGTTAAAACTCATAAATAGACCTCTGATTTCCGTATTTGGTTAAGCACCAAACTGAGTGATTTGATAGAAAGGAACGTTGCCAACGCCATGGACATTGACTAATGCTGCGCCACCGGTATTAGGAATGCGCACTTGCTCAACAGTGCCTGCCATCAGCACATTTGGACTTGCTTGCCCTTCTTGCACTTCTACGGCCACTGAGTATTTGCCTGGTTTAAGACCAAGTTCTTCAGGATTAATTGAAAAGTCGACGTCACCTTTACCGTGAGCACCTAGTGGCACTTTAGTTGATTGTCCAAATTCATCTTTAACAACTAACGTGACTTGGTTTGAGCTATGAGCGAGTTCGATTTTTCCGTTTTGTACGTCTTCACCAAGCTGAAATTCATCCGCGTTGACGTAAACCGTTTGCCCAACAAGGCCCGCTGTTGATAGCACTTGCATGTTGTCCAGTAACACCATGCTCTGTTGCATTGTCTTAGACATATTCTCGGTACTTTGTACCTGCGAGAACTGAGCCAATTGACCAACGTATTCCGTACCATCAAGGGGATTAAGTGGGTCTTGGTTTTGAATTTGAGCCACCATCAAAGAAATAAACTCATTCTCCAATGAAGAAGCGCTGTTCATGTCTTTAGGGTTTGGTGAGATACCGTTGCTGTCTTTTGCTTTTGTATTTACTGGAGCGTCAGACGATAAAGGGGTGTATTGTGCAATACTCATTAGCTGCCCTGCCCTAATCTAAGCAGACCTTGCTGCATACTTTTTACATTGGCTAATACTTCAACATTCGTTTCGAAGCTGCGTGTTGCGGACATCATGTCTGCCATTTCAGCAACTACATCAATATCTGGGTAAAACACATAGCCTTCATCATTAGCCAGTGGGTTGTTCGGCTCAAAACGCTTCTCTGCATCTCCAGCATTTTTAACAACGTCAACAATGCGAACTTCTGCATTGGGATAAGCTCCATTTTCTGTTGTCATTTGCGTTTTTTGGTACACAGTCGCAAATACTGGCTTAAGCGCTTTATAAGCATCTTCTGGATTTGCAGATACTGCATCTGCGTTTGCTAGGTTACTGGCTACCGTATTCAGACGCACAGTTTGTGCTGTCATCGCGGAACCAGTGATCGAGTAAATATCAGTGAATGACATAATTAACGTCCCTCAATCGCTTTCGCTAAGCCATTAAATTTCATGTTGAGAAACGTCAGGCTAGTTTGAAAGTCCATGTTGTTTTGCGTGAATTTTGCTTGTTCAACACCAAGCTCTACGGTGTTGCCATTTTTGCTATTCTGGTAAGGCACCGAGTATTGGGCCTGAACCTGGAACTTTGGCACCGGTTTGTTCACACCACCTGCCGTTACTTGGTTCATTACGGTGGTGAAACTTAGGTCTTTCGCCAAATACCCAGGGGTGTCAACATTTGCTAGGTTACTGGCGAGGACTTTGGTACGCTGAACGCGAAAATTAAGTGCCTCTGGATGTACTCCTAAAGCATTTTCAAATGTGATCGCCATGCATCTTCCTTACAGTTGGCTCGAATACGCCAACATACAAACAAGATACGTGCCATAAAAAATAGCCATATATATCAATGATTTACAAACAAGGATGGAAGCCAAACTTCCGGTTCTCGGAAAGCATTAAAAACAAGAGGAAAGTGTCCACTTCCTCAACAATAATGCTGACGTTACTCGCTTTGACATCAGAACAAGCATTCGCCAACACCAATGACAAAACCCTAAGCGTTGAAGAGATAAGGTCCGTTGTAGCAACGGATTTCGAACAAGAGGTGGATCGCGTAGCGCTCTCCAATCAGTGGGGGAAGTACAAACTGGACTTCGACATGTGGGTACCCGGTTCAGCCAATCACTTGCCAGAATGTGAATCTCCTTTAGTTATCACAGGTCGTGACAACAACACGTTGCCAGTCGGTAACCTCAAGCGCTCAGTCAGCTGCGACAATATCGCATCACCATGGCGAATTAACGTTACGATAAAGTCTTCGCTGACTCTGCCTGTTTTGGTCGCGACAACCACGGTTGGCCGAAATGAAGTCGTAACGGCTAAACACATAAAGCTTGAAACCCGAACCATCTCTCGCCAAGACGATTTTTATACTCGCCCCGAGCAAGCAGTAGGCTTAGAAACCTCTCGTCGTTTGCGGGCTGGACAAGTGGTTAATCCATCCAATTTGTCGGCCCCACCTCTAATCGAGAAAGGCAATGAAGTCATAGTCATTGCGAGCAAAAATGGATTTAGTGCCAGCACAAAAGGAGTCGCCTTAGAAGATGGAGCGAAAGGGCAACAAATTGACGTGGAAAACCCAAGTTCGGGCAAGGTCATAAGAGCAGTCGTAACTGGATTAAACCAGGTTCATACTCAATTTTGATTTTTTGACTCGGGGTAACATTTTTTAATTTTGGCTCTCGTCAGTAACACTGAACTTCGAGTACAAAAAAAATATTTAATGTTTATCACATTCTAACCGCCTACTTAATTTAGAACATGATGATGAGGACCACAGCATGAAAATCGACAAAGTCGCGGGCGGTCATGTCCCACAAACAAAATTACAGCAAGCAAGCAAACAGCCTGTCGACGTCGTCGAACAGAGCAAAGTACACGAGCCTGCATTTCAAGCGAATACCGTAGCGATAGATCGCGCTCAAGCTGAAATGGCATCACTACCTGATGTTGATATGGAAAAAGTAGAACAAGTACGCAACGCATTAGCGCGTGGTGAACTTAGCCTAGATACAAAAGTGCTATCCAAGGCAATCATGCAGTTCCATACAGGTCACGAGTAATAAAACGCTAGGAAGACATCATGGCAAGCGCAGTATCGCAGCGAATTCAACAATTTGTTCGCTCTATATCTGAGGATATTAAGCTTTATCAACAACTACTTCCTTTGCTTCAGCAGCAAAAGGTATTGTACTTAAAGTTTGATGGAGAGGCACTGAACGACAATGTTCAAAAACAAATGCCGATACTCAATAAACTCAGCCGCTCCGCCAATGACAGAAGCCAGTGTATGCGAGCGCTGGGGTTAGCGTGTAATGACGCCAGCGTAAAACGAATTTTCAATGCTTTGCCTGCCCAAATAGGTATGCAAGCTAGAAAACAATGGGCGCTATTGGAAACGTTGGTAAGTCAGTGCCAACAATACAATCAGAGCAATGGCCACAGCTCTGCGGCGTTCCATGAGTTGGTCAGTCAACTCAAACAACCTGTGCAACACACTTATGAAGATAAATCGTTCTAAACGATGTTCGTCTTGCCTACAGATTCAGTCGCCATCTCGGCTGAGTACTGTAGGCCTTTTTATTTTTATTGCCTTTCTGTCCTACCTTCCATTCACATGCCAGGCAAAACCAAATGCTGTCGATATTCAAACGCAGTATCAAGTATTAGCCCCATACAAGCCACAAATTGCCAAGCGTCTCGATTCATCCAAGCCAGTAATTAACCACATTTTCAAACAGCTTCAAAACCACTCATTACCAAATAGCCTAGCCTTAGTGCCAATGTTAGAGTCTTCTTACAATCCCAAAGCCGTTTCTCACGCTAACGCCGCCGGACTTTGGCAATTGATACCAACCACAGCGAAACGATTCGGATTAACGATAAATACAAAACAAGACGATCGCTTTGACACAGAAGCCAGCACAACGGCCGCGCTCAAGTACCTGGCGTTTTTATACAACAAATTCGATCAAAATATGGCTCTCACTTTAGCTGCATACAATGCCGGAGAAGGACGTGTTGCACGTGCTATTCAGCGAGCAGGAAGTCGAGATTTCCAACAACTCACGCTGCCTAACGAGACTCGCCAATATGTCAGCCGCTTCTATGCATTGGAAAAGTTGATAGATATCGGTCAGTTACAATCCTCATCATTTCAACCTTTACTCTTATTTGCTCCAGACGCTCCTATGATTTCACAACCGCTGGTCGACTTTAGCCGACTGCCTCCGCTAGTTAATTTGTGATAAAAGCTACGACAGAGCTCAATGTCAGAGAAACGTAAAATTACAAGATCCTGTTCGGCGAATTTGAAAACTCGTGATCTCTATGCAAACGTGTGCAAAAAAGTTGAGGTAAGGTATCTCAAAGATAAGAAAGAGTAGTGGTTTACTAAAAAGCGCCCCAATTGCGCTTGGCAATTGGGTAGATATGCGTCACATTGCGTTTGCAAAAAACATGAAAACCAATGGTCAGACCTAATAATTATTTACACACTAAATGTAAAACAGCTATTGTTTTCATAGTTCGAAACAAATCTAACATATCAAGATGACGCTTCGCTTGCGCGTCTGGAATAAGTCCGGGTTCCGGGGGGGAGTCCGGACTTTTTTATTGCTCTAAAATCTTTGCCCACAATAGAGCCAACAGAAGCTAAGTCGTAATAATGCAAGCTAGCTGCTTATAGTAATTCTTTAGAAATCAACTGAAGTAAAAACGTTTCGCGCTCAATGCTCATGCCTTTTTTCGGGCTTTCTGCCATCGTTTTTTCATTGTGTGCAATTGCTTCGTGTATGTTCATCCATACCGGGCGCATTCCATTTTTAACTTCGTAATCTTCATACGCCGTTTCGCCTAGCTCACGTTCGATTTTACACGTATAACAATACGACACCATGTGCATCACGTCAGCGTCATCCTTGTACCACGGACGAAACTCCTCAAAGATTCCGAAAGGCTTAATACCATGTATATTTTGGGCGCCCGTTTCTTCCTCTAATTCACGGACTAATCCAGCAATGACATCTTCACCATCATCAATACCACCGCCTGGTAGCGTGTAGTCATGGTAACGTTCTGTATAGAGCAACAGCACATCTTCACCATCAAGTACAATGGCTCGCGCTGCATTGCGCTGAAAAACAATTTTGTCATCCAAATGCTCTATGTCTGGATGAACGGTCGATTTTAAATGTCTCATCGAAAATACCACGGTCAATGTTTTGTGCGCATATTACCGAATTTCACACTTTAAATCATTGTTGTAGGCCAGGTACGTTCGAGCGCTTGTCAGGAAGTGATTGATATGACCTTCACAACAATACGCCAAGAACAGAAGTGTGACGTGCTAATCAGCAATAAATGAGAATATCTAAATTCTTATACGTCCCTCTTACTTTTAACATCGATAAGACAATAATCTCTTAAAGTTGCCTATAATCAATACAATACTCGCCCACCCCATGCGGAGATAAAGAATGAAAAAGACAAATTTAATGATGGCTATGGCTGCAACATTGGTACTGGCTGGTTGTTCAACTTACGAGGGAGCAACCCGATCAACTGAGTATACCTCCGTTGCAAATCCCGCAGCCGTATACTGTGTTCAGCAAGGTGGTGAGCTGGATACCGTGTCGGAAAACGGCGAACGTGTCACTTACTGTGTGCTGTCGGACAATGAACGCGTCGAGCAATGGGAATACTATCGCGAGAATCACAAAGAAAATGAGGGTGACAACTACTAATTATTTTTGTCGATACGTCACCTTCCCTCTATCACTTAGGAGCCTTTGGGCTCCTTTTTTATTTGATTTATCAAAGCGTTCTTACGTTGTTTTTACATATCTCTGACTTTACCGCACATCGATCCTATATCGAACAGTGTTCTATTCTTGACATTCCCCTGACATAACTTTCCACTTGGACAATAAAATTCCAAACCAGATCACACTAATTCACATTTCTTCCACATTTTCTGGGACAGGTGAGCAAGATGAAAACACAAATAGTAAAAGAAGCCGAGTCAGCCCCAAGCAACGTTGTTACTGAAAAATCGAAGCGCATTATTTATAAATCGAGTTTAAACGCCTTGATGATTGTCGCTATAAGTATTCTCGTTAACCTTAGTCTTCGTCTTGATTATGTCGTGTTGGGATCAAGCCTTGGCGAGCTTTCCGTTACAGAAACGCTCCAGCTTGTGATGCTTGCTATTGCATCATGGTCGTTTTTCAGCTTATCGAAACAACAGCCTCAGCTAAAGCATGCGGCTATTTTGATTGCAGGATTTTTTGCAGTACTGATTATTCGCGAAACGGACTATTGGACAGACATGATTCATCATGGCTCTTGGGTTTTCCCTGCACTTGCTGTCACCGCACTGGCTTGCGCCAAAGCTTACCAAGGTGGTAAAGGTACCATGAACGAAATGGCGACCATTTTAACGGTGCCACATATGAAGCTATTAGTTGGTGCTGTAATGCTATTATTAGTCTTCTCTCGTTTGTATGGTATGGGCAGTTTTTGGCAACAAGTGATGGATGAAAATTACATCCGTGATGTTAAAAATATCTCAGAAGAAGGTATAGAACTGCTTTGCTACTGTTTGATCGCATTAAGCGCCGTCCGTACAAAACGCGAGCTTAATGAATAGACTCAGGATCAAAGCGACGGTTCAATGCAGTCAGTATCGGATGGAAGATACTTAATGCCTTTTCCGCAGCACCTACAGATTCATCCAAGGCCGTCATTTCGACGGCCTTTTTCATTTCTTCAATATCTTGCAAAGCCTCTTTATCAAGCGGGAAAGAGAGCAATTTGCGAATAGCATCTCTTGCGATCATCAGTGGCTTTTTTCGGACAATTGATAAATCTCGGAAAAATACGCCATGCTTGACCCCTTCTAAATAAACTCGGTAGGTTGTGAGTTCATCGAGTAGCAAGAATGTCTCCGCTATAAGCCCCTTATGTGGGTATGGCACGCTAATATGTTTGCTGATATCCAGTGGAATATTGAGTGTCACCCCCATGGATTCGCAATCGGATTTAAGTACTCGTAATAAGCCTTGCTCATCCATCAAATTCTGGATATCAATGATTCGTTCGAGGTGGTAGTCATTAGATAGCAAGATAACCTTAACCGGATGCCCCGACCATAACTCGAACAACCCACTTTTGCACAAAACTTGGGAAACATAACGCATGTTTTGAAACGTGTTCAACGACTCCGTTTCTAAGAGTATATGACGTTCAGGGAACGGATTCACAGAGTCTGCGTTTAGGGCTCTAAAATACGCGTACATCGCCTCTGCTTCAGAAACGCTTTGTCCTTGCGTTACTCCGCCACAAAAAACAATCACCGTCCGCTCTATCGGTAGTGATGCAGTCCTACAAGACAAAGCTTCGACTCTGGTTATGCCCTCAGAGGTCAACCTGTTATTGACGAGGCGTTTACCTAAAACGATGACGATGTTGTCTAACTTCATTTTAAAATCTCGCGCTTAGTTGGCAGTGTTACAAAAATCTTCTTTCACTCCCGACCCACAAGCTTTAACATCTAGTTAACAACACTGTTCTAGAGACCTTTATAAAGGTTCACTGTTAAAGGAAGTCAATTATGCTGTCGATTTTCGATATATTTAAAATTGGTGTCGGGCCATCCAGCTCCCATACTAATGGTCCTATGCTTGCCGGATTCCATTTCACTCAGCTAGTTAGCGACTCTATGGCGAAAGTGCATCGGGTGCAAGTGGACCTTTATGGCTCATTGTCACTGACAGGTCGAGGGCACCATACAGACCGAGCCACGGTCCTTGGTTTGATGGGAAATAAACCTGATACCATCAAAATGAGCAGTGCCAAAAGTGCGCTACAAAATACCATAGACAATAATACGCTCATGCTCGCCGGTACACACCAGATTGAGTTTAGCTACGACCATGACATCGTCTTTCATAGCGACAACCTTCCCTTGCATGAAAATGGCATGACGATTACGGCATTAGACGCTGCTGGAGATCAAGTAGCGTTTGAAATTTATTACTCCATTGGGGGCGGATTCATCGCCACCGCCGACGAACTAGAGAACGGCACGCAACAAGATGAAGTCGCAGTACCATTTCCGTTTACATCCGCAGATGAGATGCTAGAAAAAGCCGAGACGAACGGTTTCAGCTTGGGAGGCATGATCCTCCAAAACGAACTCGCCTTTCGCTCAGACGAAGAAATTAACCAAAGAGCAGAGCAAATTTGGAAAGTGATGTCGCTCTGCATGCAACGTGGCTTCGATACGGAAGGGATTTTGGAAGGTGGTCTAAATGTCACTCGTCGAGCACCAAACCTTTTGAAAAAGCTCGAAGCCAACGCTGCAGTTGAAAACGATCCGATGGAGATCATGGATTGGATCAATCTCTTCGCCTTTGCGGTTAGTGAAGAAAATGCAGCAGGAGGGCAAGTCGTTACTTCTCCAACGAATGGCGCAGCAGGGGTGATTCCGGCGGTATTGATGTACTACCATCGCTTCATCAAAGAGCTAGATGTTAAACAGCTAAAAGACTTTCTCGCAGTCGCCGGCGCTATCGGCATCTTATATAAAACTAACGCGTCAATTTCTGGTGCAGAAGTGGGGTGTCAGGGAGAAGTTGGGGTTTCTTCATCCATGGCTGCCGCTGGCTTAACAGCGCTAAGAGGGGGCAGTAACGAGCAGATTTGTATTGCTGCGGAAATTGCGATGGAGCATTCATTGGGTATGACTTGTGACCCGATTGGCGGCTTGGTTCAAGTACCTTGTATTGAAAGAAATGCCATGGGAGCAATGAAAGCGATTAATGCATCGCGTATGGCATTAAAGCGCACAAGTAAATGCTTAATTTCGTTAGATAAAGTTATCGAAACCATGTATCAGACTGGTAAAGATATGAATAAAAAATACCGTGAAACCTCTTTGGGGGGCTTAGCTGTCATTCATATGGCACCGCCATGCGAATAATGGCAAGTGGTCATTGCGCTTAGCTTCTCACCATACGCTTATCCGGTAATTGTGATCTGATGATATTACATATAGAAATGCCGCGTTCTTCGCGGCATTTTCTTAACAAGAAACTATTCGATTAATCACGTCGACCACGAAGTTCAATTTTTTGAGTTGCAGCATCCGAATGGATTGTTACACCGCCATAGGCCATTTCATTGCGACCCTTCAGCGTCAATTGAGAATCTGCACGCTCTACGTCAACCTGATTTTTCGTTGCCATCGTCATATCAATCGTGCCCGTGTATGACCCATCGCCAGCAAATGCTACGTTTGTTGAGCAAACCATCAAAACAAGTGCGATTAGTTTTTTCATACATCACCTCTATTATCGTTCTTACTTTCTTTCGGTGGAAAAACTGTAACAACAGAAACGCGCTCATACGAGGAAAGCCATTATTTACCAAATGGAAATCCAAGCTAATAAACTGATGTAACCAAGAATAACTTATCGTTACCTTCAATAAATCAGGGATAAGGCAGCGACTTAAATTGACCGAGCGTTGTCTTTTCTTAAGAAATTCAGCGATATGATTTGTCGACAAAAGCCAAGCGAGACAATGTATGAGCGTTAATCTGGATATTCAAAATATTTTGGTATTAAAACGGATGTATGAGTTACGTAACGTCCGGTTAGTCGCAGAATCACTCGGTAAAACGTCAGGAGCAATCAGCAAAAATCTGACAAAGATGAAAACTCAGCTCAATGATCCGCTATTCGTTCAGACCAAAAATGGCTTTGAACCAACAGCTTTTGTGGAAGCGAACATTGCGCATTTTGAGCAAATAATCAACAGCGTTGATTCCATCAAACCACAGCATTTTTCACCAGCTCATTTTGACGGTTCAATCACTATTTATGCCAACACATTGTTTTGGGAGTACTTCGGTGACAAGTTTTACTTGGAGTTACTAAAGCACGCCCCAAACGCAAAATTCTCATGTTTGCGCTGGGGTAGCGAAGCAAAAAAACGATTAATTGACGGTGAAAACGCCATTGCGATTCATTACTTTGATGAAGATCTGCCACAGTCAATTGTTCAGACCGAACTAGGGCGAGGAAAAGCGGTATTTTTTGTTCGAGAAGATCATCCCGCTCAAAACTCCCAAGAACTAGAAGAATACCCTTTTATACTTTTTAAAACACCGGGATGGAACGACTACCGATACCCTGTGTTGGAAAGGCTCAAACATATGGGTTTTAGAACCACACCTAAAGTGGAAATTGAGCATCCAGCGATGATTCAAAAAGTGCTTCTGCAAACGAATCATTTTGGCATAACGATGAGTGGACATGTTCCTAAGGGTTGCCGAAGTATCGCGCTTCCTGCTGGGCTAGAGCTTGATGTTCGCTACGTGATGAGCTGTCGTCGCTCTCAACAGCAAGCTCCGGTAAATCAGTGGTTATTAGATGTCATTAAGCATGTCGCTCAGTCCTAGACTGATGACTTGCTATTGCTAATAAGAGCCAAACCACACATGCGCTCTACTCACTCGCTGAACGAACATTAAAGACTCTGTATTAACCATTGAGCAAAGGTGTTTACGTGTGATTTTTCGGATGCTCGAACCATCATATAATGTGCACCAGAACTTGGCATATGCCAAGTTCCAACCTGGACTAATACACCCTGTTGCAGCTCATCCTCAACAAGAAAGTCTCTTACCAACAACACGCCAAGTTGATTAATCGCAGCATGAATAGCAAGCAATGAATGCTCAAACTCGGCGACGACTTTGCTCACCTTCCCTTGATAACCTTGGTGCGCAAGCCACTCTTGCCAAGATTCATGATAACCGCTAGTACAGATTTTAGGCGCTTTAGCTAACTGCGAGAGGTCATTTATCGGGGTTAAATGCATAAAGCCGGGGCTTGCGACAACAATCCAGTTTTCTTGGGTTAATCGTATGGCTTCTTGCTCTTGCCAATCTCCATCTCCGTTAATAATTTCGATATCCGCAATCGCACTGGCGTTTGGAACTGTATTAGCAGTTGTCGAGACTTTAAAGGAAATGTCTGGGAATTGTCGCTGAAAATCAGCCAATCTTGGCATTAACCACTGAGAGCAAAAGCTGTGAGCGACATGTAAGTTAACTTGCGTATTCTTGGGACGAGTAAATAAATGCTGCGTCGTGGTCGATAATGTTTGAAGCACATGGTTAACCACAGGCCAGTATTCTTTTGCTGAGCTGGTCAGCGTAAGATGCGTACCCTTGCGCTCGAATAATGTTGCATTTAACTGCAGTTCTAGCGATTTCACCTGCTGACTGACGGCCGCACGGGTCACATTTAGCTCCTCTGCGGCTTTAGTGAAGCTCTGTAATCGCGCCGTGGCTTCAAACGCTCGGAGCAAATTAAGCGGCGGTAAACTTTGCATAACACTCTCCCAAACACTTGGCAGCCATGGTATGAACTGGTGATGACAAATTGATGAAAGTGCTGAGTTTGTTAAGCGGGATCAAAAAAGCCAGCGTGATACACGCTGGCTTTTGGAACTTTATCTTAAGCAGGAATTATTCTGCTTTCTCAGTGGTTTGGTATTCAAACGCAGGGACAACTACTTCAACACGACGGTTCATTTGACGACCTTGACGTGTTTCGTTGCTTGCTACTGGGTTAGCTTCACCCATGCCTTTCACTGTCATACGCTCAGCCGCAATACCTTTTGCTTGGAACTCGTCAGCAACGGCTTTCGCACGTTTTTCTGTGAGTTGCTTGTTGTAAGCAGCAGAACCTGTCGTATCGCTGTAACCCGTGATCTCAACTTGAGCTTGTGGGTAAGTATTCATCAAATCAACGGTACCAGAAAGGTTCGACGCGTCTTTCACTTCTGCACTTTCTAAGTCGAATTGTACTGTCGCTGTTGTTTGAGCAGGGTAAACGTGATCTACAATGCGGGTTGCAGGACGTGCTTCTACCACCTCTTCAACGGCTTTTTCTTGAACGACTGGCTCAGAACCAAACTTGTAGTTGAAACCGATACCGAAGAAATCTGAATCCATGTCTTCAATTACATCATCAGACATATCTTGGTAGCGTTGGTATTCAGCACGTAGGCTCCAGTTGTAGTTGATTTGGTATTCAGCACCCAGAGAGCCAGTTGGTACGAAATCTTTCTCGTCACCAGCCATCATGTATGCAGCACCAACTTTCGCGAATAGATTCCAAGAATCCGTTAGTGGTAGGTTGAACTTAGGAGCTAGAGTTAGTGCCCATAGGTCACCGTCAACTGTGTTTAGGCCAGGCTTTTTGAAGTTTGCAGTGAAGTCACCAAGGTAATCAACACCATACTCTGCTGCAACGTACTTGTTGAAGCTGTAGCCTAAGTGCATAGATGCTGCAAAACTGTCGTCGTCACAAGGTTCGTTTAGGTAACACGCATCGTTTAGAGAGTTGTAACCTATTTTACCGCCCATGTAAGTGTCAGCAAGTGCAACGTTTGAGATCACACCACCAGCAAGTACAGTAGCCACTGCTATAGCGATTTTTTTCATTATTCTTTTCCTTTTTCTTGTACACAAAGCAACACATCGCGGCAGCATACTGCCGTAAAATATGAAGCCGTAACTTTCTCTTTTCTTCGAATAGAAATAGCTAAATAGCGTAGGAAAGAATCAAAAATGATATTCAAACGCCAATGACGTAAAACGGAAAAAGGTAACCTCAAGACCATCTATTCATGAGCTTCATCCGCATACCCAACCGAAAAATAAAGTTCGTTGCGTTGGTTTAGCCATAGTCAATTCGTTGCGGAGAATATCACAAAGAAGCCAACTTTCTGTGACGCAAATCACCATAAAAAGCCACTTTCTCAAATTTAAGAATCATCATTTAAGCTTGTGAATGGCAACAAATTTTTACAGGGGAGCGTGGATATGGAGAGCACAAAAAAACAGCTCATTTAAAATGAGCTGTTTTCGAAATAATGAAAAAGCGTTAACTCGTCGCGCTAAATTTTATCCGCTACGGTTAACGTTGCAGCTAATACATCTTGTCCAAACAAGACACTACGCTCAGGAGACCAACCGTAAAGTGGATCTGGGTGATTGTTGTTATCTTTAAATGGCATTTCGATTGTGTAAGACAAGCATTTGAACTGCTCTGCAACCCAATTTGAACCCACAGTCAAATTCGCTTTACCACGCTCATCTTTATCGTAACCAATCTCATCTTGGAACTCTGGCGTAATAGTCAATAACGCTTGCTTAAATGATGCCTCTAAAGCGGCAAGATTTTCATCGTAAGAAGGAATACCTTCTGAGCCAGCGACGAAGTTATACGGAATCGCTTCATCGCCATGGATATCTAAAAACATGTCAACACCCGTTTCCAGCATGCGCTGACGCACAAGGTAGACTTCTGGGCTCTTTTCCATTGATGGCGTTTGCCATTCACGATTTAGGTTTACACCTACTGCGTTGGTACGCAAGTGACCGCGAATACCACCGTCTGGGTTCATATTTGGTACGACGTAAAGCACCGCTTTTTCAAGCAATGCACGCGCAACCGTGTCGTTTTCATCTAACAGACGTTGGATCATACCTTCCATGAACCATTCCGCCATTGTCTCACCTGGGTGCTGACGTGCAATCATCCAGATTTTCTTTTTGCCTTCTTCTGGCTCACCGAAAGTAAGCAAGCTCATGTCATTGCCATCTAGCGTATGACCAAGCGTCTCTAGTTGGCAGTGGTGCGCGCTTTGTGCCATGTGTAACAAGTCTAAATGACGATCGTACGTGTATGGCGCAAAGTACGCGAAGTAAATTGAGCTGCGCTCAGGGATTACAGTGAAAGTCAGCGTGTCGCCATCGAACTCTGCCGGTAGTCGGAACCATTCTTCACGATCGTAAGACGCAACCACATCGTAACCTTGCCATCCTTCTGGATAAGCCGATTTAGCCAAATCAAGCAATTTGATGGTGTGTGATTGCTCGACTTCTGTCTCAAGACGGAAGTGGAACCACTGGTAGAATTCCGACATATTGTCGTTAGGAATTTTGAGTTGGATGTCGTTTTTGTCGTCCGCTTTCACTACGTGAATGCTGCCGCTATCGAAGTTGCTGAATACTTTCATTTTATGACTCACCTTTTAAATCTGAGCTTGAAAGACAGAGGCTAACACAAGGCTTCATCGCGCCCCAATGACTTTCACTGCAAACTGTCTCGTTTGTGGCTAAAGTCTTCAGTTTAGTCAAGCTTATCCGCTTTACCTGCTGGTCCTGCAAGTTTTGCTAGCCACTTATCCCAGATAAACGGCGTTTTCTCGTTATCTTCTGCTTCCTCTTTTCGACGTACCGCGTTGCGCACTATCATAGCCCCGGTCCAGCGAAGCGGTTCTGGTGGGAAACACCCCAACGGTCCTTTGGCTAAACCACTGTTCGTCCACTCGTTATCGATTCCCAATATCAATGAAGATAGGATCTTTCCGCCCATGCGAGTCTGCGCTACACCATTGCCTGAATAACCAAATCCGTAAAAGATATTGCTCTGTTTATCTAGATCGCCGAAAAAAGGGAAACCAGTAGCAGAACGATCAGAGCCCCCCGTCCATGAATAAGCAAACTCCTCGCCTCTCAAACGAGGAAACAACTTATCGAACGACTTACGCAGTAGACCTTGGTAGCGTGTTGGCTTGTTAAACATTGCGTCAACTTGGTTATTGAAAGAAAACTGATTGCCGCCTTTCCCCAACATCAAACGGCCATCTGGCGTATCTCGGTAATAGTGTACAAAAATACGAGAATCCAACACACTAGAACCTGCCTGCCAACCAGATTGAGGTAGTGCGTCACCAAGCGGCTTGGTGATCACCATGTCGGAAGAGACCACCACGATACTGTTTTTAAACTGTTTAAACTGCTCCACCATCCATGCGTTCAATGCCAACACCACCTGCTGCGCTTGAACATTTCCTTTAGGTGTACAGACAGTGGCAGGTTTTCCATAATCTAGACGCGTCATCGGCGTATTCTCATAGATTTCAACATCCAACTCCATTGCGACGCGTCTTAATCCTCTCGCCAATAAAGCAGGTTGAACGCTGGCTGCAACTGGAGAGTGAAAGCCTTCTATATTGCGCGGCGATCCCGCATTGGCACGCAGTTCCTCCACCGAGCAACGACGCCAACTGTTCACTTCTAATCGCTTTAACTCGTCCACAACTGGCTGCATTCCCCCAGTTTGAGCCTGATTGGTTGCAGTGTAATAAACCCCTTTCAACGATAATTGCGCATCGATGTTGTGCTGCTGACAAAAGTCGTCAATCTCTAGCACTGCTTGTTCCGACTCTTTTACCAACCAAGCAGCATGTTCTTCACCGAATAACCGTTTCAATGTCGGAAACTTTGTCGACCAAGTCAGCATACAACCGCCGTTTGCGCCCGATGCACCACTGCCACAAAGGCCTTTTTCAATCACGACTACCTTTTTTTCCGGAGATTGCTGCTTAATCATAATCGCGGTCCAAAGTCCGGTGTATCCGCCACCAACAATCGCAACGTCAGTATTAATGTTCTGCTGTAACGGTTGTGGCGTTTCTGGTTGCTCAGCTTCAATTGCCTGCTTGAACCAATATGAATGATGTGTCATCGGGTATCCTCGTTAGTGCGTTACATCCATTTCCGCAAACACTTTACAAACGATGATGACAATCAACGAGCAAGAAAATCTAACGCTGAGCGATAGAAAATGTTGCACTGAGAGTGTGCGAATTTTCGCTTCCAACAAAAACAAAATGGGGAGCTCGTGGCTCCCCAAAACAAACAGCAAAAATATTAGTGGTAAACAATTCGAGTCCGTCTTACTGGTTAATATTTACCGGTATCACGCATGCGGTACTCGTATTGAACATTGAGAATAGGCTGGTAAACAACTTGCCCGTCACTTTGCAAGAACTCATTTACCATGACTTTTGAGTCAGTGATAGAAAACGATTGGCGATCAACATACGTTGTAAGGCTCGTAAACTCATCACGGAGTTGTCCAGATGATTTATTTTGGTAGCTTTGGATCATGTCTCGGCCCATTTCATAAGCCGCTTGTTTGCTATCCATTACGTCGCCATGGATAGTTTCGGTATCGTTTGTCCAATGATAACCACCAGCAAGAGCCATAGAAGGTGCAGCAATCAGAGCAATCGTACTTGCTAAAGTTGTTAAGCGTTTCATAAACCTCTCCTTACTTACCTTTACATCGGGCCAAAATTGGCTCGATACTTATAAGGTACGTATAAAGACCTAAAACACGTCAAAACAATTTCAAATAATGTTCAATTTTCGTTCAACTTATTTCACATTAACTTAGCAACTCAACGTCATATTCAGCCGACATTCGCATTTTCTTCCTTTTGAACAATGGGTTTCAACCTGACATTTCCTTACCAAACCATACAATACCTAAGGTCAATTTTCTCTTAGAATTCCAGCAAAAGAACAGTGTTCAAAACCTTACAAAAACGTCGGACACAGCAAAAACCACCTCTTTTCAGTCGTGCTTTGCATTCCTCCTTTTCGGGTTCTTCGCTGCTCGTCCGTCGGTTCTTAATTGTCGCTATTGAGCACAAGTTAATCTGGAGTGAAAATGACCGCGAACAAATCTATTTTTTACCATAGCAAATCGATTTACTCAGATGATTATGCTGATGTCTACAAGCCAATTTGGACCTACAGAGCTAAGTTCATCTTACGTGCGCTTTATTACAAACGTGCATTTAAGCACCTTTCAAACAATATTGAATCGTCATTGTTAGAGTTGCTTTGTACACGTACGCATCGGTTTTTAGAGAAACCGTTTCGTCCGTATATCATCAAAAACAACTCAGCGTTCGATCGTTCTAACTTGGTAGTTGATCACTATAAAACTATTTCAGAACTGTTTTCTAAACAAACAATCGAAGAAATCTACACAGACTCGAAAGGCCTAACATTAGCCTCTTTTGAAATTGACGAAATACTGTACTCGGTGAGATTAGTATACGAAGCACGTTATCAAAAAGAAGGCGACATGAGCCTAGTGCTGCACAGCGCTGAAGATGGCAACTTCTACACGCTCTCTTTTACGCTAGGTCACATCGAATCTGGACGCAGCATTATGATTGGAGGCTTACAAGGACCGCGAAGCAGTGAAGAAAACAACGCGAAAATTAAAAAGCTAACTCGTAAGCTTTACGGACAGAGACCAAAAAGCTTGATGGTGAGCTTGCTCACTTTGCTCGCACAAATTTGGGAAGTAAATACGATTCTAGCGGTGAAAACGCAGTCCCATACTTACGCAGCTAAACGTTACAGCAAAGGGCGAATAAAAACGGATTACGATGCACTCTGGCAAGAATTGGGCGGCACCGAATACAATCGTCATTTTTACTCAATTGATGTAAATGCACCCCGTAGAGATATCGAAGGCATGTCGCGCTCTAAGCGTTCGATGTATCGTCGCCGTTATGAATGGCTAGACAACACCAAGGTCACTTTCGAACAAATATTAAAAGGCGAGCAAGCTAAAAGCTAAGGAGAAGCGTTCATGCGTTATTCATTCATTACTGCTTTAGTGTTGTCGGCTTTTTCTTTGTCAGCCAATGCAGAAACCAGTGAGCACATCATAGGTACAAACATTGGCTATGGCGATGTGAACTACGATGCTCCGACAAGCAAAGAATCAGGCGACATGTTCTTAGGTGAAATATATTACCGCTACATGCCAACACATAACTTTGGTATCGAAGCAGGTTATAAAGGCGCGTTTGACGGTATCGGCTCGATACTCGTGAGTCCGATTTCAGAAGTCACCGATACGAGCTTCTCCGGACCTCGCTTGAGTGGCTATGCTAGCTATCCTCTGGGTTCAGGTTTCGAACTGTACGGCAAGGCAGGTGTCACTCTCTACACTCTCGAATACACTTATAGAGTGAACGGTCAGAGCAAGAACATCGAACACTCAAGTGTCGGAGGGGAAGCCGCTGGCGGTATCGGCTGGAGCTATAAACACTTTGGTTTGAATGCAGAATATGTGTACTCAAAAAACAGCGATTTTGACTCTAGCGGCGTGATGTTTGGTGCGCAACTGCGTTTTTAAACAAGGCTTACAAGTTAATACAAAAGGCAGCGAGAGGCTCATTCGCTGCCTTTTTTCGTGAATATAGGTCAATACACAAGCGCGAGAATAATCCCCGCCACGATAGAAGTAACGCCAAGCCCTCGGGTGAGATACCATTTCTCAGACAGAAACCAAATCCCCATAAACAACCCAAACACAATGCTGATTTGCCTTAGTGCCACCACCAAACTCACGTTGTCAGTCATGGTCATCGCAAACAGCACCAAGCCGTAGGTGGATGCCATCATTACCCCTGCCATGCTGGCTGTTTTGCGGATCTGCCACGCTGTCTTAATCTCATCTGGCTTGCCTGTAGCCAAGCACCACACAAGGGCAGGAATACCAATTGCCCAAAACTGCACGCCTAAGTAAAAGATCGCACTGTACTGATCATTCAAGATCTCTGATGCTTGCCCTGTAAGTAAACTCAGCGCTTCTTTATCGACCACCGAGTAACCCGTTGTGCCTATTGCGGCAATTAATGCCCAGAACACACCGACGTTCAAATAGGAGCCCAATGTCATTTGACGAAAATTCGTCAGTGGCACCAGCATACAACCAAGGGTAATCAGCAAGAACCCAAGCCACTGCTGACTGGATAATTCATGTCCCAATGCCACACTGATTGCGCCGACCATCATCACTGGCAGTGCCCGAGCAATGGGATAAACCACACCCACGTCAGCATGCTTATAAGCGACAATCAAACCAACCAGATAAACCATTTGTGAAATGCCGCTAATGAACAGCAACCCCCAAAACTCACTCGGTAATGATGTCCAGCCAATGGTTGCCAAATACCAAATCAAATAAGGGGTAAGAATGAAACATGCAGAAAAGCTGGCGGCCATAGTAAACGCGAGTCCAGAGCCTGAGTTGCTTTTACCAAGGATATTCCAACCCGCATGGAGAACAGCAGAAAAAACGACGAGACCAATCGCCAACAAATCCATTTCAATGTTCCTGTCTGAATAAAATAAAGGCCCCGAGATGGAGCCTTAGATAATGAGAAAATCCACTTAACGATTGAGTTCCGCCAGAGATTCAATGCTAATGGCATCGTGTCGCCAATATTCGATATCGCAATCAATCAACTCACCGTGTTGGTTGTAGTTGATGCGTTCCACCACCATCGCGGGCGTGCCGGCTGTCGCGCGCAGTGCCTGAGCCATTTCCCCCAACAAGGTGCTGGTTGAAATACGGTAGCGAATCTTTTGATACGTCACGCCATAATGCTCGCGGTAAATGTCCGTCAGTGAATTTGATAAATCGTAATCCAGCAGGTTCGGAAAAAGCTCTGGGCGAATGTAGTTTGTTACGAACACCACAGGTCTATCCTCAAGGTATCGCACACGGTCGACTCGATACACGTCCGAGAAAGGTTGCAAGTCCAGCAAGCGCGCGGCTTGTTTGTTTGCCAACGTCCCTTTTGCTGCGACCAACTCCGTTTTTGGCACACGATTTTGCGCTTTCGCCATGTTCGGGAAGTTCAGCGTTTGGGTTGGGTCGTAACGCAATGGCTCAGGTGAGATAAACCAACCTCGGCGATCTTCGCGATAGATTCGACCTTCCGCTTCTAGCAATGATAAAGCTTCACGCAGAGTGACGCGTGTAGTATCGAACGACTCAGCCAACTTACGCTCTGCTGGCAGTTTTTGACGCGGCGATAGCATGCCTGCTTCAATCTGTTCAACAATCGAATCTTTAATTTTTACGTATTGCACGAAGTGTCCTTATCTTTTGCGCCAAGCTTGTGTGCGATTCTCTAACAATTTACCCAAAGTCATCTGAACAATCTTCGCAATTGCGGCAGCCATCATGATCATCACAGCCATTGCCGCTGCAGCGCCAGTTTGACCTGCATCGTCCATATTCAGAATCGAGACCGAAGCCGGAATCGTATCGGTTGAGTAAAGGAATACTACCGCAGAAGTGGTGGTCAATGCATTAACAAACAAGTAAGTCGCAATGTCCAAAATCGCAGGTAAACACACAGGTAATGTCACTTTAAAGAACAACTTGTATTGAGGAAGCTTCACCGATGCCGCCGTGGCTTCAATCTCCGATGGCAACTGCTTTAGCGCTGTCAGGGCGGTCATGTGACCCACTGTGTAGTAATGCACTACCGTGTTAATTACCAAGAATGCCATGGTGCCATAAAGCACGTCCAGAGGATTGTTCGCATCATTGAAGTAAAAGATGTAACCCAAGCCAAGCACCATACCCGGAACTGCCATTGGCACCACGCTGAGCATTTGCATCACTTGGCGAATTGGACCAAACGCACGCCCTTTCTCAATGCAGTAAGCACCGACAAAGATGATGGCTGTACCAATAACTGCCGTCCAACCTGCCAGCGTTAGCGAGTTGAAGAATGGGCTCCAACCGTAAGTGCTCATTTCAGCAAAGTTGTAGTTGTTTAGCGTCAACGCTTTGTTCCAAGGCCAGAACGTAACTAACGAGCCATACACCGCCATGCCAAGCACTGCGAGCACTGCGATAGAAATGATGCTGCAGTAAACCAAACAAATGCTGTCGCGCGCTTTGTTAGGTTCTGGCTGATAAGGCACCGAGCGAGTGTCAAATAAGCTCTTTTGCTTTTTCTGAACCCAGCGGTCTGCGCCGAACGCCATTACCGCAGGGAATAGAAGCATAATGCTGGTCACCGCACCCATGGCAAAGTTTTGCTGTCCCACAACTTGTTTGAAGATGTCAGTCGCCAAAACGTTGTAGCTGCCCCCAATCACTTTCGGCACACCAAAGTCCGTGATAACAAGTGTAAAGACGACGATAAGCGTACTGATCAAACCATATTTCGCCGCAGGTAACGTCACCATAAAGAAAGTTTTGATTGGTGAGGTTTTAAGTGCGCGGGCTGCTTCATACAAACGGGCATCTGAAGTGCGCAGCGAAGTGGTTAAGATCATCAATGCATGAGGGAAGGTCCAGAAAATCAAACCCATCGAGATACCAATCACGCCGTAAATCGAGTTTCCTAACAGCATCTCTTTGGCAATGCCTTGATTACCGAAAAGGAAAATCAAACTGATCGCTGGTAACAACGAAGGCGCGAGAATCGGCGCAGTACCTAGGATTTGAAACAAACCTTTAAACGGCATGCATGAGCGAGTCAGCGCGTAGGCATATCCAAACGCAAGCACACCCACTACCGAGGTCACAATCACGCCTAAAGTGAAGGTGTTACCTACCGATACCCATAAGCTTGAAGAGGAAAAGTACGTCGCAAAGTTTGCCAATCCGACAAATTCGCCATTGGCATTTTGCACACTCTTGGTCAACATTGCCCAAAGCGGCATTAAGATGAAAATCACCATCATGGTCGACAAGCCAGCGAGCAAACCGAACAACACAAGGTTGTCGCGGCTAACACGTCCGAGTAAGGATTTTGCTTTGTCTTGTGTGGTCAGGCTATTCATCGTCATTGTCTTCGCATCCATGTTTACACCTACGCTGCTAACGCTTTATCAACCGAGGGCACGGCGTAACCATGCAGCCCTTCTTCAGCAAACTGGATGTAACGTACATCGCCCGTCTTGATATTGAGTTTTTGAACCGTTTCCACAGGCACATCCACGACGATGGTTTTCGTTGAGCTGTCGTTTTGCAATACGCAATCAATACGGAAAAACGCCCCCAAAAACTCGGTTGCGGTAACTCGCACTGGTAAAGAGTTGTTGTAGTTTTCAACGAACTTGATGCTTTCAGGACGCACCGCAAGGTCGAAGCGGTCACCGCGTTGGATCTTACGATTAGTCAAGCTTGGCGCTGGCATCAAGGTTTCTGCAATTCGTACTTGGGAATCCGTTGCGACTGAGGTTTCAATAAAGTTCATGCTGCCGACAAACTCAGCAACAAAGCGCGTGGCTGGTTGTTGGTAAATCTCTTGAGGTGTGCCAACTTGCTCAATCACACCATGTTTCATTACCACGATACGATCCGCCATCGACAACGCTTCATCCTGATCGTGCGTAACCATGATGGTGGTGATGCCAAGCTTGCGTTGCAGCTTGCAAATCTCATCACGTAAGTGAACACGCACTTTTGCATCCAGCGCTGACAGCGGCTCATCCAATAACAGTAAACCCGGAGATAGCGCTAATGCGCGAGCGAGTGCTACACGCTGCTGTTGACCACCAGAAAGTTGGTTAGGGAATTTCTCGCCAGAGGTTGGAAGACCAATGGTTTCTAACCAGTAATCTACTTTCTCTAGCGCTTCTTTGGTCGACATACCTTGGTTCTTCAAACCCACTGCAATATTCTCTTGCACAGTTAGGTTCGGAAACAGCGCGTAAGATTGGAATACGATGCCGAAATCGCGCTTCTCTGGTGGTAGGAATGTGGTCTCTTGACCGTTTTGAAAAATCGCACCAGACGTTGGCAAGTCTAAACCTGCAATGGCACGTAGCAGAGTGGTTTTACCGCAGCCAGAAGGACCAAGAAAACAAACAAACTCGCCCTTTTCAATCGCTAGCGAGATTTTCTTTAATGCAGTGAACTGTCCGAATTGCTTCACTACATTTTCGATATTTAGGTAATGTTGGTTAGTTGACATAACACACGCTCCAGATGGTATATACCAACTTTAGTTTTGGAGTGTTACGTTCCAATGACAAATTTATAGCCAGAAGATGACAAATAGATGAAGGGAGATGAGAGTGGTAATTAGAGATTCCCGACTTTCTTAAGTCCGTCATTCCAGCGAACCTAGGTGAGACTAGGAATCTACTTGCAGCAAACTCTGAAATAACATAGAAAACAAAAAATCCACCTCAACCGAGGTGGATTTCAGTATTCAACTCAAAGCAAATTCAATTAAGATTTTGGCTCTGATTTCGCGTCAAATTTCTCAGACCATGCCGTTAGAATCTCTGCACGCTTGCTGCCCATTTGCGCAAAGTCCATCTTCGCCATGTTCTCTTGAACATTAGGGAAGTTAGACACAGTAGCTTTCACTTCTTTATGTGCAACCACTGGGTACATTTCTACGTAAAGCTCGTTTGCCGCTTTAGAGATTGACCAGTCGACAACACGTTTCGCTGCATCCGACTCTTTTACTAGACCAACGGCTTCTGATTCCCAACCGATGCCTTTTGGTGTGATCACCGCTAGTGGCGCGCCTTGTGTTTTCAACTTCGCGCCGCGGCTTGCCATCGAGATACCGATAGCCACTTCACCCATACCCGCTTGAACACATGGCTTAGAACCCGAGTGCGTGTAGTGTGCAATGTTCTTGTCTAAGTCACGCATGTAGTTCCATGCCTGATCTTCACCCATGTTTTGTAGCCACGCAGAAACTTGCATGTAGCCAGTGCCCGAAGACGCAGGGTTCGGCATTGCAATGTGACCTTTGTAAACCGGCTTCGTTAGGTCTTCCCAAGATGTTGGTTTCGGTAGGTTAAGTTGTTTCGCTACCGCTTCGTTGAAACAAACTGCGTTAAAGAACGCATCGTTACCGAACCAAGCTTGGTTTGATTGAGGGTCGTTTAGGTTCGCGTGCAGCTCTTCCAAACCTTTTGGTGTGTAAGGCTTAAGAAGACCTTCATCTTTAAGCAGTGCCATTGACGAGCCAGCCAGACCCCAAACCACTTCTGCTTGAGGGTTATTCTTTTCTGCCAGCAATTTCGCCGTCATGATACCTGTTGAATCACGAACCCACTTAATCTTGATATCTGGGTTATCTTTCTCAAACGCAGACTTGTATTTAGCAAGAATGTCAGTTTCGAAAGCGGTGTAAACCGTGACTTCCTGTGCTGCCATTGCATTCGTAGCTAGCAGAGAGACAAGTGCAGCCAGCGATCCTTTCATCAAACGGTTTTTCATCATTTTCTCCAGTTAATTTGGCTAAGTTTTCGTTTGGTCTGTACCAGTTGACGATATACACCCTACTGAGCCTTTGTGACGAAATCATGACCATTAAATGGCAGTTTTACGAAAATTTGCGCTGAATAATCGTTCAATTGATCCGCCATTTTCTGGATATTAAAGTTTTATGAAATTGGAGATTCGCCTATTTACTGCCCTTTTCTTCCTCGCTAAAGTGAACTCGAAATTTGGTGTAGACCAATTAGCCTATTCTGATGGAAATCGAGATGAAAAACGAATACCTACTACTGACTCCAGGTCCTCTATCTACTTCTGAAACGGTACGTGAAGCCATGCTAAAAGACTGGTGTACTTGGGATGATGAATACAACAAAGACATTGTAGAAGTGATCCGCACTAAGCTTGTAAAACTGGCGACGGAGCAAGACGGCTACACCAGTGTACTAATGCAAGGTAGCGGCACCGCATCAGTCGAAGCAACGATTGGCAGTGCCATTGGCAAAGATGGAAAATTGTTGGTTGTCGACAACGGTGCTTACGGTGCGCGTATCGCTCAGATCGCTGATTACCTAAATATTCCATGCCATGTAGTTTCCCCAGGCGAAACATCACAGCCACACTTGAACGAGGTGGAAACTGCATTGGCATCGGACCCTGCGATCACACACGTGGCGATTGTTCACTGTGAGACAACCACTGGCATGCTGAATCCAATTGAGGCATTTGCTTCTGCAGCGAAAGCACACGGTAAAGTCGTGATTCTCGATGCCATGTCGAGCTTTGGTGGCATTCCTATCGATATCGCAGAGCTAGGCATCGATTTTATGATCAGCTCTGCAAACAAATGTATTCAAGGCGTACCGGGTTTTGGCTTTGTGATTGCAAAACAAACTGAACTCGAAAAGTGCCAAGGTCAGGCACGTTCTTTGAGCCTTGATCTTTACGACCAATGGCATTGCATGGAAGTGAACCACGGCAAATGGCGTTTTACGTCTCCAACGCACACAGTTCGCGCTTTCTACCAAGCATTATTAGAGCTGGAACAAGAAGGCGGCATTGAGGCTCGTCATAACCGTTACCAAACTAACCAGAAAACACTGGTTGCAGGAATGCGTTCTCTGGGGTTCGAACCACTACTGAGTGATGACCTTCATTCGCCAATCATCACTTCTTTCTACTCTCCGACGCACAGTGATTACCAGTTCAAAGCGTTCTACACACGTTTGAAAGAGCAGGGCTTCGTGATTTATCCGGGTAAAGTATCGAACGCAGATTGCTTCCGCATCGGCAACATTGGCGAAGTTTACCCAGCAGATATCGAGCGCTTAATCGGTGCGATTGAAAAAGCAATGTACTGGCAAGTTGCTTAAAGCAGCCTTCTGATTGAGAGAGCGTTATGACTCAGAATATCAAACCGACCCATTTCCGCAGCGAAGGTGATGTCAACACGACACCAGCGCGCCAAGCTTGGAATGCATCGATGGACGACGAACGCACGCAAGCTTTGTTGAAGCGTGATTCGGAGGTCTTTCTTCATCAAGCCATGTCAACGCCTTGCTTAGATACCTTGGAAGCAGCAGAAGGCATCTACATCCAAGACGCCACCGGCAAAAAGTACATGGACTTCCATGGCAATAACGTCCATCAGTTGGGCTACGGTCATCCGCATGTGATTAAACGTGTGCAAGAGCAAATTGCCAAACTGCCGTTTTCACCACGTCGTTTTACCAATGAAACCGCAATTGAGTGTGCCGAAAAACTTACCCAAATATGTGGCGGCGAATTGAATCGCGTGCTGTTTGCGCCGGGTGGCACATCTGCAGTGGGCATGGCACTTAAACTAGCGCGCCATATCACGGGCAACTACAAGGTGGTGTCTCTGTGGGATTCCTTCCACGGCGCATCATTGGATGCCATCTCAGTGGGCGGCGAAGCGTGTTTTCGTCAAGGAATGGGACCATTAATGGCAGGTGTTGAACGCATTCCACCAGCCATATCTTACCGTGGCGCTTTCCCAATTGCGGACGGCAGCGACGTGCATTACGCCGACTACCTTGAATACGTGATTGAGAAAGAAGGCGGCGTGGGCGCATTTATCGCAGAAGCGGTTCGTAATACCGACGTACAAGTGCCGAGCAAAGCCTACTGGAAACGCATTCGAGAAATCTGTGACAAACACAATGTCATGTTGATCATCGACGACATCCCGAATGGCATGGGTCGCAGCGGAGAATGGTTTACCTACCAAGCCTATGACATCGAGCCAGATATGCTCTGCATCGGTAAAGGTTTGGGCGGAGGATTAGTGCCTATCGCAGCCATGGTAACCAAAGACAAATACAACACTGCCGAGCAAATCTCCATGGGTCATTACACTCATGAGAAAAGCCCTATCGGTTGTGCTGCGGCACTGGCAACCATGGAAGCTATTGAGCAAGACGGTTTGCTAGACAAAGCTAAAGCTGACAGCCAGTTCATGCGTGACAAGCTGCTAGAAATGAAAGCCAAATACCCAGTAATTGGCGATGTGCGCGGCATCGGCATGCTTTGGGGTATTGAGCTAGTCACCGACCATGAGGGCAAGCAGCGCGCCTACGACGAAGCCGAGGCCGTGCTGTACCAATGCCTCAACAACGGAGTGAGTTTCAAGGTATCGCAAGGTAACGTGATTCAACTCAGCCCACCGCTGATCATCACTCACGAACAGCTGACAGAAGCGTTGGCAATTTTCGAAGAAGCCATCGCCAAAGTGTGCAAAGACTTTAACTACTTTTAGGGTCAATAGACCTCAACAAAACCAATTATCCAGAGCGCGGTTCCAACGTGAAGACAAGCCCTCTGGCAAGCAAGAAAAAGGATTGAACATGAGCAATTCACCAATTCAAGCAGTGATCTTTGACTGGGCTGGCACTATCGTCGATTTCGGCTCTTTTGCGCCAACCAGTATCTTTGTGGAAGCGTTCAAACAAGGCTTTGATTTTGAAATCGACCTTGAAGAAGCGCGCGAACCAATGGGGCTTGGTAAGTGGGAGCACATCCAAGCGGTGGGTCGCATCCCTGCGGTTGATAAGCGTTGGAATGAGAAGTTTGGTCGCTCAATGACCAGCGAAGACATCGACGCTATCTACGCAGCATTCATGCCGCTGCAAAAAGCAAAAGTGGCTGACCACGCAGAGCCAATCCTTAATGCGATTGAAGTTGTGAACGGTCTGAAAGACAAAGGCATCAAGATCGGTTCTTGTTCTGGTTACCCTCGTGAAGTGATGGATGTGCTGATTCCTGTGGCTGCGGATTACGGCTACAAACCAGATTACGTAGTAGCAACGGATGACCTGCCGCAAGGTGGTCGCCCAGCACCATTTATGGCACTGAAAAACGTGATTGAGCTGAATGTTACCGACGTTAATGCGTGTATCAAAGTGGATGACGCCGCACCGGGCATCGATGAAGGTCACAACGCCGGTATGTGGACCGTTGGTTTGCTGCTTTCTGGTAACGAAGCAGGTCTAACGTTTGAAGAATACCAAGCCGCGGACGAAGCAACGCTTGATGCCGCTCGTGAAAAAGCGCGTGCAAAACTGCTCAAGAGCTCGCCGCACTACCTTATCGATACGATCGCTGACTTCCCAGAAGTGGTTGCAGATATCGAACGTCGCCTAGCGGCAGGTGAACGTCCTTAGTCTTCATCTTCCACAAATAAATGAAACAAACGCCCCGCACGTGAGGGGCGTTTTTCTTTTTGGTACTATCTTAAGAAAGTTTGGCTTATTGAAGCGTATTTCCGTTAGATAGCAGCTTTCTTGTCGGCTCTTGCTCAGTGTATTCGACCGCATCGTGAGCGGCGAGCTTATCGACTTCCGCCTGTTCACCCACCACAATCAATACGTGTTGTTTCACCAGAGCGTCGACCACTTCAATGTTGTGCTGACGAAGAAGCGCTCTCACTTCGCTCTCTTTTCCTTCATGATACTTAACAAAGTAACGTGCAGGTTGCTGCTCGGCTTGATCTTGGCGTTCATCCACGAGAGGAAATCCTTGATTGTTTGCCAAGCTGCTTGAGCTCAGTCCGATTGCCAATAGTGCGGTAGCGCCTACCGCAGACAAAGAAAGTAAGGTCAACTTCTTCATAGCCACTCCTTATTGAAAGGTCAGAGTCCAACTGTTGATGGTGCCTGTGTCTCTTCTGGCACTGTCCACCGCTTTTAGTTCCCATGTACCTTGCGATTCAAAACCAGAAAAATCCGCTTGGAACGTATTTTTTATATCGTTAGCGCTGCCGCCGGTATTATTGTGAAGTACAACTTCTCCACCAGTCGGTGACGTTAAAGTCACTCGTAGATCACCGATGTAAGTGTGGCTAATATCAACGTCAATACTTACTGTGCCTGAATCACCAGAGCGATCGACTTCTACTGCACTGATTGCGCCAGAAGATTTATTATCTGGAATCGCGACAGGGCTGGTATTTGAGAAGCTAGAATCCGAAGAGCTACCACCATCAGGTCCATTACAGCCAGCGTCCAAGAACAGCTTCGCCGCTTCAGCATTAACTAGGCCGTGGCCAGTACGGTTGTCTCGACCAGCAACATCAATATCTGTTGCAGTTTTCACTAGGGCATTACGCACTTGCGCTGCTGTACAGGTTGGGTGGTAACTCCACACCAAGCCAGCTACGCCCGTTACGTGCGGTGTCGCCATTGATGTACCATTGTAGTATTCGTAATCTTCACCAGAGGTTGTTGCAACAGTAATTTCCTGACCAACATACCCCAACAGCTCTTGACCAAATGCACGATCAACCGTTACCGAAACCATACGATAAGCGTTGTTTGTGTCTACCAAGAATGGGTTTTGTAAACCAGGTAGTTCAGAGTTGCTGTATACGATTGCAGCTCGCGCACCCGCATTGTAACAAGCCTGAACCGCATCCACTTCAGGGTAGTTTCCTGAAGACTGGTTGCCAATACGCTCAGTCAAACAAATTTTGCCCGACATATCACCACAGTTAACGTTACCGCCAGATACATCACAGCTATCTAGCGTTGCCGTTACTGAACCCGCGATTGGATCCGGAACATACGAAGAACCGTTATTGATCAAACGATTGTGAGGAACAATCCCACGATCAAACTGACTGACACCATTCAAGGTAATATCAGAAAGTTTACCTTCACCTACCGTAACCGTTGATAAGATCGCCACACCCGGGCCTGAGATCTCAACTTGACTAGTAGATTGTGAGAACGCTGCATGATCATTTTGATTATCAACAGCCGCAACAGACATCACTGAGTCATAAGAAGCTGGATAGCTGTGCGCTGTATTGCCATCATTACCCGCAGCGGCGATCAATAGAACGCCTTGATCGTAAATATTTTGCAGTGCATTTTGCTCAGTTCGGCTTGATTGACTACCACCAAGGCTCATGTTCACAACGTTAGCACCATTATCGGCACAGGTCTGGATTGCTTTAACAAGCCCAGATGAGTAACCCCAACCCGATTCGTTAAATACTTTCACGATGTGCAAATTCACATTCTGGTTTGGCATCACACCCTTTACACCTTCGGTGTTGGCAATCGCAGCAATCGTACCCGCGACGTGAGTACCGTGGGCATTGTTGTTACCCGGATCACTCCATGATCCCGTACCACTATCGTTAGTACCAGCAACGCGGTTACCGCTTAGGTCGTTGTGCGAAATGTCGTACCCTGAATCGATAATACATACAGTGCGATTACCCGCATTGAAGTCAGCTAGCAGTTGAGCATTAACCGCTTCATATCCCCATGGGGTCGTTTCGCTGAGCAAATAGCGAGGTGGATCGACTTCCACGTATTCCACATCACTACGATTGCGAAGCGGCTCTAAGTCATCGCCATCCAGTTCAACGCTGTAAATGGCGCGATTGCCCAGTTTTTCCACCTTACGTGCCTTCACCTGTTCTAGAACAGACTCCTGCGCGATTCGTGGCCCCCAGAATGAGTTACCACCCATTGAAGAACGGCTGACTGCATCTTCTTTGAATTTGACGATGTACTTCGTCGGTAACTTAGATTCATCAAATCCCATTGGTGGAGCCGCAAACGCTGACATCGAAGTGGTCAGTGCTATTGCTACAGCAGACAACGAAAATAAGCCTTGTTTTTTACTTGTTGTGTAGTGCATTTGCCCTATTCCTTATTTGAGCTAATTTTTATTCACTATATTCTCATGAAAAGTCATCATCATGATGTTTGCATGAGAGCTTCAGCTATAGTTTACAGAGCAAAAATGCCAAACAATTTGTTTCATGAATATACAAATTTGTACAAAAGATCATTCAATAAACACTTTAAGTTAACATTAAAAATCATCAACAAAACCTTATAAAGCAATTACTTAATTAACAAAAAGTGAATGTTAAATTAATGTTAGTGAGTAATTATTCTAAATATCACCCATTTAATCGATTGCTATGCTGAATGGATTTTTTGACCGTGGTGCCAAAACTGAAATATTGAATATTTAGTTGTTGACTGTCTTGAGCATTTACTCAGAATTAGAAGGTTTAGTGAGAAAAATTCTCATCTAAATACTGTTATAGCCGAGCGTATTCACGCATTCGGAACAATAACCATTACAAGAAGAGTGAATGATGAAAAAAACAATCACACTATTAACTGCATTACTTCCGCTTGCCTCCGCCATTGCAGAGGAGCCAACTTTATCACCAGCAATGGTTTCTGCGGCTGAAGTGGTTAGCGCGCAAGAAAATCAAACTTATACGTACGTTCGATGCTGGTATCGTACGAGCCACTCCAAGGACGATGCGGCTACCGATTGGAAATGGGCAAAAAACCAAGATGGTAGTGACTTCACTATCGATGGTTATTGGTGGAGCTCTGTTTCATTTAAAAACATGTTCTACACCAATACCTCACAAAACGTAATTCGCCAGCGTTGTGAGGAAACACTAGATCTAGCGAACGAGAACGCAGACATTACATTTTTTGCTGCCGACAATCGTTATTCTTATAACCACACGATCTGGAGCAATGATGCTGCAATGCAACCAGATCAGATAAACAAAGTAGTGGCTTTAGGCGATAGCTTGTCTGATACAGGCAACATCTTTAACGCGTCCCAATGGCGCTTTCCTAACCCGAATAGCTGGTTCTTGGGTCACTTCTCAAACGGTTTTGTTTGGACGGAATACGTTGCTAAAGCCAAAAACTTACCGCTATACAACTGGGCAGTTGGTGGCGCAGCAGGTGAAAACCAATACATCGCGCTAACTGGTGTCGGCGAACAAGTTTCTTCTTACTTAACCTACACAAAGCTGGCGAAGAACTACAACCCTGCTAACACATTGTTTACGTTAGAGTTTGGTTTAAATGACTTCATGAACTACAACCGTAGCGTGCCGGAAGTAAAAGCGGATTACGCTGAAGCTCTGATTCGTTTAACAGACGCTGGCGCGAAGAACTTCATGTTGATGACACTGCCAGATGCAACCAAAGCACCACAGTTCAAATACTCAACACAGGAAGAAATTGAAACGATTCGTGCGAAAGTATTGAAGATGAACGAGTTCATCAAAGCACAAGCGATGTACTACAAAGCCCAAGGCTACAACATCGCATTGTTTGATACACACGCACTGTTTGAGAAGTTAACCTCGGCACCAGAAGAACACGGTTTCGTAAATGCAAGCGACCCTTGCTTAGACATCAACCGTTCATCCTCTGTTGACTACATGTACACTCACTCATTACGTTCTGAATGTGCAGCATCTGGCGCAGATAAGTTCGTGTTCTGGGATGTGACTCACCCAACCACAGCAACGCATCGTTATGTGGCTGAAAAAATGTTAGAAAGCAGCAATAACTTAGAAGAGTTTCGCTTTTAATGAGCCGTTGTTGTTCATTGCAAGTTAATCTGCATAAAAATGACCACGATGCTTCGTGGTCATTTTTTATCGATATCGAACCCCGATAACGGGTTTATTTGAGCTCGCTTACTTCAAGCCGTTGATTTAGAGACGTTGACTTTGAGCAGCCTCATTCAGCTTTCTGTTTTTGGTACGTTACCGCGGAAACTGTCCACCATAATAGAGATCAACGTCTTTAAGGTTACATCATCACTGCGGTATGAGTAGGCTCGTATACCCGTAAACTGAACCTGGAACAACTGAGCAAGAAGCAATGTATCCTGAGCTTCAATTTCGCCATTCTCGATTGCTCGCTCAAACAGCTTTGCAAGAAAAGATTCAAATTGGTTTGCTAAGCTGTTTGTTTGATTGCGCAGAGCATTAAAATCCTCAGCAAATTCACTTGCTGATTTGACTAACATGCACACTTCACTGGGATTGGAGTCTCGCTGATTGATAACCACATCAATCGCGAAAGCTTCTATTGCATCTAGAACCGTTGTGTTCTGAGTTAAATGCAACTCAAACAGGGCTTGTAAGTTCGCAACGTACATTTTTAGCGCTTCACAATATAGCCCCTCTTTTGACCCAAACGTCGCATAAATACTTCCAGGACGCAGATTAACGCTATCTTGTAAATCACGTGTAGATGTTGCATGAAAACCTTTCTTCCAGAATAGATCCGAGGCAGCTTTCACCACTTCATCACGTTGGAATTTCTTTGTATTCGCCATGAGCAATTATCAATTTTGAACATATGCTCAATTTTATATTGAGCGACCGCTCAAAATCAACTATCCTGTTCTTGCCTAATCCGCTCATATCCAATTACAGGAGATTTAAACATGGCAGAATTTAAACTGTATACCGCAGAAAACGCACCCGAAGGATCAAAGCATCTGATTGAAAATTCAGTCAAAGCGTTTGGCATGCTACCAAATCTTCATGCTGTTATGGCTGAAGCGCCAACCTTGCTTGAGGGTTATCAAGTCGTGCATGAGCTCTTTCAACAAACATCATTTAACGCAGAAGAATTGACCGTCGTATGGCAAACCATCAACGTTGAACATGGTTGTCACTACTGCGTTCCTGCTCATAGTGCGATCGCGGCGTCAATGAAAGTGGATCAGGAGATTGTTGATGCTCTCGTCAACCAAACACCATTGGCAGACGAAAAACTTGAAACACTACGAGAAACAACGCTTCAAATGGTGCGTCAACGTGGTGTAGTGGAAGAGTCTCAGATAGAGAAATTCTTTGCGGCAGGTTACGGACAGCAGCAACTGCTTGAAATTGTTCTTGGTCTAGCGCAAAAAGTGATGAGTAACTACACCAATCACCTAGCTGACACCCCGGTTGATGCACCTTTCAAGAAGTTCGCCAAGTAACTTAAGCTTTTATTACTGGTCCCATTCATGGGACCAGTAATACCTTCAAAAAAGGCTTTGTTGCATGGCGCTTCGCTAGTGTGAGCTGACACCTAATTACAACGGCGCGACGTCGGTTCCCCCTAAAGACTGGTAAAGCGTAACCTGAGTGAGAAACTGGTTGTAGCGGTTTTCCAACAAAGAAGCTTGCGCGTTTCTGGTGTCTTCTTGTGCATTCAAATAGTCCATGATCGACGTCGAGCCATACTGATACCGCGCAGCATAAATGGACTCAGCGGCACTTGCGGCATCATATTGCTCTTGTAAACGCGCCGCCTGATACTTCAATTTCTCGCGTGCTGACAAGGCATTTTCGACATCTTGGAATGCGGCGTACAACACTTGGCGATAACTCACAATAGCCGATTGATAGTCTAAATCGGCAATGGCTTGGCTATTTTTCATCTCATTCCACTGCAAAAACGGCAACGTCATATCCGCACCTAAACTGCCGATCGGGTTGGAAAGCAGGTCTTTGAGCGCTTGTGACGATCCACCCAAAGCCCCAGTGAGCGTCAGCTTGGGCAAGTAGTCTAAATCTGCTGCGTCTTTATTTGCTAGCGCGGCTTTGACTTCATAAAGCGCTGCTTTAATGTCGGGTCTGCGGATCAATAAATCAGACGGAGCACCAACACTCAACGATGGCATATCGCCTTCAGGCAGCATTTGGATGTTTGCACTGATGCTCTTCGGCGGTTGATTGAACAAAATCGCAAAGGCGTGGTTTGCCTCAAGTAAACTCTGTTCAAACTCACTTTGCTGCGCTTGTAAGCTTGCCAACGTACGTTTGGCTTCAAGCACATCTAACTGATCCACAGCGCCAAGTTGGTACTGTTTTTTAATCAATTGTAGCGTTTGAGCTGCGTCTACCACATTACGCTGGCTGAGGTTTAAGCGCTGTTGCAGATAGCCGATTTGCCAATATAGCGATGCCGTCGTTGCTACCAAACTTTGTGCGGTCGCCTCGCGATCTTGTTGACTTGCCATCGCCGACCACTTGGCTTGGTCAACGTCTGCCGAGATTTTTCCCCATAAATCCAACTCGTAATTGACGGATAAGTTAGTGCTGTAACTATCTGCCGATTCCCCGCTATCAAGAGATTTTTGAACTTGTCCTGATGTGGAAGAACTCAACGTAGGGAAAAGGTCATCTTGCGCTAAACCCAGCTGTAAACGCGCTTTCTTTAGCGTTAGCGTTGCCAGCGTCAAATCGTTATTTTGAGCCAACACCTGAGTAATGTATTGATTAAGAGTTGGATCGTTAAACGCCAACCACCAAGGATCCATACTGACATCACCCGCAACATGCATCTGTTGCCAATTTGCAGGCACTTGCACCTCAGGAGCTTGATAGTCGCTACGCATAAGCGAACCACAACCTGACAACCACACTGCGCTTAAGGCAGCCGCGACCAATCGAGTCTTGAATTTCATTGTGTTACTCATTTTTAGTCTCTCGCTAGCGCTTCTATCGGATCGAGTTTGGCTGCATTGCGAGCGGGTAAAAAGCCGAAAGCGATGCCAATCAACGTTGAGCAAATAAACGCCCAGATGATCGAGTTCATTGAGTAAATCATTTGGAAGCTGCTGCCAGATGTACTGAATGCAAAACCAATCAAAAACGCCAAGCCAATACCAGCAATGCCACCACACAAACACACTAGTACCGCTTCAATCAAAAACTGACGCAAAATATCCGCTTGCCGCGCACCCACAGCCATTCGTACACCGATCTCTTTCGTGCGCTCTGTCACCGACACCAACATGATGTTCATTACGCCAATTCCGCCGACAATTAGGGAGATCACCGCAATCGCTGAGATCAGTAACGTCATGGTGGCGGTGGTTTTCTCGATGCTCTGACGAATGGTGTCAGTGTTAATCGTGAAGAAATCTTCTGTACCGTGACGCATTTTTAACAAGTTGATGATGCTCTGTTCTACCGCTGCGCTTGGGGCGTTCTCATCAATCCGTACAGTAATGCCGTTGAGGTAGCGTTGTCCCATCATTCGTCCCGACATGGTGGTGTATGGCACCCAAATTTTCAGCGCGTCGCTGTTGCCAAACGCGTCTTCTTTTTTCTGCGTGACACCCACAATACGCACTGGCAATGAACCTAGAAAAATCACTTCACCAATCGGATTTCTATCCGCAAACATTTCCTTTCTGGTGTTGTCATCAATCACTGCTTCTTGGGCGAGCGAATTCACACTCTCTTCATCCCAAAACTGACCTTTGGCGATCTCATAACCGCGCACACGGAAATAATCTTCCCCAACCCCTTCCACAGACGCGGTTGCATCCTGATTGGCGTAACGCACGGTTAAGCTGTTGGATAAAGACGGCGTGACACTGTCGACAAAAGGTAGACTCTCCAACGATTTAGCATCGTCGGCGGTTAGCGTTTTCACTCGTCCGGAGCGGCGGTCACCAAACCCTTTGCCCGGCCTGACATCAATGGTGTTTGTTCCCATGGATGAAATATTCGACAAAATTTGCTGTTGTGAACCATTACCTAGTGCCACCACGGAAACCACCGAGGCTATACCAATAATGATGCCGAGCATGGTCAAAAACGTGCGCATTCTGTGGCTAGACATCGCCAGCAGCGCCATTTTGAGCGCGTCAATAAAACTGTCCCACTTCCACCACTTACTGGCGGCTTGCGCTGGGCGATGAAAAGACGCGCTCGGTGTATTTGCTGCTTGCTCATTGATTACAACTTGTGCATTTGGCGTATCTGCAATGATTTCACCATCTTTGATTTCAATGATGCGATCCGCAAAGTTCGCCACGTTCATATCATGAGTCACTAAGATGATCGTATGCCCAAGTTGATGCAATTCTTTAAGCAGTGCCATCATCTCTTGCCCACTGTGACTGTCTAATGCGCCAGTGGGCTCATCGGCGAGAATCACCTCACCACCGTTCATCAGTGCACGAGCAACACTCACGCGCTGTTGCTGGCCACCACTCAGTTGGCTGGGCTTGTGAGTCAAACGATCTTCCAGCCCCAAGCGAGCCAATAGTGACTGCGCTCGCTCCGTTCTTTGACGATGAGGAACTCCCGCGTAAACCGCAGGTACTTCCACGTTTGCCACCGCGGTTAAATCCCCCAGCAGATGGTAACGCTGGAATATAAAGCCAAAATACTCGCGGCGCAGCTCCGCCAGTTGGTCGGATTCCAACGTCGATACATCTTGCCCATTAATGAAGTATCGACCGCTGGACGGTTTATCCAAGCAGCCGAGCACATTCATCAGCGTCGATTTACCTGAGCCCGAAGCCCCCACGATCGCGACCATTTCACCGCGTTTTATCTCTAAATTAATGTGGTTCAACACAGTAAGCGACTCGTCGCCAGAGACAAAACGTCGAGTTAAATCCTCAACTTTTAAAAGCACGTCACTCATCTTAGAACCTCATTGGAGGTCGACGACGATCACCTCGGCTTGATGATTCTCCATCCATAGCATTGCCAAGAACAACCTGGTCACCCTCCTTCAAACCTGAGAGAATTTCTGCGTTCACTTTGTTGTTAATACCCACTGTCACGGGCTTTTCCACCACTTGGCCCTGTTCAAGCACTGGCACGGTATAGTTGCCTTTGCCGCCAGATTTTTGCAGCACTTGTGAAGGGACAATCAAGGTATTTTCCGATTGCTCAAGGACAATCGAAACTTGCGCAGTCATGCCAATACGCAAAATACCTTGCGGGTTCTTCACATCAAATACAGCGTTGTAGTAAATGGCGTCGCTATCTGAAATGCTCAAATCGCTGTCATCGCCATCCATGATGGTTGGCCCCGGCTCAATGGCGCGCAATGTACCTTTAAACTGCTGATTCGGTTTGCCTAAAATGGTGAACAGCGCCGTTTGGCCTGGGTGAACAAAAATCACATCGGCTTCCGAAATTTCGGCTTTCACCGTCATCGTATCTAACTTGGCTAACTCGATAATCGTTGGCGTGGTTTGATTGGCGTTTACGGTTTGTCCTTCTTCCACCGCGGTGTAGACCACCGTGCCATCCATCGGTGCGTTGATGGTGGTGTAACCGAGATCTAACTGCGCATTGTCGACGTTGATTTTGGCTTTCTCGATTTCGGCATCCAGTTGCGCTAACTCGGCTTTGTAGATGGCGAGCGTCGCTTCGGCATTCTCGTAATCAGCTCGTGAGCTCGCTTTCGCTGCCAACATGCCTTTTTGGCGCACGTATTCATAGTTTGCTTGTTTAATCTGCGCTTGCTTAGCCTGGTACTGAGCGTTGAGACTATTAAGAGACGCTTGAGCTTCTTTGAGGCTGTTTTGCTGAGTCAGGCTGTCAATCTGTGCAATCAAATCTCCCTGTTTGATCTCATCCCCTAAGTTCACAGCGAGGCGTTGAATTTGCCCAGATACTTGCGCACCTACATTCACCAATTTGGACGCTTGCAGCATGCCGTTGGCTAATACCGCCTTTTCGATATTGCCTTTGCGAACGACTTCTGTCGCGTAAGGAGAAATGGGTTCTGGACGTTGCAGATAATGATAACCACCAGCACCAATAGCAAGTAGGCCACACAAAACGAGCCATTTTTTATTGAGTTTCATAGCAGGAGTGAAGTAAATAATCGTTTTGATTTTATACTGTTATTTGTCTTAGCCGTACAGGGTACGAGACGTAAAGATAGGTAAATTAACGTCAAGATACTGAAGGAATAACTTCACTAACGTGAAAAATCCGAGATATTATAGTCACTTCAAAACTATATTATTCAATACGTATAGCAAAGATCATTTTTAATATAGAAATTCAAGTTATAAGTATTATAAACAAAATTTTTAAATACCAACAAACCAGTAAAATCTAAACTTATTCAATATGTCATCCATTTAGATTTCATTATGGCCATTTTTTAATTGTTGAATTTCAAGAGGAGTTAAGTGACAAGTTAAATAAAAAATACCCACATAACACAGGTAAGACCGAGAGGAGTGTGTCATGTGGGTTTAAACGATAGTTCTCTTGCTGATTCGAACTACCAACGTTGGGATGCAATGGAAATACAAATGACTCAGAGTTTCCATCACGGACACTTTATCGCTGGATTTCCCTCTATTTGTTAGGGAACAGTCAGTACAATAAAAATAGAGAAGTAATACCGCAAAAATAAAAATAGAAGTTCAGGATTTAATTTACACGTAAAATAACCACTATATTCACGCCATGAAGCATTAATAAATTCAACAATAAATATTTATTAAGTTAAATTTACTTATTGTCAGCACACTGTTAGTTTTACTCTTAAATGCACTGGTCAGATTTGTTTATTTTACTGATTTTCGTTGCAATACAACTTCTAATTAATTCATGAGAAAAACATGCAGCGACAATTAACTCTTTCACCGATTTATTTATTAATCGGGTTAGCCTCCTCGACGGCGTATGCCGGTGGTTTTCAAATTAACGAACATTCTGCGACGGGTCTTGGTCGTGCTTTTGCTGGTGATGCCGTCATTGGTGATAATGCATCTGTAGTCAGCCGCAACGCCGCAGCGATGACGCTGTTTAAACAAAATGCCTTATCGTTCGGTGTCACTTACGTCAAACCTGACGTTACCGTTAAAAATGCGCAATATCATCGAGCTAACATTAATGCAGATGTCAATGTTGGTATGGGCGGTTTTCCTCCGTCCCCTCAAGTTGACATTACCCCGTCCTTCTCTCAAACCGTGACCGACATTGATGACGTCGATGGCGTTGGTCAACCAGCCGTTGTACCCAATTTTTACTTTATTCATCCTATCAACGACGACTGGTATCTAGGCTTATCGGCATATTCCAACTTCGGAACCGACATGGAGTTTAAACCAAACTATGGCGCACCTGTTTTTGGCGGTGTCACCAGCGTAGCGAGTGTCAACCTTGGCGCAAGCTTGGCATACAAGGTGAACGATCGTTTTAGTATCGGTGGTGGTATTGATGTGATTTACGGCTCTGGTGAGCTGTACCGCGATATGGACGTGGGTGTTTGCGTTGGTGGGAACATACTTGGAAACGAACTAGAACAACGCTGTGGATCCGTAAAAGGCAACGCACTTGATGTGGAAGCTGGCGGCATTGGGCTTGGCGCGAACATTGGCATGATGTACGAGTTTAACGAACGTCATCGCTTAGGTTTAAGCTACAAGCACAGCCCTAACATAGATGCCAAGGGCGACATCCACTTTGCTGGCGAATCGTACGACTCGCTTGCTATGCCGCTACCGGATATTGCGGAGTTTTCCGGTTATCACCGCGTCTTACCTAAATTTGCCCTGCACTATTCTGTGCAGTGGATTGGTTGGTCAGCATTTGACAGCTTGAAAGCTGATGATCAGTTGCTAAAAGATTTTCAGTGGCAAGACTCCGCGCACTACTCCATCGGTGCGACTTGGTACGCCAATGAACGTTGGACACTTCGCACGGGTTACATGTTCGACAAAACACCTGTCGATGAGCTGACTTCGCTTTCTATTCCAGATTCGAACCGTCACTGGTTATCTGCGGGGGCCTCTTACCAATGGTCATCAGATACCACGGTTGACATCGGCATGACGTACTTGATTGGTGAAGATGTCAACGTAGAAGAGTACGCGTATGAAGGTGTTCCTGCACCGATGGTGACGGGCGTGACCCATTCAAATGCGTTCCTAATTGGTGCCCAGCTCAGCCACCGTTTCTAATTTGTCAGGCAGTGATCAAACCTCTAGGTCATTGCCTTGTAACAACGCTTATCAAGGCGACCGAACAGAGACATTATTATGAACAAAACACTACTTGCTTTTTCACTCTCACTTCTCACTCTAGGCGCGGCTCAGGCTTCGGAATGGGGCTATGGCAATGACAAACACGGGCCAGAACACTGGGGAGAAATCGCCAAAGACTGCGCAACCACGAAAAACCAAAGCCCAATCAACATCGACAACCCAGCCGACGCAAAACTGGAAGCACTGAACCTTTCGTACACTGGTCAGGTCATTGGTTTAACCAACAATGGTCATACGCTGCAAGCGCAAGTGAACGGACGTAACAGCTTCACCATCGATGGCGAGACGTTCGAGCTGCAACAGTTCCATTTCCACACACCTTCAGAAAACCAAATCAAAGGCCGCCAATATCCACTTGAAGCGCACTTTGTGCACGCCAACGCAGACGGCGAGTTGGCGGTAATTTCGGTGATGTTTGATGCTGGCGATCAAAACGCAGCACTGTCTAAACTGATCAACGCAATCCCACAAGAGAATCAAACCACGTTCTTCAAAGATACGTTTGAGATTAACGACTTACTGCCAAAAACTGCAAACCACTATCGATTTAACGGCTCTTTAACCACACCGCCATGTTCAGAAGGTGTGCGCTGGTTTGTGCTTAAAGACACTCAAACCTTATCCAAAGATCAAGCCGCGAAACTGATGGAAGTCATGGGACAAAACAATCGTCCGCTGCAACCGCTAAATGCGCGCGTTGTACTTTCTAACTAATCGCCACATCCGATAAGGGGCATCGTATTTGCCCCTTATTTTGATTCGCTCTAACCTCACTTCGTTACAGGCCCCCCCAATGAAAACTCCATCTGTTCTGTCACTCTTACTCGCACTCGCCCCGACATTCGCCTTCTCTCATAACCTTTCTGTCGGTCAAACCACCCCTTCCGTCAGCATTGATACCTATGGCGAAATGACGCTGCAAGGAGACGATGTGGCTTATCAACCTTGGGAAACTCAGCAGATGTTAGGCAAAGTCCATGTGATACAAGCCATTGCAGGTCGTAGTAAAGCCAAAGAGATGAACGCGCCGCTGATGTCAGCAATCACTGCCGCTCACTTTCCTGAAGATCAGTATCAGACCACAACCGTGATCAACCAAGAAGACGCCATTTGGGGAACCGGTACATTTGTTAAATCGTCGGCAGAGGACAGCAAAAAGACATTCTCTTGGTCTTCCATGGTGTTAGACAAAAATGGCGTATTAGCAACAACTTGGGATCTGCAGCAAGAAAGTTCTGCGATTATCGTACAAAATAAACAAGGTGAAATTTTATTCGTGAAAGAAGGGGCTTTAACTCAAGACGAAGTCACACACGTCATCGAACTGATTAAACAGAATATCTAAACCTAAGGTAAGGAAAAGTTATGAAACTGTTCAACACCATCGCGCTCTGTCTTTTAGCGGCTGTAGCCTCTTTCCAATCGATTGCTGGAGACAACGATTGGGACAAGATTGCAGATAAAACCGTCAGTTTTAAATCGGAAACCGACACAGTCAATCCACTGTCACCATTTGCTAACGCTCGTTTTAGCCACATCAAAATCAAATGTACGCAAGGTACGGTCGATCTGAAAAGCGTTAAAGTAATCATGAAAGATGCTCAGGAAAAGACGTTCGACAGTTTAGGTGTTCTGACTAAAGGCATGTCATCAAGAAGCTTAAGCCTACCAACAAAAGATAACGCGAAGTTAGACAAAATCGAGTTGAACTATGAATCGGTTGGCAGCACTGCGCTGCAAGTCGCGGGGGTGACCAAAAAAGCGCAAGTGGAAATCTTAGGTAAGAAAATCGACGAGTAAGCGATGGCTCAACGAACTCACCCAAACTAAAAACAGCGGCACTAGGCCGCTGTTTTCATTAAAAAATCGTCATGGATAACTAAATGAATTTCTTCAGCTTCGCCAAACCATAAGCGGCGATGGTGACACAATCTTTGATCGTGCCGTCGATCATCATCTGTTCGAACTCCTCAACAGAAAAAGCGCGAGTGATCAAATCCTCTTCTTCACTGTCGAGTTGATTGCCCACGTCCGTTAAATCACTGGCGAAGTAGACGTGACATGTCTGATTCAAAAAGCCGTATGCGATAAACTGCGCGCCGACATACGCCATAGCGCTCGCCTGCATGCCCGTTTCTTCACGCAGCTCGCCTTTGGCAAGCTCAAGATGATCCGCATCTGGGTTTGATTCCCACGCCCCTTGTGGGATCTCCCAACAACGTTGACCTACGGTGTAACGGTACTGCTGAACCAAGTGAATCATCCCGTTATCGATAGCCAGAATCGCAGCACAATCAGGTTTGTCGACCACACCATAGATGCCCTCTGCGCCGCTCGGACGTAAAATTTTGTCCTCACGCACCGTCATCCACTTATTCTGGTAAACGACTTTGCTGTCTAGCTGTTTGATGTCTGACATGGTTATTCCTTGATTTTTCTGAGGGTTACTGCGGAATAATACCGGATTCGGTTACGCCACCAAAATGTTCTTTAGTTCACTCAAAGACTCAACGGTGTAATTTGGTGCGATACGCTCATCGACGCTTGCGCCTGTGGTATTTAACCAGCAAGTTTCAATACCAAAATTATTACCACCCAGAATATCGGAATGAAGGTTGTCACCCACCATCAGTACGCGCGTTTTGCATGGGTTGCCCATTTGCTGCATCGCGTATTCAAAAATACCTAAGTCCGGTTTTGCTACGCCCACTTGTTCAGAGATCACCACTTTATCGAAGTACTCAGTCATCCCTGTGCGCTCAAGGCGAATCGCTTGCAACTCTGTAAAACCGTTGGTGATGATGCCCATTTTAGCTTTGCCTTGCAGCGCTTCCATCAGCTCTTTTGCACCTGGCAACAAGCTGCAAATATCGGCCATTGCTTCTAAAAATGCGCTGTTGAGATCTGCTGTTGTGGTATTCAACTTCTCAGCCCACTCGGTAAAACGCTTATGTTTTAGCTCATCTGCCGTTACTTTGCCGTCTTGGTAATCCACCCAAAGCGGTTTGTTTACGGTTTGGTAATGAGCAAAATCTTGTTCAGTAAAATCTACGCCTTTGCGAGAAAACATAAGCTGCAAACCTTTGAAAGCATCAAAGTGGAATAAGGTTTCGTCAGCGTCAAACAGGATCCAATCGTACTTCATTTTCTTCTTCCCAAAATCAAGGTCGTAATACTGGTGCATAGTCTAGATTGTTTTCTTCTTGAAGATAATCTCTATAATTGGAAATTAATTGTATCCTTGTGCTCAACAATAAATGCTTCACGATAATAGGAGATTGATGTGAACGCGATTGCCTCCCTGCCCGTTTTTGTTGCTGTTGTCGAATGCGGCAGCTTTTCCCTTGCGGCCAAACAGCTGAATCTGACGAAATCGGCGATCAGCAAACGCATCAACCAACTAGAAGACGATTTGGGCATTCGTCTCCTTAACCGAACCACGCGTAAGCTGAGCCTGACCGAAGCGGGAGAACGCTATTTTGAGTACGCCTCTCAAGCGCTCAACCTAGCCCAACAAGGCGTGGACGCGGTATCGGAGCTGCAAGGCTCTCCACAAGGTCGGCTCAAAATTACCGTGCCGATGTCTTTCGGTGTGCTGCATATCGCGCCTTTGATCAGCGAGTTTCTCGCTCGTTACCCGAAAATTGAAGTGGATTTAAACCTCGAAGACAAAATGGTCGATTTGGTTAAAGACGGTTTTGATTTGGGGATCCGTATTGGTGAACTCACCTCTTCCAATCTAATCGCAAAACGTCTCGCCCCTTGTAAAAGTGTGCTTTGTGCCTCACCAGATTACTTAGCGGAGTTTGGAACACCACAAAAACCAAGTGATTTAGTCGGTCACAACTGCCTGCGCTACTCCTATTTCCGTGGTGGCGTCGAATGGATGTTCATCAACAACGGCAGCGAATACAAGGTACTTCCAAAAGGAAACTTTATCGTCAATAACAGCGAAGCCATTCGCCAGTTGCTGTTAAGAGGTTCGGGCATTGCGCAACTGCCAACATTTATTGCAGGAAGAGACTTTGCCGCAGGAAATCTAAAACCGGTGATGGAAGAGTACTCTCTACCAGAACACGCCATTTATGCGGTTTTTCCTGAGCGCAAGCACATGCCGTTGAAAGTAAGAGCCTTTATCGATTTTATCAGCGAAAAACTCGGCACAGATTTACCTTACTGGGATCGTTACAACAGCCCAGAAAAATAACCATATTGATGATAAGTGAGTGAGATTTCACTACTGACATGTTCTGACATTCCATCCGCGTAACCTTATTTGGAACTCAACAGGCAATCCGCCAAAACCAATAAGGAATCACAATATGGAAACCGTTATCGAAACTGTGCAATTTCGTCTAACCGCAGGCACAACAGAGCAAGACGTGATCGCCGCTGCCAAACAGTCACAAACGTTTGTGAAGAATCTGCCGGGCTTTTTGTATCGCTCACTCAGTCACGAAGCGACGGACGATGTGTGGACAGACATCATTTACTGGCGTTCAATGGACGATGCAAAACAGGCGGGAAAACAGCTTAAGCAAGCCGCTGAATTTCAGCCTCTGTTATCAATGATTGACTGCGAAAGCTTCGAGCTTATACATCACAACTTAAAAATGTGCAGTGAGCTAGAGAAGTAATCAGCCACACTACTACTAACAACCAGTAGGTCTAGATAAGGAACATCATGAGCAAATCAGAACGACTGTTTGAGCTACTGACGCTTTTGCGCGCAAAGCGTTACGCAGTGACAGCGAAAGAGCTCGCAGAAAGAATGGAAGTCAGCGAACGTACGATTTATCGCGATATTCAGTCGTTGCTCAGTTCTGGTGTTCCGATTCAAGGTGAAGCAGGTGTCGGCTACCTGTTGCAAGCTGGCTCTCATCTGCCACCTTTGATGTTCTCAGAAAAGGAGATGATGGCGCTTGAACTGGGTATGCGGATGGTTCGAGCCTGGTCGGACGCCGAACTCGCCGAAGCGTCTCACTCTGCGTCCACCAAAATACTTTCGGTATTGCCAGATAAGCTCAAACAACAAGTGGAAGATTGTCCGCTGATTGTGCCCGATTATCACACCCAATCCGAGACTGCCAAACGAGGGCAGCTTCTGCGCCACGCGATTGATCATCAGTTTAAGGTCAGTTTGGATTACCAAGATGAAAGCGGACAGGTGACCGAGAGAAAAATCCAACCGTTAGGCCAGTTCTTTTGGGGCAAAGTCTGGACGCTGGTCGCCTGGTGCGAATTGCGCGATGACTATCGCCAGTTCCGCCTCGACCGTATCCAAGCACTGCGTATGCACGATGAAGAGTTTCAGAGTGCGGAAACCAAATCTCTCAAACATTATATTGCGCAGTATGAATCGAAAGATTGAGTGTTCTTCATCCTTCCATCACAAGGATTCTACATTGCTCTGCTCAATGCGAGATATTTGGAAAGGCACATTTAGTTAAACTAATGTTTCATTTTTAACAGATGCGCAACCAACCTAAGATCGTTAACTTAAGTAGCACGTCAACCACACCGGAGCGTGAAGCTATGAAAGTACTGATTCAATACACCCAAGCAGGGAAATATCGAGATCAAGCGTGGGAGTCTTTAACTCTTCGATCTAAAGGTGATATGCAGGCAGTTACCCCTTCTTATGCTGCCCAACTTATCGAACAAAGCAAAGCGACACTTGTGATGACAGAGGAGCAACAAATCGTTATTCATCCATAACCGATTATTAGCCTTGTTTAACCAACCTTTGTTAGTTGTGCAAGGCTTACATCTCGCCATTTCACGTTATCAATTTTATACACGACCAACTATATTTACATAAAAATCAATAAAATAGTTCTTATTTTCGTTCTCGACACTCCTTCAAAACGGCCTTACATTCATAGCTAAGATATAGGTTATCTGTTAGTCTCTTTATTTCTTCATGATAAAAATTAGGATAAAACCTTTGAAAAAGCATCGGTTTATTATAAGGATAGGTGCAATATGCAATTGATCTGGAACATTATTGGATACTTAATGTTCTCTGGTGTATTAGTTATTTTTTTTCAAACATTCTTTATAGGTATCATGCACCTTTTAATGCCAAAAGACATTGTCAATAGCTACTTTAAAGAACCTTATTTTAACACTTTCGAACTAGCTCTATTTACAGGTTGGCCTTACGCATTTTTCCGAACATTGATGTTTGTTCGTTTAATCGTTCAACCTAACTCAGGTAAAAAACGAAAGTTACCCGATGTATCCCAAGAGGTGCCTAGGTGGTACCGTCTATTATCCTTCATAATAATATGGGTAATTATCATAAACTCTACAATGTTAGCACTTGTATTTTTTATCGCAGGTTTTTTATCACTAGCAAATCATGTATGACCTTCACTTATCCAACCAAGTTTAATATCACACTTTAAATGTAAAAAATCACATTAACAATTTCATACAAATAATAAATACATCAGCTAATTTGTAACTTTTTAAAATGAAAGTCTAGAAGGCAAAAAATAAACCTTTTTAAATATAGTTTTTTGTTAGTATCTGCACAAACAAATTATTAGCTAGAGGTGCTCTGTGTCGGGATTATTTGAGTATAAAATAAAAACTCATGATAACTTATCATCAATTATATTAAACATGTATGGTACTCCATATGAAAGGCTAAATTTATCACTTGATAATAAAAAGCTTACGAGTCTATCCGCATCGCTCGAAGTTGAGGGTTACCTGCGAATGCTCATATAGTTAAACAAGCCGAAAAACTGAATAAAATAGCTCAAGCATCTAAAGTGGGCGGACATGTTTTAGTCGGTGTTGGTCTGACGGCTTCCTGCATTCAGATTGCGAATACACAAGACCAACATGAGAAGAATGAAATTTTTGTTGAGTCAATAACTAGCACAGCTGTAGGAATGGGTACCAGCGCGTTAGTCGGTCTATTTTTAGTATCAAACCCTATTGGCTGGGTGACTGCCATTGTACTCGCTGCCGGTTCAACGGCTGTAGGTTATGCATCCGGTAAAGTGGCAAAAAGCTTTTATAATTCAATTGAAAGCAAGCCAAACTTAGTCGCTAGTACTGGAATAGAGTCTATATGCAGCAAGTAATCACATTTCTTTTTTACACTTTAATGACTGGTGTGATTATTATTTTCTTACAAACCATTTTTATCGGTGTCATGCACTTTCTGATGCCGAAGGAGATTGTTGGGAACTATTTTAAAAAACCATATTTTAATGAATTTGAGCTTTCTTTATTCACAGGGTGGCCTTACGCATTTTTCCGAACATTGATGTTTGTTCGTTTAATCGTTCAACCTAGCTCAGGTGAAAAGCGAAAATTACCTAATATTTCTAGAGAAGTACCAAAATGGTATCGTTATTTGTCGATTCTATTACTGGGTATTATCATTGTTAACTCTGTTGTCGTTGCCCTGACTTTATCAATTGGTGCCGTTCTTTTAGCAATTGAATGAGAAATTAACATTAAAATATAACGATGTACTCGACGAAGAGAGCTCAGTCAGAACTCTCTAATCGCCAGTGTTATTGCATACTGATCTCTACTCTTCTTCGTTGAGACGACGAATCAACTTAGCTGGCGTGCCTCCGTATAGACAATCTGGCGGCACATCATGGTTAACGACCGAGTTCGCCGCAATCACCGAGCGAGCGCCAACTGTTACACCTTGGTTGATGACGGAATTTCCGCCAATCCACACATCATCTTCAATCGTGATAGGTTTACAAAACGTTTCCCAACGTCGACGACTTCGGTAATCAACAGAATGAGAAGCGGTATAGAATTGCACGCTCGGTCCAATGAGCACGTGGTTCCCGATGGTAATTTTGGCACCATCGAGCATGACCACGTTCATGTTGATAAAGGTTTCTTCACCTATTTCGATGGTCTTACCAAATTCACAATGAAAAGGGGACTGGACAATACAACGGCCTACCTTGCCAAATAGCTGCTTTTGCAATTCGTCGCGCTGACTTTCGTCGGTGTTATTATTAAGTGCTCTAAGTGCTTGAAGAGCATGGCTTCTAATGGCGTCAATTTCTTTGTCCATGCCATCAAAGACCTGGCCAGACATCATTTTTTCTAGTTCTGTCACTGGAAGACTCCTACAACCTGCAATTACTGCTTTCAGATTCTTCACAAGGTACGTGAACTGCGAAATAAAAAAAGAGAAAAGCCCGGACTTTTCTCTTTCCTGTTTTTATATTTTGTGGAGTCTGTCAACTTACACAATTTCCCAACTGTGGGTCATCTCAACACCTTCGCCTAGCATTAAGCAAACCGAGCAGTATTTTTCTAGCGAGTCAGCCGCCACTTTTGCTACGACTTCTGGGTCAAGCTCGTCACCTGACACTTCAAAGTGGATATTCACTTGCGTAAAGATACGCGGTGCGGTTTCACGACGCTCTGTGGTTAGCTTGGCATTAACTGACGAAACCTTTTGGCCTGCTGTTTTCAAACCATCAACAACATCGACAGAGCTACAGCCACCAGCAGCCATTAGTACCATTTCCATTGGGCTTGGTGCGGTTGCACCGCCATTGCCATCCATCACTACGGAGTGGCCCGACTGAGATTGCCCAAGAAATTTAAAATCTTCTATCCATTTAACTTCAGCTTGCATGATTTACCTCATTTAGCATCGCTCATTCAAGGCATCGTTGCCCTTACTAGCGGTGTGTTTCTTGTCGATACTTTAGCTCTATCGCATAAAAGGGCAACGGAATTTTCAACATTACTGTAATTTTTTCGCTCGGTTACCTTTCTCTATACGTAACACTTTTTATTCAAGTAACACTTTCTACAAAAATAACGATGAGGTAGCTATGAAGAATATGTCTAAGTTATTGGCCGGTTTCTCCTTCGCACTTCCAGTCTTGTTTCTACTATTGAGTAAAACAGGTACCGCCGATACGATGGATAAGCTGAAGGCTTCAGAGAATACAAGAATCGCAACGCTAGCTGGCGGTTGTTTCTGGTGTACAGAATCGGATTTAGAGCAACTGCCCGGCGTAATCGATGTTGTATCAGGTTATTCAGGTGGTCATATTGAAAACCCGACTTACCGCCAAGTCTCTTCTGGTAAATCTGGTCATATTGAAGTGATTGAGGTGAAGTACGATCCTGCTGTTGTGAACTACGAACAAGTGCTGGATTACTTCTTCCGTCATATCGACCCTACCGACGATAAAGGTTCATTTGTTGACCGTGGTCCTCAATACCGTCCGGCGATCTTCTATCATAATGCGGAGCAAAAGCAGATTGCTAAGCAGTTTATGATGGAAATCGACAAGGCGATGATCTATCCAAAACCGTTGAAAACAGAGCTGATCGAGTTTGAAAAGTTTTACCCTGCGGAGTCGTATCATCAGGATTACTACAAGAAGAGTAGCCTGAAGTACAAATACTACCGCTACGCATCAGGTCGCGATAAATATCTCGACGAAGTATTTGGTGAAGATCGAAAAGAAAGCCCTAAAACACTTCGACAGTTGATTGAAGAAAAAAGGCTGCTTTCGAAAGTGAAAGCGTACAGTAAGCCTGCTCAGTCTGAAATCAAATCAAACTTAACAGAGCTACAGTATTACGTGACGCAAGAAGAAGGCACGGAGCGTCCGTTTGATAATGAATACTGGGACAACAAAGAAGCGGGAATTTATGTGGATATTGTGACCGGTGAACCGCTATTTTCTTCTACTGATAAATACAAATCTGGGACAGGTTGGCCAAGCTTTACTCGACCAATTAACCCGGGTTACATCGTGGAGAAAACCGATTATAAACTACTCTACCCTAGAACGGAGATCCGCAGTAAGTTTGGTGATTCACACCTAGGTCATGTGTTTAAAGATGGTCCGAAGCCGACGGGATTACGCTATTGCATGAACTCTGCTGCGATGAAATTTGTACCTGTGAACAAGATGGCGAGTTTAGGCTACGGCGATTACCTGTACCTATTTGATAAGTAGTTTTAACCAAATTAGGAGTGAACATTCAGCGCGATGAAAGGTTTTAAATCCAACCTTCCCATGAAAGTCTGTCCGGTCTGTCAGCGCCCATTTTCTTGGAGAAAGAAGTGGGCGCGAAATTGGGAGGAAATCGTTTATTGTTCTGAGCGTTGCCGAAGAAATAAATCAACGAAAACGTAGGTCACTCCGACCCTCTCTGGAGTATGTTATTCCCTTTGTATTAACGTTTGTACGCGTTCTCTTACCAAGGTAATAACGTCCCATCATAAGCCCAAAACGCCCCGCTATCTTGCGGAGTTGCTTTTTCTAACAAGCCTAATAAATCCTTTGCGACTCGCTCTGGTGTGAACAGCTTTCCCTCTGGCACATTGGTTTGAAAAGGTGCCGACAAAGCGGTGTCTGTAGTACCTGGGTGAAGTGACAGCACCGTGCCATGTTTGACCATCCTTTGCCATTCGATCGACATGGTTTTGAGGAACATGTTTAATGCGGCTTTCGATGCTCGATAGCTGTACCAACCACCTAACTGATTATCGCTAATGCTGCCAACTTTGGCTGAAATGGTCGCAAACTTAGGTGCAGTACTGCATTTTAGCTTGGGAGTGAAGTATTTTGCCAACAGTAAACTTGGCAAAGTATTGACCGTGATGGTTTGCTGAAAGAAGTCTGCGTCGAGCGAGCTAAGATTCTTCTCAGGACCTTTCTCTTGGGTGTGCAACATACCAACACAGTTCACCAACCAATCGACGTGTTCAATCTGCTCACTGAACGCTTTTACCTGCTCGTCTTGCGATACATCCACTTGATGCCAAACGACATTTGGGTGTTGCCAATCTGGTTGCTGCTTACGATAAGTGGCATGCACGCGCGCTTGAGGGAACCGAGCTGCGGCTTCTCTCACCACTGCCAAACCAATTCCACCATTGCCACCGACGATGAGTATTTCCATCACAAGTTCTCCACGTTTTCTATGTAGTGCTCTGCGGTATCAAGAATCGCTTGGCGTTGCTGTTCTTCCATGTTGTCCCAAGAGCGGAAAATCATCCCGATTCGTGGATTGGCTGCGAGGCGCTTGTCGTGCTTGTTCATAAAGCGCCAATAAAGGCTGTTAAACGGACACGATCCTTCCCCACTCCTCGCATTATTGTCGTAATGGCAACCCTTACAGTAGTCGCTCATTTTGTTGATGTAAGAACCACTCGCCGCGTAAGGTTTGGTGCCAACAATGCCGCCATCCGCAAACAATGCCATGCCACGTGTGTTCGGCATTTCGACCCATTCAATCGCATCAACATAGATACCGAGATACCACTCATCCACTTGATCTGGGTCGATCTCGGTTAGCAAGCAAAAGTTACCAGTGACCATCAAACGTTGGATGTGGTGTGCGTAGGCATAATCGAGGGACTGCTCAATCGCATTGCGCATACAGGCCATTTTGGTTTCGCCACTCCAAAAGAAGTTTGGCAGCTTTCTTTCTGCGCCCAGCTCGCTCTTTTTCGGGTAATTAGGCATGTTCGCCCAATAGACGCCTCGAATGTACTCTCGCCATCCTAAGATTTGGCGAATAAACCCTTCGACTTGAGAAATGTCGATGTCTGCGTTGGAATTAAATGCCTTGAGTGAAGCATCAATGACTTCTCTCGGGTGCAGCAATTTGCTGTTAAGCGAGAATGAAATTCGGCTGTGATACAAGCTCCACTTAGCATCGTGCTGGCCTGTCATGGCATCTTGAAAACGTCCAAATAACGGCAGACAGACTTGGCAGAAATGCGCGAGTAAAGAGAGGCTTTGCGCGCGATTGATCGGCCACAACAAGTCTCCTTCGAGATTTCCGATAGTTTTGATGTCATGTCGTGCCAACCGCTCAGTAATATCGCGCACGTCGGTACTGAACATCAAAGGTTGTGGCAGTTGTTCAATGTCTTTGGCTTTGAGCTTGTTACGGTTATTGGCATCGTAATTCCATTTTCCGCCGACGGGTTTTCCGTCTTGCATCAAGATGTCGAAGCGCTTGCGCATACGGCGGTAAAAGTGCTCCATCATGATGTGTTTGCCTTGAGGAAACTGCGATTCTATCTCTTCAAACGGCAACAAAAAGTGTTCCGAATCGACACAACGCGCCACGACCCTATCAAGCTTTAGTTTGGCTAACTGCTCTAGTAAACGGTATTCATCCGGGCGTTGATATTCAAACTTACTTGCACCAACTTCGCTCACGTAGTGTTGCAAGACTTGCTCAAGATCGTCGAAGGTTTGTGTGTCATCCAATGTGAGGTGCAGAACTTGGTGACCCTCGCTCTGACGCTCTTTCGCAAACTGTTCCATTGCAGAAAAGAACGCACACACTTTCTGAATATGGTGCGTGACGTAAGTATTCTCTTGCTTGAGTTCTGCAATCAGGTAAAGCACTTGCTCATCCGGTTGCTGAAACCAAGAGTGCTCACTGCTAAGTTGATCGCCCAAGATCAATCGTACGGTTTCAAATCGCATTACGGTTTCTCCGATGACGAAGCTTTATCACTGCTGCCCATTACGATAGGCCAATCGACCATGTCTACACTATCCAAATGTGCACCAGCACAACGACCTTGCCACTTATCGATGAACTCCATGTGCGGATCGTACATTTCGGTTTGCTTTTCGAGGTTGAATTGTCGTGAACCACGCGGATCAGCACCAACGCCTGCTAAGTATTGCCAGTTTCCCCAGTTCGATGCCACATCGTAATCAACCAGTTGTGACTCAAAGTATGCCGCGCCATAACGCCAATCGAGGCCAAGCTCATGCACTAAACAACTGGCGACTAACTGTCTGCCACGATTCGACATATAACCGGTTTCATTAAGTTGGTGCATACACGCATTGACGATAGGAAATGGCGTTTCACCTTTCTTCCATTGTTGGAAACGGTGCGCGTAAAAGCTGGTGAGTGGTGCTCGATTTTGGATGCCACCGAATCGGAAGAGCTGTCGCTTGTATCGACGGGCATACCAATAAAAGTATTCACGCCAAAGCAGTTCGAAGTAAATCCAGTAGGTTGAATCATTTGCGCCATTCTCCGCTTCATAACGTTTCAACATGGCATAAACAGTTCTCGGAGAAAGGCACCCATTAGCTAACCAAGGAGAGAACTTGGTAGAGTAATCCATGCCATCTAAACCGTTGCGTGTTTGTTTGTATTCACTGGCTAGTGTGGAAGCAAAATACTGGCGACAATGTTCAAGCCCGCGGCTTTCTCCACCATGAAACGCAGCTTTTGTGTCAAAGTAATATGCAGTAACGGAAGGAAGATTCACACCTAAAGGAATTGGAGGTAACGAACGGATACTCTCGTGGGGCCGAGAGATGTCTAAACCTTCAACTTGCTTTCTAAACTGCGTGAAAGTCCTAGGCAGATTGCTCAAGTCAAATGGCAGTTGTTCTTCCCTTAACAGGGTCCGGATTGCTTGCTGTTTTATTTTTACATGAGACGCGCCTTCAACTGCGCGATCTAACGCTTGTTGCTCATCCGAACCGGGAAAGGCGTCAGCATATATATGTGTGACGCCGAAGCGATTAACAGCATACTTGATTGCTTGATCGGGCGTCAGTTCAACCGCCCATAATCGCTGACCAAGATGATTCAAAGATTGATTGAGTTCACTAAGCGATGCGTCGAGAAACTGCAATTTCGCACGCCCGAAAGAGGCTTCCTGCGCAAAGTGATGCAAGTAAGGCGTCATTGAAGGGTAGCAATACAAGCAAATTAACTCGTCCATTTCTACACTGGCGCTTTTCAACAGTGGGTTGTCGTGCAATCGCAAGTCGTTCGTGAACCAATAAAGTCCTATTTTCTTTTTCAATTCGCACCCTCAGATGTTAATTCTTCGTCTACGAGTTCTTTTCACAGAGACCCTGACGTTAAGCCTTTTGATTTACTTGCTTTTATACGAAAACGAGAGTTTGACGATCATTAGGTTACTAACGTTCACACGGAATCCATTTGCTGGATATCTCAAAACACGCAATACCACCAAATGCCTGTACATGTTTCATACTGATATTTTATAAAATTTGAATCCAACGGTATTGATCACGATCTTAATCACTCATTTTCTATATAAACCATGCAAAAGTGATAAAAATTAAAGCGACATTAGTTAATATCCGTTAATCTAAGCCCAATCCCATTTTGCTAGTACCATCGCAGAAATGACCGACGAGTTTAAGAAATCAACCGCTAATTTAAAAAAAGCGGTCCCACTGATGATCAAAAACCATGTTGCTGCCACGCCAGCCAACTACGCGCTTTGGTATACCTACGTTGACAAGACCATTCCAGAACTCAACTTTGAGTTAGACACGGTGTTAGAAAACTACGGTATTTGCCCGCCAGCAACCAATAAACAGCTTTACAACAACTATGTGGCCAGCAAAGCAGAAACCAGCCTTGAAGATCTTAGAACCAATGTAGAAGTTCTGCTACATGAAGTATCCAGTTCAATGAGCGATACGATTTCAGATACTTCCTCCTTTTCTGAGATGGTAGACAAAAGCTTTAATAAACTGGAAAAAGTTGAGGACAATAGCCTAAGCATTGAAGAAGTGATGGTGGTGATTCGTCAACTTGTCGCAGAGTCACACGAAATTCGTCACTCAACAAAGTTTTTGAATAGCCAATTGACTAACGCGAGTGAAGAAATTTCTCGCCTCAAAAATCAACTGGCTGAAGTACAGCAAGATGCGTTGTTCGATGGTTTGTCAAACCTATACAACCGCCGAGCATTTGACAAAGATCTCTCTTCACTTATCGCATCAAATCAGGCAATGACCTTGATCATGCTTGATATCGATCATTTCAAATCATTTAACGACAATTACGGGCACCTTTTTGGCGATACAGTGTTAAAAGCCATTGCCCGCCGGCTACAACAAAGCTGTCGAGATGGGATATGTGCGTACCGTTTTGGTGGTGAAGAATTCGCGTTAATTGTACCTAACAAATCTCTGCGAATTGCTCGCCAATATGCAGACACACTACGCCGGATGATAGAAAAACTGCGTATCAGAGATAAGCGCTCAGGCACACAAGTTCACAGCATTACCGCTTCTTTTGGGGTAGCAGAATTTGAGCCGGGTGATACGCCTGAAGCCTTAATCAATAAAGCCGATAAACAGCTTTATGAAGCAAAACAACTCGGTCGTAACCGCGTGATGCCAATTTAAATAAACTGACTAAGCGAAAACGACTTTTACGATGAAAAAGAAAACCCCGCGACGTAAAGTGCGGGGTTTTTATATCCAATCATGAGTATCTTAATCGACGCTGTAACAGTAACTTAGAATGTAGTCGTCACCATTTTTTGCGGTATATTCTTTATCTTCACTGCATGCCATCGGCTTACCTTTTTTGTCGCCTTTGATTAGACTTATCCAATGGCGCATCGCGGTTGGTGCATTGCCAGTTAGTTCAGGATGAAACGTCGTGCGAGTTTCCAATTGAATATCATCAATGTCCACTAATTCCACGCAACCAGTGCCTTTATGACAGCCAAACAGCACTTCTACATGATTGCCCGAATCATCTTTGAACAAAATAGACTTTGGATCTTCCTTTTCACCAGTGTACGCCACAAAGTGTTTTGGGCTTTTCAGGCCGCTGTGTGTACCGTCTTTGAAATAAGCCAAAACATGGCGGTAATCAATCACGTAACTTGATACATCTTGGTGCGACCCGTTCTCCAATGGAAACATGCGGTCTAGTAGTTGCTTCGCTTTTACTTGTTTCTCACTCTGCTGCTCAGCACTTACCGCTTCGACGGCAAATACGGCTTCAGCGATAAATGGGCGTTGTTGTTGTTGCATCTCTTTTTTATCGAAGTTCAGCATATTCATCGTCATATCCTCGCACTTAAAAACTCGTCCTAGAGTAAAACTTAAATCCTTTATTTAAGTTTCAGGCAATTCTGTGAAGTGGATGGTTAATTTCCTTGCCTGCTCATTATGTAGACTAGCGAAATATTGACTACAATTTCACAACAAAAATTTTACAATGTGAATTTTACAAAATGTCTGTGTCAAAAAGCCTTATTCGTCAGTCTCATTTTCTTGGTACGAAAATTCGTAACCTAAGAAAAAACAACCATTTAACGATGGAAGATTTATCTGCCCGTTGTGTAAGAATTAATCCTGAATACGCTCCGTCGGTTTCTTACCTTTCGATGATTGAGCGCGGAAAACGCGTACCGAGTATCGATATGCTCGAAGTGATCGCGGAAGTTTTTCAAAAAGATCCGGCGTGGTTTTTAGATGATGAACCCGAATTAGAAGCCATCACACCCAACAAAGGAAATCGTGGCGGGATTAATGGCATGGCGTTGGAGCCGAGCTTCCTGTTCTCCAATGATATTCTTCAAATCGCGATACCAGAAATGCTCTCCCAAACAGGTATCACGGGGCGTCAGTTTGCTCATCTCTTGATTCGAGCACACCAAGAAAACCATCAAAACCATTTTCCTGATTTAGAGCGCGCCGCCGAAGAGGTCGGCTTGAAGCGGTTGAATCTATCTGTAGAGGATCTCGTAGACATTGCAAAGAGTATGGGATTGGATATCCGCTGGGTTGATCGAGCGCCACAAGATGTGATTGATGAACTGGGCGTCAGCGCCAAACAGTTGATTACTTCTTTTATGGAGCCACCTGGGACTATTTATCTCAATAAACGAATGCGTGACTATCCAACCCGATTGAAGTATGACTTGGCGGTATATATTGGTCATAGAGTGCTCCATAGCAGCGATGCAATGAATAACGTTTTATCTATCGGGCATCAAAACAATTGGGAGCAAATGGACAGCCCTGTGTCGAACTCTGAACTCAATTCGCAAGATATCCTGCAAGCTTGGCGTGATTTTGAGTCCAGCTTTTTTGCTGGTGCCTTGCTTTGCCCCAAAGTACCATTTCGTCAGTTGCTTGACCGCTCCGGTTACGAAATTGATGTTCACAAAAAGGCGGGGGTTTCTCCTTCCGTTGCAATGCGTCGCATGACGGTGGTCTCGCCTTACCCTCATTGGCACTATTTTGATGCCTATGGCCCCGGCAAGTTAAAAGCAGTGTATCGAGGAAATGGTATTCCATTGCCTTGGGGCAACATGCGCAAAGTAAACGACCCTTGCCAGCACTGGGCGGTATTCCGACGCCTTTCCCAGCCTTTGGATACCAGTTCAGCGCAAATTTCGATTTTAAATGTTGGCGACGAGCCACGTATCTACTGCTGCGAATCGGTCAACGTATTTGACCCTGCGGGAAATAATCGCGTGCTATGTGCCGGTATTGATCTTAACCCTGCTATTTCTGCACAAGGTGGCGATGCCGTTTCCATAGCGGAAGAACTTAAGTCCCTTTGTGTCGCTTCCGGCGGAAGTAGTGTTATTCCTCCCCACATCAAAAAAGACTTAACGACTATCGCTAAGATATTAAACATCAACTGGATAGAGCGCGGGATTCAAACCCAAGCAAGGTTGATCTGCTCCAGAGGGGCGGTTTGTCCAAGACAACCTAGTTGTTACAGCAAGTGCGGAGAAGCTGATGAGACGGGCAGCGACGTGAATATCATCGGTCTTTAGAAAGAAAAAACGCCAATCACAATATACGTGATTGGCGGTATATACTTGTGAACAATTTGTATTCACTAACAACGTCAGTTGGCTAGGTGACCCTCGGCTTAATAAGGGTCACTCTAAGTAAAGCACGATGCGTGCCAACTTTTAAAAAGCCGTTTTTTAGTAGATCCAGATGCATATCGTTGCTTTATTAACCATTAATTTCGCAAACTGCATTTGCAAAATGCAATATTATGCAAATATGCCACTTAATGCACTGCTAATAACGACTCTCTCAGCAAAGTGTCTGTGAACATATGAAGTCACATATTCTTGCACCTCAATGATGATGAGATTTCGGGCTCCCAACTTTACCATTCTTCTAACCCCTTATTGAAACTGGGTTCAGGCTCATCCGCCATGCTTTTGTTGATACATTCTCTCATCGGCTATTTTCATCATTTGCTCAGGAGATGACATTTTCGGGTCAAATATCGCGTACCCAATACTGGCTTTCAAATAGATAAGCGTTTCATCGTAAATGACGGGCGTCGAGCATAGCGCTAATCGAAGTTTTTGTAGAAGGGACTGAACATTTTCTTCCGTTCCAGGGTGATGGACTACAACTAAAAACTCATCACCGCCCATTCTGGCCACGATGTCTGATTTACGCAGAGAGCTTTTTACCCTTTCAGCCGTAGCGATTAAAACTTTGTCACCTGCGTCGTGACCATAGGTATCGTTAATGTGTTTAAACCTATCTAGGTCAATATTAATTAAGGCGAAGCTATAACGCTTTTTATAACGTTTCGCTATTTCGAACTGCTGCTTGTAAAACTTCATAAAATAGCGACGGTTTGGTAAATTCGTGAGTTCATCGTGTAAAGCTCTGTCATCTGCAATGGTATACAGTCGATAAATGGCGAACAGCGCGAGGCTAAGTGCGAATATAATGGGATAGCCGATTACTCTAGCTAAATGCAACTGATGCCAAGAGATTTGGCGATCAGCTTTGCCTCCAGAGAAAACCACCATACTCCACCCACCATAAGGAAAATGAACCATCTCTTTTGCATATACCATGCTATTTACACTTTGCGCGCCAAAGAAAGCATCACCAAATGAGCCACCGCTATCGTAACCACGGATCATTAAAGGGTAACGATACGAGAAATCAATTACGCCGGTTTCTCTCATCAGAGCATCGAAATCAATCACCGCACTGATCACTCCCCAGTAGTCCTGATTCATTGGAGGATCAAGAAAAACAGGCACACGCACGATCAAACCTCGGCCACCTTGGATCAATGTAACGGGCCCTGCGATGAAAATTTCTTGTACATCCTTGGCTTTTTGCACCTGTACCCACTGCTGTGGCACTGCGCGGTAATCAAGGCCGATTAGGCGCTCATTACCTTGGCGTGGAAATACGTGACTAATTACATCATTTTTCGCGATACCGATGATTGTAATATGTTTACTTTTATTTAGGATTCGGTGAGCGGCGATACTCAATTCTTCTTCTTGGTTTTTAGGAAGTAAAGTAATGAGTGTCGCTAAAGTACTGGCTTTGTAGATATCCGCCATAAGTACCGCTTCCAAATTGGAACGGAGAATGGAAAGTTGTTCTTTGGCCTCAACTTGAACTCGCTCTTTGTGAAGCTCTTGCTGGTTTCGATTTAACAGCTCAATAACCCCAATACACAAAGCGAAAAAGGTGAGGAAGAACAATGCAAAATAGCATCGCTTTCTGGGTAAATAACGCATTTTCTCCCCACAACTCGTATACAACTACGAGATTTTTTATTTATTGTTAAAATTCTTATTATCACAAGAATAACCAATCATAATCAGAAAGGTAACAGTGATTGACAACTTTTATGTTTTAGGTGTGAGATGATGCATCAACAAGGCGATTTATTTGGCGGCGATCTATGGCAAGAAGTAGAAAGAGGAAAACTTTATTATGATCCTCATTTTCTTAGCCATCTTGAGGCGGATAATTACTTTGACCAACTTCGAAAGACACTGCCATGGCACCAAGAACACATTACTATGTTCGGCAAGTCAGTACTTCAACCTCGCTTACAAGCGTGGCACGGTGATGCAGCATATACTTACTCAGGCTTAACCATGCAGCCTCACCCTTGGACTCCTGAGTTAACTCAGCTCAAAGTGCGTTGTGAATCAGTTGCTGATGTCACTTTTAATTCTGTTCTCGCTAACTTATATCGACACGGGCAAGACTCAATGGGCTGGCACCAAGATAATGAACCAGAGTTAGGTAGAAACCCTGTTATCGCATCTTTGAACTTAGGTGAAACACGTCGATTTTTGCTTAGAAATTTACATTGTAAAACTGAGATTGAATATGAGCTTTCTCACGGCTCCTTACTGATTATGGCTGGCGAGCTCCAGCATCACTGGAAGCACTGCGTACCAAAAACCGCGAAAACCAAAGATGAACGTATCAACCTGACTTTTAGGCAAATTTTCAACTATTGACTCAGCTTTTACATTCTCAATTAATATTGATGGTAGGTTTAGGTTCAGGACTTCATAGGGAATGGATTTATGCGTATTAAACCTCTTAGCTTAGCGGTCTTACTCTCTTGCTCACTTACCTTTGCTGCTCAGGCATCACAGGAAGACGTACCGCTTCTCGATAATACTCAATCAGCGCAGTTGATTCGTAGTACCTACGAACAAGAACTGTTCACTCTCCCGGCGTTTAAAGAGGGCCATTTTGGCTTACGCATGTACCGCCAAACATTAGATGAGAAATATCACGCTGCCATTTGGACCGACATGGCACAAGTAGCCAGCCGGTTAAACCAATTTGCTAATGAAGTTGTTGAACCAGAAGACATCATTCTCTATTCATCTCAAAGGCTGACCACGTATCAAGAGAAAGAAACCGAACGAGGGCAGCGACGCTATACCGTGACTAAACACCATCCTGAGTACCTTTATCTTGGTGTGGATTTGCTTGGCGCAATGGCAAGAGCAAACGAATACGGCCTAAAGCATAAACAAGACAAAACGCTGAGAAAAATTATTAGGCGCTACGATTTCTCGCGTTACGTTACGGACAAAGAGATGATAGAAGCATGGGCAGCTCAGCTTGCAAACCAAGTCTACTGGCTTCGTCAGTTAGGAGAGCAAGATGTGGTCGAGGAATTCACTCAAACTTTCCGTGACACCTACCCCGACGATAAAGATAAGATGCTTTCAGCTCAGCAGTATTGGAACAAACTCTATGGTATGACGCACATCATCTTTGCCGATTCACAGTATTATCAGGAGCGAGTAAGCGAGAAGAAACACCAATGGATTTATGATTACTTTCGCAACAATATCGACACTATCCTACTGCGCGCCAAAGAAGACGTGATTGCGGAAGTCGGCATTTCGTTTTTGTTAGCAGGCTTGGACCATGATCCGGTCGTAAAGAAAACCCGCCAAGCCATTCGTCACGCAATCAACGCAGAAAAAGGGATGATTCCGTCGGTCGACGGTAACTTTGATCTCAAGTACGGCGAACACCGTAACGTACTAGCCATCATGCTGCTCGATTGGAAAGGGGTACATAAAGCGCCAACTTATCAAGAGCACCCAGAGGCTTTTAAATCGATACCTTACGGCTTAATGCCCAAGCCTTAGAAATAACAAAACCCGCCATTTAGGCGGGTTTTTAGTGTGTATCTTCAATCTAAATTAGAGAGAGATAAAAATGCCCGCTAAGCACGCACTCATCAGGTTAGCGAGTGTACCAGCAGCAACCGCTTTTAGGCCTAGACTTGCAACATCTTTACGGCGCTCAGGTGCCATCACGCCGATAGAGCCCAACTGAATCGCAATTGAGCCAATGTTCGCAAAACCACACAACGCAAAAGTGATAATAATTTGAGTATGCTCAGACAGTGTCGCTTTGTGCTGCACAAAATCGATAAACGCAACAAACTCATTCATCACCACTTTCTGACCAATGTATGAACCCGCAGCTAGGATTTCGTGGCTTGGCACACCAATCAACCATGCGAGAGGTGCAAACAAATAACCAAAAATCGCTTGTAGCGTTACGCCAGAGAAACCAAGTATCTCGCCCAAGTTTTCTAGCCCCGTGTTCACCATCGCGATAACACTCACGAAAGCGATAAGCATGGTACCAACAGCAACGGCAACTTTCATACCGCCCATGGCACCGCTTGCTAGCGCATCAATAACGTTACTTTCTTCTGATTTATCTAGCTCAATATTGTTGTAATCGCTTGGCGTTTGACGCTCAGGAACGATGATTTTTGCCATCATCAAACTACCTGGTGCTGCCATAAAGCTTGCCGCGATCAAGTATTTGAGGTCGACACCCAAACCAGCATAACCACCAAGCACACTGCCCGCCACTGAAGCCATACCACCAGCCATCACGGCAAACAGTTCAGAGCGAGTCATGTTAGAAAGAAATGGACGAATAAGAAGTGGTGACTCGCCTTGAGATAAGAAAATGTTCCCTGTTGCAACCAAAGACTCTGCTTTACTCGTACCCAAGAACTTCTGGATAGCGCCGCCAATAAATTGAATCACTTTTTGCATAATGCCCAAATAGTAAAGGGCGGAGATAAGAGCACTGAAGAAGATGATGATAGGAAGGACACGGATAGCGAAGATAAAGCCAGAAGAAGCGAGGTCACCAAAGAGGAATTTAATCCCTTCATCAGCAAAGCTGAGTAGCCCCGCGACACCATTACTTAAACTCGCCAGCGCCGCTTGACCCAACGGGAAATAGAGCACCAAAGCAGCAAACCCCATTTGTAGCATCAAGGCGCGAGATACAGTTTTCCAATTAATGGAAGAACGACCCTCAGAAAGTAGGAAAGCACAACCTAGCAGTGCAACAATACCAAATAGACTAAATAGAACACTCATGAGCTGGACCTACTAAACGTTGAAAAAGAAAAAAGAGCCAAAGGAATTGGCAGAAGAAAGGGACAACGCAGCGAGTGATAACTCACTTTTAGATCCAGAATGTAGACAGAACGAATAGTTCGACATCTTATTTTTACCTTATACAAGCAATTGAACGTAGCTGGTCCGGTCCGTGGGGTCATTCACTGCTGGCGAGCATGTTGCTTGGCCTGCTCCATGTGACGGCTTGTATGGGTAAGGGTCCTGAACAACTAAACCCTAATTCCCGCTTAAACGGGACGCAAGTATAGCCAACAAAAAGAGATATTCATCACATTTATTTACGCAAACGTTCAAGCGTTCAAAATTCAGGCAAAAGTACTCTTTTGTCGTCATACCATTAATAAAAGTAAGGGCATAAGGATAGGCGTTGATGGTAAAAAACATAAAAGTGACCAATAAATATGCAATCAAACTCGAAAGAGCCAAAATTCGTCATTTTGCTCTCGCCAACAGGTGGATTTTGGTTATAATTCGCGTTGCTTCTTTCGAGGCCTCTGAGTATTCAGAGCATCATGATGCCGAGATGGTGAAATTGGTAGACACGCTAGCATGAGGTGCTAGTGCCTTTGGTGTGAGGGTTCGAGTCCCTCTCTCGGCACCATTATCCTTCTTCCCTAATTTTGTTCGAGTGTAATGCAAAGTTCTAAGCAGGCAAGACAGTCTACAGATGCTAACCAACTTCTGAGTGAGCTTGCGGTTCACGCTTTATTACACCTGCACTTTAAAATTCACGCGTCCTCGCATGGCCTCTCCCTTAAAGAACGTAATGACTTACTTCAGAAATGGCTGAAACCAAAACTGAAGAGTAATCGCTATAAGCTGATTAAAAAGCCGTTAAAATCTTTGACTCAGCAGGCAAAAGGTGAGAACGGAAATCTGGAAGAATTACTCGAGCGCTGCGTCGGTGCAGACAAACCCAGAAATCCTCAACCCGATCTAGATAGCTACTTGCTGCTGATCAACGAGATTGAGAAGAAACTGGGGACTACCGTGTTATTATCGCGACCGGAAGACGTCGACTTATCTCACGACCAACACGGCTGTTTGCTGTGTGTGCTTTCTGAGAACTTAAATCAGCACTTCGATGATAATAACGCCCTAATCGCTCCTATTTCGATGCTGTTCCGCGGACCAATGAGTCAACGCTCACTTTTCCTTGGCAGCATTTACGCCAGTGGTACCTTCAATTATGAAGTGCAGTATCAAGACGACCAGTTCGTTCGCATCACATTAGAGTTAGCGTAACTGTAACGCTAAGAAATAAACGAATCGAAAAAGGCCGTGAAACTCGCGGCCTTTTGCTTATCTAGATTTAAACTTGAGTTAATCGATCTCTTTAAATCGAGCAGTAAAGTGGCGCAGCACTGGTGGCTCGTACTCGAAAGTGAGCCCTTTTAACTCATGTGCACGATTTTTCAGTTCGATAATCGCATCCGCAATGTAATCCATATGATCGTTTGTGTAGACACGACGTGGAATGGTCAAACGCATCAACTCAAGCTCTGACGCTTTTTGTTTACCCGTTTCCGGATCTCGACCAAGCAGCAACGATCCTATCTCTACTGCTCGAATACCCGCTTCCAAGTACAAAGCATTACACAATACCTGCGCAGGAAACTGATCCGCTGGAATATGTGGCAAAATCTTAGCGGCATCCACAAACACCGCATGACCACCCGTTGGGTATTGAATCGGAATACCGCCTTCACGTAAGCGCTCACCTAAGTATTGAACTTGGCTAATTCTATAGTGAAGAAAATCCTCATCCGCGGCTTCATACAAACCGCGAGCGAGCGCTTCCATATCACGCCCAGCCATGCCGCCGTATGTCACAAATCCTTCCATGGGTACGCAGCGCGTCTGCACCGCCTGGAACAACTCCTTATGATCACGAATACAACACATGCCACCAATGTTTACCATCGGGTCTTTCTTAGCTGACATGGTGAGCATATCACCGTACTGGTACATCTCACGGATGATTTCCAGAATCGATTTATTCTCGTAACCCGCTTCACGCTGCTTGATAAAGTAGGCGTTCTCACAGTAACGAGCCGAGTCAATCACCACTGGAATATCGTACTTGGTTGCAATCTCGTACACACTGCGCATGTTTTCCATCGACACAGGCTGACCACCGGAGCTATTACAAGTAATCGTGGTGATAATTGCACAAATGTTATGCGAACCGTGCGCTTCAATTGTTGCCACCAGCTTATCGATATCAAAATTGCCCTTCCAATCATAAGGCGTAGTGGTGTCGAATGCTTCTTCCGTTACCACGTTAATCGCTTTACCGCCATTGAGTTCAATGTGACCCGCTGTGGTATCAAAATGGTAGTTCGAGATAAATACTGGCGTTTCGCCACCACGCACCTGACGCATACGCTCAATCAAAGCTGGGAACAAAATTTGCTCGGCACCACGCCCTTGGTGTGCAGGCACGGTGAGCTTATAACCGAAGAAGTGCTCCACTGCATCACACAGGTTGTAGTAATTTCGACTCCCCGCATAGGATTCATCCCCCATCATGATACCAGCCCACTGATTATCACTCATGGCACCAGTGCCTGAGTCAGTCAGCAAATCGATATAAACATCATCACTACGAAGAAGAAATGGATTATAGCCCGCTTCTTTTAACGCGACTTCACGGTCTGCCAAAGTCGTCATTTTGATTGGCTCAACCATTTTGATACGGAAAGGTTCTGGAATACGTTTCATTGTTAATTTCCTTATACGCATTGCCCTACGCAGTTTCACGTAAGACTAAAAAACAAATAGATAGAATGCTTTTCAATGCGATTGCATTGAGGAAATCAACGAGAAGAGATTTTACTAAGAAGAGACAAGCAGTAGTCTAGGTTATACCAGAACGACAGCACCAAACGGCTATCGAGAATATCCTTTATTCTCATCGTCTTCGTCCTCCTGATAAAAATAAAAAGTCAGAAACCCCATGTCTCTGACCTTTTCAATATAGTGCAGTTTTCAATCAATTTTCAGTGAGGTCACCCTCATTTTAAGAAGGTCTCGCCCTTTTCATTCTGCGTTTGATATTACTTTCTTTGACTAGGTAATCGAAAAGTGGCGCGAATAAGTTAGCAAATAGAATCGCTAACATGATGCCTTCTGGATAAGCCGGGTTCAGCACTCGGATAAAAATCGTCATCACGCCGATTAATAGTCCGTATGCCCATTTCCCGTTATTGGTAAAAGCTGCCGAGACAGGGTCTGTCGCCATAAAGAAGGTACCAAACGCAACCCCACCAATCACGAAGTGCCAGTAGAACGGCATGGAGAACATGGGGTTAGAGTCTGAACCGATCGCATTCAATAGTAATGAAGCTCCGATTAAACCGACCAACACGCCCGCAACAATTCTCCACGATGCAATCTTCATAAAGATGAGAACCAAGCCTGTTAGTGCGATCAACAACGTGGAGACTTCACCCATCGAGCCTGGTAAATTACCAACAAAAGCATCTCCCCATGAAATTGGCTCTCCCGTCATATTATTTATCAAAGCACTTTGCCCTCCTTCATACCATTGGCTAAGTGGAGTAGCGCCAGAGTAACCATCAGCCGCGACCCACACGGCACCACCGGACATGTTGGCAGGATAGGCAAAGTATAAGAACGCGCGCCCTGCTAAAGCTGGATTTAGGAAGTTTCGTCCAGTACCACCGAAAATCTCCTTCGCCACAACAATACCGAAAGTGATACCTAAAGCCGCTTGCCATAGTGGAATTGTCGGAGGAAGGATCAGCGCAAAGAGTATAGAGCTGACAAAAAAGCCTTCATTTACCTCATGCTTTCGCACAATAGCAAACAGAACTTCCCAGAAACCACCAACGATAAACACCGTCGCATAAACCGGGAGAAAGTAAGTAGCACCAAGCCACATTTTACTTCCCCACCCCGCTTGTGAAACCGCATCTAACGAGCCCCATACCCAACTCAGTTGCCATGAAGAAACAAGCGCTTGCTGAGCTGAGGCTTGATCCATTCCATACAACAAGGCATCACTCGCTTGCTGGCCTATGTTGTACATACCCCAGAACATGGCAGGGAAGACCGCCAACCACACCATGATCATAATACGTTTTAAATCGATGCTATCTCGAACGTGAGTCATGCCCTGGTTTACCTTACCAGGCGTGTAAAAAATGGTTTCGACAGCTTCGAAAAGTGGGTAGAACTTGTGATACTTCCCACCTGGACCAAACTTAGGTGTCGCTTTCTCAAAGTAATGTTTAAGGCTCATAACGCTCCTCCTTTATCTAAAAGATGGTACGCACATGTGTAAAAAGCGATCGTTTTTTAATCTCTTCGTCTTCCTTCTTCGTATTTCACCTTGTTCGCCACTCTTCTGTCTCCTCTTTAAATCCGGCGAACAGTTTATCCAACGAAAAAGGGACCGCTCATGGACACACTCGCCATTGACCTAGCTAGATTCCAATTTGCCTTTACTGTCTCTTTCCACATTATTTTTCCAGCGTTTACGATTGGTTTGGCAAGTTATCTCGCTGTATTAGAGGGCTTGTACTTAAAAACGGGCAACAAACAGTACATGCAAATCTATAAGTACTGGCTCAAAATCTTTGCCATCAGTTTTGGTATGGGTGTGGTGAGTGGCATCGTGTTGAGCTATCAATTCGGTACTAACTGGAGCGTGTTTGCCGACAAAACAGGCCCAATCCTAGGCCCGCTAATGGGTTATGAAGTTTTTACTGCGTTTTTCCTCGAAGCTGGGTTTTTAGGCGTGATGCTTTTCGGTATGGATAAGGTAGGTAAGAAGCTTCACTTCGCCGCGACTTGTATTGTTGCATTCGGGACGTTTTTGTCTGCGTTTTGGATACTTTCGGTTAATAGTTGGATGCAAACACCAGCGGGCTATAGTATCAACGAAGCCGGACAGTTTATCCCAGAAGACTGGTGGGCGATTGTCTTCAACCCTTCCTTCCCTTACCGGCTCGTTCATATGTTGCTCGCCGCTTACCTTACTACTGCCTTTGTTGTAGCCGGCGTTGCCGCTTATCACTTACTAAAAGCAAACCATAACCCTCTAGCCAGAATTATGTTCTCGATGGCAATGTGGATGGCTGCCATCGTGACACCAATTCAAATCGTTGCTGGAGACATGCATGGATTAAACACCCTTGAACATCAACCCGCCAAAGTTGCCGCGATGGAAGGGCACTATGAGTCTCACCAAGGCGCGCCATTGATCCTCTTCGGTATCCCTAACGATGAAGAAAAACGCATGGAATACGCACTGGAAATCCCCAAACTCGGTAGTTTGATTTTAACTCATGACCTCAACGGTGAAGTGAAGGGATTAGATGCTTTTCCAGAGGAGGAACACCCTCCTGTCTCTATCGTTTTCTGGTCTTTCCGAGTAATGGTCGCGCTTGGTTTTGGCATGCTTGTTATTGGTTTGTGGAGCCTTTGGCTAAGAAAACGTCGCAAACTTTTTGATTCGAGGGCACTTCAACGTATTTGTGTGCTGTTTGCCCCAGCGGGGTTCATTGCAGTTTTAGCAGGCTGGATAACTACCGAAGTCGGTCGACAGCCTTACACCGTATACGGTCTTTTAACCACAGCCAATTCGGCATCGCCTATTGATGCCGCCGCGGTGAGCGTCTCCCTGACGGCGTTCATCGTGGTTTACTTTGTGGTTTTTGGAGCTGGCTTCTTCTATCTCCTACGTTTGATGCGCAAGTCTCCAACTCGATATGAAGAAGGTCTAGATAGCCGACTTCCTGATGGCACGAAAACTGATGCCATCACACATTCTAACCATCTAACCTAGGAGCTAACTCATGGATTACGCATTAATTTGGTACGCTTTGATTGGGCTCGCCGTTCTGATTTATGTCGTGTTAGATGGCTTTGATCTCGGTATTGGTATCCTATTCCTCAGCGCTAATGACGATGAAGAGCGCGACATGATGATGAACAGCATCGCTCCTGTTTGGGATGGGAATGAAACTTGGCTAGTTCTTGGCGGTGGTGGGCTTTTTGCCGTGTTCCCCCTCGCCTACGCGGTCATTATGCCAGCACTCTATGCTCCTCTGATTTTAATGCTGCTCGGATTAATTCTGCGCGGGGTTTCTTTTGAGTATCGCTTCCGAACACAACGCGGAAAGTTTTTATGGGATAGCGCTTTTTTCATTGGTTCACTCACCGCAGCATTGATGCAAGGCATTATGCTCGGAACCCTGCTCCAAGGTATAGAGGTTAGTGAACGAGCATACGCAGGTGGATGGTTTGATTGGCTTTCACCATTTAGCGTATTTTGTGGCTTGGCGCTTGTTTGTGCTTATATTCTGCTCGGTTCATGCTGGTTATTAATCAAGCTTCCAGAAGAGCTGATGGGGCGCTATTACGTGGTCGCGCGACGATGGGGACTAGCGATGGTAACCTGTATATTCATCGCCAGTTTGTGGCTGCCATTGAGCCAAAATATCGTATTTGAACGTTGGTTCTCATTACCAAACTCGCTACTGTTTTTCATTTTACCAATTATTGCAGCGGCACTTATTTGGCAGTTATTCAAAGCCTTACTCGACCACAAAGCCGTCCGAGCCTACGTTCTTGCGATCGGCCTGTTTCTTGTGTCCGCGATGGGTTTCGGTGTCAGTACATTCCCTTACTTGGTCCCATTCGCACTCACTTATCAAGACGTCGCCGCGCCAGATAAGAGTTTGGCATTTTTACTTACCGGTGCGGTGGTATTACTTCCTCTGATCATAGCCTACACGGCTTATTCGTACTGGGTTTTCCGCGGCAAGATGAAACGTGGAGAAGGATATCACTGATGAAACTAAAACCCATTTTGTGGTTCATTGGCATTTGGCTGGTAAGCGTGGTCGCCTTGTTTATCATCAGTTCGTTGATACGAACTGCGATATTGTAGGCCCAGAGTCTACTGCACCACATCTGAAGCCATTGAGGTCTATACTCAAACAAGAGTAAAACAACGGAGTGTTTTTATGACCTTAAAGCGGTTTCTGGTAACTTTGATTCCTTTGACGGTTCCACTGTTTTCACCAAATGCATTGGCCGTAGACAAGCAGATGTCATCCGCCATGAAAAGTAAAATGCGGTCTATTTGCTCCGCAACAGACGAGCAGGGCCGTTGGCGACTTGCCGAAGCAACTCCTGACGCCAGACGTTCACTTAACATGGTGCTTTATCAAATGAATGCCGATGATAAATTGAAAGCAATTCATGAGGTGAGAACGAAAATGGTCGGCGGCACCCATTATGCGTTTGAGTTCGAGTTGCAAGATGGTCAAGTCTGGAATGCAATTGTATTGCACAGTGCCCGAGGCGATTACATGATAGAAAGACACGCCAAGAAAGGGGAACTCTGCCCTAAATAGCAATAGACACTACGACTCTACAGCCGACACAATAAAGTCGACTGATTCAGTCGCCTTTATTGTTGGTATGTTTAGGTATCGCTTCAAAAGCTTGGGAAAAGTAATAGCTTTCAACCTGAGGCCTAACTAAATCACAAGCTAACCCAAGGTCATCATTTTTTGTGAAAGGTAAATGTTCTGACACTAATTCCTGGGAATCTTTGTCCACGGTCTGGAAAGATTCAACAATTCTAAGTGGCCAGTAAGCTTTATTCTCAGTAACAAGAAAAAAGTAATATTGGAGCTGCTCTCCATGAGTCACGGCATTGTTAATTTCACTTCTAATTTTAACCACTTCGATTTTGCTACCAACACAAGTGAAGTCATATGCATCAGTAATTTCCGCTTCCTTCGCGCCCGGAGTATATACCATATAATCCGATTCAAACTTATTATCAGTCAGCAAATAACCATCGTCGACACTAGTTAACTGAAAGGAAAATGCAGGGTAATGTACTATCAAACAAGCTCCAAAAGCCCTACTTAAAAATTTCTTTGAAAATGCCTTTTTTATACAGTTCGGTAAATATCTCATGTCGTTGTCCATATGAATCTGTATTTTTATTAATAACCCTAGTAATACTATCAGTCACCGTTCTAGATGCTCCCTTATCGGCTTTTAAATATAGCTTATTCTTCAGCCAAAAAATCATAGCAGTCCTGATGGCATATTTAGGTTGAGCAACTAACTGAGGCGAAGAAGAGAAACTCGTATTTTCGTTCCAAATATTTGCGTGTATGCTTTCTGTCGCTAAATAGTTTCCTTTCCCTGTTAACTGTATCATTCCTCTACCGCGATATTTCCATCCATCTCCGGTACTTGCATCACCATTGCCTATTTTCATGGCATAGGCATTATTTGCTATCGCTTCTTGGTTTGCTTTTTGATTGATGGCATTTTTTCTCCCGTGCTTTTCAGCTAACGCCGGCCTATTCCGATAGACTCTGAAAGTGCTTTTCAATCCTTGAACTGAATAATTCAGGTTTTCCTCCATTCTCATTCCAGGACCAACCTCTTTTGCTAATTGAGCGACAAAGTGTGACAGTCTCAGTTCACTGTCTAACTTACATTCAGAGATCTTCATAGAAAGTTCTTTGCTTATAATCACTAAATAGTCTTCTGAAACTTTAGTTTCATTCTTCCATACTTTTCTAAGGTGCTGTTTTGTAATCATAGTCCCTCCATCTGATGAAGATTAAAACTGAAAGAACAAAAAATCACCTATAAAATTTGAAGTTGACATTGTATTACGACATTTTAAAACCATTTCTTACATACTAATTACATTATTGTGCGGCAAATAACATACCAGTCAATATTCTAGAAAAGCATTCTTTTCGCTCATATATTTTAACATGGCTTTTTACTGTTAAACCGTCTCGGTTTTCGCCTCTATCTTCTCATTTACTTTATCGCAAATGTACTCTCCAATAGGCATTGCAGATGTCGCTGCTGGAGAGGGGGCGTTGCAAACGTGCAGGCTTCTGGCGCTTTCGGCAAACAAGAAGTCATGAACCAAGGTTCCGTCGGATAACACCGCTTGCGCACGAATACCCGCAGGATATGGTTTGAGATCGTCTACCTTGATGCTTGGGCAGTATTTATTGACCAGCTTGAGATAGCCCGGCTTCCACCACGAGTTCTTAAACTCATCCAATCCGGTTTTTAGATGCTTTTGTGTCACCTTCCAGAAACCGGAGAAGCTCAGCATTTGCATGGTATCTTGCAAGCTGAAGTTAACCTTGTCGTACCCTTCTCGCTTCCAGCCTTGCACCGCATTTGGACCTACGGTCACACTGCCATCAATCATGCGAGTCAGGTGGACGCCCAAGAATGGCAAATCAGGGTCGGGAATTGGATAAATAAGATGATTCACCACTTGGTCGTGTTTGCTATCTAAGCGGTAGTATTCACCACGATAAGGGATGATTTGGAAATCGGTCGGAATAGACATCATCTTCGTCATGCGATCCGCCATCAAGCCGCTGCAAGTAACCAAGAACTTAGCATTGAGCTGCATGGTTTGACCGTCTGAAATACAGGTCAGTTGAACTTCTTCGTCCTTCTCTTCGGCAGCCACCACTTTGGTTCTCAAGCTGATTTGACCGCCGAGCTTTTTGAACTCTTCCGCCATCTGCTCAGTGACCAAACGATAGTCCACAATACTGGTGGTTTTGACATAAATCGCGCCCAATCCCGTGATGTTTGGTTCAGCCAGTTTAAGTTGAACTTCATCGAGTAGCTTTACGTCGATGCCGTTGACATGGCAGCGCTCATAGAGGGCATTCATGCGTTCGACTTCTTGCTCATTGGTCGCAACCAGTAACTTGCCACAGTTCTCCACCGGAATATCGTGCTCGGCGCAGAACGAAATGGTTCGCTCTACCCCACGCTTACAAAAATCCGCTTTTAAGCTGCCCGGTGCGTAGTACACCCCGGCATGAATCACGCCGCTATTGTGTCCGGTTTGGTGCTGGGCAAAACCGGACTCTTTCTCAACCAATAAAATGGATTTGTCTGGATGACGTTGCTGTAGTTGCCATGCTGTCGACACACCAACGATACCGCCACCAACAATGATGTAGTCATAGACTGATTTCATACGACCTCTTATAAAACCGATAGTTGAGATTGTTGCAATTTGAACTTGCGACCACTGTAAATGAACACCGCGACAAATACCGCGCAGCTTGCCACACGAACCAACATTGGGATATCGTGCCAAACCAGCAATGTACCCACCACTACCAACAAGAGACGCGTCAGAATGTTTAGAGGACCTTCCAAGTAGCCTTCAATCGCACCAATCAATGCATAGGTACCGATGATGGCAAAGAAGCCTACGGTAATTACCGACGTCACATCCCAACTGACCAAGCCTGTATAGGCAATAAGTAGCGGTACAAGATACAAACCTTTAGCGATTTTCCACGCCATCAGGCCGGTACGCATTGGAGGTGTTTTCGCGATGGTTGCCGCTGCAAATGCGGTCAAACACACTGGAGGCGTTACGTTACTGTCTTGCGATAACCAGAAGATGATGAGGTGAGCAGCCAGCAATGCCAAGCCTACCGCTTCCATACCCAAACTTTGCTCTAGTAGGGTTTCCATAAAGTCCGCAGGTACTAGCGCCACCATTTCTTTCGCGGTTTCCAACGCCATTGGTGCATTAAGCAGTTCCAACTTTTCTGGCGCCGCCAACATGAAGATAGCTTTTGCTTGTTCAGGCAATTGACCCGACACCATCAATTCAAGCAATTGGTTTTCGGCAATTAACTTGTAAAGCGCAGGGGCAGACAGAGTACCCAATACAATATACGCCGCTGTCACAGGTAAACCCATACCTAAAACAAGAGAAGCGAGCGCAATCAGAACGATCATGATGAACAAGTCGCCATTCGCCCAACCGTCGATCATCAGTGAGAAGGTGTTGCCGATGCCTGTTGTACTGATCACGTTGATCACCAAACCGATACCCACCAGCAATACGGCGGTTGTCGCCATGTTCTTTGCACCTTGCGATAGCGCTTCGATGATCGCTTTTGGTCCCATCTTATGATCTTTCGAGAACCAAGAAGCCACCACCACAGAAATGATTGACAAACCTGCAGCGTAAGTCGGTGTAAAACCTTGAACCAACAAAGTGACCAATACCGCCAGTGGGATAAGGTTGTGCCAACCGCTGATCAGCACTTTTAATAGAGATTCATCACTTGTCGTGATTTTTTGAACGCCGCTGCGTTTGGCTTCAATACGCACAAAGAACGCCACGGACAAGAAATAGATAAGAGCAGGAATGAAAGAAACCGCGATGATATCGACATAAGGAATTTGCGTGTAAGACGCCATGATGAAAGCGCCCGCGCCCATCACTGGTGGCATCAGCTGACCACCTGTCGACGCCGCAGCTTCAACGCCCGCCGCGAAGCGCGAAGGGAAACCTGCTTTTTGCATTAAAGGAATACTGATAACACCAGTTGAAACCGTATTTGCCACACTAGATCCAGATACTGAGCCCATCAATCCCGAGCCAATCACTGCGATAAAACCGGGACCACCAATGATTTTGCCAGCCGCAGCACGTGCCACATTGATGATGTAATCACCGACACCAGAGCGAACAAGAAACGCACCGAACAGAATGAACATGAATACGAAAGTCCAACTGATGCGTGAGATAGAGCCAAACATGCCCTCAGAAGAATAGAAGCTGCGGTAGAGCAAGGTTTCCATGCTCAAACCCGGGAAGTGGAAAATACCTGTCGCCCACTTACCCCAAAGCACAACGTAGCTTAAACACACCACAATCAACACTGGAATAAACCAGCCCATGGTGCGTCGAATCAGTTCGATAACAATCAAAATTGCCATGATGGCGAAGACCCAATCGCTGGTCACGAACTTCACACCGCGTTCATATAGCGCATCTTCGGCATAGGGAATGTAGAGCAAACACGCGACCGCGCCCATGGCAATCAACACATCGATGCCGAGTGCAATCTTACTCTGCTTGAGAGAGATATGAGCCGGATACCAAAGCGCACAAATCACCGCAAAGCCAGCAAAGTGGGTCGCGGAAATCCATAACTCTGGTAACGTCGATAAGGTATTAAACCAAATGTGCAAAGCAGACAACACCACGCCAAACACTGTGATTGTGGTGGTTACCCACGGAAAATCAGTGCGCGTGGGCAGCTCAAACTTCTGCAATTCCTTTTCTATTGAGTCGCTCATCTCATACTCCAAGCTCTGGCGGCTTTTTCCATCTTAGAAATCGGTAGGGATAAAATGCCCCGAGCCGAAACTCGGGGCGAAGTTGGCGTTATTTCACCATTAGGTCTGATGGGATTTCGATGCCCATTTCTTTGTAGTAACGCACCGCACCTGGGTGAAGAGGCACTGGCAAGCCAGCGATCGCTTTCTCAATCGCCATTGCTTTTGTTGCTTTGTGGATGCCTTGTAGGAAAGGCAGGTTCTCGTAGATCGCTTTGGTTAGCTGGTAAACGTCTTCTTCCGAGATATCTTCACGAACTGCCAAGAAGTTAGGCTGTGCAATGGTGGTGATCGGCTTATCTAGACCCGGGTACGTGTTCGCTGGGATCTCGTACTTCGTCCATAGGTTGTAATTGCCGTTCGCCTCTTTGATTTGTTCGTCAGTAAACGAAAGAATCGAAATGTCTTTACCCAACGCAGCAAAAGCTTGAGTGACCGCACCAACAGGTACACCCGCAGGCGTGTTCATGCCGTCAATGGTGCCGTTTTGAAGTGCGCTCGCACTGCCGCCGTAACCCATGTAAGCAAGATTGAATTTATCAGGGTCGACCTTCAGACCTTTCATGATTTGGCGACCAGAGTTCTCAGTACCTGAGTTCTTCTTACCGATAGAGAACTTCTTGCCATCTAGGTTGTTCAGATCAGTCACAGTGCCCGTTTTTGCTAGGTCAGAGCGAACAATAAAGTGCTCAACGTTTTGCCAAAGCATAGAGACTGAGCGCAGTTGTTCTTGGCGACCACTCTTCTCATAAGGACCTTCACCAGACCAAGCCCACGCACCGTAAAGACCTTGTAGAATCGCGAACTGTGCTTCGTTTTCATTCAGCAGTTTAACGTTTTCACCAGAGCCCGCAGAGCTGATTGCAGAAAGGGAGAAGTGGTGCTTTGGTGCCAACTTCACTTTGCTTAACGTCGCCAACGCTACGCCCACAGGGTAGTAAGTACCACCTGTCGATGCCGTTGCAAGAATATAGCTACGATCTTCTGCCGCAGCGTTAGCAGCAATACCAAAAGAAGTCACAGCGACAGCCAAAGCTTTTACCAGCTTATTCATTTTCATTATTACTCTCCGTGTAGTCGTTTCACGATTGGGGATTTACATCATGTTAAACCTTTATTAACAACACATTCCCTAGAGCAATTGAAATGCCAACTTTTAACCCTTTGTATTTATTGAACTAAGAGCTGAAAGACATCAAAAATGAGCAAAATCATGCTGATTTGATAGCAAAGTAATGAGCAAGATCTTGCTCATTGAAGAGGAGAAGGTTGCACGCCTAGATCGCAAAAGGTTAATAAAATGTGATCAAGACAAAATAAATGCACGATTCACTAATAAGCAATATTTTGCCGATGCAATTTTGGATTGAATTGCAACTAATGAGCGTCTTAACAATAAGAAGAAAAAGCGCATCATTCTAAACTGCTCAATTTATCAGCTGAGGTTTATAGCCTAAACGACTACAAATAGCACAAAAATACAGCAAAGAAAGCCATGTTACAAAAATGAAAAGTCATTTATTCTAATTTTTAATTTAAAAAGCAGCTCGATCCACCAGTTCAGAAATAAACATTGACCGTATCAACTTATTTTCTACTTCGGGGTTGTGCCAATGGCCCTATGTTCGTTAGTGTAACAACACGCCAAGGCAAACGTATTCCTTGGTATTTTTTCGTCTTTAAGGATCACCCATGTCAGCAACTGCGCAATTACAATTCGCTTTAAAACGCCCATCTGGCGTTGCTGCTGCGATCCTCCTGCTCTCTCTGAAACTGATTCAGAGCTGACAGGCTATATCTAAACTTTCTGTCAGCTTGAGAAGAAGCTGACGGGAACACCACATACTCCTCCCATTCCTTTCAGTTTCTTCCAAGCGAAACATAAGAGGAATAACAATGTTAAGCGCACGCAATATCGCCGCTTTGGGCTTCATGACTTTCGCCATGTACTTAGGCGCGGGTAACCTGATCTTCCCTCCATTTTTGGGTTACCAAGCAGGTGAAAACTTTCTGAGCGGGATGTCTGGCTTCCTCTTGACGGGTGTAGGTCTGCCTGCGATGGCACTGGTGATGGTGGCTATCGTAAACGGTTCAGACAAATTAACCGCTGCCCTACCTAAACCTTTGGCGACCAGTTTTTGGGTGATGGTGTTTATCGTGATTGGCCCTGCGTTCGTGATCCCACGTGCAATTACCGTGGCTTACCAATTTAGCTTTGCGCCAATGTTTGGTGATGCAGCTTTGGTGCCTTTCACTATTGCCTTCTGTGCTATCACCATTCTATTTGCCCTATATCCGGGTAAATTGGTCGACAACCTAGGCAAGATCTTAACGCCTGCCTTGATGGCAATCTTGATCATCATGTCTGTGACGGCTTTGGTTTCTCCTGCAGGTGAGCTAACTGCCGCAACGGGACCATACCTATCTGGTGCATTTGCTGAAGGCTTAACCCAAGGTTACATGACCATGGATGCATTAGGTTCTATCGGTTTTGGTTGGATTATCTTCCGCGCGATTCGCAGCATGGGTGTGGATTGCCCGAAAGCCACCGCAAAATACACGCTAATCGCAGCTTTGATGTACGCGGTTGCCATGGCGTTTGTTTACATCTCATTGGCTTACATTGGCTCGACAAGCTCATACTTGGGTTCTGAGTTCAGCAATGGTGGCGACATTTTAACGGCATTCACCTTCAGCCACTTCGGCGCGTTTGGTTCACTACTACTAGGTGCCGTGATGGTATTGGCGTGTTTGACTACTGCTATCGGCGTAACCACCGCAGGCAGTGAGTTCTACGACAACACTTTCAGCAAAGTGAACTACAAAGGCTGCGTTATCACGACCATGGTATTGGCTGGTTTGATCGCTAACGTAGGTCTGGAACAACTATTGGCTATCACATTGCCAGCGGTTGTGGCGCTTCACCCAGTCGCGATTGCGTTGATGATCATGGCACCAGTGCGCAACAAGATGTCGCAAATCATGGTGGTAGCAACCGCATTCACTGCTCTAACGTTTGGTTGTGTTGATGCGCTGCACATCCTAGGTTACATGCCAAGTTCCACTGATGAGTGGATGGGTAATTACATGCCTCTGTACAATGACTTTGCTAGCTGGATTGTGCCTAGCGTATTTATGATGATTGTTGGTCTGCTGTTTACGACGAAAACCAACCAAACCGAACAATTCGAGCTGGTGAATGAATAGCCGTTTAACATAAGACATCGCTCAATAAGTGCGTTACTATGTAGCTCGCTTATTGATATCAGGCAAAGGAGTTGCCTGAATGAAAGATTGATATGGGTCGCCTATGGATAATCAGTATCTAGACATCAGAACACTGAACTTTATCGTTATTCTGTTCTCTTGCATTTACTCTATTAGTCTGCTTTGTTATCAATACACTCAGGGTAGAGTCAAAGGCTTAAAAACCTTCTCGATATCACTACTGTTTATTGGTTTAGGCCCTTTTTTACTTGGCTTTAGAGGCTCTGCGCCAGACTGGCTGACCATCGTCATAGCCAACACTCTCATATTAGTCGGCTTCTTGCTTACGCTATATAGCGTAAGCATTTTTCGTCAATACCCTTTAAAATTGGCTCACTGTCTTACCTTGTTAACACCTGTTTTCAGTGGTTCATTTTACTATTTCACCTTCCATGACCCTTCTATCAAAAGCCGCATTATTTATCTGAGCATGTATATTTGTATCGTCACCTTCTTTAGTGGTGTCGCCATGCTTAAAGGTACCCAAAAGGACTTAAAGCTCCCTGTTAAAGCAATGGCTTACTCTTTCTTTGGATTTAGTTTTTTTATGGGATTTAGGGCGCTTTGGAGTACTTTTTCAGGTGAGTTACCAAGCTTTATGGTCGCAGGCCTTATCCATCAGCTGACGTTCTTATTTAGCATCTGCCTGATCGTTGCTTTGAGCTTTAGTATGCTGTGGTTAATTAACGGACGCTTGGTGCAATCCATTAATGATCTCTCTCATTTAGATGCACTCACAGGGCTATATAATCGTCGAGCCATGGAAGAAATCGTTCCAAACTTGGTTAGTAAAGCACATAAAAAAAGCCAAGCAATCAGCATTATTATGACTGATGTCGACAAGTTCAAAGCGATTAATGATCACTATGGTCACACGGTTGGCGACTCCGTCATGGCAACGATCTCCACTATTTTTAAAAAGCATCTTCCTGAGTCCGCCTGCATTGTGCGATTTGGTGGTGACGAGTTCATGATTGTTTTGCTCGAAAAAGCACAGCAAGCCAAAATTGTCGCAGAGCAAATTCGCCTTGCGGTCGAAACTGAAACCGCTTTGCAATCATTTAAAACTGAAGTGACCATGAGCTTTGGTATCAGTCAGTTATCTGAGGGGCAATCACTTCAAGAGGCGCTTGCTGAAGCAGACGAAGCGCTATATAGCTCTAAACATACTGGAAGGAACCTCGTTACCTTGTTTGGAGAAGGTAAAGACCTAAATTATAAGTTTGTCCCAGCTCCAGCCAAAAGCGCATAACGTGTTTGTTATGCCAGTAATTTCGAATTAGCTAGAAATCGCACTAAGTATAGTCGGAGCGATTCAAACCAAACTTCTGCATCTTTTGGTTAAGGGTTCGACGTGGTAAATCCAACTCCTGCATCACCTCATTGATGCGTCCATGATGCCTGACTAAAGAATCATGTAGCACCTTACGTTCAAAGTTATGTAGCTGAATCGCCAGCGGCACGCCCGCATGCGTCTCTTCGGTTGTTGAGGATGGTCGACTGGAGAGAATTTCCATCACGGAGACGGTTTCATCCAATGCAAAACGCATCGCTACATTCCTAAGCTCACGTACGTTACCGGGCCAAGAGTAAGCAAGAATGGCCTTTCTATCGGCTTCACTCAGCAGACGACTCTCAGGATTACTTTTCAGAGCAAAGTGTTCGAACAAGATCAACGCATCTTCTTCTCGCTCACGTAGCGGTGGCAAATAGATCTGCGCCACATTAAGACGATAGTACAAATCCTGACGAAACTCGTCATGATCATTGAGATCTTCTTTCGCGGCGGCGATCACTCTCAAATCAACTGAGATCTGTTGGTTGCCCCCAACGCGCTCTACCGTATGTTCCTGTAATGAACGCAACACTTTCACCTGCATGGACAGCGGCATACTCTCGATTTCATCAAAGAATAAAGTGCCTTTATCCGCGTATTCCAACTTACCAATGCGCTTTTTACCCGCTCCGGTAAATGCCCCTGCTTCATGCCCAAACAGCTCACTTTCAAACAGGTTCTCAGGAATAGCGCCACAGTTGATTGGCACAAAATGATGGGTTCTACGTTGGCTTTCATTGTGCAAACTGGTCGCTACCAGCTCTTTACCACAACCGGTTTCGCCGTAAATGATCACGTTAGTATCAATGCGCGCTAACTTGGCTACTTGTTCTCTAAGCTGTTGCATCACTCGGCTTCGCCCAATCAACACCTCTTCTAAGCCGCTAACACTAGATAGGTACTCTTGGCGATCTTGAGTAGACGTTTGTGCGCGATAGCTTTCTACCGCTTCGGTCACTCGTTGGGATAAGCGCTCCGGTTGGAAAGGTTTCTCGATAAAATCGAACGCACCGTTTTGTAATGCGCCTACCGCCATATCAACATCACCATGTCCGGTGATCAAGATAATCGGCGTTGGAATGTGATTGGCAATCAGGCTTTCTAATATCGACAAACCATCGGTGTCTGGCAGGCGAACATCACTGACAATCGCATCAAATTCTTGGCTAAGAATGGCCGCTTTGCCCTCTTCGCCTAAACTGAATGCGGTCACATCGAACCCCGCCAGTTGCAGCCATTGGCTGGTAGCCTGACGAACAATGTCATCGTCTTCGATAAGTGCAATTTTAGGGATGTCGTCAAAAGCCATGAGTTACTGCCTGCTTTATGGGGTGGGAAAGAAATCGATCTTTATTAACGGTAGCAAAAACCACTGAGGAGAAAAGGAGCTAGATCTCACTTCTTGCTTACAAGTCTTTAACATCCAACCAGTTAGGCGCACTCTTTAATGACTGTTGGTGAGAACGCACTAGCTGAATGGAGTCGGTATGCAGCGCAAAAGGAATGGCAAAACATGGCTTGTGGTCGCAATTGCGGCAGTGCTGATGTTGTCTTGTTATAGCGCCAGCAGAGAGGTTGCTCGTCAATGGTTGAGCGTACAAACTCAAACCGAAGCTCAACAAAAACTGCTCGACTATATCGGTGAAGTTCGCCGTGCACTCAAACGCTTCTATCACTTGCCTTACCTTGTCACCAATAACCCGGAAACCATCGCGTTTGTGAAAGGAAACCGGACTTATTACGAACCGTTGCAAACCCAACTGACTCAACTCGACAAAGCCGCCAATACGGAAGGTTGGCTAATCCTGTCTAACTCTGGCGAAGTATTGGTCTCGAGTTTAATCGAAGAGCGCTTTAGCCTGTCTGACCGAAAAGCCATTGTGGAACAAATTCACAATCAAGGCGGCGGGGTTTCCTTGGTGAACAAAACCAAAGGTTCGAGCCCGCTATATTATCTTGCAGCCCCTATCTACGACGGTCTGGATATCGCAGGCATTGTGGTGGTGCAAATCAACCTCAGTCTGTTGACCGAACAGACTATCACTAGCCAAGACATCATTACGTTGCAAAATCGCCAGCAACGCTTTTTCCTATCGAGCAGCTCGCTCTATAACGCTGACTGGTTTAACGAACCGAGCAACACCGTTCAGTTAGAAACGCAGCGCTTATACGACAACACCAATATCAGTGTGTGGACGCTCAACCAGCAACGCTATTTTGCGCACACCGTAAAATTGGATGATTTGAATTGGTACGTAAGCTACCTCACCCCTTCTAAGCCGATTCAGCAAACCATCAACGTGATTGGTTGGAGCGTAGCAGCGCTGCTCTTATTGGTTGTATTACTCGTCATCATTGGCTTACAACGCCGCCAAAAGCACATCAACCAACAAAGAATTCAAGCTCTGTTGGAAGAGTCCCAACGCCGCTTGAAACAGATGATCAATAAGACCCACGTTGGTTTGCTATTGATTGATGAACAAGGGCAACTGTTCGATCTCAACCCAATGGCGAAGCGTTTATTCTGTTTACCAGAAAGCGTCAATCGACATGCTTTTGCTTGGGAGTTATTCGATGCAGGCAATCCTAATTCCACCACACTTAAGTTGCTCAAGGACTTACCTAAACATAAAGAGCTCGCAGAGATCAGCACGGTCGAAACCATTGCCAGACGCAGTGACGGAAGCGTCTTCCCTGTCCTGTTCTCGCTAACCAGTTTCCCTTGGCATGGCGAGCAGTATTTCCTTGCGACGATCATAGACATCAGTAAGCGGAAAAAAGCCGAGCAATCGCTGCAACAGGTCAACCAAGAACTGGCGCAACGGGTAGAAGAGCGAACTCAAGCGCTAAAAGAAGCGCAAAGCCAGTTGATTGAATCGAGCAAAATGGCCGCCTTGGGTCGCATGTCGAGCGCGATTACTCATGAGCTCAATCAGCCACTGACGGGCTTGCGTACCCTGCTCACAACAAACGAACTGCTAGCAGAACGTGGCGAAACCGAGATGATGAAAGCCAACAATGTATTGGTCCAGAAGCTGATTGATCGCATGGCAAGCATGACTAGCCAGTTAAAGACGTTCGCCTATAACAAACCAGAAAGCCTACAAGCAATTTCTCTTACCTCCGCACTCGAAGATACCTTACGCGTTTATCAATCCCAATTAGACAAGGTGGATGTGCGTGTGCGCGTTCCTCATGATTTACCTAATATCATGGGTGAAGAACAACGACTGCTTCAGGTGCTCGGTAATCTTGTCTCGAATGCGCTAGACGCAATGAACAACACCACCAACCCGCAGCTCAACTTGATCGTCAATCCAACCGTTAATCAGGTCGAACTGATCGTCAGTGATAATGGCTGCGGCGTGTCGAATGAGATGCTTGAATCCATGTTCGAACCCTTCCAAACCTCAAAGAAAATTGGTGAAGGATTGGGGCTGGGTTTAGCGATTACGGCCAACAATATGCGTGATATGAACGGACAAATTACCGTGCATAAGAATGAACAAAATGGGCTGACTTTCGCTCTATTGTTCAAATCAGCCTAGGTTGATATTGATTACAAAATCATCATTAGAACTAAGCATCCCCGCTGTTTGAGAAAAATACGATCTCGATACAAGTATCGAGGTGTCTCCTCCACTATTCTCAAGCAATAAATCCACAAACATTTCCTAAATATAAAGAGTGAGAAGCATGATTAAGTTTCCTGAACATTTTCTTTGGGGTGGTGCCATTGCTGCAAACCAAGTAGAAGGGGCGTACAACCTTGGGGGTAAAGGGTTATCGACATCAGACATGCTGCCAAACGGTATTTTGAGTCCGCATCAAACCCGTGAAGAGCGTACACCGGGTATCAAAGACGTGGCGATCGACTTCTACAATCTCTACCCAGAAGACATCGCGCTGTTCAAAGAGATGGGCTTTAACTGTCTGCGTCTCTCTTTGGCATGGAGCCGCATCTTCCCGAACGGGGACGAACTAGAACCTAACGAAGAAGGTTTAGCGTTCTACGATAAAATTTTTGACGAACTTGCCGAGCACAACATCCAACCTTTCGTGACCTTATCTCACTACGAAATGCCTTACGCACTGGTTGAAAACTATGGCGGTTGGGGCGATCGTCGCGTCATCGAATTCTTCGAACGTTATGCTCGCACCGTGCTGGAACGCTACAAAGACAAAGTGAAGCTGTGGTTAACCTTCAACGAAATCAACATGTCTCTACACGCACCATTTACTGGTGTTGGTTTGCAAGAAGACGCCAATGAACAAGAGATTTACCAAGCGATTCATCACCAGCTAGTCGCAAACGCAAAAGCGGTAAAACTTTGTCAGCAAATCGTACCAAACGGCAAGATTGGTAACATGCTGCTTGGCGCAATCAACTACCCATACACCTGTAATCCTGATGACGTGCTGGCAGCAATGCATGAAAACAACAAGTGGTTGTTCTTCGGTGATGTACAAACACGTGGTCAGTACCCTGGCTACATGAAGCGTTACTTCCGTGAAAATGGCATTGAAATTCAGATGGAAGCAGGCGACTTAGAAGAGATCGCATCGGCAAGTGTCGATTTCATCTCATTCAGCTACTACGCAAGTGGCTGTGCAAGTGCAGACCCGAAACAGAAAGAAGTAGGTAACATCGTCGATAGCGTACCAAACCCATATCTTGAGAAGAGCCAATGGGGCTGGCTGATCGATCCAAAAGGCCTTCGCGTTCTGCTGAACTTCCTTCACGATCGCTACCAAAAACCACTGTTTGTCGTAGAAAACGGCTTAGGTGCACGTGATGAAATCGATGAAAACGGTGAGATTCAAGATGATTACCGCATCGCTTACTTGAACGACCATCTTGTTCAAGCACACGAAGCGATTCTGGATGGCGTTGAGCTGATGGGCTTTACCAGCTGGGGGCCAATCGATTTGGTCGCAAACTCAACCGCTGAGATGAGCAAACGTTACGGCTTTATCTATGTCGATCGTCATGATGATGGGCAAGGAACGCTAGAACGTAAACGCAAGAAAAGCTTTTTCTGGTATCAAGACGTGATTCGTACTTCAGGCGGTTCATTGAAAAGCTAAGCCTGTTGTCTAGGTATAAAGTGCAACTAGGCATTCGCCTAAACCATCAAGCCCTGCAATTGCAGGGCTTGAATTTTAAGGTGTTTAAACTGCAATCTCTCCACCGTCTTCACGGCGAATAACCACTGTCGCCGCTCGTGGGCGCACAGAAACACCAGCAGGCGTTTCTTCGGCTGCATCTTCACTGTATGGCCAGTTACCTGGGTGCTGAATATTCACAAACAATGATTTGTAATCAGGGCTGATGGTAAAGCCTGTTACTTCACAACCATTTGGTCCGACAAAGAAGCGTTTCAATTCAGCTTGATTATCCGCACCAATCACAGCTTGATCACCATTCTCATCTGTTAGCTTAGATGGCACAACAGCCAACATTTGATCATTGGTGTAAGACGTAACTTCATCTGCGCCGTTATCAGTCTGAATCCACAAAATACCACGGCCATCAAACGCTAATCCGTCTGGGCTCGCAAACTGGTTTAACTCATTCAAGCCAGAACGGTTGGTATCTGCATCACCATTTGCTGGAGAACCAAACACAAAGATATCCCAAGTAAAGTCAGTTGCTGCAGCACCTTCATCCCAACGGATAACATGACCAAACTTATTATTCAAACGTGGATTCGCAGGATTGGTTTCATCTGTACGGCGCGTATTGTTCGTCAATGTTAAATATACTGAACCCGTGAATGGATCAACCGTACACCACTCTGGTCGATCCATTGGTGTTGCCCCAACTAAATCCGCCGCACCCGCAGTATTGATGATAATTTCAGCCAGTGAATCAAAGTGATCCGCTAACGTACCACCAGCGGTTGTTACGCTATCAAGCGTTAATGGTAACCAAGTACCTGTGCTGTCTTCATTGAAGCGCGCCACATACAGTGTGCCTTCGTCCATGTACTTGTCACCCATCGCCAAGCGATTATCAGGGTTAGCATCTGCTGGATCCCACGCTGCCGCAGATTCAAATTTGTATAGGTATTCAAAGCGAGAATCGTGGCCAGAATAAAATACCACTGGTTTGCCTTCTTCAAGCTTACCGAAAGTACAGCCCTCGTGACGGAAACGACCTAGCGCAGTACGTTTCTTCGCACGTGAGTTTTGCGTGTAAGGGTCAATCTCGACAATGTAACCGTGACCATTGGCTTCATTACGGTAATCATCCATCGCACTTGCTCCTGTTGGAGCCACATTAAAGCGAGAGAACTCATCAAGACGCTCTTCTGCATTTCCTGCTAATGTCTCCCACAAGTAGCGTGTACTTTGATCATCGACACCAATGCGATCTTGCTCTTCTGTACGAGTCCCGGCATTAACAAAGTAACCTGGCCAGTTCTCTTCACACGTTAAGTACGTGCCCCACGGCGTGTAGCCGTTGCCACAGTTGTTTAACGTACCACGCGCTTGGCTGCCATCTGGCGAGAAACGAGTGACAGTTAAAGATGTGTGGGCCACCGGGCCAGACAAATCCATGACTGTCGCACCAGTATAACGACGGTTTAGTGGATCGGTATCAACCAACTTCCACATGTTGTCTTCCAGTTGAATGCGAACCACTGATACACCGTGCGCGTTAATCTCTTTGCGCACTTCATCTACAATGGTACGTACGCCATTTTCAACCGTCGGACCGTTTGGATGCAGTGCTGATGTGTCGATGTACTCGTGGTTAATACATAACAAGCCATCTGTAGTGCTATCGTTCAATGGGAAAAAATGCATGCCGTCATGGTGCATGCCTAGCGCATTTAACTGATCGGTACTGGTGTTGGTACCATCATTTTGCCATGCGCTGCCTTGTGCATTAAGTGGTGTTCCCCAAGGTACTAGTACTTGTGCGGTGTAACCTTGTGGAATTGAAACTGCGTCAGTGAGTGAGCCAGGGATAGATTCAAAGTTAAGAACGGCTTTAGATGCGCCCGAACCACTGCTTACTGTACTCCCTGAGTCAGACGAGTTACAACCAGCCAATCCGAAAGCACCAAACGCTGTCATCGCACTGATACCTAAACCACCTTTCAGAATGCTGCGTCGAGATAGGCTCGCTTCTAATACATCTTCAAATGGTTTGTTTTCACTTTGGTTATAACGCGTCGCGTCAAAGGTTTCCTTGCTCATTTTTACTTTCCCGATCTTATAGTTTAATTAATAAATAAGTGATTAGTTGAACGGCAAGAAGTTTGGATAAGAAAAATGACAAAAGTGCTTAAAACATATGAAACTTGTGTTTCAACAATACTGCAAACCAAACCAACACAGCTAACGAAGCAATTAAATCATGGTCACATAATAACCAACTGTATCGCTTCATTCTGATTTTACTTGGGCTAAAGTGTGATAGAAGGTATAAGGTGTACGAAATCAAATCATCTACGAGAGATAATCATGAAATTAGACAAGATCGATAACAAGAGCCGTCGTATCCGTAAAAAGCTGTTCTTAGGTGAGTTCGCAATCCTAGGTTTCGAGATCAGCTGTGAAACAGACATTAACGACTTCGACCGTTACGATGCATTCGTTGATGACTTTATCGACTACATTGACGAGCTTGGTCTTTGCTTCGGTGGCGGTGGTCTAGAACTGTTTGAAGGCTTCCTATGTTCTACTGACCGTTACGGCAGTGCGACTGAAGAACAGAAAGCGCAAGTTATCAAATGGTTAGAAGCACGCCCAGAAGTGAAAAGCGCGCAAGCGGGCGAACTAGTTGACGCCAACTACCTGTAACTAAAGGGCAACCTGTAATACGCAGAGCTCAGTAAATGGTAGAGAAAGCTGGTCTTAAGACTGGCTTTTTTAATTTTGGAAGAATGCGATATTAAAAATAGGGTGCTTGGGAAGTTGCGCGGAGTGATTTTGGCGTTTTTGAGCTGGCAATCAACGGGAAACTGCGTTCCACAGCCAGCTCGTGCCTTTAGGTATAATTAACTATGATTTTTTAGCTGGGGCGTCTTTCGTGTCTTTCCAGTATTGAATACGCACACGATGTAGCTGAGCTCTTCTAGTCTTTTTCATAGTAAAGTCCCTCATCTTATATAAGTAACGCTCCTCATGGAGCTTATTGTCTAAGGTCGTATCCCCTTCAATCTATAAGGGAATCAATCATTTAACCGTGACCAATTTCACAACATAATGATAATTACCGATTTCTTGCAGCCTGTTTTTACTGGCAAACGGCATATTATCTATCTGACACAGTTAACTTACTCACCAGATATGACAGAAAAATGGCAATCAAGTTCCCTACTTATACTGTCATTGAATCTTAATAAGGATTAACAAGGTGGGCATTTCAGATTTACCATACTGTTTATAAAAACCGCAAGATTTTTTATTTCTTTTCAAACAAATCTCTACTCAAGATCAATTCACTTTCATCTTTATCGTCTCCCTTTTAACGCATTGTGATCAAGTTCAATCCACAGAACTCGGAACAAAAAGCGCTCATTAATACATTCACCACCAAACTTGTGCGAGATCTCTTACAAGAGTTGTAAGCAAATAGATTAACCACGTCTAAGAGCAATGCCAGAAAAAACATTAAACATATGATTTAAAAGTAATATTTAAATTCACTTAAAATAATAAGTAAAAATAATTTAGAAAAGTTAATTGAGTCAAATCAGCAAAACATCAATACTCAATTTGTCGACAGGATGTTGGCGGGAACAGGAAAAAAGCCTAAAGGATTGGGTATCTTCAGGATGAAGATTTGATAGCTTAGGATGAGTTGTCAGCAAGGATGTAGTTAAGCTCTAGGATAGAGTTCGCCCGTCAGGATGATAGGCAAGAATGGACACCGCTAGGAAGGCGATGAACAAGGAACTCGGTTAAAGGACTTAGCCACAATCAAGGATAGATGCAGGGAGCACCTATTAGTAGCTGGATTGCTGCGAAAAAGAATAAGCCCCGTCTGGGAAACCAGGCGGGGTTTTATTTTGTCTGTAATGTATTGATAAAGATTCATCTTTATCGTTTAAGTCTTCTCTGTTTTCATAAAACACCGTGCTATCATTTTCTTTACGTCTCCCAACAAAGCTCTCAGAAAATCACACACTATGCTTAATCCTGTTTGGTTACATACATTTAAGACATTGATTGAAGTCGGTCATTTTACGCAAACGGCAGAAAAACTTTTTATGACTCAGCCTGGCGTCAGCCAACACATCAAAAAATTAGAGCAAAGTTGTCAGCATGCCTTGATCAAGCGCGAAAACAAAAGCTTCGAATTAACCGAGCAAGGCAGGATTGTCTACGCATATGCGCTCGAGTTAGAAGATAGAGAGAAGAAGCTGCTCGAAGAGCTCAGTTTTGATGATGCGTTTTCAGGCCACTGTAAACTGGCTTGTTCTGGTGCAATGGCGTTAATGTTGTATGGGCCCATTTTGGAGAAGCAAAAACAGCACCCGAGCTTATCGTTACATTTAGAAGCCGCGCCAAATCAATCTATTCTCAACGCCATAACGCAAGGGCACATCGATATTGGTATCGTGACTGATGTTCCCAACAAAGGTCTGTTTCACAGTGAGCGAATTGGTAAAGAGAGGTTGTGCTTGGTTCTGCCAAAGCATTATCAAAATAAGCAGATAACGCCACAACTCTTGCATGACTGTGGTGTCATTAGCCACCCTGATGCCGAGCATTACATGACGCTGTTTTTTGACCAGTGTGAAGAACCACAGCTCCAAGAAATTAAGATGAGCGATTTACCATTATCCGGCTACGTAAATCAATTGAGCCAAATTTTGCTACCTGTCAGCAAAGGACTTGGCTTCACCGTGCTGCCTCAAAGTGCGGTCGACAATTTTCCACTAAAAGACACGTTATACATTGCTCAACTGAAAAACACTGTATGTGAAGAGCTATTTCTGGTTCGTAAGCGCAGTCGTGCTCTACCTCTGCGCTATCAGACCATCAAAGAAGTGTTATTGGATGTGGTCGGTGGTGCGCATCAATGATGTTAGCCACTCTTCGCTGGTAATGCGTTCCTCTTGGCAATCCACCCAATATGGTTTGCCAGATAACCAACTTTTCGACGCAACTTCTTTTATAAACACATCCACGGAATCAACGTCATCTTTGGCGTAATCCCATTTATTGCGCATGTGTTCTGCCGCTTCTTGATTAGTGTACGCCTTGCCGTTGCGGATAAAGGTGCAAGAGGATTGCTCAACTCGTTTTATCAACGTCGAGATATCTTGCTCTACCCCTGCTAGTGCAAAGGTAGGCAGAATGCTTAATGTAAGTAACAACGTCCACTTTGCTTTCATCGCACCTTTATCCTTATCCCTGACCACGTAACTACTAATAGTAACTACTGATAAGTGACTTAACTATTCTGGTGTTTGGCTGTTTAGCTCAGCAATTATTGCCACCATGCCTTAGCAGGCTGAGGCTCCGCAATCGCCAAGCGTTGACCAATCTCAGGGCTCACTAACGTTACACCGCGCTCTTCACTAATGTCTAACGCGCGTTGCATCGGTTCATTCCAATCGTGCATCGACAGATCAAACGTGCTGTTGTGAATCGGCATCATCACTTTACCCTGCACATCAATGTGTGCTTGAACACTTTGCTCAGGGAACATGTGAATGTCTGACCAAAGTTCATTGTATGCACCTGTTTCAATCATGGTGAAGTCAAACGGACCGTACTTTTCGCCAATCTCTTTAAAGCCATTGAAGTAACCAGAGTCACCACTGAAGAACACTTTGTGTTGTTGTGCATTAATAACCCAACTGCCCCACAGTGTCGTATCGCGGTCTGTCAAACCTCGACCAGAGAAATGCTGAGTCGGAGTCAATGTATATTCAATACCGTCGACAGAATGTGACTCCCACCAATCTAGCTCGATCACTTTCTCCTTCGGCACACCCCAATTCACCAGTAATTGGCCAACTTTTAACGGTACCAAGAAAGTGCCCACCTTGTCGCCTAGCACTTTAATAGAAGCTTTATCTAGGTGATCGTAATGGTCATGACTGATCACCACCACATCGATAGTTGGCAAATCTTCTATCGTGATGGGGGTTTGGTGAAAGCGTTTTGGCCCTGCCCATTGTACAGGAGACGCGCGATCACTGAATACAGGGTCGGTCATCACCAGTTTTCCATCGAGCTTCATTAATACGCTTGAGTGACCCAGACGATAGATGACGTCATCTTGCTCTTCTAACAGTTGCCGCGCTGTGATCGCATGCACTGGAATTTCAATCGTTGGTGTTGGGTTAAGGCGCTCAGTCGTAAAATACGCTTTCATGATTTCGAACATGTCGCCCAAACCGCTTTTGTATTCCAACTCTGTATTTGCAAATTTGTCCGGGTATGTTGGCGCTTTTTCAGTATCAACATTAGAACAAGAAATCATTGATGTACCCATCGCGAACGCTCCTACTGTGGCTAGCAAAGTTTTTTTCATAAAAAGTTAACCCGAACAAAAGTAAACTACACGGTGCAGTTTACATTCTAATTATCAAAAGTAAACTACTTAGTGTAAAATAGATCAAGAAATGATCGTCTTAACTTAGCAAGCTTATGAATGTAAAAAGAAAAAGTCGTAGCGAAACCAAAAGAGAAGCCATCTTGTGCGCGGCAAGGCAAGCGTTCCAAGAGTTTGGGGTGCAAAACACCAGCATGGATAAGCTCTCTGCAATCGCACAAGTCTCTAAGCGCACGGTCTATAATCACTTCCCTTCTAAGGAAGCGATCGTGACGGAGTTGCTGACTGAGCTTTGGCGTTCGTCAATGATGGAAAGCGATATTAAACGCTTGGCCACTCTGCCACTCAAAGATCAATTGATTGAATTACTCTACAGCGAGATCATTGTGGTGACGGAACCAAACTATATTGAGCTGGCAAAAGTGGCATTTGGGCACTTCTTATTTAAGCCAGAAGATCTCAAAGAACAAGCAGAACAAATGTCGAAACAGGAAACCGCCCTGTACCGCTGGCTTACGGAGAAATCGAACAGTGGCGCTTTGCAAATTGATGATGTACATATAGCAAGCACTCAATTGCACAACTTACTTAAAGGCAGTGCATTCTGGCCGCAGTTAATGGGAATTCGCCCCTCTTTGTCGAATGAAGAATCTAGGCTGTTAGCTACCCAAACGGCGGAACTTTTTTTAAGTCACTATCAAAACAGCTAAAAACAGCGGTCAAATTGGCCGCTTTTTTAAGCGATAATTCGTGACAAAGCGATGAAATTTTTGCTCAATTTTATTTATCTCACCCTTGACAGTCTCATACCGCAAGGCGTGAGCGTTCGATAAAATATTTTTGTCGTGTCGACGATGCTTTTTCGTTTTCATCTCACAAAAAAACGCCCTAAGGTGCGCACCTCTGACGACGTGGTTGTTCAACCACAATTCTAAATCGTTGAAGTAAGTAGGTTATGTCATAACATGATCACCTGCCTACTGCATTCTATGCTCTATACTTATATTTTAATTTGGTACTGACTTACTAAGGAATTGCCATGCGTATTGCTATTCTCTCTCGTAATGAGAATTTATATTCAACCATGCGCCTAAAACAGGCGGGTGAAGAACGTGGGCATCAAATCGATGTGATCGACACGCTTCACTGTTATATGGACATTACGAGCAACAACCCTAAGATCCGCTACAAGGGTGAAGAATTACCGCAATACGATGCTGTTATTCCACGTATTGGGGCATCTATTACGTTTTACGGCACTGCTGTTGTACGTCAGTTTGAAATGATGGGTACATTTTGTGTCAACGAATCTGTCGCGATCAGCCGCTCTCGTGACAAGTTGCGCTCATTGCAACTGCTATCACGTAAAGGCATCGGTTTGCCACGCACTGGCTTTGCTCACCATCCTGACAACATTCAGGACGTGATCAAAAACGTTGGTGGCGCACCTCTAGTAATTAAATTGCTAGAAGGCACTCAAGGCATTGGTGTTGTACTTGCTGAAACAAATAAAGCGGCAGAAAGCGTGATTGAAGCTTTCATGGGTTTGAAAGCTAACATCATGGTGCAAGAATTTATCGAAGAAGCAAAAGGCGCGGACATCCGTTGTTTTGTTGTCGGAAATAAGGTGATTGCCGCAATGAAGCGCCAAGCAAAAGAAGGCGAGTTCCGTTCTAACCTTCACCGTGGTGGCTCTGCACAACTCGTGCGTTTGAGCAAAGAAGAGCGTGCGACCGCTGTAAATGCAGCGAAAGTGATGGGCTTGAACCTTTGTGGTGTGGATATCCTTCAATCTAAAAATGGCCCAGTGGTAATGGAAGTGAACTCTTCCCCTGGTCTAGAAGGCATCGAACTAGCAACGGGTAAAAACATTGCAGGTATGATCTTCGATTTTATCGAGAAAAACGCTAAGCCAAATTCAAACCGTACTCGCGGTAAAGGTTGATTTTTGTTTAACGCACAAGAGAGCCAAAAACCGGCTCTCTTGTTACTCGTCGCTAGGATGACACTATGAATCAGAAAATGATCATTGGGAATGCCGAAGCTATTTGCTTGCCAGAGTTAGGGATTACTCACCTTGAAGCGCGTATTGATACAGGCGCTCAAACCTCTTCATTACATGTAGACAATATTGATTGCTTTGAAAAAGATGGTCAGTCTTATGTTGCATTCGATTTGCACCCAGATGTATACCATTTAGAACAAGTGGTTCGCTGCACAGCGAAACTAAAAGCAAACCGTAAGGTTAAATCTTCTAACGGTACTTTTGAGCACCGCTGCGTGATCACAACGATGCTGCGTATGGGCGACCAACAATGGCCAATCGACATTACGTTGACTAACCGTGAAAAAATGACTTACATGATGTTGTTAGGTCGTCAGGGTATGGCAGACAAAGTGCTGGTTGATCCTAGCCAATCTCACTTATTGGCATCTTAACCCCGTAGCTTCAGATGAGTGATCGAACGTTTTTGTTGAGCATCACTCGTCTGGCTTTATCTTAGCCTACTTCCTACGAAATAACGCAAACAACAATCCCTTCGCTTTAACTTTTGTCACTCGCCAGTGCGTCATTGGCTTAGTCGGCGCTGTATTCAAAATGTGCTGATACGCTTTTTCATCCAAAGTCACCTCTCCCCCATGTGCCAAAAGCAAACATTGCGGATTCATCTCAAACACACGCTTTAATGATTGCCGATATTGATTCGGATGAAATATGGGAAACGGCGCAATCAGATGCTGTTTCACCTGCACCATTAAATCCGCCACATACAGTACATCTTGTTCAGAATGATAAACCGACAGATCTCGGTCGGTATGCCCTAGTGTTTCTAGCACCTGCCAATCATCAAATCCAGGAATAAACTCTCCATCAATAAGTTCAATATCTGGCTTTAGCTTGCGGGAATACCACAGGTTTTGCTTTGGTTTACGCATCCGATTCGCCATCCAGCGTGCTAACATCAAATCGGTCAAATGCATTAGCCAACCGTCTACACCGCTATACCACTGGTTCTCTCGCTTTGCGGCCAATAGCTTGCATCCTGTTAAGTCACGTAGTTTGTGCGCACCACCAGCATGGTCTGGATGCATGTGGGTCACAACAACCAACTTTAGATCAGAAAAAGGACGATGGAGTTGATGTTCAATAAAGTCTTTAAGATGAGGAATGTCTGCTCGACTGGCACCATCAAGCAACAATAATCTATCGGGATATTCGGCGAGATACATGGTCTGAATGTACCCCTGAATTCTGTGCAGCTGCAAAATATGTCCTTATTTTAGTGAGATGCTTCATGACCGAATCCTTACTGGTCAGACCAACTATAACAGCAGAATGGACGCTTCGGTAAACAAATATTCACACGTAGCGACGACAACAAATCATAATCGAGATGATAGATTTTAATCATTAGACTCAAGGGCCCTTTTATCCGTTAATGCGCGCACACGGAGTTCGTGTCAGGGTATGAGGTAAATACCTCATGATTTGCTTTTTTGTACTTTTCCTTCTAATTAATTAAGGAGTTAAGTACATTTTTGTGAGAATCGAGTTGGAAAAAGCAACTAAATTAGACCGCATCCGCGCGGACTACAACGTTCACTACTGGAGCCAAGGTTTCTACGGCATTGATGACCAAGGCGAAGTATATGTATCACCACGTAGTGATCGTGCACATCAAATCCCTTTCAGCGCTATTGTAAATGAGCTAGAAGCGAAGCAGTTAAATCTGCCTGTATTAGTACGCTTCCCGCAAATCGTGCACCAACGTGTGCATGGTATTTGCCACGCATTCAACCAAGCAATTGAAGAATACCAATATCCAAACAAATACTTGTTGGTGTACCCAATTAAAGTAAACCAACAACGTGAAGTGGTGGATGAAATTCTAGCGAGCCAAGCTCAACTAGAAACCAAGCAGCTTGGTCTTGAAGCGGGTAGCAAGCCAGAATTGTTGGCGGTACTTGCATTGGCTCAGCAAGGTAGCTCCGTGATCGTGTGTAATGGCTACAAAGACCGTGAGTATGTGCGTCTTGCACTGATCGGTGAAAAGCTGGGTCACAAGGTATTCATCGTACTAGAGAAGCTTTCTGAGCTGGATCTGGTACTAGAAGAAGCGAAAAGTTTGGGCGTAAAACCGCGCCTTGGTTTACGCATTCGCCTCGCCTCTCAAGGCGCAGGAAAATGGCAAGCAAGTGGCGGTGAAAAATCGAAGTTTGGTTTATCAGCATCGCAAGTGCTTAGCGTTATTGAACGTCTTAAACGCGAAGGCAACCTAGACGCGATGCAACTGGTTCACTTCCACCTTGGTTCACAGATGGCAAACATCCGTGATGTACGCAATGGTGTGAACGAGTCTGCACGTTTCTACTGCGAACTACGCGCACTCGGTGCAAACATCGAGTACTTCGATGTGGGCGGCGGCTTGGCAGTGGATTATGACGGCACACGCAGCCAATCATCGAATTCGATGAACTACGGCCTTGCAGAATACGCACGTAATATCGTGAACACAGTGGGCGATGTGTGTCTGCAATACGAACAACCAATGCCAGTGATCATTTCGGAATCGGGTCGCTCGCTAACAGCGCACCACGCTGTATTGATTTCTAACGTAATTGGTACCGAGTCGTACCTACCGGAAGAAGTACATGAGCTTGATGAGGACGCTCCGCTTTTGCTACAAAACATGTGGCGAAACTGGGAAAACTTACAAGATGGTACAGACGCTCGTGCGTTAATTGAGATTTATAATGATACCCAAAGTGATTTGGCAGAAGTGCACTCTCAATTTGCTACAGGTGTGCTTAACTTGGAACAACGTGCGTGGGCAGAACAATTGTCACTTCGCATTTACTTCGAATTAAGCCGAAAGATGAGCACTAAGAATCGCTTCCACCGTCCGATTCTGGACGAGTTGAGCGAACGTCTTGCGGATAAGTTCTTCGTGAACTTCTCTCTCTTCCAATCTCTACCAGATGCTTGGGGTATTGATCAGGTGTTCCCTGTTCTGCCACTTTCTGGTCTGGGCGAGGCGGAAGAGCGTCGTGCAGTGATGTTGGACATCACATGTGACTCTGATGGCGCGATCGATCACTACGTTGATGGTCAAGGCATCGAGAGCACGCTACCTGTACCAGCTTGGAGCAAAGACAAACCGTACTTAATGGGCTTTTTCCTAGTAGGCGCATACCAAGAAATCCTTGGTGACATGCACAACCTATTTGGTGATACCCACAGTGCTGTAGTCAATGTTGATGAACACGGTCAATTTGAGATCAGTTACATCAACGAAGGTGATAGTGTAGAAGACATGATGCGCTACGTTCATATCGACGTGGATGCGATTCGTGACAATTATAAACAATTGGTTTCACAGCGAGTTGAAGCCAATGAACAAGCACAAATCCTAGCAGAACTAGAACAAGGTCTAGCAGGATACACCTATTTAGAGGACTTCTGATATGAATGATTTGTTTACTAAAACTGATTATTCGCTTTACTCCAACTCTATGTCGTTTTTACGTCTGCCGTACATTCGTAACCCGGTATCGGCAGACGCAGACGTTGTGGTGTTGGGAGTCCCTCTGGACATGGCAACATCTGGGCGTCCAGGTGCGCGTATGGGTCCAGATGCAATTCGCCGTGCCTCAGTCAACTTGGCATGGGAAGGTAAGAAGTTCCCGTGGAGCTTCAACGTATTGGATAAACTGAAAGTGATCGACGCAGGTGATCTCGTGTTCGATTGCGGTGATGCGGAAGATTTTACTTACCGCCTTGAAGCGGCAACCAGTGAAATTCTAAAAAGTGGTAAAACCATGTTGGGATTGGGCGGTGACCACTTCATCACGCTACCTATCCTACGTGCCTATGCGAAGCATCATGGCCAAATGGCTTTGATTCACTTTGATGCTCATACGGACACCTATGCAAATGGCAGTTCATACGACCACGGTACGATGTTCTACCATGCGCCGAAAGAAGGTTTGATCTCAGCGAAGAACTCAATACAAATCGGCATTCGTACGGAGTACAAACAGCAAGATCACGGCTTCAATGTGATTAATGCGATGCAAGCGAATGACATGTCGGTGAACGAGATCCTAGAAGAAATTCGTCGCACCGTCGCAGACAAGCCAGTATATGTCACTTTTGACATCGACTGCTTAGACCCGGCCTTCGCACCGGGAACTGGTACACCAGTTTGTGGTGGCTTGAACTCAGACAAAGCGCTGAAAATTATTCGTGGTTTAGCCGGCATGAATATCGTGGGTATGGATGTTGTCGAAGTATCGCCTCCATACGACCACAGTGATGTTACCGCACTAGCGGGAGCAACCATCGCACTAGAAATGCTTTACGCATACGCATCTGAGCGCGAATAGACATAATCATTTCTAAGGGAGCTTCGGCTCCCTTTTCTTTCTGATGCCTTCCTCTACCTTTTATTCACTCGTTTCATCTTGAACTCAGATCAACCGAGCAGACGCTTTATTTTTGCACTTTAACCATTAAAACCAGTTACCTATAAGGCTCATTCTATTCACGAAAAGTAAAATATTTAACGTAATTAGACAAAGAAATGCACCGCTTTTTGAAAACAAAATCGGATTAGTTTTTCTAACTGAAATCATAGATTTTTATCTTGCTCAACTTCACACTTTTCGATTGCTAATTATACAAGCAAGCACTATTATCTCGCGCAAATACCCCCGCAACACAAGAATTCAGTTGGCACTCTGTAAAAGAGCGCTAAGGGTTTTTACGTCTTAAATTTTTTGGAGAGATACGCAAATGTCTGCTTCGTTTCCATTAGCGAAACTTACCTTTTTAATCGCTATATTGACTGCCGTGGGTCAAATGACCCAGACAATGTACGTGCCTTCAATCGGTCATATGGCGGGCGAGTTTTTGGTATCTGCGTCATCACTTCAAGCTGTGATGGCTTGTTACCTAATCCCATATGGCTTGTCGCAATTTGCGTATGGCACACTATCGGACCGCTTGGGACGCAAACCGATCATCATCGTCGGGCTGCTTATCTACATCGCGGGTACACTGGTAGCATTATTTGCACATCAATTTGAATGGTTCTTGATTGGTAGCTTTATCCAAGGCTTAGGTATTGGCTGCGGCGGTGCGATGTCACGCACTCTGACTCGCGATTGCTTTGAAGGCTCTGATCTACACAGAGCAAACAGCTTAATTAGCATGTGTGTGATTTTCTCACCTTTAATGGCACCAGTATTAGGCGGTTACCTAACAGAAGCTTTCGGATGGCGGTCAAGCTACTTGTTCTTAGCGCTATTTGCTATCGCGGTTGTGATCACCATGATGACAAGCATGATGGAGACACTACCAAAAGAGAAACGCAAATTCGAACCAGTAGCCAAAAGCTACAAACACGTTTTGTCTGACCGTCGCTTTCAAGGCTTTTTGATTTGCCTGGTTGCAACATTCGCTGGTGTGGGTGTATTCGAAGCGGCGGCTGGGGTGTTGTTAGGTGGGGTATTAGAATTACCGGCAACAACGGTAAGTTTGCTGTTTATATTGCCGATCCCAGGTTACTTGGTGGGTGCTGGCTTATCTAGCTACATCGCAAGACGTCGCTCTGAGCGTCGTGCTTTAAACGTAGGCTTGGTCTCTATTTTTGTGGGCTCTGCTATTGTGCTCATCCCAGGCTTGTTTGGTTTAACCACGGCATTAACGCTTGTTGGAGGCGCAACCGTGTACTTTTTGGGTGCGGGTATTCTCTTCCCAGCAGCAACAACTGGAGCGATTGCGCCATTCCCATACCATGCAGGAACAGCAGGCGCGACATTGGGTGGTATGCAAAACTTGGGGGCAGGTGTCGCAACTTTGCTCGCGTCACTATTTCCAGCGCATAACCAGATGCCTTTGGGCATTTTGATGATGGCAATGTCGGTAATTGCAATGCTTGGGTTAATGTGGGTGAATCGAGCACACAATCACTCAAACGAAGTACCGCAAGTTATCTGATCATTATCAGCTTACTTTCAAAATCCAAAAGGGACACTCTCAACAAGTGTGTCCCTTTTTTCATATCACACTATATCGATTTCCCGATGAGAATGATTTAACTTTCGAATTGATATTTGTTAAAAATAACAGCTACTTACACAATGTGTTTTCAGCTTCCTTCAAATTGAGTAGCCAACTCGAAAATATTGAGGATTCTCACTTTTTCGGCATACCCCATAACAAAGAATGGACAACTGAAAAACACTAACAAAATGAAAGCCCAGCCCTCAGGATGAGGCCACTTGGGTGTACAATAAGGATAAAATCAGATGCGTTTCACTTTAACTACGTTGGCCGTCTCGGTCGCGCTTGTCGCCGGATGCAGCAATCAAGGAATCCCCAGCATGACTCAATACTCCCAAACACAGATCGTTGCTCAACAAACTCAAGCTCCGGTTGCGAAAAAAGTCCCTCACTCGATGACTATTCATGGCGATACCCGCGTTGATAACTACTACTGGATGCGTGACGACGAACGTAAAGACCCTGAAATTTTACAGCACCTAGAGAAAGAAAATCAGTACGCAGAAACCGTTCTAAAGCACACTGAAACACTTCAAGATACGCTATTTGAAGAAATTAAAGGGCGCATCGCAAAAGACGACAACTCAGTACCGGTTCGTAAAGGCAACTACTTCTACTCCAGTGAAGTGACCGGAGATAACGAGTACGAAGTCCATTTGCGAGCTAAAGACTTTGCAGGCAAAGACAAACAAATCATTTTAGATGTCAATGAACTAGCAAAAGAACATGAATTTTTCAGTATCGGCGGCCTATACGTTAGTCCGAATGAAAACTTATTGGCGTATGGCGAAGACACATTAAGCCGCCGCGTGTACACCCTTAAGATCAAAGACCTGACAACAGGCAATTACCTACAAGATGAAATCGAAGGGGCCTCAAGCGCTGTCGCATGGCAGAACGATAACAACGCCTTTTACTACATCAAAAAAGATCCACAGACCTTATTGGGCTACCAAGTTTATCGTCATGTATTGGGCACACCACAAAGCAGCGATGAGCTGATTTTTGAGGAAACCGACAGCGCCTATTACACCTCACTAAGCAAAAGCAAAGATGGCGAAGATATTTATATCTGGCATTCGAGTACAGAAACCAGTGGGGTCTCTATCATTGATGCGAACAACCCTAAAGCAAAGGCGAAACCGTTCTATCCTCGTGAAGATGGCATTGAATACAGTATTTCTAAGCTAGGCGATTGGTACTACATTTATACTAACTATCAAGCCGTCAACTTCCGTTTGATGAAAGTTCATCAAAATGACATGCATGACCGCTCTAAATGGCAAGATGTGATTGCCGCAGACGACAACACTCAACTTGTCGACTTCGAGTTATTCAATGATCACATCGTCTATGAGCAGCGCTCTAACGGCCTAGCAAGCGTCACTGTACGTCAGCTTTCAACAGGAAAAGAACTCCCCCTCACATTTAATGACGATGCGTTTGCTGCCTATTTGACAGGTAACCTAGAGCTGGATAACGAGAAAGTTCGTATTTATTACAGCAGTTTAACCACTCCAGGAACCTACTACGATTTCGATCTAAAAACGGGCGGGTCAGAAATCATGAAGCAAACACCTGTACTTGGTGATTTTAATCCTGACAATTACCAATCAGAACGCATCATGGTCACAGCCCGTGACGGTAAAGAAGTACCCGTTTCTTTGGTGTATCGTAAAGACTTATTTAAGAAAGATGGTACAAATCCACTCTACCAATATGGTTATGGATCTTATGGCGCAACCATTGAGCCAACTTTCCGCTCGACACGTTTGAGTCTATTGGATCGCGGCTTTGTTTACGCCATTGCTCATATTCGTGGATCTGAAATGCTTGGCCGCCCTTGGTATGAAGACGGTAAAAAACTAACCAAGCAAAACACATTCAACGACTTTATTGATGTGACTAAAGGTTTGGTTGAACAAGGCTACGGCGCGAAAGATAAAGTCTTCGCTGTTGGTGGCTCTGCAGGAGGTCTCTTAATGGGGGCTATCATCAACCAAGCACCAGAACTGTACCGCGGTATCGGTGCACATGTTCCGTTTGTGGACGTGGTAACCACTATGCTCGATGAATCAATTCCATTGACCACCAATGAGTATGATGAATGGGGTAACCCAAATAACAAAACATACTATGACTATATGTTGAGTTACTCGCCTTACGACAACATCAAGGCGCAAAACTACCCGAACATGTTGGTAACGACTGGCTTGCACGACTCTCAAGTACAGTACTTTGAACCAATGAAGTGGGTCGCCAAACTTCGTGAAATGAAGACAGACGATAACGTCTTGTTGTTCAAAACCGATATGGAAGCCGGACACGGCGGCGCATCTGGTCGATTTAAGCGCTTAAAAGAAGATGCGCTAGAGTATGCCTTCTTCCTCGATTTACTCGATAAAAAATAAGCGTATTAATAGAACTGTATCTCTAACAACAAAAAATGCCCGCAAGTTGCGGGCATTTTTATAGACGCACTCTCTAAACAAAGAGTGGGGTTACCTAAGCACAGAATGACTAGCGTCTCTTATAGCCAAAGGATAGCAGAAAGAAAAACGCCTACTCACAACGAGTAGGCGTTAACACAATAAATGTGTTTAGGCAGTAGAAACTGGCCTATTTATTAGAAGTAGTAACGAGCACCTAGAGTCCAGTAGTCGTTCTCTTCATTGTTGTAGTCGTTACCTAGATCAAACTGGTAAGCTGCAAACGTTACGAAAGCAGGAGTTACAGCGTACTCTGCTTGTAGCGCAGTTTCGCTTGAAACTGTCTTATTGTCTTCTTCGTCTTCTACGCCTTCGTAGTTAACGCTGAATGTCCAATCGTTTACGCCGTATGCCAAAAGAGCTTCAAGTTGAGAAGTGTCTTTACGCATTTGGTAAAAGTACTCGTTCATACCGTATACTACTGCTGCGTATAGACCTGAACCGTACTGACCGTAGTTTAAAGAGAATAGGTGTGATTCAGCGTTCTTAGTACCTAGAGTCGCGTTTTTAACATCACCACCGCTGTATACGTAGCCTAGACCAAAGCCAGCTACAGAACCGCTCAATGCAACTTGACCACGTTGCTCGTATGTTGTTGCATCTGAAGTTTGCTCACCTTGCCAACCTAGACCTAGGTTGAAAGCAAAACCTTCACCAAATTCAAAACCTTTACGGTAGCTAAGCATTTTATCAGCACGAGCTGAGCCTAGGTTGCCGTGGTTGTCGTACAAAAAGTCGTTCGCAAACGCGATTGGTAGATCCGCAACGCCAGCGACATCGTAGTAAGGTGACCATTGAGTACCTGCTACTAAACGGCCAAACTGCTCATGAGTAGCACCGATGTAACCTAGACGAGTTTTGAATGACTGTTCACCACCATTTAGGTAGTTAAGCGCCCATTCACCTTTAGCGTCGATAGTAATACCGTTGCCAATGTCTTTCTTACCCGCAACGTTAATACGTGGAGACACTTGGTGAACTTTTACATCTTCTTCGAAATACTCACCCACGCCAACTGAAACGTGACCGCCGATCGATAAAGATGTACCATCGCTGTTGTAAACTTCTGCTGCGAAGGCCTGTGAACCACATGCTAGTGCCGCCACTGCAACGGCTAGAGTTTTCATTTTCATTGTTAACATCCGTATAGTTGTTTGTACCGGTTCGCTTAGAAACAGATTAAATCCGAATCAATCGCAACGAACACATAACAAAGTAGTAATGAAATAGAAATGAAACAAACACTTTCTTATGCAACCAGTGGTATTAATGCTCACATTTTGAACTGAGTCACAAAAAAATAGGGAACTTTTCATTCCCCATCATAAAATTTGTGGCTTTTTACGTGTCACATCTCCCAACGTGCGAGTGGCTTCTCAGTTTTGATACCCTTACTGCCCCAGCGGTCAATAACATCAATTTGCAGTATGCGGCTCGGTTTAATAAGCGATGTCAAGGTTTTCGACGGTCGTTTATCCGTCACTAACCATAGCGTTTTATCTTGTTCAAACTGAGCTTTTAAAGATAATTTGTCTTCTTCTGTCCACTCGAGCTCCGGCTTAAATTCGCGCCCAACCACAAACAATTGGTTGCCAGAGGCAAAGTCCTCTAATGACTCACTCATCAGTACCACTGAATCGATGCCTTTATCGAAGATCTCTGCCTGTTGTTGGTTGATCAGTTCACGCACATTGAGCATAAGAGCCTGTTGATTCGTTTGAATAGCCTTTTGGTGTTCAGGATATACACGTTGTAGATCCTCTCCAACAATGCCCGCCATTCGGATTAAGTTTGTAGGGTTCAGCCATGCGTACTTCGATGTTGACCCGTTTTCCAATGTCAGTACTGCAACTCCTTGAGCTCTAGGAGAAATGGCCTGCGATGCATCGATTTCAATCAAGTGAATGTTGCCCTGTCGAGCGTAAACATAAGTCGGGTCTTGTTTCCAAATCGCACCAAGAGTAACAGCAACCGTCGCGGCTTGACCCGCTTGCTTAACTTGCTCTGTACCTTTATTTGCGAACCAGTTCTCAAGACGCTCAACGCCGTAACGCTTTGGAGGCAGATACTGAGTCTCTATCCCTGTACCTTTCATGAGTTGCTCAGACAACATGTACGTGACGGGAGTGCTGGTTAAAATGTCTTTGGCGCTTGCCAACGATGGAAGTGTCGTCGCTATAACCAAACCAAAAGTTATCGCTAATTTTTTTATCTTCATGTTCATTACTTTATAAAAAGGGTTACGCTTTTTGTATAATTCGGTAAACCGTTGCTGTTAGGAAAAATGCCGCAGAAACAATGATGATGGATGCGCCTGATGGCACTGGTAGCTCAAGCTCCATCGGCAGTATGGTTCCTACTAAACACGCAATGGTTGCCAATAAAGAAGAAAGGAGAACGAAACTGCCCATGCGTTTAGTCAATAGCCTAGCCGTTGCACCAGGAATCAGTAGCAATGCACCAACCAATACCGCGCCAATAATCTTTACCGCGGCGATGGTGACCAAGGTGATCATCATGACAAATAAGTAATCATAAAAGCTGGTATTAAAGCCGCGTACACGTGCAATATCCGGGCTAATACAAGTCAGCAAAATGCGGTTAAACGTTGGAATAAGAAGCAGTAATATGATCAAACAACTGATCGCTAAAATAAGGATATCGTTGTCCGTCACAGTCAAGATCGAGCCAAACAACACGTTCTCCAACATGTGAATGTTGATCTTGCGAGCAACGTACATTAACAGCGCAGCACCAACCGCTAACGCTAGTGCAAGAAAAACCCCAACCAGTGTGTCGTAAGGTACATTCGTACGATTACGAACAAAGTGAAGCAACAGCGCAAAAATCATACAAAAGCTAAACAATCCGATGATCGGATTCTCTGGCGGCTCACCGAGCAACACACCAATCGCGATTCCGGTAAGCGCAGCATGCCCAACCGCTTCAGAGAAAAAAGCCAGTCGCTTGGCGATGACTAATGTACCAAGACCACCAAGTAATGGCCCTAATATCAGCGCTGCCACAATTGCGTTCACCATGAAAGCATAAGAAAAGCTATCGCTTAACCATCCAGCTTCAACGCCGCTAACCGCTAACTCTCGCAACCAATCCATTATGCAGCCTCCACTTTTGCTGTGTAGTGCTTGAATAATGTTTCTATACGATCAGGACTTAGCACATCTGAATGGTGCCCTGACGCCACAATTTGACGATTTACAACATGGACCTGCGCATCTAAACGGCGCACTGCGGTCACGTCATGGTGCACTGCCAGTACCGTTTTGCCTTCTCCAACGACTTCATGAATCAAACCTTCAAGATATCGAACACCTTGCTCATCCATGCCAGTTGTAGGTTCGTCTAAAACCAATAAATTGGGCTCATCCAGTAAAGCTTGCGCAAACAAAACACGCTGTTGCTCACCGCCAGAGAGTTGCCCCATACGACGATCGCAACGCGTTGCCATACCCACGCGATCCAGCTGGGCCAGGGCATGTTGAGTTTGTTTGGTTTTACGTCGCCAAAATAGAGGGATACGAGTTTGGTTAAGCAGTACAAAATCCATCACGGTTAACGGGAGGCTTGCTTCAAACATCGCTTTTTGTGGCACATACCCTATCTTCCCCGATGCAGCTGATGGTTCTGGCCAATTGAGCGCTATGTTTCCCGAAAATGGCGTGAGTCCAAGTACCGAACGAAGCAAAGAGGTTTTACCACCGCCGTTCGGTCCCATAATCACGTGACATTTCGCGTTCTCGAATTCGACGCTGATGTTCTGCAAAATGATATTGTCGGCGTATTTTAGGCCCACGTTACTTAAGGAAACGGAAGGTCCAGTCATTACGCCTTTTCCCCTGCTCGCTTACTCGCCACAAATTTCATGGCTTCGATTAGTGTTTCCACATTATCTCGCATCTCAACCTCGACTTTATCGGCCTCATACTCACCGTGAGTCATGTGAGAAAAGCGATAAAGCTGCACCCCAGTCGCCTCTTCGATGGTATCAACAAAGCGATTCGGCATATTGAGCTCATAAAACAGAACATCAATGCCCGATTCACGAATTTTCTCTATCGTTTCCTGTAGCTGACTTGCACTTGGTTCTACACCATGAGCAGGCTCAATGACAGCGGCAACGTCAACACCAAACTCCTGAAGGATATATCCGTAAGCATTGTGGGTTGTCGCCACCTTCATACCAGCCGTGTCCAACTCACCAAGAGACAACATTGCATCACGCTTCATCAGGCGAAATGTTTTCGCGTATTTACGAGCATTTTGGCGATAGAACGTAGCATTGTCTGGGTCCAATTGGCTTAGCTCACTCGCGATGGTGTAAACCTTTTGAATGGTTGTTGATAAACCGACAAAGGTGTGAGGGTTCACTGCTCCTTGACCAACAGACTGCCCCATAGCAGGCAATAAAGGCACTTCTTTGTTCGCTTCGATAACCACGAGATCATCACGCTGAGAAGCCTTGATCACTTTCAGTGCAAAATCGTCATGACCAATACCATTGATCACTATTACGTCCATTTCATTTAAGCGCTTAAGATCATTAGGTTGTGGCAAATAGTTGTGAGGATTAAAACCAGCATCAACCAAAGGAACGATGTCCGCCTTCTCACCAACAACGGCTTTAACATAGCTGTAATAAGGTTGAAGCGTAATACCAATACTGAGTTTATCGGCAGCAAAGCCAGTAGAAGACACCGTCAATAACGCGGTGGCTGTAAGAATACGACGTAAAAGAGAGCGTTTGATCATAGTACTTATCAATTATGTTGTCTTAATGGGCGTGAGAGTGGGAAGAAGAGTCTGACAGAATGATTTGTTTCCACCCGAAATCGTGGCGTTTAGCTAGATCGCTTAGTCCCTCCACATTTAACGAACGGCTAGAATCATTAAACCAAATATCAGCTTGAGAACTGCGGCTATCCAACAGCATGGAAGCAGAGCCTTGGGCACTGGTCTTCACGCCAATGTAGACACCGTCATCAATTCGTTGCCACTGATGAGAACCTTTACGCTTCCAGTTTTGGTCTTTCACGAACGGAGCAATCCAAAGCACCTCCATATCAGAGATCTCAGGCCAAGTTCCGGTATCTAACTGCAAATCACGAATCTCTTCATGAGCGAGCTTAAGCTCAGCGATCAACCCCAACTCATTTTGATGTAAATCCGTGATTAACACTTGATGAGACTGCATGTCTGGCTTTTCAGTCGCGACCTGATGGTAGGGCATAAGTATGGCTGCTGAACTGAGAATTGCTGCGATTGTCAGTGCGACCCACTTTCCTTCTCGGTTACCATCATCAGGGCGAACTTTCTGTACACTCATTTCTCTTTCAACTCAACGATATCCACTTCCACCGGGCTTTCATGTCCGGCATCAAATACCAAATAGAAATCTGTTTCAGGGTGAGTAAATTCTGCGATGGAACGCTTATCTGTTTTTTCTTTGGCGATCAGATTGTCGTCGTAATCGTACATTTCGACATCGTAGTCGACCGCTGTCGATCCATCCGAGTAGCCCGCTTCACAAATCACTTTATCTTGCGCCAAGTGACAGCTCATCAGAGGAAAATGTGCAGCAGCGTGAAAGGACGCAAATCCAGAAAAAAGCAAAACCGCTTTTAGAAGAGAAGTGTTATTCATGATAATTCCAAAATGGCCCAGCAATTGCTGAGCCTAATTCGATTAGTTAAGTTGAGTTTCAAACGTAAGATGAACATTGGCACTCGCTTTATCCGCCAATGGATTATCTTTTAATTCACCTTTGTAGTTCGCTTTCATTAAGTAGCGCCCGGCGACTTCTGGCGTGAAGATCACTTTGCCATCTTTATCGCTCACCACATCGATTTGTTCTTGATGGTTTCGGTACATAGTACCTTCACGTGTAATCTCAGCAGTAACGCCCTCTTGTGGCTCTCCGTTAAAGAAAAACTGGAAAGTCACAGGCTCACCTTCAATGATGTCCGATGGATGCGTGATCGGTTTCATTTCCAGCATTTTGCCTTCAATCTCCAACGCTTTGTCCGTTGGCATACCAACCGTAATGTAGCTTTCTGCTCGGGTGTAACTTAGTTGAGTAACCACATCACGCGCTTGCTCAGGAAGCACGTCACCACGCTCAGCTTTGTTTGCTCGCGCCCGTTTCACCGTATCACGACGACCCGCTTTGTATTGGGTGTAGTAGCTCGGCTGATTATTGATCGCGACTTTGTGCGTGCCTTCTTCCGTAAAAAAGAAATCAAACATAGAACGACGTTTGCCACGAACAACAAAGTTAGGACGCTCAGAACGGCCATCCGGCATCACCACGAACGCTTGGTCACTACCCGCTGGCTTGTCAAAAACAAACGTTCCGTGAGAAGCAGTAACATCAAATGTCAGCCAGTCACCGCCTTCTTTAGAAACCGTAAAGTGAGAGGGCAGAACCCAACGTGGATGTGCTTGCGCGGTGGTGGTTACAGCCAATCCCATTGCCATTACACTCGCCAATGCCACTGCTTTCATTTTGGTTTTCATTGTTGTGTCCTTTAATCACTTAACTTGATAATTGACGGTGATGACACCCGTCTCTTGTGTTGGTTTAAGCTCATAGCGCACGTCACTGTCCGCTAGCGTTATTTTTTGACGTAAGTAGTTTCGCCCACCGTGTTCACGAACGACTTCGACGTACAACGTGTAATTTCCTTGTTTCAAACGCTCCCCTGCGTCATTGGTTCCATCCCAGACAAAGCGGTATTGACCAGCAGGACGTGTTGCAGAAGTCACCGCATCAACAAGTTCACGATCATAACGACCCGCTTTTCTCCACCAGCTGCGTAGATCTTTTAACCATTCGTCTTTCCCTACCCATAACTGAATGGTTTTAACCGGTTTACGCTGATCGTTTTCAACCCAAACCGCCACATAAGGGCGTGCATACATTGAGGTATCTATCTTTGGAAGTTCGAGTTCGAAGTCGACCTTCGCGTTATCTGGTAGAGGCGCCGCGGAAAGAGAGAAAGGAGCAAAAGCCGCGATCAAAGCGGCTTTACAAAAGTGATTACGGCGGAAAAATCTTCCTGTGTTCAACATAAGTGTTCTCTAAAAAAGCTGTTATGGAACAGCAACAAAATAAATTACGAGCGACAGTAACGTACCAAAGCTCATCCATTGCATTGACGTTCTGAGCGTCTTCTTCTTAGGCAGTAACAAGCACACGCCTGTAAGAACAAAAAACACCATCAAAAGCGCAGTGACGTCGATAAACCACTTCCAAATCCCACCACTGTTGCGTCCTTTATGTAGATCGTTCAGCAGCGCAACAATACCGTAGTGCGTCGTTTCGACGTCTGCTGCACCAGTAGTCATATCAATAAAGACCGTAGCGTTATAACCCGGGCCTTTAAAATCCATAGAAAGCTCTCCGAGTAACAACTCACCTTGCTCAACTTCGGTATACACATCTAGTGCGGAGGGAGTACCGCGAAGCTCGGTTTCTTTAGTCAAGAAAGCCACCAGCCCTTCACGATTAGGTTGAAAGGTATCTGAATGTGAGAATAGAACTGAGTGCGGAACCGTCAGAGTATGTTGTTGAATGATAGGTTCACTGCGTTCAAACAATTCGGGGCGATTGAGGGTAATACCAGTTACTGCAAAAAACAGCGTAACTAAGAGAAGAGCCATCGAAATATAGATATGTAGGCGGCGAGCCCAAGTTTGAACACCTTTGCTTTTAAGCAACATAGAAACAATCATCACCAATAAATGTGGGTCATAATTTAGGTGATAATCATTCGTATTGGCATTTAATTTACATTGTTTACTTTTTTCAATTCAGCTTGGCTGGCGCATGTTGTAACTATTTGCGCCAATGTGAGTTACCGATTGCCTACCCTCTAGATAATAACCCTATCAATTTTAATGACTCAAAATTTAATGATATTTCCAATACTAAAAAGTGGGATAGACTCCACCAAAATGCGCCTTTATGTATATTTAATGAAAAGCTTAAAAGCTACCCATAAACTAGATAAAAAAGGTAAGCTAAGAAGTTAGTGTAGGGTTAGATAGAGAAGATTTTCTGATGCTAGCCAAACGTTATGGTGTAGTTCAGAAGGAAAAATATGAACAAGAATGTTGGAATAATTCTCTTATCACTTTTCTCAAGTGTCACTTTCGCAAGTGAAAAGTTTGAAGCCAGTTTGTTTAACAACGTAAGTCAATCTATCGATAATTATGGTGCTAAGATAAAGCTGTGCGAATCTATGGCAGACCAGAATACACCTGACAAACAAACCCTAGAGTATTCAAAGAAGCATATAGAAGCATTAACTCCTGTTCTGCCGTTTTTAAGCGAGAAAGCTTTTGAGGCTTGTGTATTAAAAGAGAAGCAAGAGCTAGCATATTATCTATTAATAGCAAAAAATAACGCTTCAAGAACCTCAACATTAAAGCTTGTAGAATCGACTGAAAGCCTAACTTTTCATATCGAACCTACATCGAGAGAAAAGTTTGAAACACTGAGCAAGGTACATCAAGAATATATAGAGAAAAGCCCTTTTTTCTCCCGACCATTTGATGCATTAGCTTTTTATGAAAAGCTCATACAATAAATAGCCTTTATGACTTTAGACAAAAAAATACCCGAGACTGAGCTCGGGTATTTAATAAAAATGTTCGCTATGAGTTCTGCGTCGATTCTACTTTGCGTAGCTGAGATAGATACTTAACCCAACTTTTTGCCTGATTCGATGGCTTAATCTCATTCGCTCTTTTGGCATTAGCGAGCGCATCGTCAAACCGCTTAAGTTTGTAGTAAGCGCGAGTTTTGATAAGTGCAACATCCGCTTTACGACCTCTGACCTTATCGAGCGCGGCAATGGCATCTTTATAATGGCCTTCTTGCACCAACAGTTGAGAATAGTTCCAGTAATACTGCCTATCTAGCTGAGCTGCAATACGCCAGCTATCAATAGACTCTTCCCACTCTTTTGCCATTTGCCAATACGTTGCTTGCTGAGCTTTTAGCTTACTATTCGAGTTTACATCCTCTAGCTCGTTCATCACCAACGCAGCTCTCTCAGGAATACCTCGTTTCGCGTACAATTGTGCCAGCAGCTTTAAGTCATCTTGGCTAAGTTGTAACCCTTTCAGTTTTGCCAACGCCAAAGAGTCTAGGGCACGTTTGTTGTCATCAACCCGAAGGTATAGAGCAACAAGCTGACGCCACCATTCAATTCGCTCAGGTTCAATCACGATTAAGCGTTTGATGGTCGAGATTGCCGGCTTCCACTTTTTCAGTTCTAGCTCAGCAGAAAGCTTTATCGACAATGCGCCAAGCTTGTCTGGCTGACCAAACTTCTCATAACGAGCCATTGCTGAAAGCACTTTTTGCCACTGACTCAGTTGATAATGAGATTGGGAAATACGTAGCCATAGCTCATGCGCTTTTTGACCTTTAGGAATGTTTTTGCTCAAGGCATAGTAATGAGGTAACGCCTTAGAAAAACGTTGCTCGTTCAGCAGTATATCAGCCAACATTTTTCGGGTTTGCCATGATTGCTCATCTTGTAGCAAACCACTATTGACTGCCAACTCAAGTTGCTTAATCGCCGCTTGAGTTTGCTCATTCTGCCAGTAAAAAATACCCAACATTCGAGCGACATAAGCTTGGTCATATCCACGAGAAAGCTCCATAGCTTCAAGAGATGAAATCGCTTCTTTCAGTTTCTCTTCTTGAGCCAAGTTGTGTGCTCGTTGAACTCTCGCTGCGGTGTATTGGCTTAACTCACTGGCAATGGTTGAGAGTGCACTCAGGCTTAATACCGTACCGATTAAGAATTTTTTCATCATTTGGCTAACTTGAACTCCACTTTAGCGGTTTGTCCGAACTGCTCAATTGACACACCATCCTCAACTTTTGGCTGATACTTCCATTTTTTAAGCGCACGGATTGCTTCTCTTTCAAACATGCGCTCGGGCTCAGCCTCGATCACTTCAATATCTTTTGGTCGTCCAGTTGCATCGATCGTGAAACGCATAATGACATAACCTTCCACTCTACGTTTCAGCGCCTTACTTGGATAGCGAGGATCAACACGATACAACGGCAGTGCTTGCTGGTTGCCCATTGTTCCCTTCAAGTTTGGGGCGCTAATCGCGATGCCTTCAAGGGCTGTGTTTAAACCTAAAGCACTGACTGGCGTCATCTGACTCATTGGTTCCATTTGAGTGTCAGCTTGAGACAGATCCATTGGCTCCGGCGCTTGAGGTGGCTCTGGTTGCTCCGGCACTGAACGTTGACGACGCTGCACGTCTGCTTCATTCTCTACCATCACCATATCAAAACGAACGGCTTCTGAAGCTTCTGGTGCACGCTGGTTGCCTTTATCAACCATCCACGCCATAAAGCTAAACAAGCTCACAGAAATTAACAGTGATGCTGGTAGTGCAAGTAACAGCCTGCCCATTAAGGTTTCTCCGCCGCCAATGCAATGTTCTTCACACCCGCCGCCTTTGCAGCGTCCATCACTTTCACGACAGTGCCATTGTAAGCATGCTCGTCAGCTTGGATAACTAACGAGGCATCAGGCTGATCAAGTAACAGGTGCTCAATAGAGGCCTCAACACGCTCAATATCAACCACTCGTTTGTCGATGTACACATCATTCGCTGCCGTTACTGCGATAAAAATGCCCGCATCTTTTTGGCTTACTACATTAGAAGCCTGAGGGCGATTCACTTCTACACCGGACTCACGTACAAACGAACTGGTCACAATGAAGAAGATCAACATGATGAAGACGATATCAAGCATCGAGGTTAAATCGACTTGAGCTTCATCTTGTTGGTTAGGTCTGCGTCCGAGTCTCACTTTTGACTCCTTAAAGATTGTTCTAACTGGATAGCTTTTCGTTCACACACTTTGCTAAGGCGAGCATGAATAAACATGCCCGCAAGCGCTGCTACCATACCTGCCATGGTTGGCAGCGTAGCAAGTGAGATACCAGAAGCCATCAATTTCGGATTGCTGCTGCCTTGCGATGCCATTACGTCAAACACCGTAATCATGCCTGTCACCGTCCCTAACAACCCTAGCATTGGGCAAACCGCCACAAGTAGCTTAATAGTCGATAGGTTTTGGCGCAGTTCGATTTGCGCTTTTGCAATCCATCCTTCACGGATTTGATGCGCGTACCAAGAGTGGTGCTCTGATCTTGCTTGCCACTGCTCACAAAGCTGTTTTTTTACCCCAGGGAAAACCGTTGTGAGATAAATAACTCGCTCCATAACCAACAGCCAGCACACCGCCACGACAGCGGCCAGCCACCATAGGATTTGACCACCTTGCTGCATAAAGCTCATCAAGGTTGTGGCCCAATCCTCACTGATCAAACCCAATGTGCTGAGTAGGATCTGCTCCATTACGCTGCGTTCTCCGCTAAGGTGTTAGAATGGCTTTTGTTACTCGGCATATCACGCTCAGCTTGTTCTGCAACTAAACCGATGCCTTGTTTTTCTAAGATACTGCGAATATTTTCTGCTTGAGAGCTCAATACGTTGTGCGCTAATAACAAAGGCATGGCTGAAACAAGGCCAAGTACGGTAGTCACAAGTGCCATCGAAATGCCACCCGCCATTACTTTCGGATCACCATTACCAAATTGAGTGATGACTTGGAAGGTTTCGATCATACCCGTTACCGTGCCTAGTAGGCCAAGCATAGGAGCTAGAGCAGCAAGAAGCTTAAGCATCGACAACCCTTTTTCTAGGTGGGTTTGCTCATCAACAACAGCTTCCAAAAGACGTAGTTCTAACGCTTCTACGCTGCGATGCTTGTCTTTCTGGTATACCGCAAGCACGCGACCCAAAGGGTTGTTTCCTGGCTGAGCTGGGGTTTTCAGCTGCTTCATGATTTTCTGGCGCGAAATCATCAGTGATGCACCACGTACGAGCGCAATCAATAGGCCGATAGCCAATAAACCAAGGATGATTTTACCGACAACGCCGCCTGCATTTAGGCGATCAGCCAAAGTCGGTGAGTTTGCGAGCTGCTCAAGAAGAATGCCGCGTGACGGATCAATGACAAGCGCATCAATGTCACCAGAGGAAATAGTATTCGCTGTTGGACCGCTTCCAGGCTGACGAAGATAGTTTACCGCATCTCCGCGTTGACCATTCCACTTAACGTAGCCAGTCTCATCCAGCAGCGCCATAGAACCAAGACGAACACCACTAACCGTTTGTTCACGACCTTCGCCATTTAGCAGTGTGAAAGAGACGTTTGCCATTTCACCGCTTGCTTTGATTTGTTCTTCCATGCTGCGCCACATCGCCTGAAGTTGGGTCAACGTTGGCAGTGATTTAGCCGCAACAATAGCATCGATATCTTTCTGATATGAGTTTGCATCGACACCGGTTACTGAGCTTTTTAGCTCAGACTCTAGCTCTTTTGCGTTCTGGCGAACGACGCCAAATAACTCACCTAGGCTCCCGGTTTCTAGACGCAACTTTTCTTCTAGCTGTGCCAGTTCTGCTTCATTTTCACCGAAGGTAACACTTAATGAGTCCGCTTCTGCTTGAAGAGCAGCCCGCTCTGCCACCAATTTATTCTTTATAGCCTGTAGCTCTTGCTCTGTTTGCTTAAAACCTGATTCACGCGCGACATTGTGCGATTGGTGTTGACGATTTTCTTGCTGCGCCTTTTGTAACAACGCATCACTAGCAAAAGTTGTATGAGGCATTAATGCGGCTGTCGAGATTAATGCAACCGATAACCATTTTTTCATCATTTATTTGCCCTCCGCAGCGGTTAACGACACTGGCAGAGTTAACATGCTCGGCGCGATCTGTTTATTCGCCATAGCGAACGCTTTGTCTAGCTCTGATTTTTGCTCAGAACCCACTTGTTGCCATGCGTGTTTTTGCTGCGACCAGCTCCAAAATGTGTCACCAGATAAGCTACGCGCTACCAAAGACAAACGGCCTAAATAGAGAATGTCCGCCTCCACAGCTTCATTGTCACCCAGGTTAATCTTGCCTTGGTAAACGCCAAGCTTGGTGCCGTAATCCATTTCAATTTGGTACGCTTCTAAAATACGACGAAACTTCTCTGCATCCGCAACGTCTGCACGCGTCATCATGGAATCCAGCTTTGCAATTCGCTCCTCACGTTGCGCTTTGCGTATAGGCTTGTCGTTAGCGACGAGCACTTTTAAGCCCTCAAGCATGTGATACATCAAAGGCACGACACCTTGACGAGTTTGAGCAATCTGCTCAATTTGCTCGTTCAAGCTATCAACTTCTTGATTTTGACTTTCAACAAGGCTTGCAAGATGATCGCGATAAATCTTCAAGTTACCGACTTCCTCTTGCAGCTGCTCAATTTCAGCTTCTAGAGTAAGTGATTTTTCTGCGCTTGCATCAATACGTTTTTGGCTTACCGCCGACGACTGGTTTGTTTTACTCTGCACAGCTTGTGCATCGTTTAAGTTCGCCGCGTGAGCGGGAATCAAAACCGATGATATCAACAGAGCGATACTTGATTTCATTAGATTCATACGAGTTATATTTCTATGTTCCAAAAACGACCAAAGGGGAAGACTACCCTTCCCCTTTAATAATCAAATTGTTATCAGTACTTGAACTGGATTGTTGCCATGTAGTTGCGGCTTTCTCCAACCACAACCCCACTCGCACCTTTTTGCTCGCCATTCGTGCTACCACCACCTGCGAAGTAGTCGGTATCGAATAAGTTTTCGACATTGAATCGAGCAATAATATCCAAGTTTTCATCGTACTTATGTTTGTATGACACACCCATATCAACGCGAGCGTAGCCATCTTTCTTGAAGGTGTTCTTTGCATCACCGTAGCGATCACCTTCATAAATCAAACCAAGGTTTAAGTTAGTGTTGTCTTGAACCTTGTAGCTAGACCATAGACTTGCCGAGAACTCTGGCACGTCTACAGGGCGGTTACCTTCATATCTTTCTGCCTTCTTAAGCTCTGCATCCAAATACATTGCAGAAGCGGTTAGCGACAACTCTGGGGTCACAAAACCTTGAGCCATTAACTCAGCGCCTTTGTGAACTTGCTCACCACCTTGCGTTTTCTTGTGTAGGAGATTGCCGCCCGCGTCTTTGCCGCTTTCAACATCCAGCGAGATGTTCTCTAACGTGATATCAAACACAGCACCAGATACAAATAAACGCTGATCAAACAGTTCCCACTTCGTACCGATTTCATAAGAGATACCACGCTCAGCGTCGAGTTTCTCACCTTCATTGATGTAGGTACGACTACCGTTGCTGACTTCACCTTGAGGCATGAAGCTTTCAGAATACTGAACGTAAACCGAGCCATTCGTCGATGGGTGGAAAATGACACCAAATTTTGGAGAAACCTGGTTTTCGGTCAGTTCATCATCACGCTTTTCGTCATAACGAACACCTGCAAGCACTTGCCAGTAATCATTAATCGTCATCATATTTTGCGCGTAGATACCCCAAGTATCGTACTCAGCAGTTGGTGATTTCTTCGAACTACGATAGCTAGGCTTAGGCACCGTTTCTCCTGGCGCAATACTCGCCTCATTATGAAATGCCATAAAGCGATCATAACTGTAATCTAAGTAGTTAGCGCCCACTAACAACGTGTTTTCCGTACCGAACAAAGTAAAGTCCGTCGTCACATCTATATATGCAGTATCAAATACCCAATTATCGGAGCGATCGTTGCCTCGATGCTTAATCGTATTTAACTCTTCATACTGATCAAACTTAGGGTAAGACTCTACATCAAAACGCTTAAAGTCTTGGCGGTTGTAACCTGCTTTTACGTTCACGTTATCCGTGACTTGCGCATTAATATCGACACCGTAGTTTTCTACTTCGTTATCAATTTCAGACCACTGCGCATCCCAAATATACTTATCACCGCGAACCGCTTTGCCATCAACAATGTATGCGCCAGAGTCCACGCTACCATCGTCTTTCGTGCGATCGTAATGAGCCGATACCATAAAGTTGTCTGTGATATCGTACTCAACCACTAGGCCCGCAACCGTACGATCCGTTTCTGGCTCGGTGCCATCACCGTACCTGCGCCAAGAGCCGTAGCTTTCTTTGGCAAAAATTGCGCGCGCTCGCAGTGTCTCTGCATCATTTAGCGCGCCACTCACATCAAGCACAGTGCGTGAGTGATCATTCGAACCTAGATCTTGACTCAAACTTGCTTGTGTTTGAGTTGTTGGTTTTTTCGAAACCATGTTTACCAAGCCACCTGGCTCAGATTTACCGTATAGCAGACCTGATGGACCTTTAAGCACTTCAACACGCTCTAAAAGCTCAATTGGCTGACGGTAGTGTGACCAGTGTTGACGACCATCACGAAGAAAACCGTCTGAACTGCTAAGTTCAAAACCACGTAGAGAGAAACGTTCGCGGTTACGGCTTGTACCACCCGCGCTAACACTTGCATCGTTACGTAGCACTTCACCAAGTGTACTTGCACGCTGCTCATCAATTACCGTTTCATCGATAACCGCTACTTGTCCCGGCGTTTCCAGCTGCGTCATTTCCATGCGCATTGCTGTACTGTTTGTATCTGCCTTGTAGCCGAACTCTCGACCTTCTACAACTACATGTTCGTCTGTTTGAACTTCCGCCACTGCAGGTGTTGCTAACACTGCACCGATCACTAACGCCAAATGGCTCTTAGTAAACATATCCTTTCACTCCGATTATTATTTTTCGGGTCACATACTTGTTGAATGCGATTCCCTCTTAATTATTTCGCGGGTGAATATAAGTGATAAGTATTACCATTTGCATTAAATTTACATTCTTTGCATTTGCAAACTTTTGTAAAGTACTCTCTGATGATGCGCTATGATAACGTGATATTAATCACAAGAATTACGACTTAATCATACTTATTGCTTGAACACTAAAGTAACCCTCAGACCACCTTGCTCACGGTTTTTCGCCGTAACTGCTCCACCCATAATACGCATGGATTCTTTGACAATCGCAAGACCTAAACCGTAGCCACCAAGCTTTTTATCTCTAGAAGCATCTAAGCGTGTAAACGGATCAAAAATATCGACCAGCTTGTTCTCTGGAATACCAGGCCCATCATCAGATACTGACATTATGGTGAACTGCTGCCCTTCTTTGACATAATTTTCCAGAGAAACTTCTATCTGAGATGCTTGTCCTGAATATTTAATGGCATTACCAATAAGATTGTTCAAACAACGAATGACCAGCGTTTCTTCACAAATGGCTTTAGCACATACAGCTTCTGAGCGGAAAGACAACGTCTGTTCTGACTTCAAATCTATTTTGCAACGTTCTACTTGCGGGGAGAGCAAAACTTCTAAATCACAGCGTTTCGTGGCTTTGTCGAAGCGCGCATTTTCCAAGCGACTGAACTCCAATATATCGCTGATCAAATGGTTTAGCTCTTTTGCTTCATCTTCTAGCCTTGTCACTAGGCTTTGCTCACTTTCTCCAACACGCTTTCGCAAAAGATGCAGAACCAAGTTCTGCCTCGCTAACGGCGTTCTCAATTCGTGAGAGACATCTCTTATAAGCAGTCGCTGCTTTTCAGCGAGAGAATGAATCTGTTGCGTCATGTGATCGAAATCTTGCGCTAACTCGTTAAACTCACGCGTGCTCGACTTCAGCTCTTTCACGACACTGACATTAAAATCGCCATTAGATAGCTTTTTGCTTGCTTCTCTCAATCGATCCAATGGTTGCTGTAAGTTACGTGCCATTAGCAGCGAAAAGAGCGCCAAAATAACCACTGCAATCACGACTTTGAGAATAGAGAAATACAGAATGAAGTCATTTGCAGGGTGCAGTCGATGTGGCAATTGAATCACTAAAGTATTGCCATGAACTAAAGGAATATTGATGATGGGGCGATTCACTTTCCCCTCAAGTTGATCATCAATGCTTCTCTTAAATTGAAGTTTGAACTCGAAGTGCGGATGCATCAGACGGTGCGTAACTGGTTGCTGATGTTCATTCAACACAAATAAATAAAAGTTTTGCGCATTTGCCCAGTCAGCAAGTTCGTCCATGTCTCCGTGCTCAATCAATACATTGGCTTGATGTGCAAGGTCTAGCATTTCTTCTCGCACACTATCGGGCACTTTCAACATGGCTTTCACCAGAGCTTGTTCCGCTAAGGATTGCACGACCAAAATACTAATTACAATTGCGGTCATGCAACTAAATAACTTGAACGCTAAGCTATCTTTACGTTTTGCAATAAAAGGTGGACACCGGAGCTTCATTAACGGTTTACAGCCTCTAAATAACTGTAACCTTTGCCACGGAAGGTTTTGATATGTTGCTTGGAAAGCCCCGCTTCAACTAACTTGCGACGTATGTTACTGATGTGCATATCAAGGTTGCGATCAAAAGGACTCAGCTCTTTCTTTAACACTTCGGTTTGAAGCTCTGCTTTTGAAATCACGACTCCTTGGTTTTTTACCAAGTAGCTCAATAGTTCAGCTTCCGTACTTGTGAGGGGTAAGCTATTAAGCTGGTCACTGATCGTTTGAACGGTACTACACATCGTCTGACGTTGACGTTCCAAGCCGACACGACGAAGAATCGCTTTGATGCGCATTAGAAGCTCAGCGACATTAAAAGGCTTTCCGATATACTGATCGGCCCCCGCTTGGTAACCATCAAGCATCGAGTTTTCATCGTTGAGAGCGGTAAGCATTAGGATAGGTGTCGCGAAGCGCTGACAGATCCTACGAGCAACTTGCATGCCGTTAAGGTTTGGTAACATGACATCAAGCAATACAAGATCTACAGGCGTTTTTTCCATATATTGCAGCGCACTTTCACCGCAATGTATAGAAGAGACGATGTAGCCCTCCTCTTGCAAAACCGCTTCTAACAGCTCACACAAAGGAACGTCATCATCGACTATCAAAACTCGTGACATTACCACTCACCATTCAAATAAAAATGGTTCGCATTTTATTACTCATTTACCAATTAAACAACTAACACTCTAATGCTTTAAGTCCACAGGACTCAGTCCAAGAAGCAGCAACGTGCCATTAGAGTTTAATGTTCACTTTTACTAAAGGTTCCTAACAATATGCACCTAGATATATCTTCATAGAAAAAACGAGTACAATCTGGCAACCGCAAAGCAAAAGATAAAGCGAATGGAAACGTTATTAATTGGTCACCGTGGCGTGGCAGGTTCATACCCTGAGAATACAAAAATAAGCATTCAGGCAGCCATTGACCTGGGGTTGAAGTGGGTGGAAGTGGATATACAGCCTACCAAAGATAATGTTTTAGTGGTTTGCCATGATCATACCGTCAATCGATGCAGCAATGGACAAGGGCGTGTTGATGAGCTCACCCTGGAAGAGTTAAAAGCATTAGATTTCGGTAGTTGGTTTAGCACAGACTTTTCAGGCGAGAAGATCGTGACACTAGATGAACTGCTCACTTTAGCTACTGAGAATAAGCTTAACTTGAATATCGAAGTTAAAGTAGACAACCATCCAGCGGAAGAAGTGGCGCAGACTCTCGCCAATGCGTTAACAAAAAGTCCAATGCCGCAAGAGAATGTACTCCTATCGAGCTTTAGTCATGACGTCATTAGAGCAATGCACAAATACTGCAGTGGCTACCGATTGGGTGTGTTAAGTGAATTCTTTACGAGAAAAGATAAACGCCTTTTGGAAGAAGTTAGTGCCTATAGCTGCAACCTAAATATTAACTGGGTTCGTACTCGCCAGATAAACAAACTCCAACAAGCCGGTTACAAAGTGATGTGCTATACGGTGAACAATCCAAATAAACTGAAATACCTGCCTCAGTTAGACGGTATTTTTAGTGATCATCCACAGCGCTTTATGCCATAGCCTATAAGAGCCAGAACATTAAAGGGGACCTTTTGTTACCACTCAATCTGAATTGGTGTCCCCATCTCGACAAGCTGGATAAATTCGTCCATCTCCTCGTTGGTAATCGCAATACACCCATTAGTCCAATCAAAACTTTGGATGTAAATCGGCAACTGACTCTCACCGTTTTTTAAGCCATGAATTTTGATGTTCCCTCCAGGGGACACACCTCGGCGCTTCGCTTCCAACGTATCAATCGCATCAGGGTAACTGATATGCACAGAACGATAAAAAGCAGAGTCCTCTATAACATAATCTAGAGTGTATTCGCCCTCTGGTGTGCGATTGTCTCCCTCTTCTTGTTTATGTCCTTGAGGGTTCGCTCCTAAAGCAATTCGGTATTCTTTTAGCACTGCTCCTTGTTCCATCAAATACATTCGACGCTTAGACTTGTCGACTTTAACGAGGTCAACAGCTGCGTGAGTGCCAGAAGCAAACACACAACACAAGAACATAGAGCACCATTTTACTGACATTGTCGTAACGCCTAAGCTAATAAAGTGAACAAGAAAAGAGCGATAATGCTAGTCAGTTAATGCTCGTAAAGCAAACAGTATCTAATGCGGAACCATAAGATAGACTCGCTGAAAGGCGTACTTCTTATCGTTATTTGATACAACAAAAGTCAAAGAGAAGATTTCTCTATTCATTGCGGCTAAGTTGCATTACTTTATAAGCATATTTATTTATAAAGTCCGCACTTTTTGAGAGGGAACCATGATTAACATTGCTTTTTTTAGTGCAAAATCCTACGACGAAGCCTCTTTTAATAAAATTAAAAATAACCGCGATTTTGAATTTCACTATCACGACTTCCGACTAACCGAAAAAACAGCCAAGATGGCGCACGGCAGTGATGTCGTATGTGCGTTTGTTAATGATGATCTTTCAGCTCCTGTCCTTAAACAGCTTTCTCTGGGCGGGACCAAGCTTATTGCTATGCGCTGCGCGGGATTTGATAAAGTTGATCAACAAGCAGCCAAAGAACTAGGTTTACAAGTGGTTCGAGTTCCTGCTTACTCACCAGAAGCAGTGGCAGAGCACACGGTTGGTTTAATGATGTGCCTAAACCGCCGTCTTCACAAGGCCTACCAACGCACACGTGACGCCAACTTCTCGCTAGAGGGTCTTGTTGGCTTTAACTTTTACGGAAAAACTGTTGGTGTTATTGGTACGGGTAAGATTGGTATCGCGACGATGCGTATCTTCAAAGGGCTTGGCATGGAGCTGCTTTGCTACGACCCCTACGAAAACCCATTAGCGCTAGAAATGGGAGCCCGTTACTGTTCGCTTGAAGAAATCTACGCTAATGCGGATGTTATCTCTCTCCATTGTCCAATGAGTGAAGAAAACTATCACTTATTGAACGAAAAAGCCTTCGCGCAAATGAAAGATGGTGTAATGATCATTAACACCAGTCGAGGCGAGTTGCTAGATTCACTAGCGGCGATAGAAGCGTTGAAACAAGGTAAGATTGGTGCGCTTGGCCTAGACGTGTATGACAATGAAAAAGACTTATTCTTCCAAGATAAATCTAACGATGTCATTGTAGATGATGTTTTCCGCCGTTTATCGGCTTGTCATAACGTGCTGTTTACTGGCCACCAAGCATTCTTGACTCACGAAGCACTTAATAATATTGCCTCTGTGACGCTTGATAACGTCGAAGCCTTTTTCTCTGGTAACGTATCGGGCAATGAACTGATTAACTAAAGCCAGACAATCGAGAAGTATAGTAGAGCGTGTGATCTCAGCTATGCTATACTCCTCGACTATTTAAAATTTGAGTCAAATTACCATGAGCATAAAAACTGATATTCAAAAGCTGCACAACCGTTTAGATACATGCCAACGTAAACTTGATGCGGCACGTTCTCGTGGTGATCACGAAATGATTACAAAGTTCACGGATGAAGTAGAACAGCTTACCAAAAAGCTTAACCAGTTAAAGCACAAGCAAAACTATGAGCTGAACAAAGAACGTAAAAGCTTACTTGATATGCCTTTCTCTCGTGAAATCACCAAAGCAGAACAAGCGGACATCGGCAAACTGAAAAAACGCGTACGCGGCTTAGTAATCGTTCACCCATTAACAAAAGTTGGTAAAGAACTTCGCCTTGATGTGATGACAGGCTTTGCGCCAAAAGAGTTTTAAAACTCGCATTAACATTTATGGAGCCCAAGCATTTGCTTGGGCTTTTTATTTTGTACTGCTTCATTAGATTTCATCGAAATATCAATCCATAAGCTATTAAAAAGGCCAGCGACAAAAGCCACTGACCTATTTCGACCAATATCGTCCGCATTACATCTCCACGTTACGACAGTTGCTGCAACTTGCGCTCCACAACGGGATCATTCGGAACCAGCTGCTGAGCGACTTCCAAAAGCTGTACTGCATCTTGCGGGTTGTCATACTCATGCTTAAGTGCAATATCAACAAGTGGCTGAATATCGATTTGCGCTTGATGCTCCTTCACATGTTCTTTCTTTTCTTCAATTAGTACATTATGAGCGGTACTCAGTAAGTTTAAACGATGCTGTGAGCTCGCATTCGCCTTGTTAAGGCACTGATAGTAATCTTCTTTTAAGCGCAGCGTTTTGGTCTGATGACGAAACTGCGCTATATCTATCTTCTGATAACGTATAAAGTCTACGGCCACTTGCTTATAAAAACCGAATTTATTCAAATACGTCGCGTGGGTACCATGTCCCATCCCGAAGACTCTTAAGTGAGTGAGCTCTGGGTAGCGTTTGGCGTGAAGGCGGTCGATTTCATTAGTTGGATCATAAATGATATAGCCTTTTGCATCGCCAAGGTCGAGGTCGTGATACTTTCCTTCCCAATCAAATTGTTGGGCAAGTTCAGTACTTGGCCTATCATCCCATGGCACCAAAACTTTGTTTTTTGTGCTGACCGGGTGAAACATCAATACTTGATCCAACTTTAATAGATTAGAAAAGGCACCAATAGCAAAACCACCGCGGCTAAGTCCATAGCCTAAACGACATTCAAAGGGCTCAAGTAAAGTCGACAGTTGCTCTAGAAAGAAAATCAAATTACGGCTGCGAAACCAGTTACTTTTCCCAAGATGCTGAAATGAAATAATATTTACTTTTTGTTTCTGGGCTAAGCGATAACCCCAAGGCGCAAAGTCTGAGTGTAAGTCCTGTACTTGTAGATTCGTACCAGCAGGGGAAAAGGTGAACAACAACGGTTTATTGCGGTCGACAAACTCATACTTAACAAATACATCATCAAGTAAGTCCTCCCCGGACATCGGTAGCCTGGTTTGCTGTTCTTCACGAGAAAGAGCCAGCCATTCATCCAACCAGTACAGTAACTTCATTAATCCTCCATCTAAATTGCGCCTAGCAATTGTGTTAAAAATCTAGTTTTTAGTGTGTGATCATCTCCCCCTGGTTACAGGGGACTCTGATATCAGTCCTCTTTTAAAACAAAGCGTGAATTTGCTTATTAAATTGGTCAATATCTAAGGTTTGATGGCGAACAAACTCCTGCGCCACCAGATTAAAAAATTCTAATTTATCTAATTGTGTGGATTGAGTGCCGTGTCCCATACCGACGACTTTTAAATGGGTAAGCTCTGGATAACGTTCAGCATGAAGACGATCAATGCGATTGGATGGGTCATAAATAATATAACCTTTGGCATTGCCCAAATCTCGATCATGGTAGCCGCTTTCCCAAGCAAACTGCTGAGCAAGCTCAGTACTCGGCCGATCATCCCAAGGCACTAACGCTTTATTTTTAGTGCTAACAGGATAAAACAACAAAAGATGTTCTAGTTTCAGCAAGTTAGCGAACGCGCCAATTGCAAAGCCACCTCGACTTTGCCCATAACCCAAACGACATTTGAAGGGATGAAGCAACTCAGATAGCTGCTCCAGAAAGAAAATCAAATTCCGACTACGGAACCAATTACTTTGTCCTAAATGTTGAAAGGCAATAATGTTTACTTGTTGTTGTATTCCGAGCTCGTAGCCCCAAGGAGAAAAATCCGGAGTTAAATCTTGTACCTGCACATCAGTACCGGAAGGAGAAAATGTAAACAACAATGGCTTGTTAAGATCGACGAGTTCATACTTCACAAACACATCATCAAGTAAATCGTAGCCAGAGATAGGTAAAGCCATCTCTTGTTCTTGTTGAGTAAGAGCTTGCCATTCATCTAACCAGTAAAGTAGCTTCATTTTTTCTCCAAGTGCATCCGCAGTATTTAGACTGGAACTCTATCAAAATGCGTTTAAGCATCCCACGTTGAGACTTAAGAAAGCTCTATTTGAAGCCCAAATGAGACGTATGGAAATGTCTTCGATTGAAGGTATTACTGCGTAAACTAAACCCAAAGTAGGTACGCAAAAACTTGGAGAAAGAGCTAGAGAAAAATCAATTAGAAGTTTCGATAACAGCGGTTAAAAAACAGCAGATACAAAAAAACCGCTGTAAGAACAGCGGTTTTTTTAAAAGTGGCGGAGAGATAGGGATTTGAACCCTAGATACGCTATTAACGTATGCCGGTTTTCAAGACCGGTGCTTTC